>CAZSKP010000011.1:0-69716 GCA_964607485.1 uncultured bacterium | reverse complement strand
CGACGCGTTCTTCGCGCTCGACGCTGACCACGTGGAATCCACTGGTGTACACGTGTCGGATGAGAGAATACGGTATGCCGACTGCCGTCGCGACGAGGAGGACATACACGACGATCTTGACGTGCCTGCGATGGGCGGAATCGGCCACAGCCGCGGCGACCCCATCCGCGAATCGGTCTATCTTGTCAAGCAGGCTCATCGTCTCTCGACCTCGTTATCATGCTACCATTCTAACCTGTCTCCGTTCCGATAGTAAAGCAGGCCGATCACGTGCATCGTGACGACGAGCACATAAAACTCAACTATCGGTTCGCCGACGTATCCCGCCAAAGCGACGAACCAATCTGTGGCAAGCACGTCCTTGAGTATCGTGAGCAGCGTGAGCGCCCCTCTGAGGAAGAGGAAGATTATGAGCACGGCCACGACGTACTCCCGTCCGATTCGGACAATGGACCGAAAGACGAGCCGCGGATTGACCGCCCGCGAGAAGCGCTTGGTCACCACCAGTATCATCAGCACCATGGGCATGTAGAACGCCGCGATGGCATACAGCAGCACGAGCGCTCCGAGGCTGGAGGAGGCATCGTTCATGACCCCGGCTCCGGGGGCTTCGCCTCTCGCGAACGCCTCCATTACCTCCGCAATCACCCCGATGTTTACGGCCACCGCATACACGAGGAATGGAGAGAAAGCTATGGCCGAGGCCGCAAGCACTTTCACCAGGTCCTTCAGGTTCTGGTCCCACGTCTGGAAAACGGGCAGCTCCGGAATCCTTCGGTCACCCTCCGCCGACCTCTGGATTATCAGCAGCATATAGCTAAAATACATAAGGCGAAAGCTGATGACGGCGATGACGAGGATGAATTGCAAGCCCAACACCAGAAAGTCGATGAGACAAGGTATGGGCACAACGATCCTTATATATCTTAACAGCCCGATCAGTTTCCACGCCAGCGGGCTGAAGAGGATGGCTCCGGACAGAAATATCTGTGTGGCCAGCCTGTCGGAAACAGGATACCTCAATATCTCGCCCAGCATTTCAAACAGGCTCTTCTTCTCTTCCAGTGCCTTCGGTGGCACGGTCGGCTCTTTCGGAATCGGCGGCTGCCGCGGGTAGGTGATAAGGTCTTCCTCGGAGTAGGTCCCCTCGAGCTCTCTTCGGTGCTGAGGGGAAACGTCCTGAATCGGCGGTGGGACGAAGTCCTCCTCCTTAAGGGGCTGTTCGGGCGTCGGGACGACGAGCCTGCGTCCGCACGCCTTGCAGCGACCTTTCGCGCCCGCGCGCTCGGCGGGCACCCTTATCCTCTGTCCGCATTTGCAGATAAACGTGATGAACGTGCTGTCCGGCTCGGAGTTCACCGGAGGCTCTCCGGCGCTTTTCCGAGGAGGGGGACGAAGGGACACACCGGCTGTCTGGGCGGGATGACAAGGGCGCAGGGAGGGACGGATTCACCGCACGGAAATGCGGCGCCTTCGTCGGAGTCGGCCTCCGGGTCAGGCGCTTCGCGGCTTTGCTCCGCGTAATTCAATACGGTTTCCGAGAGCCGCCGGATGACGGGGTCCACGATGGCGCGCTTCTTTCCGGGCGTCTGAAGCGCATCGTCCGGCCATATCGAGAGGGTGTAGCGGCCGAGTATGCAGTCGTAAGTCAGCCTCAGGCTGGCGACTCGGAGGGACCTGTCCATCGCGAGCAGTTGCTCATACAGCCGCCTGAACTCCTTCACGTCGATTACGCTGAAGGTCACATAAGCGGTCGGAAGGAACAGGTCGTTCCGCTTGGGGCCGAAATGGCCTTCGCAACTGTAAACCGTGCTCGCGAAGCCAAGTCTGTTAAGAGCGTTTACCAGCGGGCGGATGCCTTCTTCTATGAGGAAACTCAATGCCGAGGCCTTTCGGAGAAGACGCCGCAGCTTCCTATGGGTGCGCTTGTCTCAAGGTTCTTACCGGGCTTCTTTAGCCGACGCCTATACCATACTACAGCCTCATGCCCTCTTTTTCAACCTACACACCGCATCAGCTCCTCACCCACAGGTGAAGGATCAAGCCGGATCGCCGACCCACATACATGCGGATTGGAAAACGAAAGGTGCAGTCGTCATCACCGGCTGCCATACGAGTGGAAGGCCAGGAAGTGTGTTTGACACCTGAGAGGGTTTGTTATATCATCCAATGAACAAATCCGACATTCATTGGCCTAATGCGGACTTATGACTAAATGGGATGGGAAACTTGCTGGGTTGTTCGTTCCATTCTTCAAGGAAACAAGTGCAGCGTTTTTTAGACGCAATCCGCGAAGAGGACAGGCTTCATCTGCTTTCCTTTGTCATACTATGTGTTGTAGCGGTTGGGGTTCGGCTATATTTCCTTTCTGAACCGATGCGTTACGACGAAGCCGCCAATTTTTGCGATTACTCTTCAAAACCCTATTATGTCGGGCTTTCGTCTTACTCTTATTCCAATAATCATGTTTTTCACACTTTCCTCGTTCACGTCGTATATTCTATCCTTGGTAACCGGCCATGGATTATCCGTCTGCCCGCGCTATCTGCCGGCCTGCTCTGCATACCGGCACTCTATTTCTTGATCCGCCGTTTTTTCAATAAGGATGCAGCGCTCCTCGCGGCAGGCTTCGCCGCATCTTCCTCGGCGCTTATCGAGTATTCAACAAATGCCCGCGGGTACACCCTGGTCTGTTTGACCTTCCTGCTCATCTTTGCCGTCGCGATATATCTCAGGGAAACGAACGGTTTAGGCTTGTGGGCGCTATTTGTCATATTGTCTGCGTTGGGGTTCTTTACCGTCCCCATTATGCTTTATCCATTTGGAATAGTCGTGGTCTGGCTCTTCTTATCCTGCATGGTTGGGGATATCCGTGTCGGTCGCGGGCTTTTTATCAAACGCCTGTTCGTCGCAGGATTGGCTGTCGTCTTTTTGACCGGAATATTGTATCTTCCCGCTTTTGTTTTTTCGGACCTGGGTTCCATTTTTTCGTGGGGATACATGAAGCCCAAGTCGTGGTCGGCTTTTGCTTCAACGTTTCTGCCTTCCGCTGAGCTGGTATGGAACCAATGGAATAGGGATATTCCGTCCGCACTGAGCATAGTAATGGTAATTGGGTTTTTCGTGGCCAGTGCATTTCACTACAAAGTGTCCAAGTTCAGGATGCCCATAGTTGTTGCGGGCATCGTGTGGCTCATTCCCGCAGTGGCGGCGTATCGAACAATAATTTATCCTCGCGTCTGGCTGTTTCTGTTGCCTTTGTACTTGGGTTTAGCGTCTTCGGGCATAATCGCTCTTTCGGAGCCAGTCGTCGCTAAGCTTGGCAAATGGAGGCATATCGCAATTCCGTTTTTGGCTGTTGCCCTGTCGATTGTGTTGAGCTTCAACGTGGTACATAATAACTCGTTCTATCGCTCCTCAGAGACCATGTCATTTGTAGAGGCCGAAGAGATGGCAATCTTCTTGAAAAGTTATCTCAGGCCGGGTGACAGTGTTTTGGCTGTCGGGACTTTCTATTGTCCGCTCAGGTATTACTTCAAACTCCATGAGATTCCTGACAACCAACTGGTTGACCGTTTGAATCCGAACTCAAAGCGTCCCAACCGCCTGTTGGTGGTAGCCAACGAAGTCGCGCTGAAAACAGCCGGAAGCTCTGGAGGTGAAGTAATTCAGGAGATTTTTCCCAACTTTACCGCCGCCAGGCCGGTCAAGACATTCGGCGATAGGGCGCTGTATGAGACTTACTCGATGGAAAACAGCGGAGGGAAGTAAAAAGAGGAATTCCCGCCGACACCCCACTGATGCAGCATCTTCCTTTTGGGTTTCAATACATCTCATGCAAAGTCATTACTGGCGAATATCATCTCTTTCGGAGGCTCTTTCAGAGGGTCTCTTTTTCTTGATCCGATAGATAGTCGCATCCCTGTACTGCTTGATCAACTCTGTCTTCCCGTAGCCGGGGAAGACTTTCTGGAATCTCTCGGAAACAGTCGTCCCTTGATATTTGAGGCTTGCGTCCAGCCGTATCCTATACTCTCCAGCGAGGACCCATATTCGATTTGCGTCGTGATAATCCGGGTTCAAATAGTCGAATGGCACATCATGCAGCAGGAAATAATATTGCACCAAGGATCTCCAGTCTGGAGCAACGACCTTGTCGCCGGGTTCAAGATTATCCTTCAGAAATAGCACGACCTGCTCCGCATCTCTTACGGTGCCTATAGGCGGATAGATGAATTCCGTCTGAAAGACCTTCAAACCTAAGAAAAGAGAAAAAGCAGTCACAAACACGGCGAACACAGCACGCCTGCACGCGCCGAATCTTGCCTGAAGCATTCCAAAGAGATAGGTCAACCCGGTTGATGCCAATCCCAAATACAAGGGCAACAGGAAAAGCCAGACCCGAATGGGAGGGACCACGGGATGAGCCAGCAGGAGAGGCACGACCCAGATTAATACTGCAAAGACAATTGGAATCCGACAGCGGGATAACCGCTTATGGAAGATCAATGAAACGAAGAAGCCGGTCACTAAGAGAAGACGTACCACAGTCGGAAGGTCTTTGTTCCAATCGGCCCAGAAATAGCGGAGGAACGGCCGCAAGTCGGAGAAGAAATCTGCGTAAGATTTTCGCGCTATGAATCTATTCGCAACCAAGGGCTTGATGCCGGATACTATTATCACCGGAAGATAGAACGCCGCTGTCAGGAGCGCCACGGTCATCAACGTCTTGAATAAGCGCGCCAGCACAATGCCGCGACTGATGCCGTTATCTTGAAACAAGATGGACAAGAAAAGCCAGACAATCAATATTCCAAAAGGATAGAGCATAGTAGGAATTGTGAGGAAACCGAACGCTGATAGAACGGCGAACAGCAGCCATGCATTTGCGTTTACGCTTTCCTTGAGATATTTTGCGAGGCCGAGATTGAGAAGAAAGAACAAGCATATGAGGCTATATCCGCGCGCAAGCATCGAATATCGCACAAGCAGTGAGGAAGCCGCAACGAAGCCCGCAGTCAGAAGCGCTGCGTCCTTGTTGTAATGGGTGCGAATCACAAAATAAGATGCAGGCACTATGAGTATCCCGGCCGCGAGCGCGGGCAGCCGCATCACCCACGGTTTGTTGCCGAGGAGAAGGTACGCTACGCGAACCAGGAACGTATGAAAGACGTGGTTATTCACGTCGGAATAACTCAGAAGCCCCATATGAAAGGGTGGTACCACGAATCTGACAAAGTTGCTTGCCTCATCCTGTAATACCGGCTCAGAAAGGAAGTGAAGCCTGATCACAATGGCAGACAGGAATATGAGGATAAGCGCGCACACATGCCATTTGTCCTCTTCTCTTGCTGCATTCACAAGAGAATCCCTGAGTCGATGGATTGAGGAAAGGAGGGAGGTCAGCATCCGGCTGAATTCTTTGGCTACCCAGCCATTAAGCGCCTTTCCGAGAAGAAATTGTCGGCCCGGATCGGCTCGCGTGTCTCAAGGCTCTTACGAATTACTTAAACTGTCACCTCTACCATACTACAGGCTGAGACACGCTTTTTCAACTCACACGCCGCATCAGTCCCTCACCTGCAGGTGAAGGTGCCAGCCCGTTCCGGCATTGTGATAGATACAGGTCTGATAGCCGGGCTTTCCATACGGAAAGAGCTTGTTGGCGGCGTCGCAAATGTCCCGGTGCGCGGCTGCCCCCAGCTCTCGCACAACCATGTCGCAGCCGCGCCAGAATTGATGAACCGATTTCCTCCCGGGCTCGTCGGGGTACAACGCGCGCTGTTCCTCGTCGGTCCGGTAGATCTCGGTTATCTCCGGAATACGTCTGTGCCTCCAGAAAATCCAGAGGGCGAGGAAGCTCACCATCCACACCAGCTCCGGACGAACGTTTGTGGAATCGAATTCTCGGCGCTGCCTCGCGGTCTTGAATCTCAACGGCAGCGCGCTGAGTCTCGCTTTCAGCATCCCTGTGGACCTTTCCGTTCAAGAGAGGGGTACAGCTCCGAAGGAGTCACCCGCTCACTTGCTCACCTGCAGTTCGTGACGATGCTTCCACCAGTTGCGAACCATGTTGAAGATTATGGAAAAAAGGGTCGTCGTCACCGCTGCGACGACTTCCTCCTGGCCCTGCAACTCCTTCACCGAGCCGGGTAGCCCGTACCCTACTATCGCCCCTACGGCCGAAGCCGGGCCGGTCGTCTCCAATGCCTGAAAGCCTTTCTCAACCGCCTTCTTCGTGTTGAATCCCATCGTGTCCCACCTCCTTCTCGGAATCCGTATTTATCAAGAGCGAACGCTGCCCTTCCTCGAGAGTCCACACGTAACAGCCGAGCTCCTCGCACCAGAGCAGCCTGTACCACAATCGATTGATGACGTCGTAGAATCTCTCGCCCTTCATAGCCGTGCTCTCAAGAGCATCAGGATGATCCCGACGAGATTTGCGACAATGAGCATGATCAACGCCCAGAACATGTTGCTTATCTTGTCCACCTTGGCTTCTATCCTTTCGAGGCTCGCGGCCTCCGCCTTTTGCGACAGACAGCGGTCGTGGCGCTCGATGCTGTCCTCGAGCAAACGTATCTGTTGTGCATGAGCCGCTCCTATTGGACAGTCGCCGTTTGGCATATTCGCTTCAATCCTGTCCTTCCTTACTCGTAGTATTGCTCATTCCTCTTCGAGTTCAACGCGCAGGGCGGTCATGAACTGCTCCCATGTGCGGTCAGGCAGGCCGTGGCTTGCGCGGAGGATGTTTATCTCCTTGATGAGCAGCTTCACAAAAGCCTTCATCGTGGGTGTGTCCATGGTGTAGCCATCAAACAGTGTGAGGTCAGGTTCGGGTTCTGGGACGGCCACCTCTTCGTAATGCACGGAGTGGGCGGTGATATAGATGTTCAGCTCCCCCTTTGTCCATGGTTCGAGGGTATCGGGATTCCACGCGGGGATCGTGAGAGTGTAGGTATCGCCCGCGCCTTTTGAGAGCCGAAGCTCTATTCCTACTGCGGTCACCTTACCTGTCGCCGTCTGACACTCCGCGTTCGGAACCGGCTTCGAGACGCTCAATATTTCTAAGGCCGCCCATGCCGGGCCAACTGCCGCCATGCTGAAAGCAAGCGCTATAGCAAGGATTCTCCTTTTCATCGCTGATACCTCCTATCTGTCTTGAGTGAACAGAACACTGTCGATGTATAGTTTGTAACTCGTGCCCGCGCCTGTGCTCTGGCTTGATTGACAAAATAAGTCCATTCCCGCATCGGGCACATAGGTCGTATGCGTCGCCACGAGCGACCCGTCTATGTAGTACTTCACGGATGAAGAGGTCAGCTCGATTTTGAAGTGCCGCCATGTGTTTATTGTGCTGTCGATGTTTGTGGTTTCATAGGAAGAATTGTTGGCGGTGAGGGCTACCCATTTACCGCTGTTTGTGGTAGCCGAGGCCCAGAAGAAGAAATAGTCTCCGTCCGTCGAATTCCATCCGCCCATCTCCACCTCGTTATTGTCGGTGAGACTATCCGCCTTCGCGTAGAATTCGACGACGGCGTTCTGAGAGCCCCTCAGATTATTTTTGCCATCCCCGAGCTTAATGGACGCCTTCGCCCCGGCGTCTGTGCCGGAGGCCAGGGAGCAGACGCCGTTTGGAGTGTCCGCTTCGAGCGCCACGGCTGCGCCCGTGCCGGTAGTAGAGGTCGTCCAATAGACGTTGTTGCCGCCCAGGAAGTCATCGTAGAAGCGAACTCCTTCCGCGATATCCCACGGATTGATGCTGACCGTCCCCGCGCTCGGGTTGTCGAGGGAATTGTTGGGGACCTTGATGACTGTGACGGCGGAGTCTGACGGGCTGCCGTCCTCTTCTTCGACTGTGCCGAGCTTACCCGCAAGCTCGGTGCTTATTTTATTCGCGCTCCAGAGTTCCGTTGACCCCGTGCCGGAATCGTTTATCTCGCGGTGCTTCCCGGCGTCGGCGATGTGGGTGTCTATCTGCGCGTGCGTATTCGTGCCCGCTCCCGAGAGGTTCTGGTGAGCGATGTTGCCCTCAACGACGTCTATGTCAATCTCGTCGTTGGGGTCATCTTCGGAGATGGACAGCTTTGTGCTTCCGGCGACGAGGCTGTTGAACTGGAGGTCCACGCCGGATTTCTGCTCAAACACGCCAACGCCCGCTCCGAGGTTTGAGGCGGTGTTGGCCTCGCCGCTGGCGGCGCCGGCATCGTCTGCTATCTTCCATGTCTGAGAGGCTGAGTCGTACTTCCAAATCTTTCCGTCGGCCAGGCCCGTATCGTCGAACGACTTGCCCTTGACCTTCTGCGCGTCGTGGTCAAGGTCGGTGATGTCGCTCTCGGTGTGGGAATGCCCGGTGTCGCTCTTGCCCGCGAGCTCCGCATTGATCTTGTCGGCGCTCCAGAGGTCGGTCGTGCCGGTGCCGGAATCGTTTATCTCGCGATGCTTGCCGGCGTCGGCGATGTGGGAGTCTATCTGCGCATGGCTATTCGTGCCCGCGCCGGAGAGATTGTTGTGAGCGATGTTTCCCTCGTTGACATCGACATCGATTTCCTTGTTGCCCGAATCGAGCGTGACCGAAACCCTGCTGCTCCCGGCGTTCAGGTTGCGGAACTGGAGGTCCACGCCCGATTTTGTGTCGAACGGGCCGACGCCGCCCGCACCCTGATTCGAAGCGGTATTTGCCTCGCCCGTACCCCCCGTGATGTAGCCGAGGTAGCCCATATCCACGCTGGCATAGACCTGCCCGGCGGCGGGCGTGCCTGCATCAGCGATCGCCCGGGCGAATATCCCAGCCTGAAGGGTGTCCACGCCCTTCGCTTTTCCCGTCGTAGTCGAAGTGATAAGCCACTGACCCTTCGTGACCGTGCCCGTGATATTGACGGCCACCCGGCCGCCGTCTTGCCTGATCGTGCAGTCATTGCCCGCACTGACCGTTTCCGTGGCGACGCCCGCGACCGTATTCGCTCCCTCGACGATAGTCGTTTTGACGCCATAGGCGGTGGTGGAATCCCATACGACCACGTCGCCCGCGCTCACATCGGTTGTGGCGTAGAAGTTGTAAGCCGCTGCGATCGCGGCCATATTGGCGAGGTCGGTTGTGCCCGAGAGAATCAAAGAGCCACAGAGGACACAGAGGATGACGAGGAGCGCCGTCCATGCAGAAACGCGAATAGTTCCATTTTTCCCTTTTATCCTTTTCACCTTTTCCCCCTTATCCGTAGAGGCCTTCCCATGAGCAATTTTCGACGATGTATTTCGGGAGCATCAGGAGTCCTGCCGATGTAACTTCGGCCGCGCGTTCGGAGCCAACATTGAACCAGAGTGTTGAGCCATCTGAATCGATCTCATCAGCCGAGCCCGAAAACGTCAGCTCCTGGTCGCCCTCCTGGGTCAAGGGGAGCAGAATGTTGCCATCGTTGTCGAGCTCCATGACGCGCGTATTGTCCGAAAGCGCGAAGGCTATGCTCTCGCGGTCGGAATCGTAGGAGAGCGGATGCGCCGTCGCCGCCGGAAACGCCTGGTCGCTTATCACGAAACCCTTGATGTAGAACACCCCGTCCGATGTGAGGCGCGCCACGAGCTCGCGCTGGACTATGAAGAAGAACGTGTCTTCGATCAACCGGATGAACGCGCCAGCCGGAACCGACCAGTACAGGGCATATGGTTCCAGCTCAGCTGCGAAAGCGATGGTGTCGAACTCACGGTTGATGCCGCTGCCGCCGAGAAACGTCGATTCCACAATTTCTCCCTTGACCTTGAAGAGGTTCATTTCCAAGTCACATATTTCGGCGATGTCGCCCCTCTCGAGGTCAACATCGCGCAACAGCGACTTCCACACATATCTGCGCACCGGATCGGCATAACGAGCAGCCAGAAAATCCAGAAGCTCCTGGACGTATTCGGCGTCGCTGATGGCAAAAAGCTCGAGCCTCGACTCCCGCATCCCATATGCGGCCTGGCTCTGCGCGTTTTCGGCGAGCGAAAAATCGGAGTATCTGTCGGGAATGCTCCCGCGCTTCGAGTAATCGCGGGAGTGGTAGCCGATAACCTCGTTGAACACACTTTCGAGTCCCATGTGCTGAACTCTCGGCGAACCGGCAAGGAGGGAACTCGGTGAGATCACACGCGCGGGTTCGCCGAGTGAATCCGGCCGATAGACCAGCCGAAATCTCCCCGAATCGAAGCTCAGCCGGCTTCGGCTCTGCTCTGACAGCGTGCTGATGAGGTCCGAAGCTTTCTCCTGGTCGAAAAGCGCAAACGCAAAACGTGCTCCGGTAGTCTCAAGACTCTCTCGCGTCGCCGCAAACGAGTCCGCGTCGATATGTGCATCTTCGTCGAACCCGAGGAGGCTTACCATTGTGTGCCTGACGACGTCGGCTGGATTTTCGATTAGGTCACCATCGCCGTTGCCGCTGGTTTCGATTCCTTCGACCCTGCACGTGACCTCATCGCTCACTATCTCCTCGAACGGCGCATACTCGACCTCGAAAAAGACATGGAGAACGTACCCTGTGACGCCGTCGTCGGAGCCGGCGATGTTGTAATCGACCCAAACCTCGCGGTTGTTAAACCAGATCCAATCTTTGGCCACGAGGTCGGTTATGTCGATGCCTTCCACAACGGAGGTCGAGCTTATCGGCTCTTCGTTGATGACATGGGCGTTTGTGCCCGAGTGGTCGTTCACGTCGGCGGAATCCTTCACGCCCGAGCCCTCATAGGTGTCGGGCTGCTCCAGGTATTCCAGTTCGTACCATACCCCGAACAACCGAATTACCTGAGAATTTCCGGAGGCAGGCGTTATCAGAACATAGGTGTTCGCATTGTCCAGGTCCTCCCAGGTCAATCCGCTGATCGTTTCCCAGCCCGACTTGAAAGTCTGAGGAGTGGAAGTGCCGCTGACATAGTACGTCTTCTCCAGCGAGCCATTGCGGTAGAATCGCAAGTAGAATGAGCCCGCCATATTGGTTTCGCCCCGCCGACAGCAGAATTGGATTTTCTGAACGCTTCCCTTTGAGGTTGTGGCCGCAACGAAACACTGCAGACTCTTGTCTGTATCCGCGCTTGTGGTGAAGCCGCTGCGATTGAGGTTGGTCCCGGCGATGTCGTTCAGCTCTGCCCAGCCGCCCGTGGAGCCGCCGGTTTGGACTATGTTATTCGTGAAAACGGCTTCCTTCTTGACGGTCATCGTGTGACTGTGTTCGCCCGTGATCGAGTGTGTGTGTCCGTGGTCGATGTCCACCTCACCCTCACCGCCGGCGGTGTCCTCCTCGCTCGGCTTCGCGAGGTTGCAACTCTGCCCTGCGATTTGCACGCTCAGATAGTCGTCGGTGAAGGTCGTGCTCTCGAAGTGCTCAACCATGAGGAAAGCCTTCAGAATCTCGCCGTACTTGGTCTCGTATCCCGAGACATCGGTTGTCTGCTTGATCCGAAGGGTGTCATTATTGGATGCTCCGGAGATTTTGGAGACAAGTGTCGCAAATCCTTCAAGCGAGGCGTCGTAACAATAATCGGGGTTGATCGCTTCGTTGCCCGCCGCCGTCTCGTCGAACTGGACTTCCAAGAAACGCGACCCGCGCGAGTAGCTGCGCACCTTGGGACGGTTCACGAACGTGATGGTCGTGAGAGATTTGCCCGGAACCAACGCCGTGTTGTTCCGGTTGATCGCACATGCGCCCTGTTCCACAGGCACGCCGGCCACCCTGACGTCGTCCGCCGCCTTACACGCGTGCCCCGCCACGAGATAGATGTGTTCCGTCATGTACTCGATCACTTCGCGACGGTTCAAGTGGTCTACCGCCTCGGTGTCGTTCGCGCCCCGCGTGCAGCCCGTGAAGACGTTCTCGCTCACGCCGCTGTAGGTGACCTGTTCCTCCTCGATCAGAAGGGTGCCGGAAGCGGGGAAGCCGGCCGTTTCGTCGGCTTCGATAGTTGTGTCGGATGACAAGATGCTGCCCCGCAGGCGGGTGCTCCGACCGGTCTTCACCTTCAGCGCCGGCAGTTCGGGCACGTCGCCGAACACCACCGGCATGGGCCTGCCGACATCGTCCGCCTGAGCCTTGGGAAATTCGGACAAGGATACGATGTCGCCCGGCAGCATCCGGTCGTATCTCTTGAAGAATCCCGCGAGCGTCAGTTCGACCGCGTCCGGCCCCGCGGCGGTCAGCTTCTCCACGTGTCCGGTGAACAGTTCGATCGCGTCTGCGGCCGTGCCGCCTACGAAGAAGAGCTTTATGCGCGCGGACTTTCCTTCCGGAACCGTCTCCGCAATCCTGCTGCGCAACGCGTCGTCGAATAGGAGCGTGACCGTGACGGGGCGGAACTCGGACGCGGGTTCACCGAAGGAACACGCTATAGGACCGACCCGCAGGACAACGCCCGTGTATGCGACTCCCTCGACCGACACGGTTCGATCGGCGTAGCGCCCCGTTTCGGTGTCGGACCAATCGACCTCGAACAGCAGGACGGGCTCGTTATACCGGCTTGCGCACTGCGTTGCGGCTGTGGTTGTGAGCGACTTCATTCCTTCTCCTCGTTGTTGGAAGCGCTAGGGTTCAAAATCTTCGACGCGTAGCGTTATCGACCCCGACCATAGATTCTCCGCGTCCCTCTGCCAGTCCAGCGGACTATTTGTCCATCGGACGGTGTATGTCGAGCCGTCGGCATCGATGAATATGAATGCATTGCGCGCGCCCTGGCATATGTTCGTGTACCAGCTCCTCAGAGATTCATAGTCCTCGTTTCGTACACCGGCGAATGAACGCACAAGCGTGAGAGAGGGCACGCTCTTCTGGCTGACATAGACCTCGCCGCCTCCCGACACGTCTGTTGCAAGGCCGAGGTCCAGCTCGTCCTTGCTCGGATGCACGAGGCCCCTGAGCCTCATCGAGTTCGTTCCCGATATCAAGTGAACGTGTGGCATCTGCATGACTCCGTCGTTATACTGCGCCCAGTTTGGCCCGGCGGTACTTGTCGAGGATGATCGCGACCGAAAGCGATATGGCGACTCCCGCGAAGGAGTCCGTGACCTGATTCACGCGTTTCTCCGAGAGGCCGTCGGCTCCGCGCAGGTTGTATTTGAACGCAACGAGTTGTATGCAGGCGTCCTCGATGTCTGCGGGAGGCGAGTCGGCTTGAGCGTCGAAGTAGCCGGCCGAGTATTCGATGGAGACATTGAGCTCTCCGGGAGTGAACAGCCGCGAGACGAGCCTCACGTAATCGTCGTACACCTTGAAATCCCCGGCTGGAATGCTTTCGTCGTCTATCGAAAGCGTCGCGACAGATATGACGGGAGAGTTGTCGAGAAACAGGATGTCGCTCGCGTTGCCGTCGTACTCCTCGGAGTAGCTCTGTATCTCGAACGTTCTATTGCAGTATGCTTCGATCTGACGGCTCGATGCGGTTATCAATCTTTCAAGAAGAGAATCGAACTCGGTGTCGTCGGATTCGATGTCCAGATACTCCTTCGCTTTTGCTAATGTCGTCAGGTCAACCATGCGCGTTCACTCTTTCTCTCTCCGGCGGCGTCCGGCTCCTTCAAGACAGCGCGTCTTTCTCTCTGCCTCGTGGCGCTATCTTGTTGCGCGCCCGGAGCAGGCGTGCCTTGAGGGTGGGGCCGTCGGCCTAGTTTGAGTTATCCATTTCCATGCATATCAAAGGCGCGTGTTTGCTCCGCCGTCTGTAAGAGGTCGTTTGCAGCTTCATCCTTGCACCAGATTGCGAATGGACTCACGCCTGCGGTGGTTGCGGGGGCGCAGGCATCCCGCGCCCCCGCTGACAGGTTCCTACGATGCGATGTTGTATCCGAGACCGACTATCGTCTCGGTGGTCGCATCCTGCACCGGCTGGAAATCCAGCCGCTGGGTCGCAATCGCGACGTCCTGGTCGGTCTCCATGTACAACTCCTGGCTCACGCGCAGCGTGATGTTTCTGCGGTCGCCGTACAGGAACGCCGGCCGGTACACCAGCGGCAGCACGGTCTCGTCGGTGGTAATTCCGTCGTACACGCCGCTCGCGTTGAGGTCTTCGCGAACAAACTCGCTCACTATGACAGGAATGCCGTCGAATTTCGCGAGCTCGCCCGTGAGAATAGTGGCGTTCGGACCGTACTTATCGAGCGTCATCACCTCGTCGAGGCCGAGCATCTTGTTGTACACGCTGACGCCCGCGACCCACGCCAGGTTGTTCGGGTTCACGCCGTACTTGCCCATCGCGGTGCGGATGGCGCGAAGGCTCGCCTTGTCGAACGTGCTGCAGTCCACCTTGGCGGCGCTGAGGGCGAGCTTGCGGTAACCGTCCCATGCTTTGCGGACGTCGGTCGCGGATGTGACATCGCCGTCCATGTGGTTGGCGTCGGTATCGCCGTTTATGGTCGCGTTTTCTTGCGCCTCGGCCAGCGCGCGGACGATCTTGTCGCGCAATAACGGCAGGATGGCCACGACGCTGTCTTCCTCCATCTCAGTCGATGCGAGCACGCGGCAGGCGAGCTTCACAGCGTCGAAAGTGACGTTGTTCGTGCCGGGCGTCGAGGCGGTTATCTTGGTGGCCGTGTCGCTGGTCGATTCGCCGAACAGATAGGCGGTGGCGTCGGCGCCGTCGATGGGCAGCTTGAACGGGTTGGTCGGCATCGCGATTCGCTGATGAAGCGCGGCGACCTTAAGAGCCAGCTTGACCTTCTGGATGAGCTCGGCGGAGAATCCCGTCGGTATCCATTCAAGCCCTTCCTCGGACGTGGCGGTGTCCATCGCTTTGCGGAGTGCCGACGCCTCGCGCGCGAACTCGCTCCACATCTTCAGGCTGCGGGGGTCGCGGCGAAGGAGTTTGGAGGCAAGGTAGATGTCATCGGAGCGTCGCTGCAGTTCGGCGGGAAGCCGCGGGCGCGCGAACAGGTCTCTCTCGGCATCCAGGCTGTACTCTCCCTTGCGCGAGATGCGCTCGCCGAAGGAGCGTCTCTGCTGCTTGAGCGCATCCTGTATCATCGAGCTGATGAGTTCCCTCTGCGCGCCCGAGTCCACCTTTTCCTTGATGGCATGCACGAGGGAAAGCAGTTCTCTGTCTGGTTTCATTCTCACGTCTGTCATTGTTTCCTCCCTGTCCAATTCGAGCTTTCAACAAGTTTGTTCCGTCAGGAGTTTCCGCTGGCGGCGCCATCGGCGCCCAAGTTCTCCATCACCTCCTTGAGGATGGCGTGCGCTTCGTTCAACGCGGTCTCGGAGAATGAGGAAACCGACGAATACTCTCCGGTCGGTATTGGCTGGAGCTTCTCCGAACGGGTGACGTCGGCAAGAGGCTCATACACTAGGTCGTTTCCCGTCTCGAGAGCCTTGCTCACTGAAAAGAGCGCCCGCCGGTTGGCGGGTATGCTCACGACAGCGACCTCATAGAGCCTGAGCTTCAAGATGTGATTTACTCCGGCGAAGACCTTTTCCTCAACGACCTCGTAGCCGATGCTGAAGGCGCGGAGGATGCCTTCTTCGATGAGCTTCCATACTTTCTCCGCGGTCTCGGAAATCTCGGCACGGATGAAAAGGCCGACATCGTCGATACGGACGTCGGTCACCTTGCCGATGGGGTTGCTCCAGTCGTGCATGTAGGTAAGCACCGGATTCGCCATGAAGTACTTGAGGCTGTCCGCGAATGCGCCCGGTTCGACGATCTCGCCCGTGCGGTCGATGTCGCGCGTCGAGGCATAGCCCTCGATCTGACGCCGGGACTTGTCCGACTCGACCAGCTTCATGTGGAACCTGAACGTGCGCCTCGGCCTTGCGCTTGCGACCGAGCTCTTGATGTTGGCCGCCTGCTCGGGTGTCAAGACGGTCTGACGAAATGATTCGCGCGTCCCATCGTCCGCCAATGTGTGACTCGTCGCGGGATGATTCGATTTTTCAACCACCTTGTCGTGAGGCTTGTTCACCGTTTCCATCTGCTCCTCCTATTGACCAACATCGACTGCGAGATTTGTTTGTCCCGATTCTCTGTTGAATGGAATACCACGCGCCGAAATACCCGAGCAACGAACTATTTGTTAATCGTCCGAGCGAGCCGCGCAAGGAATTGGTGGAGTGGAGCTTATTGGGGTTTCACCTTCGGATGTGCAATTGACTTGATTGACTGAAAGGTGGTAACGTGTATCTGCCAAGGACGGAGGCGAGAGTCCGAACGGGGAAGCAGACGGTTCTTGAACAGGGGGGCAAGAGATGGTTCGCTTTACGGCTTCTGTCGTCACGGCGCTGGTTCTGTTCACGGCGACTGTTTTTGCAGAGGCGTATCCCTCGGGAACGCTGGATGTGGAGACTGTCCGGGTCATCGTTTTCAAGGACGGTTATTGTATGTTCGTCAAGCGGGCTTCCGGCAAAGCCGACCAGGGTGGAGATGCTCTCGTTGAAGGCATTCCCGATTCGATGGTGCTCGGCTCCTTTTGGGCCATACCGGAAACGGGGAAGTTGAACAGCATCACCGCGAAGCAGCGGATTATTCCGAGACAGGCCCGCCAGGAGACCGAGAAGAGTCTGCTGCTGGAGTTCGGCCCGGATGCAGCGGACCGGGAGGTGAAGCTCACGCTGCTCCACTTCGGTCCGGGCGTTCGCTGGATTCCCACCTATCGGATTTCCCTGCACGAGAGCGGCGAGGCCGATATGGCGATGCAGGCGGAAATCCTGAACGAGGCGGAGGATCTAACTGGCGTCGCGGCAGACCTCGTCGTCGGCGTCCCGAATTTCCGCTTCAAGGACGTCGTGTCGCCCATGAGTCTCGAGGCAACGCTGAGGAATGCGCTTCAACAGGCTGCGCCACAGCTCATGAGCCAATCCATGTCGAACGTGCTGTTATCTCAGCGCGTGGGAGAGTTTCGCGGACAGCCGGCCGAAACGGAGGCTCCCGCGCCGGGAGTGCCCTCCCTGCCGCCGGAACTGGTCGGCGAAGGCTCTCAGGACCTCTTCCTCTACCACGTTCCCCGGCTCACACTCCGGGCGGGCGAGAGGGCGGCGATTCCTCTGGTATCGACCAGAGTTCCTTTTCGCCATATTTACACGTGGGATGTCCGGTTGAGTCGGTCCGGGACCGAGGCGATACCCGGCAGGGGCAAGCATGCATCTCCCATCAGACTGCTCAAGAACGAGGTCTGGCACCAGATCGAGTTGACCAACAGGACAGATGTCCCCTGGACGACGGGCGCCGCTATGGTGATGGACGGCTATCTGCCAGTCGCCCAGGAACTCCTTACGTACACCTCGGTCGGGGCCAAATGCCAGTTACCCCTGACGGTCGCCGTTGACGTGCGCGGGACTTACACAGAGGAAGAAGTCGCTCGGGAGCCGGGGGCAATTCATTTCGACGGGAACGACTATGTCCGCATTGCGAAGAAGGGCACGTTGCAGGTGACCAATCATAAAAGCGAGTCAGTTCCGTTGATGATCACCTGCGAGCTTGGCGGGAATGCGACCGAGGCGTCGGACGAGGGCAACATCGTGGTGAGTGATTTCGTGGGCGAGGATTGGAGCGACTTCCGCGGTAGTCGCGCTCTCACCGGGCACAGCGTCATCCGCTGGAACCTCGTGCTGGGCGCCGGCGAGACGAAGGAAGTCACCTGCGAGTATTTTTATTACATAAGGTGAGCGGCGGGGTGCGCCACTTTCCCTTGCCTGTCGCGACAGCGATTTCCTTGACACGTGGCCCCATTTCGCTTATACTCGTTGAAAGAAAGGGCGAGCGCCCTTATTATTTTTTGCAAAAATTCGGAAGGGAGAAATTATATGCGGACAAACTTTGGACGTTGGTTCTGGACGCTGGTCGCGGTTCTAGCCCTCGCAGTGGCCGCTTCGCCGACGTTTGCGGCGGACGAGCAGCCTTCAGAGAACAAGCAGCCATCAGAGGATGTGGTGGCGAAGGTTAACGGAACGGCAATCACTCAGGCGGACCTCGACAGGGAGATGAACCGTGTACAGCGACAGTTTTTGATGATGGGAAAGCCCATCAGCGACGACCAGTTGGCGGAAGTCAAGAAGGAAGCCCTCGAGAATCTCGTCGACATGGAAGTGCTCTACCAGCAGTGCGAGAAGGAGGGCATCAAAGTCGACCAGGCGGCGGTCGATGAGCAAATGAGCACGCTGAAGAAGCGATTTTCCAGCGAGGACGAATTCAAGAATTGGCTGAGCAAGATGAATCTCTCCGAGGCCGAAGTAGAATCTCAATTCAGGAAAGAGATGGCCATTCAGCAGTTCATCGACAAGCAATTCGTTCAGAAGACTACCGTGCCCGAAGAGGAAGTCAAAGAATACTATGAGAAATACATAAAGGACAAGATTGAGCAGCAACTGAAGCAGGAGAAGGTTCATGAAGAAGTGAACAAGTACCTCGGAAAACTCAAAGAGAAAGCAAAGATAGAGAGGTTTCTGGAGCAAGCCCCGCAATAGCCTGAGCACGGCCGTCCCGTGCGCAGGCGCACAAGGACGGCTCACTGCCAAATGGGCAGGCGATCTTGTGTGGTCCGTTTCAGCCGCGCTGTTTCACATTGGGATAGGCTAGCCCGGTCTCCGGGTTGAGCACTCAGTCCTTCGCGCTCGTCTCGCAGAAGACGTTTCAATTTGAGATAGAATCCCCGACGATCTCGCATGACCCTTGCCCCGACGGGGCGCTCCTGAGCATGCCATTTGGGCAAGCGAGCTGGAATCATCCTACCAGAGACCGAAAGCCGCTGAATCTGCAACTTCTTGCCTGAAAAAGAGTTGTGAAAGGTCGGTTCATGTTGGCACCACAATTGCCTTCGTTACAAAATCAATATGTCATCACAGCACGAGTAATGATTCGATGGTGTATCTTGGAAGGGAGGCAAGAAAGACAAACACGCGGGAGAACTTCACTTGTGTCTCAGTTACGTCCCAGCCATTGAAAGGAGTTTGTTTCGTAGGCTTCACCAATAGGTGAGCGAAAGGAGTTAGGAATGAAGGTACGACCTTTGGCCGATAGGATTCTGGTTCGCAGAATCGAAGAAAAAGAGGTCAAGAAAGGCGGCATCATTATTCCCGATACCGCCAAGGAGAAACCCCAAGAGGCCGAAGTCATCGCCGTCGGCCCGGGCGCCATCGGCGAAGACGGCAAACGGGTTGCCATGGAAGTGAAAAAGGGCGACCGCATCCTCATGGGGAAATATGCCGGAACCGAAGTCAAAATCGAGGGCAAAGAGTATATAATAATGCGCGAAGACGACGTTCTCGCCATAATCGGATAGTCAGGAAGGGAGGCTTAAAGATATGCCTGCAAAACAATTGAAGTTCAGCGAAGACGCCCGACAGACAGTGCTTCGGGGAGTCGAGAAGCTGAGCGCCGCCGTCAAGGTGACGCTTGGTCCGAAGGGCCGAAACGTCGTTCTCGACAAGAAGTGGGGCGCGCCGACCATCACCAAGGACGGCGTCACCGTCGCCAAGGAAGTCGAGCTCGAGGACCCCTACGAGAACATGGGCGCCCAAATGGTGAAGGAAGTGGCATCGAAGACCAGCGACGTCGCCGGCGACGGCACCACGACCGCCACCATTCTGGCCGAGTCGATTTACCGCGAGGGACTCAAGAACGTCACGGCCGGTCGCAACCCTATGGACCTCAAGCGCGGGATCGAAAGGACCGTTGAGGCCGTGGTCGAAAACCTCAAGAAACAGAGCAAGAGCGTGAAGGACCGCAGGGAAATCTCCCAGGTTGCCACGATCTCGGCCAACAGCGACAGCGCCATCGGCGAGATCATCGCCGACGCGATGGATAAGGTGGGCAAGGACGGCACGATCACCGTGGAAGAGGCGAAAGGGATGGAGACCACGCTCGATGTCGTCGAGGGGATGCAGTTCGACAAGGGCTATCTCTCCCCGTACTTCATGACCGACCCCGAGCGGCAGGAATGCGTGCTCGAAAACGCGTACGTGCTCATTCACGAGAAGAAGATCTCCAATCTGAAAGACCTGCTGCCGCTGCTCGAGAGCGTCGCAAAATCGGGCAAGCCGCTACTGATTATAGCCGAGGACGTCGAGGGCGAGGCGCTGGCCACCCTGGTGGTGAACAAGCTGCGCGGGACGCTGTCCTGCTGCGCGGTGAAGGCGCCCGGCTTCGGCGACAGGCGCAAGGCGATGCTCGAAGACATCGCCATTCTCACCGCTGGCCGCTCCATCTCCGAAGAGATGGGAATCAAGCTTGAGAACATCAAGCTCGAAGACCTCGGCCGCGCCAAGCGGATAGTCATCGACAAAGACAACTGCACCATCGTCGAAGGTGCGGGCAAGACCTTCGACATCAACGGCCGCGTGAACCAGATACGCAAGCAGATCGACGACAGCACCTCCGACTATGACCGCGAGAAACTGCAAGAGCGGCTCGCGAAGCTGGCCGGCGGCGTGGCCGTTATCAACGTCGGCGCGGCCACCGAGACCGAGATGAAGGAAAAGAAGGCCCGCGTCGAGGATGCACTGCATGCGACACGCGCAGCCGTAGAGGAAGGGATCATCCCCGGCGGTGGTGTGGCGCTGCTGAGAAGCATCTCGGCGATCGACAAGCTGAATCTCGAGGGCGACGAGGGCATCGGGACGCTCATCGTGAAACGTGCGCTCGAAGAACCCTCGAGACAACTGGCCGACAACGCCGGTCTGGAAGGCTCGGTAGTTGTGCAGCGGCTCAAGGGCGAGAAGGGCGCCATGGGGTTCGACGTAGCCAATGAAGAATACGTTGACATGTTCAAAGCCGGGATCATCGACCCGACCAAGGTCACCCGCACGGCCCTTCAGAACGCCTCCAGCATCGCCAGCCTCCTGCTGACGACTGAGGCGCTCGTGACCGAAGTCCCCGAAAAAGAAACACCGGCCATGCCGGGCGGCATGCCTGGTGGTATGCCGGGCGGCGGCATGTACTAGAAGACATTCCGCCCGTAAGAGAAGCTCACGCACGGATCCTGCCTCCACCCGCAGGAGTTTCGGGTGAAGGCAGGACTCCTTATTTTGTGTCACCGAAAAAGGGGCGGAACGGGGAGACACACCATGATCGAAGTCGAACACCTGACCAAGTACTACGGGCAGATGCCGGCCGTCAGCGACGTGTCGTTTTCGGTCGAGCGGGGCGAGATACTGGGCTTTCTCGGCCCCAACGGCGCCGGCAAGACCACCACCATGCGCATCCTCACTTGTTTCATACCGGCCACGAGCGGCACGGCCCGCGTGGCCGGCTACGACGTATTCTCACAATCGCTCGAGGTGCGAAGGCGAATCGGTTACCTGCCCGAACGCGTCCCCCTGTACAGAGACATGACGGTCGATTACTATCTCGGCTTCATCGCGCGGCTGAAGGGCGTCCCCGGTTGCGAGAGGAAAGCGAAGATCGAGGAAGTCGTGACAAGCTGCGGAATCGGCGAAATTTCCAACAGGCTCATAGGCAAGCTGTCCCGCGGTTACACGCAGCGCGTGGGCATCGCGCAGGCTTTACTGAATGACCCCGAGGTGCTCGTCCTGGACGAACCCACTGTCGGACTCGACCCGAAGCAGATAATCGAAATCAGAAACCTGATACGAAGCCTTGCCGGGAAAAGGACGATAATTCTCAGCACCCACATTCTGCCCGAAGTGAGCATGATATGCGACAGCGTGGCGATAATAAACGAGGGTCGCATCGTCGCAAGAGACTCTATCAGCCGGTTGGAGTCGGAGCGGCAGATGAAGATCAGCCTGGTCGCCAGGGGCCCCGCCGAAAAAATCCGACCCGCCCTCGCCGCTATTGAAGGTGTCGAACATGCCGTACAATCAGAGGGCTCGGCAGACGGAGTGCGTTTCGAGGTGGTCGTGAAGCCGGGCGTCGACGCGAGGGCTGGTATCTCGGCGGCCATCGTGCGGAACGGGTGGGAGCTGATCGAGCTTCGACCCGAACGGTTGAGCCTTGAGGATATCTTTATCGAGGCGACAGCCAAGGAGGCCGAGGTGGAATGATGAAAAATATCCTGACGCTGACCCGCAAGGAATTGCGTTCCTATTTCCAGTCGCCGATAGCATACGTCGTCATCGCCATGTTTCTTCTGGTGGCGGGCATCATTTTTTCTCTCCGGTTCTCATTGTTCTACCACGACTCGCTCGAAATATCGAGAAACCCGTATCTGATGCAGCAGTACGGTCTGAACGTGACCGAACACGTGCTGGAACCGATGTTCTTTACGCTCAACTTCCTGTCGCTTCTGATGATTCCCATGCTCACGATGCGCTCGCTTGCCGAAGACAGAAAGACGGGCACGATAGAGCTGCTCCTCACCTATCCGGTACGCGACATCGAGGTGGCTGTGTCGAAGTTTCTCGCCTGCTTCCTGGTGTATGCCTGCATGCTCGGGCTGACGCTCGTTTATCCCGCACTCAGCGCAAAGGTGGCGAACCCGGAATTCGGCAGCGTGACGATGGGCTACGTCGGCCTGCTGTTGAGCGGGGCGGCGTTTGTTGCGCTTGGCATCTTCGTCTCCTCGCTGACGGAAAACCAGATTATCGCCGTGTCGGTCAGCTACGGCCTCCTGCTTCTGTTCTGGCTGTTTGGCGCGGCCGAGAACCTCGTGCCGCAGCCATACAACATCGTGCTCGCCGACCTGTCGCTCTTCAAGCACATGGAAGACTTCGCACGCGGGGTGCTGGATACACACGATCTTGTCTACTATGTGTGTTTCGCTGCGCTGTTTATGTTTCTGACGCTGCGGTCGTTGGAAATCGCCAAGTGGAAAGGGAAGGCATGACCCATGGACCCGCGACTTAGGCTCTCGACCCGGTACGGAATTAACACTGCCATACTCATCACCCTGGCGGTGGCCATCGTCGGTATCATCGGGACGCTATCCTACCGGCATAACTGGCGCAAGGACTTCACCGCGAACAAACGCCACAGCCTTTCCGAGCAGACTCTCAACGTGCTCCGTGACCTGAATGAGCACATAAAGGTCACTGCTTTCGTTCCAAAAGCCAGCCCCGCGTACATGGACGTGAAGGATCTGTTCGATCTGTACCGATATGAATCTAATATGGTCGATGTCTCTCTGGTCGATCCCGACCTCAACCCCACCCTTGCCAATGAGGCGGACGTTCGCCGGTATGGCGTGCCCGTGGCTTTCTTCGAGGGGGAAAAGGGGCGCGAGACGATAACGCAGATGGACGAGGAACAGGTCACCAATGCGCTCATCAAGGTTACCCGTGGCAAGAAGAAAGCTGTCTATTTCCTTACGGGCCACGGCGAGCGAGCGCTCGACGGCACGGACGACTCCGGCCTGAGCACCGCGAAGAAACTGCTCGAGGACAAGAACTATGACCCCAAAACGCTGGTCCTGATGCGGATGGAAAAGGTGCCTGACGACTGTGCGTTGCTCGTGGTATGCGGACCGCAGGAGGACCTGACGGAACCGGAACTGAACGCAATCGAAGAGTACTTGAAAGGCGGAGGAAGAGCGCTTTTCCTCATCGACCCACAGACAGCGCCCTCGCTTAAGCCGTTCCTCGAGCGATACGGGCTGAAACTGGGCGACGACATCGTAATCGACCGCCTGAGCAGGCTGTTCGGTGGAGACTATCTGACGCCCGTGCTGACCACTTACTCCGCCACCCATCCGATTACAAAGAATTTCAACGTGGCCTCGTTCTTTGTGGTCGCCCGGTCGGTCTCCGCGAGCAAGGCGCCGGGAGTACACACGATGTGGCTTGCCAGGACCGGAGAAGGCAGTTGGGCGGAGACGGACCTCGAAGCCCTGGAACAAGGCAGCGCCTCATTTGACGCCGCCAAAGATACGCAGGGGCCGATCTCGCTTGCTGCCGTCTCGGAGATAGAGCCGCCCGAAGGCAAAGGAGAAAAGCCCGCCCAGGCGAGGCGAGGCGCGATGGTGGTGTTCGGCGATTCCGATTTCGTTACCAACGCGAGAATCAGTCTTTCGGGAAACTCCGACCTGTTCATGAATGCCGTCAACTGGCTGGGCGAAGAGGAGACGTTGATCGCGATTCGGCCGAAGGAGACAAAGTTTTCGCCCGTCATCCTGACGCCGGCCGACGCGAGGCTTCTGTTCGTGTTGCCGGTCATCGTGCTCCCCGGCATCGCGCTCATCGGGGGCATCTACGTGTTTGTGAGGAGGAGCAGGCACCCGTGAGTTACAAGCGCACGCTCGTCTTCTTCATAATCTTTGCGGCGCTCCTGATATTCTTCTACTTCTACGAATTCAGGGGCGGAGAGGCGCGGAAGCAGGCAGAACAAACGGCGAAACTCCTCCTTCACTTCAATGGCAAAGATGTGACCACGATAGCCCTGCGCAGACCGGAACAACGCATCGTGGCGCAGTGTGCGAACGGCAAGTGGACTATAACGGAACCGGTGAACGCACCTGCGGAAGGAAAGACGCTCGATCAAATGCTGGAGACGTTGGCGGGCCTCAAGTATGAGCGCGACATCGGCGAGCAGGCCGACCTCGGGCCTTTCGGCTTGAGCGAGCCGGAGGCCGAGGTCGAGCTCAAGGGATCGAAGGGAGACATCGGCGGGCTGCTTCTCGGAACGCTCACTCCCGACGGCGCCAACTTCTACGTCAAGCGGACCGGCGATGGGCAGGTCTTTACCGTCTCAAAATCGGCGAAGAGCAAGATCGACCGAAGCCTGTTTGACATGCGCGACAAAACAGTGTTCGATTTCTCGGTGCCCGACGTCCGCGCGCTGACCGTTTCTCCCAAGGGTCAGACCTTCACATTCGAGAGCCGTCCGGAAGGCGAGTGGTTGATGACCTCGCCCGAGCGGCACAGCGCCGACGCCGGAAAGATTACGCGCGTGCTCGACTCCATCAAGTATGCCAGGGTAAAGAAATTCGTCGAGGAAGCGGCGTCCGACTTTGAGAAATATGGTCTCGCAACCCCCGCGGCGAGAGTGGAGGTTGTTCTCGACGGCGAAACAAAGGTCCTTTCACTCGGCAAACAGACCGGGCCCGATTCGAAGAGCGTTTATGCGCGCAGGGACGACCAACCACAAGTGCTGGAACTCGATGCTGGGATACTCAACAGCCTTCCGGCCGGCGTCGAGGACTGGCGGGACAGGCGTCTCGTGAGATTCGACCGCGCCAAAGTCGAGAAGCTTGAGACCGACTCGCCGGAGGGCCGTATCGTGGCCGAGCGCTCCCCCGAAGATGCGCAGAAATGGACGCTGACCGAACCGGAACAAGCCGTGGCCGATAAAGACAGGATCGCATCTCTCCTTTCCGAATTGCAGGACGCGAAGGTGTCGCGTTTTCCGGGGCCGGAAGAAGCGAAGGCGGCCGAGCCGGCGTTCGAGAGGCCTCTCATAAGATTGAGCCTATGGCAAGAAGATGGTAAACCACAAGCGACGCTTCTCCTCTCCAGGACCGACGAAAGGCCCGACATATATGCGCGTACAGGGGAGGGCGGAGAAATTCTCGTGGTCGGCGAGAGGCTTTTGAGCGCGTTGACCGTGAGCCCGAATGAGATAAAGGATAAGTCGGTCCTTCGGTTCAACGCCGCCGACATCGAAAAGATCGACTTCGCCGCAGGAGGAAAGTCATTCGAGATATCCCGCAAGGATGTGCAATGGGACGTGCCCGACAAGCTGGGGATGGAATCGTACGAGATAGACCAATTTCTGTGGGATTTGAGCGAACTGAAATACAAGACCGTCGGGCCGAAAGAAAAAGATGATAAGGCCTATGGGTTCGACTCTCCCAGCTTGATCGTCACGCTCTGGAGCAACAAGGCGGGTAGCCCCATGAGACTGCTCATCGGGAAGAAGACGCCAGGGGAAGATTCATACTACGCGCTTACGGGTAGCGACAAGCAAGTGATGGAAGTGGAGGCTGCACTCATCTCGGAGTGGATGGGCAAATTCTGAGATCGCGTTTACATCAACGGCACATTGCGGCCGACGATCTCGGGGCGAACAAAGATGTAGTCGTAAAAAATACGCAGCCGCGAATCGATAATCTGGAAGGTCGTATGGTATAGCTCGGCCAGTTCACTGAGGTAGCGAAAATTCATCGGCTTACCCGACCCTCTCCGCCCGGTGAATATCTCCACGAGGTCGGACGTGGGAACGATACACAGGTAAGCGAATACGCGCGTCTGATACTCCATCTCTCCCAGCTGCCACTTGTCCTGCATCTTGGTGAAGAAGTGGTTGCTCTTGTCATGCAGAAAAAAATGCCCGAGCTCGCAAAACGAGACAAAAGTCCGCTCGCGTTCCGGCAGCCGTGAGTTGATGCAAATATAAGGGTTGGTCTCGTACCAGGTGAAGATTCCTTTGAGTTCTCCCAACAGCGGTTTTTCTCTGACGCAAATCTCATATTTCTTACAGATACGCTTGAAGTCGCCGTAACCAAGCGGTCGCTGGTTGAAACCGAAGTCCGTCTCCTTTTCCAGCTTCTCCAGGGTGTCGTAGAGCATTGTCTCTCCTCCGGCCTGTCTCCTCTAATCCTTCAGCGTCCCGTCCGGATTCCTTCTCTCCTTGTCGATCGACTTTACTTCCCTGTAGAATTCGGCGAGCTCTTTCTTTGCCAGAGCCGAAAGGTTGCCCAGACTCTCTTTCTCGAACATGGGTGCAAACGCATTGTCGCGAAGGATGGCGAGCTCGCGTCCGGAGGCTTTTATTCCTTTTGCCGAGAAGCCCTTGCCTTCTCCCTCGATGTCGTCGAAAGCTGCCAGGCTCATCTTGAGTTCGCGAGCGATTTTGTGAAGGAGCAGGAAACGGGGTATCTTGAGGTCGTTCTCGATATTACTCAGAAAGCTTTGACTCACACCTATACGCTTTGCCAATTCGTTGGCTTTCATGCCAATTTCCTGGCGCCGCTTCCTGATCGTTTTACCGATAGACATATTAGCCCCTCCAGTCCAGTCCATTATACCACATTTTCCCGAAAAGACAAAAAACAATTTCAATTTCGTCAAATCGGCCCGGGGCCGGCCCATCGATTCCGGCCTCGCCCGAGAGTTTCATGTTTGTGCCTAACTTCATATCTGTCAAGTCATTATAGTGGTCTTCGGCCCTCGTTTCGGGGATCCACGGCCAGCCCTCTCAACATCAGAGATTGGCCGGCCGACGGATGCCCGATATGAATCACGGCTACTCTTGGTCCGAAGGAATCTTAACCGCCCTGTAAATCGTCTGGTTGCCTCGTCTGATATAGAGGCTCACCCATTGACCCGCCTTGAGGTCACCAGTGATCTTCTCGAAGCCGCTTACGTCATTGATCTGTTGCATGTTCACTTCAAGGATTATATCACCCTTGGCAAGCCCACCCTTATCCGCGGGCCCGTCGGGTTCGACTTCGGTGATAAACACTCCCTTTTCACCCGGTTGCGCCAACTGTTCCGGAACCTCTTCGACAGCCAGGCCCAGGACGCTCTTCTTTTTCTCTGGAATTTCGGCGACTGCGAGTTTCGTTGGAAACTTGCTCAGTTCAATCGTGAGTTCTTGCGGCTCGCCGTTGCGCAGCAACTTCACGAGCACCTTATCCCCGGGACTCTTGTGTGAGACGATTTGCTGAAGCGCCTTTGAGTCTTCGATGTCCTGGCCGTCCACACTACGTATCACGTCGCCGTGACGTAGTCCGGCTTTCTCGGCCGGCGTGTCGGGTATCACTTCCATCACAAGTGCGCCGCTCAGGTCGGGCACACTCAGGGCGGCCGCAAGGCCTTCATCGAGGTCATCTATCTTAACCCCGAGGAACCCGCGGACAACCTCGCCGTGTTCGACAAGCTGCTCGTAGACCTCCTTCGCCATGTTGATGGGAATGGCAAAGCCTATTCCGGAACCGGCGCTCTGGATGAAGGTGTTGATGCCTATTACCTCACCATCGATATTGAGGAGTGGCCCGCCGGAGTTGCCGGGATTGATGGAGGCGTCGGTCTGGATAAAGTCCTGATACCTGACGCTTTCGAGCAGGCCGCCGAAGCGGGAGCGGCCCAATCCGCTGACGACACCTACCGTGACCGTCTTCTCCAACCCGAACGGGTCGCCGATGGCGATCGCCCACTGGCCGACCTTGAGCTTGTAAGAATCGCCCAGCTTGGCCTCGGGCAGGGGGGCGTCGGGCTCGATCTTGATAACGGCCAGGTCGGTGGCGGGATCACGGCCTATCACGCGTCCTTCGTACACCTTTCCCTTGTCGCCGTCGCTTATTTTGACCTTTATATCTTCGGAATCCTCGACGAGATGATTGTTGGTGAGAATGTACCCGCTCTTGTCAACGATCACGCCGGTACCCACCGCATTGGCCCGGAAATCTTCGGGATTAAAGTGCGGGAATGGGAACATCTTGAAAAAATCTTCCTCGTTCATCTGTTCTTTCAGCCCTTTAAGCGGCCGTTTCTCTGCGGTCAAATGAACGACGGAGGGCTTTACCTTCTCCGCGATATCGACGAACGAGTTTTCGATGGTCCTCAGCGCCTTCTCCGAGGCCGCCCAGCTCTGAGCCGCCAGTGTGAGAATAAGCGCACAACACACGAGGGATACAACGGTTGCGGCGAGTCTTTTCGTTTTCATGTTGCCTTCACTCTCCTTTTAGTCTTCCTTGAGCCATTATTCTCGACCGCCAGAGATTCCCGGCGGGGTTCGAGCGCCTCTTCAAGTCTTTCGCGGATCTCCTGTATCCGCAATGGGTCCGCTATCTTTTTTCCCGCGCTGTCGGTTACGTAAAACGCGTCGCGGGCCTGACGCACTTCGGTCGCCACCCTCGCGACCGAAAGATCCAGGCCCAACTCGGAAAAGGTGGAGGCGATGTCATAGAGCAAACCGATTCTGTCGGGAGCCTCAATGTCTATGACAGTATGTGTTGCGGATACCCGATTGTCAAAATACACGCCTCGGCGCAGCGACGACATCGTCCGCCGGGCGACGCGAGGGCTGCGCTCGACGGTGCGAATCATCTGCGCCACATCGCGTTCGCCCCGGAGCGCTTTTCGGAGATTCTCCTTTACCACGGCCCATTTTGTCGATGACAGCGGCCCGTCGGTTTCCCCGTCCACCACGTGGAAACTGTCGATGGCAATCCCATCGGAACGGGTGAACACCGCCGCGCTCAACACGCTCACCTGCTGGGCGGCAAACGCGCCCGCCATCTCGGCAAAGAGCCCCATCCTGTCCTTTGCGCAGACCGTTATCTGCGAGAGAGAATAATTAGGAAGCCCGACGCACTTGAAGGCCGCCGTCTTATGCTCCAGGGAGGATGCCATGCGCATATGCGCTGCGATCTCTTTTGGGGCGAAACACGCGAGGTAGCGCGGAGACATGAGCGAAAGGTGTCTCTTGACGGCGTGGAAGTCGGGCTTGGGCAGATATTCGCAGATTGCACTCGCCTTGGGGGTATTCCAGTACTCGGCCTCTTCCCCCTCGGGGTGAAGCGGCTGCGCCAGCGTCTGTTTGGTCCGGCTGTAGAGACGGAACAGGAGCGCTGATTTCCAATCGTTCCATGCTCCCTGCCTCACGGCGTACAGGTCGGCGAAGGTAAGCAGGTAGAGCATGTTGAGTCTTTCTTCCGAGCCGACCTCGGACGCGAACGAGCGTATGATTTCCCAGTCGTCGAGGTCGCGATATTGACTCAGATGAGTCATTTTGAGATGGTTGCGGACGAGAAATCTCAGAGTTTCCATCTGTTGTTCATTGAGCGCGAGGCGTTGACCCACCACCTCTGCCGTCCGGACACCTCTGCTCACGTGGGAGCCCTCTTCGGTCTTGCCCAGGTCGTGGAGGAGGATTGCCAGCGACAAAATTTCGGGAGCCCGTATCTCGGAAAGAATCTGCTTGAGGACATCGGTTCCCAGTTCGCTCAGATGCGGTATCGCCGCCAGGTTTTCGAGGGCGCGTAGGGTGTGTTCGTCAACCGGATACTGGTGGAACGGGTCGTATCTGACCACGTGTCTGATGGACGAGAACTCGGGAAGGTAGCGGTCCAAAATGCCGATGTCGCTCATCTTTCTCACCGTCGAGCCGACGCGCGAGATATCGGAGAGGATCGCCATGAAGTAGTCCCTTGCGACGGGAGATGCCCGAAACTGTTCATCTATGAGGTTAAGGTTCGCGCTCATTTCTGCCTCGGCGCTTTCGCTTAGCATGAACCCGTGCTTCTGAGAGTACCAGACGACCTCGAGCAGTCGCGCCGGATTCTCGCGGAACCAATTAGAGTCTCTGGCGGGCAGATAAACCAGGCGCCGCGCTATCCTCAGGCCGCGCTCGATCTTGCCGCCCCGCGTGATGATGTCCTCCCGGCGGCGCTTCTCGGACAGTCCTCCGAGCCGGAGCATTTCTCTGTAGAATCGATGCAGCTCCACGGCGTGGGTATAGTAATCCTGCATGAACAGCTCCACGGCGAGCGCACCCCGAGAGGCGCGGTATCCGAACGCGTGTGCGACCCGCTCCTGCCGGCTGAGGGTGAGCACATCCTGCGGCGGGCCGTTGTCGAGATGCATTTGATTGCGCACACGCCACAGGAAATCCAGAGCCCGCTCGAGCTTGAGGAACTGTTCCTCGGTGAGCAAACCCGCATTGAAGAACTCTCGCGGCGACTTCAACCTAAACCGAGCAAGGGCTATCCAGATGCCCGTGTGATAGTCCCGCAGACCACCGGCTGTTTGCTTGATATTCGGCTCGCTGTGGTACACATCGTCGCCGGCCTCGGAGTAGTTGCGCTTCCGCTCCCTTTCCCGGCGTCGGATGAACCGTTTGATGCCCGCCGACTTTATCTGAGCCGCCAACTTGCCGATGAACTTCTCGAACGTCGAAGCTTTGCCCACGAGTAACCGGGATTCGAGCATGGAAGTGAGGGCAGTGTTGTCCAGCCTGGCGAGCTTTAGGGATTCCCGCATCGAACGGATGCTGTGGCCGACCTCGAAGCCGAGGTCCCAAAGGAAATACAGGAGATAATCGTTTGCCGCTTCGAGCCCCTTGCTCAAGCGCCCCTCGTGGAGAAACATGATGTCCAGGTCGGAGCAAAAGCACAGCTCTCTGCGTCCATATCCGCCCAAGGCGACCAGCGAATGGGGAGAGCGCACGTCCTTTTCCTCGATTGCGACGCGATATATCGCCTGCACGAGCGAATCGACCAGGGACGTGTATCGACCCACGACGGCCGCCCCGCCCGCCCCGTCAAAATGCATCTTGTACAGCTCTTCTCTCTTATCCCCTACGAAACTTTTCGCGGCGTCCAGAAGGCGGGCGCGTCCGGCATCTGCGGGCACCGAGGAGAGGGTCTCTGAAAACTTCTGTTTCAGTTCATCGAGGTAGTCCATTGTCTTCTTCTACGATATTACCTCAATCTGAGCGTTTCTCGCCCATCCGCGCCTGCCGTCGGGGAGCTCGATTTGTGACCAATCCTCTCCCCGCTTGCGGATCTCCAGCTCCGCGCCGTCGTGCAGATTAAATGATACCATGTAATTATCGCCCGGGCCGGTGCGTATGTCGGCCTCCTCCACCACAACGACACCCTCGTCTGGATTTGCCGCGCGATAGGCGTGAACGAGCGTCGAGGCGCCGAATATGAGCGCCACCGCCAAGGCCGCGACGGCCAGCCAGCGGAGCGCCTTCGGCTTCACGAACAGATAGAGAGTCGCCAGCAGGGCCGCCACAAGGTAGGCGCACATGAATATCATCTCCGACTCAGCCGGGTTGAAGTCATAATGGAAGAAGAACATCTCCCGGAACATTTCCGTGCTTTTCGGCTGGTCTATCTTGTCCTTCACCATGCTGCGAACGTACCGCAGGTTCGCAAGGATGTCCTGATCCCTGGGGGCGATTCCCAGAGCGCGCCGGTACGAGGCGATCGCTTTCCCGTATTTGTTCAGCCTGAAATAAGCATTGCCAAGGTTATAGTAGATGTCTGCCGTCTTCAGCCCCGGCCCGGAAAGAAGCCCGTCGTAGAGCCTGACCGCGTCTTCGAGATTGCCCGCCTTGTATTCTTCGTTGGCTATATCGAACACATTGTTCACGTGTTGGGCAGGCACGGTGGGCGACTTATCTTCAGATTGGCCGCGGGCATCGCGGGGCGATGCCGCCAAAAATGGAATGATGACAAGCGCGCAGAGCGCAGCTTTAAATGGGGCGCCGGTTGCCCTGCTCATCGTTTAATAGCCTCTTTCTCCAGGCGGTCGATTATACGCCGCGTTCTTTCAATGTATTCGCGAGCCGCCTCCGGGCTCCTGCCCGACGACGCGAAACGGCCGTAGTCGCAGGCCTCCAGGAACTTTATCAGTTCCCTCAGTAAGCCTTCGGTCACGGCTCGCGACGACAGTGCGGACTCGATGTCGGAAGGGGTCAACCCTCCGGCTGGAATGTTGAGTTTATCGGCGAGGTATTCGGTCACGGCTCGCGAGCATTGGGTGAAGACCTCGTCCCATCTCCTCTGTTTCATCGCTTGTGCGGCCTTTTCGATATGGGCATCCGCCATTCTGGAAGCAAATCTCTGACGCCTGTATGCCGCGTCGGTCCTGAGCTTTTCTCTGTGTTTGACCAGCACGAAGCAGAGGGCGTAGACCACTATCGGGAGCGGATATGCCACTGGTCTCAGCCAGCGCAGCCATACCTGAAGTCGGCTGCCCTCGACGGGGCCTATCCTTTCATGGATGGGAAGAATGTCGTGTTTGGCCGCTCCCGCCCGCTCGCTTTCGCGCTCCTCTTCGGTCGATTTGGCCATCACCAGCGTTTCCTTTTCCGAAGGGAGGACCTTCAGGCTCAGCGATTCCGATGAGGCGGCCTCGTACCGTCCGTCCTTGGGGTCGAAGTAGGAAACCGACACTCTGGGAATACTGATCTGACCCGCTCGCTGGGGTACCAGCGCAATCTTGTATGTTTTCTCACCCACAACAGTGTCGTTGTAGTTTTTCACATCTATCGAGGGCGTGTCTGAATATGTCTTGACTCCATCAATGTCCAGTTCCGGATCAGGCACGTCCCTGATGTTGCCCTCACCGCTGAGAGCAAGTGTGAGAGTCACGGATTCGCCGGCTTTTACTTCGTCGTTGCTGAGGCGTGCGGTCATGCTGAAGCTTCCCACGCCCCCCTTGAACCCCTTGGGCCGACCTTCTGGCGGCAGGGGATGGACATGAATGTGTATCGGTTTGGTGTACATGGTTCGCTTCTGCACTTCATCCGCGCGGAAGAATTTGAAGAACTCGTCGTCGAAAGGGCTTCTGCCGAATGGGTCCTTGAAGAAAGGTGACTCGAAGCGGGAACGGTCCGAGGGAATCAGCTCGTCGTAATTGAGCGTAATCGCACCTATGGTGATGTCTCCTTCGGTTATGGGGAATAGCGGAACGCCTATCTCGGTGATCACGTACTCCTTGTCGCCAATCTTCTGTGTGTACTCTTGCCTGTTCTCCATCCCCTCACTCCAGAAGTCGGGGAGGTCGGGCATCTTGTAGCCGGCGTTTCTTATGCGCGCGTCAGTCTGTCGGGCGAAACGGAAAAGCAGGGTTACCTGCTGGCCAACGTATGGGTTGGCATTGTTGACGCTGGCCTCGACAATGACGTTACTCTGCTGCGGGCCGGCCGCTTGAGTCTCTCCGGCCGCTTGAGCCTCTCCGGCCTCTTTCGCCGACAAGTTGACGGCGTTGCTCTCATACGTCTGTCCGGAGCGCTTGATCTGAGCGGGCCCGATGGCGAATTCACCGGTCCTACGAGGCACAACCACGTATGTGAATTTCTTCGACGACTTTACTTGAGCGTTGATTATCTCTATGCTCTGCGACCGGCCTCGAAACGTTATGTCGAGGCCGTCGACCTCGGGCAGGACGGGCTCGGAGAAACCGCTCGGTCCGTTCACGGTGACTGTGAGCAACGCATGTTCGCCAACCGCGACCTTCGATTTGCTGAGGGCGAGATCAACGCTTAGCTTTGAATCCGCTCCTGCCGCCGGGGCACCGAACGCCAAGAGCGCCACCACAAGGAGCAACGCGACGGCAAGGTATCTGTTTGTCACGCGCCCCTTGGGAGGTTCAACTCTGTTTGAAAAATCCAAAAAGTTTTTCATCGCCATCTCTATCCAACTTTATCAAATCGTCGGTCGAAAATAAACAGGCCCTTTCTGCAGTCTGTTCCCTGGCCCTCGCGTTGTCACCAATCCTGCGGGTAAACGATGGAGCCGCCCGGCTGTTGCTTTCTGAGGAATTCTTTCATGTTCTCCGCCGATTCGGCCTCTATCGCATCAAGCCATCGCTGTGAGTTTCCGTCGACCCCGCTCGGTTCGGGAGTCGTCTGTGGCTTTCGCTCCTGCCCTTGTCTTTCCCGGCCCATGCCTTCGGGCGGGCGGGCCTTCTCTTGCTCGGGAGAACTCTCGGGTTGCGGCTTTTCTTCCTCTTTGCCTTTCGTTTGTTCTTGTTTCTTCTGCTGTTCGCTTTCCTGTTGAGAAGGTTTCGTCTTCTCCTCCGGCTGTTGTCCGGCCTGCTTGGCCGAGTTCTGATCGTTTGATTTCTTTTCTTCCTGCTCTTTTTTCTGCTTTTCCTTTTCCTTCTGCTGTTGCTCACGCCGTTGTTGTTGCTCGTTCATCCGCCGCCGGATTTCCTGACGGACGAACTCGAGATTGAACTTGGCGTCTTCATCGTCGGGGTTGATCTGGAGGGCTTTGAGATATTGTTCGACGGCTTCTTCGAGCTTGCCCGTCCGATAAAGCGCGTTGCCGCTGTTGTAATAACTCTGAGCTCGAATCTTTGGGTCGGCGCTCTGAGCCGAGGTCAGGTATTCCGACAGCGCTTCATCGTGCTGGCCCAGCTTGTACTGGGCATTGCCGAGGTTGAACGTTATCCGCTCATCGGTGGGCGATTCCACTTGCGCCGCCTTGTATTGCTTCAGGGCCTCGTCGTATTTGCCTTCCGAGTACAGCGCGTTGCCGGCCCCGATGGAGCCCGAGACGGTTTGCGCGAGGGCGACGGGCGAAAGCAGCGCGAGACCGATTATCGCGAGGAGGCTAGTCCGTAGCATTTCTTTGTCTCTCCCCTATGATCGCTTCCGCAAAGAGCAACGCCACCGCCCCGAGCAGGGGCCACTGGAAGCGTTCTTCCCAGCGCTTGCGGCGAGTGCTCTCCAGTTCCCTCTTTTCCATCTTCTTGTGTATCTCCTCATAGTATATCTTCTCGAGATCGAGGTCGCCCGTGACTGAGCGCACATATATCCCCCCTGTGGCAAGCGCAACGTCGCGCAGAACCTTGTCCTCCAGCTTCGTTGTCACCATTTTGCCCCCTTTGTACTTGAGTCCTCCGTCGCTCAGGGGGATGGGCACTTCCTCGTCCTCTCGTCCGATGCCGATTGTGTATATCTTGATTCCCTTCTGTTTCGCCTCTTCGGCTGCCGCCATGGGGTTGCCCTGCAGGTTGCCGCCGTCGGATATGAGGATTATGGCCTTCGAGCCGCGTTCCACATCATCGAACGCTCCCACCGCCTTCCTTATTGCCGCCTCCAGGTTTGTTCCTTTCTGGGGCACGACCGTTGTATCGATATAATCAAGAAACATCATGCACGCGCCGTGGTCGAGCGTGAGGGGGCATTGAACGAACGCGTCGCCCGCGAACACGACGAGGCCCAGTCTGTCTCCGTGGAGCATCTTTATGAGGTCATATACCTCCCGTTTCGAGCGTTCGAGCCGGCTGGGCTTCACGTCCTCGCTCAGCATGCTGTCGGATGTGTCCAGGGCGATGATAATGTCAACTCCCTTCCGCCTGACTTCCTCCCAGTGGAAGCCCCACCGTGGGCCCAACAGGCAGAGCACAAGGAAGAGCGTCCCCGCCATAAACAGCCCGATTCTCAGGTTGCGTCTGCGGGGGCTGCTCCCGAGAATGATTTGAGGGAGGACCACTTCACTGGCAAAACGGCTCAGCTCGGCCTTCTTCCTCCTCACTCCATAGATAATGAGTAGAGCGAGCACGGGCAGGAGCAGAAACAGGTACATGTTTTGAGGATTGGCGAATTTCACTGGGATCGCCTCACGGAATCTGCCTCAGAGCCGTGTTCTTGAGCAGGAGTTCGACTACGACGAGCGCGAATGCCGGAAACACCAGCCAGGGATACAGCTCAAAATACTCGGTATATTCCTTCACCTTCACCTCGGTCTTTTCCATCTTGTCGATCTGTTTGTAAATGCTTCCGAGCGCCTCGGTATCGGTGGCACGGAAATACTCGGCCCCAGTCGTCTTTGCGACGTTTTGCAGGGTGCCCTCGTCGAGCGGAACATACTCGTAGCGCAACTGATCGCCCAGTATCGTGCTCACGCGAAACGGCGCCTTACCCTTCGTGCCGACGCCTATTGTGTACACTTTGATTCGCAAAGTTCTTGCTATCTCCGCGGCGGTTTCGGGCGAGATTTTGCCCGTGTTGTTGATACCGTCGGTCAGCAGAATAACGACCTTCTCCTTGCCAGGCAGGTCTTTCAATCTGCTGGCACTGAGCGCGATGGCCGAGCCGATGGCCGTGTATTCCCCGGCCATGCCTACCTCGGCCCTGTCGAGGAAGCTGAGCAGCACTCCGTGGTCGAGCGTCAACGGACACTGCAGGAACGCGTGCGTCCCGAAGACTATCATCCCGATTCTGTCGTTTGGGCGGCCTTGAACGAAATTCTTGACTACTCGTTTGACCGCGTCGAGCCGAGTGACCCTCCTGCCGTCAGCGACGAAGTCCAGGGCCTGCATGGTTCCCGAGGTGTCGATGGCGAGCATTATGTCGACCCCTTCGCTCAATATCTCGGTGCTCCTGTTGCCGAGCTGGGGCCGCGCGAGAGCCCCGACGAGCAGCAGGAAAGCCAATGAGCGGAGCGCTAACGGCACGTAGTGCGTGCGGAGTGGCGAGATGCCGGTCAATCGTTGGAGAAGGCCCATCGTGGGATACTTGACGCTCCCCGACCTCCGCAGCCCGAGGCTGAAAAACAGGAGAGGCACAAATCCGATTGCGAGCAGAATCGCCCATGGGTCCTCGAACCGAAACGAACTCACTGCGCCTCACCGCCCGCTGCGGAGGCGGCTTCGGCCGCCGGCGCCACCTTGCTTGTGTTGATGAACGTCTTGGTATTTTCGATTATCCTCTTTATTTCATTTCGGGTCGGCTGATATTTTGCAAATTTAACGAAGTCGGTGTCCGAGAGGAATTCTCTCACGATCGGCTTGAGGCGCTCCCCGATGATGCCGTTTCCCTCGACGCGGGGAAGTATCTCGTCTGTGGTCAGGTCGAGGGCGGGGATGCCAAAGCGGGCCTGCATGTATCGCCTGAATATTTCGGAAATCTCGAAGCAGAACAGGCGCGTGTGTCCCTTTTCGATGAGCCTCTTCTTCAATAATCTTTCGAGGGCCTCGAGCGCCTCTTCGTGCGCCGGCTTCGGCGCGAACCTCTTGGCCTGCGCTCTGCTCCTGAGCCGGTTGAACAGTTTTCGAGAGAGCAGCAGCAATGCGATTGTTCCCGCCAGAATCGCCAATACCAGGAGGAACACTCCATAAGAGGGAGGTACCGAGACCGGCGGCTTGATGTCCCTGATGTCATGTGCCTCTCCCCGCTTCGCCAACAGGGATTCGACCTCCAGGAAGATCTTGGGCGTCTTTGCCGTTCTCTGTTTGCCATGCTGGAGGTTGTAGGCGACCTCGATGGGTTCTATGACATATGAGCCCGCGACATCGGCCTGCAGTTTGTACCAGCGCTCGGCAACGACGCGGTCTCCCTTTCGCACCGGCTGTGAGATCCCCGAGTTGACAATGCGGAAATCCGAGAATTTATCGGCGATCTCCGGGAGCTCCAGCGATATGTCGGGCCGATAGTCGGCCTTAAGGGTAAATGTTATGACGTCGCCCGGATTCACAACGGCCCTGTCAACCGTCGCGGTCAATTCGACCGACCCCTGTTCAGGCCTGAGCGCGGTTGGGGGCTCTTTGTCGCCTCCGCATGCGCTCAGCAGGAGAAACAGTCCCCCGAGGAGGACCGCCAGAGCCGCACGTTTCTTTGTGAAAAGGGTAACCATAGTCTTTGTCTATTTACCGGCGGCCAGCCTTCGCTCGCGCATTTTGAAGAACTTGACCAGCGGCTCGACGTAAGAAGAGTCGGTCCGGATTTCCACACGGTCAACGTTCATCGAGCGGAACGCGTGCGCCTGTTCGGCCAGGTGTTTCCTCCTCAATTGCTCATACTTCTTTCTGAGCTTCGCATTGCGGGTGTTCACAAGCATCATGCGGCCGGTCTCGGGGTCTTCGAGCTGGATGAGGCCCACCGCCGGGAGCTCGACCTCGCGCGGGTCTGTTATCCTCAGTGCGATAACGTCATGACGCTGGTTGGCAACGCGGAGCCTTTTTTCGTAGCCGGTGGCGATGAAGTCGGAAATGAGGAATGCGACCGTCCGCCGCGTCGTGACCCGCATGAGGTATTCGATCGCCGCGGAGACGTCCGTTCCTTTCCCCTCGGGCCGGAAGAACAAGACCTCCCGGATCACGCGCAGCACGTGCGAGCGGCCCTTTTTCGGCGCGACAAATTTCTCGATGCGGTCGGTGAACATTATCAGGCCGACCTTGTCGTTGTTTCGAATGGCCGAGTAGGCTATGAGCGCCGCCATCTCGGCGGCTATCTCGTTTTTTGTCTGCGCGACCGAGCCGAAACGTCCTGAGCCGGAGGCATCCACAAGCAGCATCACGGTCAGCTCGCGCTCCTCCGCGAACTGTTTCACGTAGGGGCGTCCCATCCGGGCGGTGACGTTCCAGTCGATCAGCCGCACCTCGTCGCCCACTTGATACTCGCGCACCTCGGCGAACTCCATGCCCCTTCCCTTGAACACGCTCCGGTACTGACCGGCAAGCATGTCGTTCACCGTGCGTGTCGAGTAAATCTGGATTCTGCGTATCTTTCTTATGAGTTCTTTTGGAAGCATTGCTGTCCGGATATCCTCATGGAACCTCGACGTGGTCGAAGATCTTCTGTACGATATCTTCCGAGGACATCTCCTCGGCCTCGGCCTCGTACGATACGATCACCCTGTGGCGCAGAACGTCCATGCCTATCGACTTCACATCCTGAGGCGTCACATAGCCGCGTCCCTGCATGAACGCGTAGGCCTTTGCCGTCTGACTGAGGTATATCGAAGCGCGCGGCGACGCGCCGTATTCGATCAGACCCTCTAGTTGAGGCATGCCGAAGCTCGCGGGCTCGCGCGTGGCAAAGACGACGTTCACGATGTAGTCCTTGATCTTGTCGTCGATGTACACCGAGTTCACGGCGGTTCTTGCTTCGAGTATATCGTTTGGCGTGACGACCGGTTCGAGGTGAAAGTCTGTTCCTACCACTACGCGGTCCATTATCTCCCTCTCCTCCTGCTTGTTCGGATACGTGATCCTCAGTTTGAGCATGAACCTGTCAACCTGGGCCTCGGGAAGCGGATAGGTACCCTCCTGTTCGATGGGATTCTGGGTGGCCAGAACGAGAAATGGCTCGTTGAGCTTGAATGTCTCTTCGCCTATCGTCACCTGGCGTTCCTGCATGGCCTCGAGAAGCGCACTCTGCACTTTCGCGGGCGCCCGGTTTATCTCGTCGGCCAATATGAGATTGGCAAATATCGGGCCCTTCTTTACGGTGAATCCTCCGTCTTTTGGATTGTACACCTGCGTGCCCAAGAGGTCGGCCGGGAGCAGATCGGGCGTGAACTGGATCCGCTGAAATTTCGTGTCGATGCATTCGCTGAGAACCCGGACGGCGGTCGTCTTCGCGAGTCCCGGAACTCCCTCGAGCAGGATGTGGCCGTCGGAGAGAAGCCCGACAAGAAGGCGCTCGATCATGTATCTCTGCCCGACTATTACCTTGGCGAGCTCCGTCATCAGTATACGGACGAACTTGCTCTGTTCCTTTACGCGCTGGGTTATCACTTGAATATCTTCGCTCATGTTCCGGACTCCTCCATATGTCCTCTATTTCTCTTCTTCGCGTTCGTCCTCGTCCGGGAACGCTTTTCGAATCGCGTTTCTCACAAGTTTCTCCGCCCAGTTCAATTGGTCGGGCGAAGCTATGTGTCCTCCGAACTTCACGTCTTCCGCCAGCTCGCGCAGTTCGTCCGTTTTCTCCGCATGGGGCCGAAGCGCATCCGAGTCGACGAGATTGAGCAATTTCTCCAGATATGTCCCGATCTTGCCTTCAATCAGGAGTGGACGTGCATCATCGAGTCTTGCCAGCAGGCAGGCCCGCGTCTGCACAGCGGTTTCAAGTTCGCTCAGCCTCTTCTCACGAGACATCCTCCTCGAACGGGTGACCAGAGCGATTACGAAGGCACAGGCGGCGGCGACCATGCCGATGCCCACGGCAGTCTTGGCTCTGGGCCCCAGCGCCTCGGGCGAAACCACCTTCACAGGGGTTCGAGGCAGGTAAATCGCGGTTGGAACGTCCCGGCCTTTCTCGAAGTATTCGACCCGCATCCGGCTCAGATCGAACTCACCTTCTTTCAAGGGTTTCATCACGAACTCATACCGCAAAAGATTCTCGTCGCCTCGTCGCATGGCGGATAGCTGCCGGTCGACGGTTTCGAATTCCGGCAACCCGGAAAGGTCGGGCTGAGGGACATCGTACACGTCGGCTTCCCCGGCCCACACCAGTTCTAGAGTCACGGTCAGCGTGCGGTTAAGAGGAAGCGCCTTCGTGCGAGGTTTTAACGTCGCCTGCGGTTGCGCGGAGGCTCGGCAGGCAAGAAACAAGATAACTACTGTGAGGGCGATTTTCCTTGCCCGCCGGAGCCCGACGCCCACGTGGCCGCGAAAATGACTCTTACTTATGGCAGTTCTTTGCACGATTTCAGTATAGCAGCCACACAAATACGGTGACAACAAAGCAAACTCGATGCCATTGAGTCAGAAAGCGACAGAAGGCCTTTGAGATTAGCCTGTTAGATAATCTCCCCCCGGTTTCAACCCGGCAAACGATAGAAAAAATTTCCTGAAAAGGGGCACAAAAGAACCGCAATTGAGGCGGGCGGCTCTCTCGGGAGCGAACTGCCCTGATGGTTGAATGGTGCTCGGAGGCTGTCAGTGAACCGCTATATGCCCGTCGTATCGAGGCCGTCTGAGGAGGAAGAGGAATGGAAAGACCACGAAGAAGATGAAGAACAGGTATGTGAAGGAATCGTTGAAAGAGAGCATCATCGCCTGTCTCTGCAGTTCACGGTAAATCGTTCCGAGGGCGGTCTCATCCAGAAGAGCCGGGTTGGCCCCGATCTGGGGAAGCCTGAACCTGAGCGAATTGAGCGCCTGCTGAAAGATCAGTCCTGTGGGCGTGATGTGTTCTGCCAGGCGACTGTGATTTATCTGACCATGACGCGACAGCATCGTGGCCGAAAAAGCGATTCCGAAGCTGCCGCCGAGGTTCCGGAGCAGATTGAAGATTCCCGTTGCATTTCCCATCTCTTCCTTTGGAATATGCGTAAGAGTGAGGGTGGTCAGCGGGACGAACAGACATCCCACGCCGAACCCCTGTACGATTCGTGGCATGAGTACGTATTGGTAGTCGGCGTAAAGATTGTACAGAGTCATCATATGGAATGAATAGCTCGTGACCACGATTCCGAATGCCAGAATGAATCTCGCGTCCACTTTGCCAATGAGCCTTCCCACGAGGGCCATCGAGATGAGGCTGGCGATTCCGCCCGGCGACAGGGCCATGCCGGCCAGCGTCGGAGTATAGCCCATCAGGAGCTGCAAATACAGCGGAAGCAGAACTATGCTTCCGAAGAAACAGAAGAATGAGACGAACATCACCGTGTTTCCGGCGGTAAACGATATATCCTTGAATGCCCTCAAGTTTACTACCGGCTTCTCCGTCGTCAGTTCCACCAACACGAACAGCGCCAGGGCGATAGCCGATGTGGCCGCCAGGATGATGATGAGATTTGAATTGAACCAGTCCTCCCTTTCGCCCTTGTCGAGCATGATCTGGAGACAACCGATGCCCACCACGAGCAGGGCCAGCCCCCAGTAGTCCACCCTTTCTCTCGCACGCTTGAGATACGAGGGATCGTATATGAAGAAATAAACCATCGTCAGCGCCAGGATTCCGATAGGCATGTTGACGTAGAAAATCCAGCGCCAGCTCAGGTGGTCGGTCAACCAGCCGCCCATGAAAGGCCCGACGATCGGCCCAAACATGATTCCCACCCCGAACACCGCCATGGCCACGCCGTGTTCCTGCGGGGGGAACGACTCCAGGAGGATTGCTTGCGAGAGCGGCTGCAGCGCGCCTCCCCCGATTCCCTGCAGGACCCTGAAGAAAACGAGCATGCTGAGATTTGGTGCGCTGCCGCACATGAGAGAACTCAGGGTGAACAGCGCTATGCTGAAACTCAGGTACCTTTTCCGTCCGAACGTTCGGGACAGCCAGCCGGTGATTGGAATTACTATTGCATTCGATACGAGGTAGGATGTGAGAACCCACGTCACTTCATCGACGCCCGCGCTCAGACTGCCCTGTATGTGCGCGAGCGCGACGTTGGCCACGCTCGTGTCCACTATCTCCATGATGGTCGGGATCATCACCGTGGCCGCGATGATCCATTTATTGACGTGGAATCGCTCGGTCATCGCTCATTTCGCAGCGTCAGCCGTCTTCCGAGTCCTTCGGACATGCTCGGGGTAAACTCCGCGAGGAAACTCGACGGTTTCGGCGTTGTCGAGCTGCACATGGGAGCTTTCGCTTTATTCGGGACGGCGGAAGCGAAAAGATGGCAAGGGCGCAAGGTGTTTCACGCTCTCATTTCACGCTCTCGGGAATAACGGTCGTGTCAATCGTGGGCACTACGGACATGCCAACCCGTAGGACATGCGTCGGGTTTGTTCTTTCGTCCAGCACGATTTTCACGGGAATGCGCTGGACGACCTTCACATAGTTACCGGTGGCATTCTCGGGAGGAAACAGTGAGAACACAGCGCCCGTGCCGGCCATGATGCTCTCGACCCTTCCCTCGAGCCTGAGGTGGGGGTACGTGTCAACCTCAATCTTGACCGGCTGGCCGACCCTGACCCTTTCCAGTTGGGTCTCCTTGTAGTTGGCCACGACCCAGATGTCGTCGAGCGGAACCACCGTCATCAACGGCTGGCCCGGCTGAATCCGGTTGCCGACCTCGACCGATTTTTGGGTGACATTGCCCTCGGCGGGCGAGTAAATCTCTGTGTAACTCAGATTCAGTTGGGCCTGCTCCAGTTCGGCCCGTCTCTTTTTTATCAGGGGATGTGTCTCTCCTTCCGACCCGCTGCCAAGCGCCGCCTGCGCCCTCTGGAGTTCCTCCTTGGCTGCTTTCAGACTGGCAGCGGCGACATCGCGGTTGGTAACGGCTTTGTCGAGAGCCTCTTTCGAAACCACCCCGCCCTTTACCAAATCTTCGGTCCTGCTCAGGTCCAGCTCCGCCTGCTCCAGAGTCGCCTTGGCGAGCGAAACGTGCGCTTCTGCGGCCTTGACGGCGGCTCTCATTTGAGCCACATCGTACTTTGCCTGCTCCAGCGCGGCCTCAGCGTCCTTGACGGACACCTCGAAAGGAACCGCGTCCAGCCTCACGAGGAGCTGGCCCTTCTTGACTGGTTGGTTGTCGTCCACTGCGACTCCCTCCACCGTGCCGTACACGCGCGCGCTTATTGTGTGGATACGTCCTTCAACGTATGCGTCGTCGGTCGAAACATAAATTTGAGCATGTCGCCAGAAATAGTACGCCACGGCAATGCCCACGACCGCGAGCGACAGGAGGACCACTGCGGCGATTCTCCTGCGGTTGCCCGTCTTGCGGTTCGGTTCCTCCGCCTTCTGTTCTTGCGACATAAGAATCCTTTCAGGAGATTAGTCGAGACGCGTCGGCTGTAAAACCGGAGTGAACATCCAAAGGGGTGGTCTTAGCCGATAATAAATGAATATACCAAAAACACCTCGGGCATGCAAGTCTTCCGTCGGGTGGACCGGCATGGCTCGCTGCACGCCATTGCGAATCAGGCCCGTTCGGCCGGGGAGCGTGTAGCCAGCCCCGAGTTCAGCGACCTTGCGAGCGCTTTCAGCTCTTGATACTGGTCCAGCAGGCCCGGCACGATGTGGGGGAGGACGGAACTGTTCTGCAGAAGCGGTTCCATAGGGTCCAGGCCGTACGTCTTGACGGCGGCGTTGAAGTATTCAGTGCCTGGAATGGGCGAGAAATCGGCCAGCCGTATCACCCCGCCGTTTTCGTGCACGAAACGCATCGTTTCCTCCACCTCTTCGGGCCGCTGGCCGGGGGCTCCCATAAGTACGTATGCCTCGATGGAGCCGGGGGCGTAGCCGGCGGAAAAAAGGCCGGACATCGCCGCCCCGAAACCCTCTGGAGTAACCTTCGCGCAGGAGTCCTTGAGGCGGACTTCGTGGACGCTCTCGACGCTGAGTCGGACCGTCGCGAATCCTGCGGCTTTCATGAGAGCCGCCAATTCTGTGTCTATCATGTTCGCGTGGAGGCCGTTGGGGGTGTGAAGGCGAAGCTGCAATCCTCTCCTGATGATTTCGCGAAGAATGGGTTTGATATGCTCGTCGGGATTCGCAAGGAGCGCGTCGTCATAGAAAGCGATGTCGTTCATCCTCATATCCCGAGCATACCAGACGATCTCTTCGACAACGTCCTTTACCGGTCTCTGAAGAAATCCTCGCCGGAGAAGCTTCGAAGCGCAGTAAGCGCACGAGAAGGGACAACCGAACGAGGTGAGCATGCTGACGGAATCCACCTTCCCGAGCAGGTGATATGCCGGCCTGAGCGAATCCGACCGCACCTCCTCGCCGTCGTTTCCCCCAACCTGACGGCACAGGATTTCGATGAACTTCGTCTCTCCCGGCCCTTCGACTACGGTGTCCGCCCCGATGTGCTCGCGCGCGTGCTCGGGACAGAGGGTCGCGTATACCCCGCCGAGAATAACCGGTACATCGGGAAAGATCTCCCGCACGACCTCGACAGACTCGGCCACTCCGCCGTACCAGTACGTCATCATCGAGCCCACACCAATAGCATCGGGTGGCGGCCCCTCGAAGAGCCGACGCCGAAAGGCCTCGAGCGGAATTCCGTAACGCTTGTATCTGCGCGGAACGTCCCTCAGGCATTTCGGGACAGCGATAGGTTCATAGCTGAACTTTCCTTTGCCGCAGCCGTCGGTCCGCGAGCGATGTGCGCCGTCGACGGATAAGGCCGCGGGGTGGAGTCGGTCAAGACAGTTCACCAGCCGGACCTCATACCCCGCCCTCTGGACGGCCGCCGCAAGATAGAGGAGACCGAGGGGTTTGAGCCAGAGGTCGTATGCGGCGAAATCGTGAATGTAAGGAGCGATCAGAAGCACTCGTTTGCTCATTTCGGGCCAATCGTAACACAGCATATATGGGTTGTCAAAGCGGGATCTGAGCTCGCCATTCTCCTCCCACCGCCGAAAAAGGCTTGATGCCAAGACCCTCATCCTGTATAATTTCCCGCAAATGACTCCTCCCAGCGAGAAGAGTGATGTTGTTCGGATACTCGTCATCGACGACGAGACAGTGATAAGAGAACTCTTGTTCGACGTCCTGTCGCGCAAGGGCTACGTCGTGGATACCGCCGAAGACGGGTTCCAAGGGTTGGAAAAAGCCAAGACGACCCGATACGACGTGATATTTACCGACATCCGGATGCCCGGCATCAACGGGTTGGAGGTTTACAAGAAGCTGAGGCAAATCTCCGCCGAGAGTCAGGTCATCGTGATGACCGGTTACGGGCTCGAGGAAATGATTAGTGAAGCTCTCGCGCTCGGGGCGTTCGCGGATGTTAAGAAGCCCTTTGAGATAAGTCATATCTATGACCTGGTACATCGCGCCCTTGAGAACATAAGAAAAAAAGACGTGAAATAGAGCGGCGCGGCCATGGAGAATCGAGGATGAAAGTAACCCGTGAGATGATCGAGCATGTGGCGAAACTTGCCAGGCTGAGCTTTGGCGAAGAGGAGCTCGAAGCATTCATCTCCCGGTTGAATGAAATACTCCAATATGTCGAAAAGCTGAACGAACTCGACACCACCGGTGTCCCGCCGACATCCCACATGTTTTTCACAAGAACGCCAATGCGCGAGGACAAAGTGAGAGCGGAACCGTCGCCTACCGAAGAAATTCGGCGGAACGCGCCTCAGCGCAAGGACAGCTTTTTCGTTGTCCCTCGGGTGATCGAATAGGAACCTTCACGATGCAGGGAAAGAGCAACCAAGACCCAACGCTTCTCCCGGCACACGTGCTCCATGAAATGCTTGTGTCGCGCGAAGTGACGTCAGCGGAGATAACCACTCGGGTGTTGGAAAACATCGAGCGACGCGACCCGCACATCAGGGCCTACCTGCAGGTGTTCAGGGATGATGCGCTTCGAAGCGCCGAGGCAGTCGACAAGAAGGTCAAGGCCGGCAAACGTGTTCACGAACTGGCGGGAATACCCCTGGCGCTCAAGGACAACTTCTGCATGACCGGGACCGAGACCACGTGCGGCTCGAAGATATTGAAAGGCTTCATCTCGCCGTATGATGCGACGGTGGTAAAGAGGCTTCGGGCGGTGGAACCTGTGGTCGTCGGCAAAACTAACTTGGATGAATTCGCCATGGGTTCCTCGACAGAAAACTCGGCCTTCGGACCGACCCATAACCCGTGGGATGTCTCCCGCGCTCCGGGCGGCTCGAGCGGAGGTTCGGCCGCGGCGGTGGTGGCCGGAGAGACGATTGTTGCGTTGGGCTCAGACACAGGCGGCTCAATCCGGCAGCCGGCCGCTTTCTGCGGCATCGTTGGGTTGAAGCCGACGTATGGCCGCGTGTCGCGGTACGGGTTGGTCGCGTTCGCCTCCTCGCTCGACCAGATAGGTCCGCTTACGAAAGATGTCGCCGACGCGGCCCTCTTGATGAACGTTATTGCTGGCCACGACCCCCGCGACTCGACTTCGGCCGAGGTCGAGTGCCCTGATTTCACTCAAAGCTTGCTGAACGATGTCAGGGGATTGAAAATAGGGGTGGCCCGTTATTCACTGGAGGGCATCGACCCGGAGGTGGTAAAATCCGCCGAGGCCGCCATCGAGCGGCTCAAGGAATTGGGAGCCGAGAGCTTAGAGGTCTCGCTGCCTCACAGCGACTATGGTCTCGCTGCTTACTACATAGTGGCTCCGGCCGAGGCGAGCTCGAACCTTGCCCGCTACGACGGCGTCAAGTATGGCTTCCGCTATCCCGAGCGGGACAACCTTATAGAAATGTACCACAAGACCAAGAGTGAGGGGTTCGGCCCGGAGGTCAAGAGGAGGATAATGTTGGGCACATTCGCGCTCAGCTCGGGCTACTACGACGCCTATTATCTCAAGGCGCAGAAGGTGAGAACCCTGATCAAGCAGGATTTCGAGGAAGCGTTCAAGAAGTGCGACGTTGTCATCATGCCGGCCACGCCAACGCCGCCATTCAAGATCGGGGAGAAGGTTGACGACCCCCTTCAGATGTATCTCTCCGACGTGTTCACCCTTCCTGTCAACCTGACGGGACTGCCCGCGATAGTCCTGCCCTGCGGCTTTTCATCTGAGCGTCTGCCTATCGGCCTGCAGATGATAGGCAAACCCTTCGACGAGCAGAGCCTGTTTCGCGCCGCCTACACCTTCGAGCAAAACACAGACTATCATAAGGCGGTGCCGGATTTCACTGCAATTGAGAGCCAGCCTTCATAAGAACGAAATACGCACCCCGGATTTCTCACATCTGATGGTGAAGTACGTATGTTATTCGACCGTAAACGTCGTCTTGTCCAGACCTGTGTTTCCGTTGGATGGGTCAAAGGCAGATACGGTCACTTCGTAGGTTCCCGGTTCCGTTACTTTGTAGGCGGCCTCGAACTGGCTCCTCTCACCGGCATAGTTCATGTCGATGGCCTCCGCTTCACCGCCGTTCCTTTTCACCGCCGCCTCGATTTCGATCTTGTCTGCGTCCCACAAGCCGCCGGGCTCAATAGGGCATCCGCACATCATGCTCACACTGGCTCTTATCTCAACGGATTGGGGAACTCCGCCGAGCGTGAGGTCTGCAGAGGGCGACAGTATCTTGACGGCGAATCCAGGCAGCTCCAGCAGAATGGCGTCACCCAGCGTTATGTCTTTTCCCGGCAGAATCCACTGCGTGACCGACGCCTTCGTCGCGGATTGTTCTTCGGCCAGAGGACCGTACGCGGATATCTCGACATAGGTGGGCGCGTCGATATCAATTTCTGCGGTGAACTTGGCCGACGTGTTGTCTGAGATCGGTTGTCTTCCGGGAATTCGTGGAGTCTTCATGATGAGGTCCGTATTTCCGGTAGTGCCCTCGGTGATACCTTTCGCCAGCACCTCTCCGGTGTTCGCGTCTTTCAGAGTAACCAGCGCGCCGCCCATGCTCGTGCCCACGAACTTCGATCCCTTGCCCAATACCCTCACTATGATGTTGGTCGGCGTCGCCGCCGCACTGGCAACGAGAATCCAGAAGGAGGAAACAAGAATCACACAAAATATTGTTAGTGTCTTTTTCACAAGGGCCTCCAGTCGATCAAAAAAAGGGGGCGCGCATCCGTTGCCGGGCTCGCGCCCCGTCCGTTCTTTGTCCGCACCTTTGCGCCTATAGGGGTTGCACTCCAAAACGGCGCCTGTCTCAAATTCCCTGGCCTATTTCAGCCTCTTCTCGACCACGTCCCAGTTGATGTTCTTGAAGAAGGCCGCGATGTAGTCCGCTTTCTTCAGGCCGTAGTCGGTCATGAAGGCGTGCTCGAACACGTCCATTATGAGGATGGGTATGCATCCCGAGGGATGTCCCACGTCGTGCTCGTTGATCCAGAAGTTGATGAGCCTGCCGTTTGTGTTATCCTGATACAGCGCGACCCAGCCGATTCCCCGCATCCCGCCGACGGCCTTGAAATCTTTCTCCCACGCCTCGCAGCTTCCGAAATCATCGGCCATCTTCTTGGCCAGCTTGCCTTTCTTGTCAAGCGCTGTCTTTCCGCCGAGATTGCCAAAGTAGAGCTCGTGCAGCCGCATGCCGTCGAATTCCCAGCCGAGCCTGCGCTTCACCTCGCCGTACTCGTAGCCCGTCTTGTCGCCCTTGAGCAAACCGTCGAGTATTTCGAGGTTCTTGTTCGTGTTCGTGACGTAGCCCTTGTACAGCGTGAAGTGGTTGTTCAGCAGGGTATCGCTGAACCCTTCCATTCCCAATAAGCCGCTGAAGTCTTTCGCTTCGTATGCCATTTTGGCCTCCTCTCTCGATCCTACCTCTGTTGCTTCCGCGCAGGAAAACGCTGAAAACGACGATACAAGAACCAACGCGCCCCCGGCCGAGGCCTTCAGAAACCCGCGCCTCGACAACGACAGTCTGCCCTCGCTTGATTCCATTCGGAACCCCCTCTTAACGGGCCGAAGCCTCGCCTCCGGCCGCCGCGTCCGCAGACAAAACCTGTTTCAAACATATCACTCGTATTCGAGGGGCGCTATCGTTCGGGCTAAAGAATTTCCCCTCGTGGTTTCACGCGGGGGCTGCGAAAGAAGCGTCATAGAAGGGAGGATGTTCCCGCTTGCGATGAGAGGTGGCGCCGGTATTCGCACATCTTCGCGAACACGTTGGCGGCGCGGTCGGGCGACGGATACACGATTATCCCCTTCTTCCGGAACTCGAGGATGGCCTGGTTTTCGTCGCGATCGGCGCCGTAAGCGTTTTCGGAGGAAAGGATTACGGACTTCCCATGTTCGGCGATGAGGTCCATGATGAAGTTCAGGCCGCGCATGTCGGAGGCGAGCATGTCGTCGGCGATTCGGTCGCCGCTGACGCCAAGGTCGTGAGCGTTCCTGAAGACGGAGGCGATGCTCGCCGCGTAACCGAACCCCAGCGCTATCACGCCGTCCAGAGCAGGCGACTTTGCCAGCGCCTCGACTGTCTTGAAGAACGCGCCCCGGCTGATTCCGCCCACCGTGTCCACCGGGTTCTGCCGGTTCCACCATGGGGGAAGGCGTTTGTCCAGCGCCCACAGCGTCTCCTCAGGCAGAGGGGCCACGTTCAGGCCTGCCGCAATGCAGGCGTCGGCGGCGACCACCCCCCATCCGCCCCCGTTGGCGACGATGCCGACCCGGTTGCCGCGCGGCAGCGGCTGCGCCACGAATGCCGTGGCCACGTCGAACATCTCGTCGATGCTAAAGACGCGCGTGACGCCGCATTGTCGGCAGAAGCCGTCGAAAACGGCGTCGGAGCCCGAGAGCGCGCCCGTGTGCGACCTCGCGGCTCTTGACCCGACGGCGGTGCGGCCCCCTTTTATCAGCACGAGCGGCTTCTTGAGCGTCAGCCGCCTGGCCGTCTCGAAGAATCGGCGTCCGTCCGAGACGCCTTCGATGTAGCCGACCACGACCTTCGTCTGCTCGTCATCGGCGAAATATTCCAGGTAGTCCGAGCTCGTGAGGACCGACTCGTTGCCGGTGCTCACGAACCGGCTGATGCCGACGTCGTGCTTCTCGCAAATCCGCTCCATCGAGCCGCCGATGTTGCCGCTCTGCGAAAAGATGGCGATGTGTCCCGGCGGCGGGAAATTGGGCTGCATCGTGCAATAGATGCTCGTCGGCTCGGGGCTCGCGATGCCCGCGCAGTTGGGGCCGACCATCGCGATGCCCGCCTCGCGCGCCAGCGACGAGAGCGACCGCTGCAGCCGCTCGCCCTCTTCGCCGAGCTCGCCGAAGCCCGCTGTCACCACCACGCACGCGCGCACGCCTTTCTCGCAGCATTGGCGCAGGGCCTCTATGGCGGCCTCGGGCGGAATCAGGATGAAGGCGAGGTCCACGTCGTCGGGCACGTCGAGAATGCTCGCGTAGGCCTTCAGGCCCAGAATCTCGCCGCCGCCGGGGTTTATCGGATAGCACGCGCCCTTGTAGCCGCCGTGCAGCAGGTGAAGCATGAAATTGAAGCCCCACTTGGCGGGATTTGTCGATGCGCCGATTATTGCAACCGAGCGTGGCTTGAAAAGCGCGTCCAACCCCTTGTCAACCGACATGGCATTTTCTCATTAGGAGACTCAGGAACTCACTTAGAGGGAACACATCGGCAGGATTGTATTAAATTTCGACGGGCTTTTCAAGGGAAGCGAGTACGGAACGTCGCTCGTCCCTTGACGAATCTGCGAGGCACTCTTGTCCCGAAGGCAACAGCAGTGCCAAACGAGTCGGCACATTTCCCTTTTAAAATCTCTCGGAAATGATGATGTGAGAAAAGTACTTGACAATGATAGGCAGAATATGATACTTTTAAGCATCATGCAAATGGAATTGTTTGACAGTAAGAAGAAGACATCTCCAAAGCCTGCAGAATGGGGACGGATTTTGGCGGAAGAAGCTTCGCCAGCGAACTCTGCTCAGGGCTCTTGGACTAAACCGCTTACTCTTTTTAATAAGATGTCGGATATTGGCAAGAGGAAAAGACTTGGGCAGTTTCTGACACCGCCTGAGGTGGCGATACTCATGGCAGCATGGGTCCTCAAGGGAAGACCGAAGCAGATTTTGGATCCTTCTGTCGGTCTGGGGATCTTCCCTTGGGCGATCTCTCGTGAGGCTTTGGACAAATATTCTCTTGAAGTGATAGGAATCGATATTGATCCTACCATGATAAGTGCGGCCAAGCACCTATTAAGTGAGACGGGGGGTAATATCAGCATTCATCTCGAAGTCGGAGATTTTCTTTGCTGGAGAGAGAATAAGAGTTTCGACGCGGTTATTGCCAATCCCCCATACATACGTCATCACGTGGCAAAATTAGATAAGGAAGTGCTCAATCATTACTCGCGGCTAATTGGGCAGCGCCTTTCTGGCCTGACAAACATATACGGTCTATTTATGATCGAGATATGCAAACGACTCAAGGAGGACGGCCGTGCCGCGATTTTAGTTCCCGCCGAATTCCTGAATGCGGATTTCGGCGTAGCTTTGAAGAGGTTCTTGTTAAATGAAGGATATCTTAGGTCGCTGGTGATTTTTGATCACTCAACGGACGTTTTCGGAGAGTCACTCAGTACTGCATGTATTACACTGATAGAGAAGAGCGCACGGAAACGGAGGAGTCTTGAAGTTTTTCATGTGAATGAGATGAAAGATGTGCAACGCATAACAGAATCCGTCAAGAGAGGTAACACAGAAGCGTTCGTCAAAATTCCTCTAACAGAGTTGGATGTGGAGAGGAAATGGCATTCTGTGGGAAGGGAAAACTCTGGTTCACCCGGCGCAGTTTTGGGTGATTACCTCAGGTCTTGCAGGGGAATCGCGACAGGTGCAAATATTTACTTTACCTTGTCTAGGCGCGAAGTGGAACAATATAAATTACCACGGGAATGCATTAGAACATGTGTAACAAAGAGTGCGCATATAGACGGGGTAACGTTCGACGATGAAAAGCTTTCAAGGCTGATCGATACGGATAAGAAAATATTCTTGTTGGATGTGGTCAGAGGCTTCGAAAGAGAACCGGCCGTCTCTTCATATTTGCGGTATGGAGAGAGTCTGGAATTTCACAAGAGATTTCTAACTAGGCATCGTGACCCATGGTATTCGATGGAAAAAAGAAAACCGGCTCCAATCTGGGTAACAGTGTTTGGAAGAAAGGAATTCAGGTTTATCCGAAACTATACAAAGGCTCTTAACTTAACCACATTTCACTGCCTGTATGCAAGACCGAAGTTCAATCCGGATCTTATCGACGCCATGATGGCCTATCTCACCTCATCGTACTGCAAGGAGGTTCTCTTAGAACAAATGCGGGTATATGGTGGCGGATTGAAGAAGCTCGAGCCGAAGGATGTTATGAGAATACCAGTGCCCAAATTTGACAAACTGTCAGAGTCATTGGTTCAAGAACTCAAAGAGCATTTTCGCAGGTACTCCCGACGAGAGGTTGCCCTAAAAAAGTTAGACGAAGTTGTCGCAAAAATATGCGGGATTTAAGTAGTATCCTGGCCAAGCTGAAGGGTTTCCCTGACTTTTTCTTCCTTCAAAACCAACCGACCCCCCTTAGGAACAACATAGGCGTCCAACCTGGCCAAATCAGTTTTTCGGATTTCGGCTTCGAATGTTGGCGCTTCAGCAAACACGCCAATATGGGCACCTTCGGTTACAGGTATGTGAATGGTTGGTTTGTCTTGGTTGTTTCTGTTTCTTTCAATTTCATGTGAGGCATCACCTGTGGCCAGAATTTCCAAAATCCTCTTGAAACTGATGAGGAAGACACTGTCGAAGAAGACTTGGGCGTAGTAATGTCTAACTTCGTGCACGTTAATCCAGCGCATTACCAGTTTGAGGTCTTCTACCTTCGGAGTGAAACTCTGAGACATCCTTCCTTTAAATTTGGGATTCAGCCTTGCTTGTCGTTTTCTAATCTCAGAATATTCAAGCGCGAAGTACTTGCTCGAGCGAGTTTCTATTGCGACAAGCGCCTTTCTCGCAAGGCGGGGAAGGTCTTTCCATGGGCGGGCACTGATATCCAAAGACGGACCTAACCCCTCCATATTGTGGGAGAATGCCAGTAGATCGGGGCGTTTGCCCGAAGCTGCCAGTTCGGCATGATAATTGTCAAAAAAATCTGGGAATGCCGGGTCTCCCGCAACAATGTCATCTGCATTTCCATATTTGACTATTTTCAACGGTCTTAAGGCTTCGTTGAGAGAAGCAGCTAGGGCATTCTCTGCCCAGTCGCCCATAGCTCTGTTGGCAAGAAACTCCGACCGGGCATCACCGGGTCGCCTGCCTCTTATGTGCGGAGCTCTAAAGTCAAGCGCTCTCTCAGAAACACCGCTTGACCGAAGGGGCGTGCAAGCTGCAGAGTATAGTTGGTTGATTTGTTCAAGATATTTAGACATTTCATTTCTTTTTGAGTATCTGTTCTGCTCTCGACATGATGACTGCAGGTGTAGTGGACAAAGCTTTCGATATACGGAGTAAGCTTTGTGCTGTCACGTTTCTTTCGCCACGTTCCACTCCTCCAACATATGTGCGATGAAGGTCGGCTTTTTCCGCAAGCTCTTCTTGACTCAGCTTTGCCGTTGTACGGAGTTCGCGGACGGCTGCGCCAATCGCAATTAGATAGTTTCTGTCGCCAGAGCGTTTTGGCATGATATTCAAAAGTAGCAGGATTCGCGCCCGTTTTCTACAGACTATAAGTATCATCAATGGTGGGAGAGCATTCTTGAGTCACTACTCCCAGGGAGAACTCTCTTCTTGGTGAATAGTCAATGGCATGCGGGCAGCGTGCGGGTTGAGCAGCAGAATTTCTCAATCGGGACGAGGGTTTGAACCAGCAAGGCACGAAGCGACACCAAGAACATCAACGGAGGAACGACCGCTTCCTTCGTGAATCTTCGTGGACAAATCTTCCTCTCTGCCCGGATCACCCCTTCGGCGGGATGACCGGTATCTGCAAATAGGAATTGTATCTGCCGCCGGTGTGGAGCGTGTCCTTTGCATGGCGCGCGCGGTAGAGCCCCACCATCGAGCCCTGCATGGTCAGCGGGTGGTCCGCCGAAACTACCAGCACAAGACGCGACCCCTTCTTATATACCATGCTCGTGGGCCATATCTCGACCTGTATTTCGGTCGGCTCGCCGGGCACGAGCGGCAGGAGCCTCTTGTGGCGGTGGTATGGGCGCGAGTCCGTCGTCAGTTCGGGGTCGAGTTCGCGGTGTTGCGCCGAGAGCCAGCCGACCGTGACGACCTCTCTCTCGCCAAACCATTTGTGCAGCAGCGGATGCAGCGTCGGATGCACAATCAGCATGCTTGCGTGCACGTTCATATCGTCTATGGTTGAGGAAACCCAGATATTGAGCTTGATCTCGCCCGTGATTTCCGTATCCTTCTTGAACGGCTCCGAAACAAACATCGCAACATTGTCCTTGTCTTTGTAGCCTCCCGGCGCGTCGTAGGTGATTGAAGTTTCCGCCTCGGGCAGTTCGCTCACGAGGCTGCCGACCTTGCCGTCTCCGGCGGCCCGGAGATACAGCTTTCTGTACTGGGTGCGCGCAATCGGCCATTCATTCTCATACCGCCAGGTAAAGTCGAACCGGTTGGTGCTGTTCCTGATGGCAAGCTTGACGGGCGGCTCGCCCATGATGCCGTTGTCGATGCCCTTGAGCCAGTGGTCGAAGAACCTCAACTGGTCGAAGAATCCCTCCTCGGAATAGTAGGCATCCTGATGGTCGCCCGTGTGGACGCGAAGCTTCTTGTTCTTCGACGCCGCGCGTTTGAACCCCTCCAGGTTGCCGCGCAGGTGTCCTGCGCCCAGCCAGCCGTTCCAGTTGCCGGCGCTGTAGAGCGGGACTTCGACCTTGCTCCAGTCCGGCCGCCTGTCCGCCCAGAATTCGTCGTCGAGACGATGCGAGATGAACTCCCAGATGCTCGGCGGAGGGCCTTCTTCGAACGTCTGCGCATGAGGCCAGCCGCGCACCGTATAGTCGCGATAAAATTCCGCCAGATAGAATGTCGAGAAGGTGAAGCTGTATATCCCGCCCCGGAAGAAGCTGTCGCGGTACTGGTCGGCCAGGCCCTCCCACGGAATGATCGCCTTGAGCGAGGGTGGCCGCTTGGCGGCGACGTACCATTGGTTGATGGCGATGTAGGACACGCCGGACAGGCCGACGTTGCCGTTGCTCCAGGGTTGGCGGGCCGCCCATTCGATAGTGTCGTAATAGTCGTTTGCCTCCTGGTCGTTCAGGCCGGAAGGCTTTCCCGTTGACTGGCCGAAACCGCGCGTGTCGATCCGGACGAGGGCATAGCCCCACGGCACCCATCGTTCGGGGTTCGGCAACTCCCAGACCTGATACTTCCCAGGCCGGGCTTCGTGACCTTCGGGAACCAGCCAAGGCCTGTCCTTCATATAAGCGGTCATCGACACGATAATCGGGAATGCACCCTCCGCGTCGGGCCTGAAGATGTTGGCCTTCAGGGTCGTGCCGTCGCGCATGGGGATATCGACGTTCGTTTCGACGATGAGCCCGTATTTCTCCTGCGGGCCGAAATTCGCGCGGTATTCGTCAATGAGCTTGCGCGCTTCGGTGTTGGCTTTGACAGCCTCCGGAGTTCTCGCGTCCCCATAGTGGGTTCGGGGGTCCTTCACCTCCGGAGCGGAACAGTAAATGCAAGCTGCGGCGAGTAAGAGAGAAAGGAGCAGGAGAATCTTTCTGTTGTATCTTCCGGGCATCTTCACACCTCCGCGTTGAGTCGACGGATTTTCCTTTTCAAAATGCTTATTGAACGCACCCATTATGGTACGGGTACCATACTATATTATGAGAGAAGCTATGCGTCTTTCCTCGTCTTCATATCCGCATAGGCGTCTATCTTGGCAAGAATTTCTTTGAAGATGGCAGCTTGGCCAAACGTTATGTCTTCAAAATACTTTGAGAGGTTCTCCCTGTGAAGCTTCTCATGTCGTTCGCAGATGCCCTGACCTTTGCTTGTCACCTCCAGCAATACGCTTCTTCCGTCGCTCAGATCTCTTGTTCGTTTCAAATACCCTTTCTTTTCCAGCTTCCTAGCCATTTCCGAGGCACTTGCTTTGGTAATGCCAAGCTGATTTGACAGTTCCGTAACACTGATGCGAGGATTCTCTCCCACGGCAACAATCGTGTTTATCTGCCCCAAGTGCAGCAGCTCACCCGTCCCGAAATCTTTCGGGATTCGTTCCATCATATGTATCTTGTTGACGACTTTCTCGAATATGCTCACCGTCTCATCCAGAATTTTGTCTCGCTCACGCATGATGTGAACATTATATGGTGACCTAATTAATTTGTCAACCGGAGCTTCAAGACGCTCAGCCCCTGTCGGAAGGAAAGGGTGACGTGTCATGGTCGTGTTGGAAAGAAGCCTGTTGATGCAATCCTCGTCTGGAAGGAGGCTTGAGAGCTTCAGCCTTGTTGTCTTGTCCCTTCCCTTTGACACACGCCTTTCCATAGCGAAAATCTTCAATCGTGACAGAATTTTGTAAGGAGCTGCATTATGAATAGAATGTGTCGATTTTTCGACGTGACCCGGCAGAATACGGAGGTGCGAGAATGAGCACGACCGATAGAACCAGAAGCTCCCATGTCAAGTTGCAGGAGTTTGTTGACTGTTTTCTCAATACCGATCACAGGAAAGAACTCGAAACGTTTTCGGACCCGAAATTGACGAAGTCCACCCGCGAGGAAGTGCCCGATGAAGCCCTCCGCTACCTCGCCCTGACGCTGCTTTTTGCGATCGATGAGAAGGCGAAAGACATATCCTTCGTTCGCAAGCAGCCCGATGTGGCTCTATGCAGGATGGCCGGCGAAAAGTTCTACGACGTGCCCGTGCCCAAGGAAGAGGTGGTGACGGCCTTGTTTGACGAAATCGAAGAGATGGCCGGCTTGGATGAAACCAAGAGGACGGGCAAACTTGTCGTCGGCCTGAAAGACAGCGAAATCGGCCTGAACATTTCATCAACGGTCACGGATTCGGACGAGGAGAAAATCATCATTCGGCTCCCCCAACTCGCTTGACTGCAATCCACCTGCTGTGATATAGTCTGGCGCTGTCAGCACAAGGTGAGGCAGTGAGGCGTCTTCTTTCGGTTTCCCAGCATGATCAGAAGTAAAAGTAATTGGGATGTGTCTCCAAACAGGACCGAATGAGTTCATCCACACGGATCGACCGACCCATGGGCTTCAGACTCGCACGGAAGAGCGAGCGAACAGGAAGTGCTCGGTCCGATCATCGGGAAGGGGGTAGTTAATGGCCGACTTGAAAGAGCTCGCGTCTGCCTTGATAAGAGGCGATGCTTCAGCCGTCGAGAGGCTCACCCAGGGGGCGGTCGATGAGGGAGCCGCGCCGGGGGAAATACTTGACGGCGGTCTCGTTGCCGGAATGCAGGTGGTGGGCGAACGCTTCAAGAACAATAAGATATACATGCCCGAGGTCTTCATGGCGGCCCGCGCGATGCACGCCGGAATGAAGGTGCTCGAGCCGCTGCTCGCAAAGGCGGGAGTCAAACCCGTGGCCACCATGGCCATAGGCACCGTCCAGGGAGACCTGCACGACATCGGCAAGAACCTCGTGGTGATGATGCTGCGCGGAAACGGCTTCAAGGTGGTCGATCTGGGTATCAGTGTCTCTCCCGAGCAATTTGTCGAAGCTGCGAAGGCTGAAGACGTGAAGCTCATCGGAATGTCCGCTCTGCTGACGACGACGATGCCCTCAATGCAAGCCACCATTCGTGAAATCCAAGAGGCCGGCCTTCTGGGAAAAGTGAAAGTCATAATCGGAGGAGCGCCGGTCACTCAACGCTACGCAGACGAAATCGGAGCCGACGGCTACGCGCCCGACGCCGCCTCAGCCGTGGACAAGGCGAAGGCGCTCATCGGGCTGTGAGCCGAGCGAACTCCGCTCTAGAACGAATAGCGGCAACTGAGGGGCAGACATTTCGGTCTGCCCCGAATACTTTGGGGACCAATCCTAAGAAACAGCACGCGGTGAACCCGCCAGGAGCCCCACCTTCGAAATGGGGGATTCGATGTGGACTTTTCCGGCCTGACGATAATCGGAGAACGCATAAATTCCTCTCGGAAGAGGGTCGCCCGGGCAATAGAGAATAAGGAAGAAGCGTTCATCCAGGAGGAAGCCCGCATGCAGCATGAGGGGGGAGCGGCCTACATCGATGTGAACGCAGGCACGTTTGTGGGCAAGGAGGCGGAATATCTTCCCTGGCTCGTCCGAACCGTGCAGGCCGCCGTAGACACTCCGCTATGTCTGGATAGCCCTAATCCCGAGGCGCTCAAGGCGGCGCTCCGGGAACATCGTGGAACGCCCGTCATCAATTCCGTCACGCTTGAGCCCCGGCGACTCGACGCTGTCGTGCCCTTGGTGAAGGAATACTCATGCGGGGTCGTGGCGATGACGGTCGATTCGATGCAGGTTCCCGCCGATGCGGGAAAGAAGTTCGACATCGCCGTTCGACTGGTCGAAGCGCTCACCGGCGCGGGCATCAAAGCCGAAGACATATACGTCGACCCCGTGGTGCAGCCCGTGGGCGTGGCGGGCGACGCAGGGGCGGAGACCCTCGCTGCATACTCCAGAATTCGCGCGCACCTGCCCGACGTCCATCTACTCTGCGGGCTGGCCAATGTGTCGTTCAAACTGCCGGATCGCTCGCTCTTGAATGCGGTGTTCCTGACAATGGCGATGGCCGCCGGAATCGACAGCGCGATCATGGACCCGTGTGATAGCGCCCTGATGGCGACGCTCGCCGCAGCCGAGGCGCTGTTGGGGAAGGACGAATTCTGCATGCGGTATATCACGGCATACCGTGAGGGAAAGCTCGATCGGTGGAGGGAAAAATGAAAAAACTCGAAGGAATATTTGTTGTCATGATGTCGCCGTTCGAGGACGATGTTATTGACGAACGCGCGATGCGTCACATGGTGGACCATTTCATCGGCGAAGGAGTACACGGACTTGTCGTTCTGGGGAGCAATGGCGAATATCCGTACCTGTCCGACGAGGAGAAAAGACAGCTCATCGACATCGTGGTCGAGCAGGCGAAAGGAAGAGTGCCCGTCGTTATCGGCACGGGCTACATGGGCACCGACCAGACGATCGCTCTCACAAAATATGCGCGCGACGCGGGCGCCGACGCGGCGATGATCGCCCTGCCCATCTACTATCGACTCGGATTCGAGGATGTTAGGAGACACTACGAGCGTATCTCCAACGAGGCTGCTTTCCCGATACTGTACTACAACTTTCCCGACGCGACCCGGCTGACGCTTTCTCCCGCAGAAATCGCCGAACTTGCCGGGATGGAACAGATCGTCGGCGTGAAGGAAACCATCCTCGACATCGACGAGGTGGGCGAGCTTGTGAGGCTCATGAAAGGGAAGAAGCCGTTCTCCGTCTTCTCCGGCACGGTTCTCAACCTGACGGCGGTGATGGAACGCGGCGGATGCGGCGCCATCGGCGTTATTGCCAATCTCGTGCCAAAACAGTGTGTCGAATTCTACAACGCGATAAAGAGCGGAGACACTGAGAAGGCAGGCGAGCTTCAGTCGTTCATCTTCAAGTTCATGCCGCTCATGACCGCCTCATCCGCTCCGCATGCGATAATGAAGGAGGCGCTTCGGCAGTTGGGCCACCCCATCACACCGACCGCAAAAGACCCGCTGCCGCCGCTCACGGACGAAAACAGGCAACTGGTCTCGCGAGTCCTCGCCGACGCGGGGCTCGGGTCCTGATTTGTGGAATGGAGGCGCTGATCATGCCGAGAGACGAAAAGAACCGGAAGCGCGTTGAGTTCGGGGTTGCTTATAAGAAGGCGGTCGAGAAGCTCAGGGAGGACGTGCTCTCGCGGCCCGATTTCGACCCTGCCGTCATCTACCAGTGGGGGACCATGATGTCGCTGGGTGTCCTCCAGATTCTGAAGGATGTCGAGGAAAAGTTCGGCGAAGAGGGCCAGAATGTGTGCGGAGAGGCGATTAGGAAGGTCGGCCGCGACGCCGCGCGCCAGATGCTCGAGGGGGCGAACATTCCGCCCGATCTCCCGCAGGTGGAGCTGATGAGCTTCATCGCGACGTATGCGAACACCATCCTCTGGGCCTCGCTCGAAGACCCGTGGATTGTCAGCGAGAACGAGTGCGGGTTCGACATCCTATGGTGTCCGCTTCAGGATACCTACCTGCCCTTCGACTGTCGCGTGCAACGCTATTTCGTGCAGGGCATACTCGACCACTGCCGCGAGAAGCTGGGTCTCGACGATTTCAACGTCGCGTTCGAGAGCATCATCCCGGCGGGCGCTCCCACGTGCAAGTTTCGCATTTGGCGGAAGAAAGCAGGCGAGGAGGACAACTGGTCGGCGTACACGAAAAAGCTCGAGCAGAAGGGCCTCAAGAGATTGCAAGGGAAGAAATAACCGTCGCCAAGACGACCACAGCCCTAATCAGCGCCAAGGCGTTCCTCGCTCCAGCCGGAGGCCCGGTGGTTCTGCAAGCAATCTCCCATATAGCATGCTCATGCCGATCGTGTTAGGATGTAACCAACCTTTTTAATCGGTCGGAGTCTTAAGTCAAGGAACGATTCGAGATGGAAGAGCTGCCCGATCGCCTCTGGAAGTAGCCGGTAGGAAACGGGAGGTTTGCATGATAATTTTCCAGCGGATGGAGGAGTACGACTACGAGGAACTGGTTATCTTCCAGGACCGGGCTAGCCGCCTTCAGGCCATTGTCGCGATTCACAGTACCGTCCTCGGGCCCGCTTTGGGCGGCTGCCGTTTCTGGCATTACAGTTCCGAGCGCGCCGCCATCGACGACGCGCTCCGACTCGCGCGGGGCATGACATACAAGGCGTCGGTCGCGGGCCTCAACCTCGGCGGGGGGAAAAGCGTCATCATCGGCAATCCGAAAACGCACAAGACCGAGGCGCTGCTGCTCGCGTTCGGCCGGTTCGTCAACACGCTTCGAGGCAGATACATCGTCGCCGAAGACGTCGGCACAAGCATCGAGGACATGGCGGTCATCCAGAGAGAGACCAACTGCGTGGTCGGCGTGGAAACCGGACGAGGGGGGAGCGGCGACCCGTCTCCCGTAACAGCGTACGGAGTGCTCCACGGCATAAAAGCATGTACTAAGGCGGTTTTCAAGACGCAGGACCTCGACGGGCTCACCGTCGCCATCCAGGGGGCGGGCCACGTCGGCTACAATCTTGCCAAGTATCTCTCGAAAGAAGGCGCGCGCATCATCATCACTGACGTTTACAAGAAGAGGGCCAGGCAGGTGGTGAATGAGTTCGGTGCCGAATACGTGGCGCCCGACAAGATTTATTCGGTGGAGTGCGACATCTTCTCCCCGTGCGCGCTGGGCGGAATCCTGGACGACAAGAACATTCGCAAACTCAAGTGCAAGATTGTCGCCGGCTCGGCCAACAACCAACTCAAGGCTGACCGACACGGCGACAAGCTCGAAGAACGCGGCATTCTGTATGCCCCCGATTACGTGATAAACGCGGGCGGGCTCATCAACGTGGCCGAGGAGCTCAAGGGATACGACCGCTCACGCGCGCTTCACAAGGCCGCGAGGATTTACAACTCGGTCGCGCGCGTCATCAGGATCGCGAAAGAAGAGAAGATACACACCCATCTGGCCGCCGACCGAATGGCCGAGCGCAGGATCGAACGCGCCAAGAAGGCGCGCACCATCCACGGCGCCCGCAAGAAACCTGCCGTGACAAAGCTCTGCAGCTAACCCATTACTTCCGGAACTTGTTGAAGTCGGGTTTGCGTTTTTCGAGGAAGGCGTGCATGCCTTCCTTTATTTCGTCGGTCCCGTACACGATCCGGAGCATCTCGGCGCCATGCACGAACGAGGCGTACATCAGGTCGGTCTCGAAGTTCAGTGACACCTTCGCCACGCTCAGCGCCTGCGGACTCATCTCGAGTATGCGCTCGCACCACGCCGCTGTCTCCTCCTCGAGCTTGTCGTCGGGGACGGCCTTGTTGATGAGGCCCATCTCCTCGGCTTCTTTCGCGGAATAGCGCTTGCACAGGAAGACGATTTCGCGCGCTTTCTTTTCGCCGACCACGCGCGGGAGCATCTGTGTGCCGCCCCAGATGGGCACGCTCCCGACGCTCGGGCCGGTCTGGCCGAACTTCGCGCTTTCGGCCGCGAGCGTGATGTCGCACATCAGGTGAATCTCGTGGCCGCCGCCGAGGCAGTAGCCGCGCACCATCGCGATGACCGGCTTGCTGCAATTGCGAATCGCGGTGGACACCTTCAGGCATTTGCCCAGAAACACACGTCCCGCCGAAGGGCTGAGCTCCCCCATCTCGGAGATGTCGCCGCCCGCGCAGAACGCCTTCTCGCCCGCGCCCGTCAGCACCACGACGCCCACCGAATCGTCGTTGCTCGCGTCATCGAACGCGAATGCGAGTTCATCAAGCGTCTTCGAGCGGAAGGCGTTGAACACCTTCGGCCTGTTGATTGTGATGCGTGCGATTCGGTCTTTCTTCTCGCAAATGATGTCTTCAAATTGCATTTCGGTTTCCCCCAAAGGCTTACCTCAACCAGTGCCAGCGCGGTTATGGGTCCGAATTACAGGAAAACTGGGGGAATACTAGCAAAGGGGTACGCCCTTGTCAAGCCGCGTCGGTGAAGGCGGAGCGGGGGAGATTTACATGAATTGTTCGCGAACGGACACAGAGAGAGATGCCTTTGAGGATTCGAGAAGCGCGGAGAGGGAGTTCCGTTAATCGCTCGGATGGGGTTCTCTGGCGGCTTCCTCGCCGAGTTTGCGGGAAGACTCTGCGAGTTCCGCGAAATTGTGCTTTCTCAACAGCTCGAACAGGTGCTCCTGGGCCTCGCGCCAGACATGATGCACGGCGCAGGTAGGCCGATTGTCGCAGGCGCTTCCGTTTGTCAGGCATACGTTCAGCGAAATCTGCCCTTCTATTGCCTCCAGTACATCCAAAAGGGTGATCTCGTGTGGGTCCTTGGTGAGCGTGAACCCGCCTCCGGTGCCTCTGGAAGAGCTGACGATGCCGGCCCTCGAGAGGTTCTGGAATATCTTGGAAAGAAAGCTGGCCGGTATCTGTTGGCGCTCAGAGATTTCGTTCAACAGACATACAGAGCCTTCCGGCTGCGAGCAGAGATATAATACTCCACGTATCGCGTACTCTGCGGCGCGCGTGATCTGCATACATATTCCTCCTTGTGGCTAATCTTGCAACACTTTATTATGACAGCAAAAAGCGGAGATGTAAAACGGGTTCCGCACGCAATACCGCATCTTCCTAAAATCCCAGCGGACCAGCGATGAAGCTGAATATGTGCAGCGGCAAGAAAATAATCGCATCCAAAACGCCGGTCCACATAAGGAAGAAGAGTACGAGGATAAGTATAATGAATCCAAACTGTTCCAGCTTTCGGAACTGCCATGCGGTGCGCAGCGGCAGATAGTGATACAGCACCCGCGAGCCGTCGAGCGGAGGGATGGGAATCAGATTGAATACTGCCAGCACCACGTTTATCAACATCAGGTAACGGAGGATAAAAATCACCGGGCTGGCAAACTGCCCCCCCCAAAAAACGTAGATGGACCTGAGCATCGTGGCCGCCAAGAACGCGAGCAGGAGGTTGCTGACGATGCCGGACATCGAAACGATGATGTCATCTCGGCGATAATTGTGGAATCGGCTTGGGTTTACCGGCACCGGCTTCGCCCAGCCGAAGAGGAAGGGTATTCCCGATATGATGGCCATCAGCGGGAACACGATGGTACCAATGGGATCTATATGCACGACGGGATTCAGCGTCATCCGGCCAGAGAGCCGCGCCGTGTCGTCGCCGCACATGTTCGCCGTCCACGCATGTGCGAACTCATGGACGCAGCAGGAAAACAGAAGCACAACGTAGAGTACGATCAGATTCTCTATCTGCATGCCTTCTCCCGCGCTCGTCCTGCGAATCGCACCGCCCAGCCTCGCGGACGGTCACCATCGTCGTTGTGGATATGGACCCATAATTCCTGTGGAGCGTACCGCCCTGTATCCCGCAAATACCTCTGAGAACAACGTTGACAAGCCGCTAGTGAGCCAACTTTGCCTCTTCGGCGAAACGAGTGAACGCCTCCTTCTCGGATTCGTTCAGCTTTTCAGGAAATTTGACGTTTACCTGAACGATATGGTCGCCCCTGCCATTACCGTGCATCTTCTTTACCCCTTTGCCCTTGAGCCGGAGCTTCTTGCCCGGTTGAATGCCGGCCGGGATGCGAAGATTCACGAGACCGTCGATTGTTTCCACCTCGACGGTAGTTCCGAGCACCGCCTGAGCCAGGTTGAGCGTCACGTCGGAGTGGATGTCGCTCCCCTTGCGCCTGAACCTGGAGTGCTCGCGCACGTGGACCGTCAGGATCAGGTCGCCCGGCGGACCGCCCTGAACTCCTTTTTGTCCCTGTCCTGCGATGCGTATCTTCGAGCCGTTCCCGACACCGGCGGGTATCTTGACCGAGATGGAGCGCGCATGCATGGTCGAGCCGGCTCCGCCGCACTTCGTGCAGGATTTGCCCCCCACCACGCCCCGACCGAGGCAACCGGGGCACGGGCGGCTGATCGAGAACGCGCCCTGGCTTGTGGCGACGTTGCCCCGCCCCTGACAGGTGGGGCACGTCTGTGTGCCAGAGCCCGGCTCCATTCCCGAGCCTCCGCATTGGGCGCAATCCTCTTCACGGCTTATCTGAAACGTCGTCTTGCCGCCCGCTATGGCCAGCTCGAACGGTATCTCTATCTCTGCGTGGGTGTCCTCGCCCTTCATCGGCCCGAAATGAGCGCCCCGGCCAGCGCGAGGGCCCGCGCCGCCGAACCCGAAGATCGAGCTGAACAGGTCTCCAATGTCGCCGAATCCGGAAAGGTCCTCGTACCTGAATTGCTGGCCTCCCGCGCCCGGCCGTGCTCCGAAGCCCTCGAATCCGCCTGGTGCAAACCCGTAGAAGCCGCCGTCGCGCATCTGGTCGTATTGGTTCCTCTTGCTGCCATCCCCGAGCACATCATATGCCTCTTGTACCTGCTTGAACTTCTCCTCCGCCGACTTGTCGTTCGGGTTCCTGTCGGGGTGGTATTTCTTGGCCAGCTTGCGGTAAGCATTCCTTATTTCATCGGCCGACGCCGTTTTTGAGACCCCCAACGTCTTGTAGTAGTCCTTGGCTGCCAAGCGTTTTCACCTCTTTATGCATGGGCTCGATGAGGACCGAATCATCTCTTAATATAGCACAAACGTCCGTCGCTTGTCGAGGGCTCGGACCGTCGGCGTTGCTCCTTGCAAACGGGCGAGTTGTTGTGATAAAATTCATGCTGACGGACAGAAAGGCCAACTGCGCAATGGCATACGATTACAGACCGGGCGAGGAAGAAGACGTACTGAAGCGCTACCTTATCGTCGCGGGCGTGGTGTTGCTGGTTGCCGCTCTTTTCGTGTTCACTCTGTATATCGGGCTGGGGCTCGACAGGGCAACCCTGAAGCTTATGTTGAAGAGATTCGTCCCCGACCCGGTCAACGTCGCCTTCGTGTTCGCTTTTGTGATGGCCTCAATCGCACTGTGGGGCATGCTGCGCGAGCCGGCGGCCGCCGAAAATGTCCAGCGCCGGCAGACGTATTTCATACTGCTGCTTCTTCTTGCGGGGATATTGCTCGCCGGAACGTTCTATTTCAAGCATTTCACAAGGCCGACGCATGAGGTCACGAGGACAGAAGTGTGTCCCCGTTGCAAGGGAACGGGCAGGGCGAAGCTCCGGCCGGAGTATCCCTGCGGCTATTGCGACGGTACGGGCTACGTCACACCCTGAGAGCATGCCCTCCGCATTGGGCTTTCCCTCGCGGTTCTGACTGCAAGCAAGATTGACACCGGATTTTCTACATTGAAGGTAGCCGAACGTATTCACCAGATTCCGACGCCGACGCCCTTTTATGTCGGCGCCATAAATTCATACCTCATCGAGGACGAGCCGCTCACTCTTATCGATTCCGGCCTGAAGACCGACGAAGCCGAAGAAGCGCTCCGCTCCGGCTTGGCCAAGCTGGGCTTCTGTTTCGGCGACGTCGAGCAATTGATCGTCACTCACGCGCACCTCGACCACTACGGACTGATGGCGACCGTCGCCGCTGAGGGCAATCCCCGCGTGTATGCTCATCCGCTCGAGACGCACGACCTGCAAAACCCGCGCGGGTATGTGTCGGAGGATGACGAACAGTATAAGCGCACCGAGAGCTTTCTCTTGAAGTCGGGACTGCCCGAGGGCTCGCTGAAGACCATTCTCGTGCGCCATCCCATATTCGACCAATTGCGCGACCCCATAAGGGTCACCCACACTGTCGGCGAGGGGGACAGAATCGGTCTGAAACATAAGGAGCTTCAAGTCATCCACTGCCCCGGTCACTCTCCGGGCATGATTAACCTTTACGACCACACTGCTGGCGTTCTGTTTTCCGGCGACAACCTCTTGAAACACATAAGCCCCGTGCCCCTCATTTATTTTCCGCGCGACTCCTCCAAACCGCGTGCACGCAGCCTCGCCGACTACGTCGCCACAATCCAGCGGCTGAAAGCGTTCGACATCAGCATTGTCCTCACCGGCCACGGCGATATCATCCACGACATCGGCGATGTCATAGACAGCATGGTCGTGCATCACGAGGTCCGCAAACATAAGGTGCTGAAGTTCCTCGACGGTTCCCCGAGGACGGCGTACGACGTCTGCAACCATCTGTTCCCCGGAATCGACGCGTACCAGACCTACCTGGGAATGTCCGAGGCAATCGGTCATCTCGACCTGCTGGAGATGGAGGGAGCGGTCGAGACGGAGGAAATAGACGGGAAAATTCACTATATCTCGAAAGCACGCGGCAAGCGCTGAGGCTGGATTTCCGGGAGACGTCCAGGAGGTGGCACCGTGCCCAATATCAAGACATCCGACGTAATCGCCTCTTCTCCGAACGGATGGGAGGACGCCCTGTGCGAGGCGGTCGAGAGGGCGAATCGCACCCTCGTCGGACTTAGGGAAGTAGAGGTCACGCGCCTGAAGGCGAAGATCGAGGACGGCAAGATTACTGAGTACCGCGTCCACATGACGATCTCGTTCCTCCTGGCAGACGATTTTCCGATACACGAATGACGCTCGCTGCCCCGTGTGTCATGCCGAGCGAAGCGTCTCCTGCGAGAGTTCGTGTGGGTTCCAAAGAAATACTTGCTTAACGGACTAAAGGGGTGAACGTGCCTTTCTCCGATGAATATTTCCGGCTGTTCGAGAACACGCCCGCGTTTCACGACAGGGTCGCCCAGAAATATGTGCTCGCCTCGAGCGGCGGACAGATCAGCGAGAGGCTCCTGCGGTGCATCTGGTACGACCGGCTTTTTGACGAAGAGCGGCTTGCCACTCGCGACGGAAGCAAGGTATCGGTCCACTCGCCCGGCACCTGGAACCTCGAGAGCGGCCCCGATTTCAAGAATGCCGACCTGACCATCGGTGGCAGACGGCTCAAAGGCGACGTCGAGCTCCACATCGACCCCGCCGGCTGGCGACTTCACAAACATTCGCTCGACCCGCGCTACGATAACGTCGTCCTTCATGTCACCCTCACGTCACGCGGCGCAGGAAGCCCGCCGGTAAGCCGCCACGGCGTCGAGATTCCCGAAGTCGGCCTGTGGGACTGCCTCACCGACGACCTGAGGGTGCTCAAGTGTGCACTCCGGCCCGAGGAGTATCCGTACCGGAGCATGCGAAACTTTGGGCGATGCCGGGGATTGCTCGAGGAGATGCCGCCCGAGAGCGCCCAGCGCCTGCTCGGCGTCGCGGGCGACGCCCGCATAATCGCGAAACAGCGCCGGCTCGCATACGAGGCGGAACGAAATGAGCTCGATCAGGTCGCGTACGCGGCCGTGCTCGAAGGCATGGGGTACAAGGCTTACAGGGAACAGTTCAGCCAACTCGCGCAGAGGCTTCCCTATGCGAAGCTGCGCGAGCGGGCTCTATCGGCCGACTCGGCACACGCCGCGGGAGACGTGACGCGCCTGACGCAGGCGCTCCTCCTGGGAGCCGCCGGGCTGCTCCATCGCGCGAACGATGATGAACCTCTTGAGTCGCGGCAATATTTCTCAGCGCTGCAAGAAATGTGGGGCGGCCACGGCTTCGACGATATAGGCGGCGACATCGCATGGAAGGCGTCCGCTGTCCGGCCTGCCAACTTGCCTCAAAGGCGTATCGCAGGCGTCAGCCACGTGCTCGCGCGTTCATACGAGGGCGGCCTTTTCGAGTCGCTCTTGGCCTGCATCTCGAAAGGTGACGCGCGTGAGGCGAGAAAGAAGTGCGTCGCGTATTTGACGGACGCCGAAGACGATTACTGGTCGTACCGCTACAGCCCGGGCGGGAAGAGGTTGCCGAAGCCCGTGAGCCTCGTCGGCCGTGACAGGGCACTGACGATTGTGGTGAACTCGTGTGTGCCGCTGGGCTTGCTTGATGCCCGCATGAAAAGCCATGGAGAGGAAGAGGAAGTCGTACATCGATTCTACTGCGGCCTACCCTCGCCGCTGGCCAACAACGTCACCCGCCTGATGGAGTACCGGATGTTTGGCAGTTCACGCAAACAGCGAGTCGCGCGCTCGGCTCGCACGCAGCAGGGGCTGCTCCAGATGTTCGCCGACTGGTGCAGTGAGGACCCCTCGTGCGAGGACTGCGGCATCTTCGCCGGCCTGCAGAGCGGGTATATCCGCGATAGGATCCTGCGCTCCGGCAGCGACTGAGAAGCAGGATCAAACGCCGGTGGAGAATCGTTTCGCAGGATTATCACAAGCCCGCGTTCGTCCTCGAAAGACCTATCCCTCAAGCTTCAACTCGGCCTTGCAATCGGGACACCTTCTCGCACCCCGGAAGGCGAGTCCGCCGCATTCCTTGCAGGTGTAGTGGGCGGTCTCCCACTCGATCCATTTCTCCGTTCCCATCTCCCGCCGCCTCTTCGTGCCGCTCAACATGAAGTCCTTGGCGACTTCGAACGGGAAGTTTTCGATGCGTTCGCACGGGAACTCGTCGCATTCGTGACAGCCGGCAATCTGCTTCTCCAAGGCGCAGTTCCTCACCTGGCAGGCCCGGCAGAAGCCGAACACAACGTCTGAAAGGCATCCCTCGCAGACAATATCCTTCGGTTCTATCTGGTACACACCGCCCAGCTTCTCCTTGAGCCTTTGATTGTCGGTTTTGTAGGCGACGTAGAGTCCACACACCCCACAATAC
>CAZSKP010000010.1:0-131450 GCA_964607485.1 uncultured bacterium | reverse complement strand
GGTGCGACCCATGGGCCGAAGTGCCATGGGAGTCATCGGAATCCGTCTTGAAGAGGGCGACCGCGTCATCGGGATGGAGATAGTGGACCCCGATGCGACCATCCTCGTCGTGACCGAAAAGGGCTACGGCAAGCGGACCGACTTCGAGGAGTATCGGACTCAGAACCGGGGCGGCAAGGGTATCATCAACATAAAGACCACCGCACGAAACGGCCGCTGCATCGGGATGCGCACCGTCAGGGAGAACGAGGAGGTCGTGTGCGTTTCCTCGTGGGGGATGGTTGTGCGAACGCCCGTGAGCGGTATCTCCGTGATCGGCCGAAACACGCAGGGCGTGCGCGTGATACGTCTGCAGGAGGACGATTCGTTCGTCGCTGTCGCCGTCGTCATGCCGAGAGAGAAAGAGGATGCCATCGTCGAGGACGTCGAATCCTCTCCGGGGTCCGACGACGATGTGGACGACGTCGAAGACGTCCCCGAGGCCGCGGAGGAGGACGCAGACGAGACCGAGCCCCCACAGGCCTGAGGCAACTCACCCACCGAATCAACCGCCACCCTGCCCGTAACCGCTTTCCTGCAAACTCATGAAGGGGCCTGTCTCATGTCGCGCAAATTCCCGGTTGACGTTCCGACCACCCGTGGCTATAATGGGCGCGTTTATGACGTGACCTGCAGAAATCTGTATGAACAGGGGAGGAATTAGATGAAGACGTGGATCGAAGATCGGGGCGAGATGGAGGGCATTCTCAACCGTGCGGCCGTCGGCCGGCTCGGGATCGTCGCGGGCGAGGAGCCCTATGTGGTTCCGCTCAATTTTGCGTATGCCGAAGGACGCATTTATTTCCATACCGGCCTCGAGGGCCGCAAGCTGGAGGCGATTCAGAACAGCCCCCGCGTGTGTTTCGAGGTGGACGAGCCGCTTGAGGTGGCTCCGAACGAAATGGCGTGCCTTTTCACGATGTACTACCGAAGCGTGATAGCGTGGGGAAAGGCCCGGCTTTTGGACGACGATTCGGAGAAAATGAGGGCGCTCGAACTCCTGCTCGCCAAGTACGCCGGGGAAAACAAATATGAACCACCGCCCGAGCACACACTCGTCATCGTTAACGTGTGCGAGATCGAGATAGAGAAGATGACCGGCAAGGCCAACCTGCCCGACGCCAGTCCGGGATGAGAAACGCAGCGCTGAGGGAATTTCAAGAGAACTCGGGCGAATTCACGGCTCCCGGTCTCTCAAGGCCAGAGGGCCGGCCTGTTCCGCAGTGGAACCGTGAGGCTTGAGAGAGTCCCGCACGGCTGGCGCGATGGCGGCGGCTACCTTCCGGTTTCCTTCGGGCGTGTAGTGCTCGAAGGAGTCGAGAAAGTCCTCCTCCCCGAGCAGGTCCACGAGGTTCAGACACGTGCTCGTCTCAGAGGTGGCCGCCTCCATGATCCGATTGACCGATTCGCTGAACTTCCCGGGATCGAACGGCTGTCTGTATCGCATTTCGTCGAGGTGAATCGGCGTGATGTAGAAAAGCAGCTTCACCCCCCTTCGGGCCGACGCTTCGATAAGGGAGCGGAGGATTCCCAATTGCACGTTGTCGGCTGAGATGTCGACGGGGTACTGTTCGAAGAGCTGCTTGTCGCCGAACCGCTTGATCAGCACCTTGGCCTCGGGGAGCCCCTCGAGGACGTTTGCCAAGGGATCTTCCTCGGGCTCCAGTCCGACTTTGGTCCGGCACCACATCTTCAGGCCCGTCAAGTAGAGCATCGGGTACTCATATGAATAGATGAGCTGTTTCGACGGCGGGATGTCTTCCCGCTCGAAGATGTTCTTGCCCGAAGCAAAACGTCGTTCGCTGAATGGTACCAACGCACTCAATTCGTGAAAGGCATTCTCTTTGCTCCACTCCCACGAGCGAGGGCCGAGATTGCGCCAGTTGATCGGGATAATGAGTAATTGCGGCGAATAGTTTTCGGCCTCGAACAACAGGCAGTAATAGTGGAAGAACCTGCCGCCGGGGAAAGACCAATCGATGACCGACACCCCTCCCAGCTCGGGATAGGCCTCGCGCAGCTCCGCATCCAGAAGTGCCGGTATGTGGGGCGTGTCCTTCGCGGCCCATGGTGGCAGAGCAACGGATGAATCGCCGAAAAAGAAGATGATCTCGTCGGACTCATGCTTTGCCGCGCGTACCTCGTTCCTGCTCCAGAACACGACCGCATAGGGCTTGACCTTTTCGGAGTACTTGAGAAGCGTCTGCCTTCCGACCATCGGAAGAGCCGCAACGAAAGCGAGACACAGAAACAGAAGATACCACACGAGTATTTTCGGGAAGCGTTGCATCAAATCTGTAAATCTTTAGACGTGTCTGGCAACTTCGTCGTGAGGAAACCACCGTGCTGTAAAGAGAGACCACGGCCTTCCCGCAGTCTCCCGGTCAATGGCAAAGGCATTATAGCACCATTGCGAGCCGCTTCACAAGCCTTGCGCCCGGCACAGCAGCTCCGGGGTTCGCACACGGTCGCAGGCATGCGTGAGGGGGGCGTTCCCGCGGCCGTCCGAAGGCGCGACGAAAAAAGACTTGCTTTTTTTGGCAGAATTCTCTACCATTCTCTATGTTAACCGGGTGAAATCCCTTTCCCGTTTCGCCGTATTGCCCTGTCCCAGGTTCGGCCACCGCACTGTTGAATTCACGAACGACCGGCAGATGCAAAACCCCTTCGCACGGGCCCGACCGCACGGAAGGGTCTTTTGCACATCATTGGAGGCGTGATCTTGCTGTTACATCAGTTCGAGGTGACTCCGTTCATGTCCAACTGCTTCATCCTGGGATGTGAGGAAACCCGCGAGGCGGTGGTCATCGACGCGGGCGAGTTTTCGAGTGAGGTCGACCGGTTTCTGAGTTCGAACGACCTTAAGGTGAAGTACATCATCCTCACGCATTCTCATGTTGACCATGCCGGCGAGGTCGGCCGGTTCAAAGAAGAGACGGGCGGAATGATTGTACTGCATGAGGACGAGGAGCCCCTGTACATGAACCTTTCGGCCCAGGGGCGAATCTTCGGGTTTGAGCTGGGTACGCCGCCGCCACCCGATACGCTCGTCCGGCACGGCGACGAGCTCACCTTTGGCGTCAACCACCGGCTGGGCATCATCCATTGTCCCGGTCACTCGCCCGGAGGCATCTCCATCCTTTGGGATAACAACGTGTTCGTCGGCGACACGCTGTTCGCGGGTTCCATCGGACGCACCGACCTGCCCGGAGGTGACTACCGCACGCTCATCAACTCCATCAAGAATCGGCTGCTCCCGCTGGGAGATTCGGTGCAGGTACTGCCCGGACACGGACCCGTGACGACGCTGGGTACTGAGAGACGATATAATCCATTCCTCGCATAAGCTGACTCTAAATGTCTGATTTGCTCTGTTCCACTCCCTGACTCGGAATCAGCAGGCCCATGCCCTGAATCACGCTTGCGCTAGCCCTTTTTCCACATTGTTCACAGGTTATCCCCAATTATTGGGGAGTCCACGGGCCGCCCCCCTTGTATTGCTTGAAAAATCGGGAGATTATCGGTCCGCGACTCCCTATCCCCTGTGATTCAACGGCCACGGCGGCATGCAAGACCAGTCCGCAGGTTATCAACAAGAGATTTCTGGACTATTTTAATCCTCTACTTGGTGACTTTGCGGGCTATAGAGAGGTTCGCCTTTTTATGCGTATCACTTTGAAAACGCTTGGCTTAGGATATTTTCCCAGCGGATTCGTGCCCAACCGTTGCCCGCCCCTGTGGCTCTCCTGTCGGCGAGAGCGGCGGCAACTACCAACAAGTTATCCACAGACGGAATGGCAGGTATTGTGTGAAGGCAAGGTCGACGGTCTGGGAATGGCAAGAAGAAGGGTTATCAAGCCTGTAACGGGAGGATTCGCTCCATGCCGTCCATGTAGGGCCGGAGGTTCTGAGGTACCACGACGGTGCCGTCCGCCTGCTGGAAGTTCTCGAGGATCGCCACTACCGTGCGGCCGATGGCCAGTCCGGATCCGTTAAGTGTATGCACAAAGCGGGGTTTGCCGTCCTTTGGACGGTAGCGGATGTTGGCGCGCCTGGCCTGGTAATCCTCGAAATTGCTGCACGAGGATATCTCGCGGTAGGTGTTCTGCGACGGAATCCACGCCTCGATGTCATAGCATTTCGCCGCGGCGTCGCCCAGGTCGGCCGTGCAGAGCGCCACGACCCGGTAGTGTATTTCAAGGAGTTGCAGCACCTCCTCGGCGTCGCGGGTGAGCCGCTCGTGCTCCTCGTATGATTCTTCGGGCCGGCAGAATTTGACCAGCTCCACCTTGTTGAACTGGTGCACGCGGATCATGCCTCGGGTGTCCTTTCCGTATGAACCGGCCTCGCGCCTGAAGCACGCGGTGTAGGCCGCAAACCTTATCGGGAGGGAAGCCTCCTCAAGGATCTCATTCCGGTAGATGTTGGTAACGGGCACCTCCGCCGTCGGGACCAGCACATATTGGTCGGGCTGACACACGAAATAATCGCCCGCAAACTTGGGAAACTGGCCCGTGCCGACCATGCTGTCGGTATTGACGAGGAAGGGGGGGAGCACCTCGGTGTAACCGTGCTTTTTCGTGTGAAGGTCGAGCATGAAGTTCATCAGCGCGCGCTCGAGCATGGCGCCCGGGCCGAAACTCAGCGTGAACCGAGCGCCGGTTATTTTGGCGGCTCGCTCGAAGTCGAGTATGCCCAGCCGCTCACCCAGATCGGCGTGCGACAACGGCTTAAAATCGAAATGCGGCGCCTCTCCCCACCTGCGTATTTCCTGATTGTCTTGCTCGCTCGTTCCGTAGGGCACGGAAGGGTGAGGAATGTTGGGGATTGCGAGCCACAGCGCCCTGATCTGTTCGTCTTTGCTCTTGATGTCGGCGTCGAGGGCACCTATTTTCTGTCCGACCTCCCGCATCTCCTCAATCAGCGCCTTGGCATCCTTTTTTGCCTTCTTCAGTTGCGCAATCTTCTCCGAGACCTCGTTGCGCGTTTGCTTTAGCCCGTCGGCCTCGAAGACGAGTTTTCGCCGCTCTGAGTCCAGCGCCACTAGCTCGTCGAGGTCAATCTGCGCTCCCCTTGCGTCGAGCGCCTTCCTCAGAATTTCCGGGTTTTCCCGTAACAGCTTCAGGTCAATCATGTTACGGCCTTTCCTGTGAATGCAGCAATCTGTCTATGAGGGCCTCGAGCTCGTCGGATGAGTAATACTCTATTTCTATTTTTCCCCGCTTGCCGACCCCACGAATGCGCACCTTGGTGCCGAGGCTCCGCTGAAGCTCCTCCTCCAGCCTTCGCACGTCCGGGTCGGTCTTGGGAAGCTTGTGTTCGCGTGTCCGGGCGCGACTCCGGACCAGCCTCTCGACCTGCCTCACCGACAGGTCCTCTTTGATGGCGCGCCTACACAATTCAAGCTGAGCCGAGGGTTCACCCAGAGAAAGGAGCGCGCGCGCGTGTCCCATCGACAATGTTCCACGTGAAACATGCGCCTGGATTTCCTTTGGAAGGCTGAGCAGGCGGATGGTGTTTGCTATGGTGGAGCGGTCTTTGCCGACATAGGAGGCCAGAGCGTCTTGGGTGAGACTGAATTCTTCCAGGAGCGACCGGTATGCGTTGGCTTCTTCTATTGGGTTCAAATCCTGCCGTTGCAGGTTCTCAATGAGCGCGATCTTCAGCATGTCCTGATCGGTGGCATCTTTGATGATCGCAGGAATGCTCATGATGTTGGCCCGGTGGGCGGCCCGCCACCGTCTTTCGCCCGCTATTATCTGGTATTTTTCGCCGGCCTTGCGGACAATGATGGGCTGCAGGACGCCGTTTGCCTTGATGGAGGAGACGAGGTCGGCGAGCTTTCCCTCATCGAAGTCCTCGCGGGGCTGTAGAGGGTTCGGCTCGATCTCGTCGAGCAAGAGGTCTTGCCATAAGGAGGCTGCCTCATACCGCGCGAACTCCTCGGGCTCACCTATTAATGCCTTGAGTCCTTTACCAAGCGCCTTCTTCTCCACTGCTGATGACCTCCTTCGCAAGGTTGATGTATGCGACCGCTCCGGCGCATGCGATGTCGTAGAACACTATCGGCTTGCCGAAGCTGGGCGCCTCGCTGAGCCTGACGTTTCTGGGGATGACGGTCTGATAGACTTTGTCACCGAAATACGTGCGCACTTCTGCCTCGACCTGATGCGACAGATTCGTCCGGCTGTCGAACATGGTGAGCAGAATCCCTTCGATCTCAAGGCGCGGATTGAAGGCCGTCCTGACGAGTTTGAGCGTGTCGAGAAGCTGCTCGATTCCCTCGAGCGCATAATATTCGCATTGAAGCGGGACCAGGAGAGACCGCGCCGCCACCATGGCGTTGATGGTAAGCATTCCAAGAGAGGGGGGACAGTCGATCAGGACGACGTCATAGGTATTATCATCCGAGCGGAGCACGGGCGTGAGCGCGGGGAGAAGCGATTTTTTCAGCCGTTGCTCGCGATTTTCGACCTGAAGAAGCTCGACCTGCGCGCCGGCCAGGCTGGTCCCCGACGGGACGATGTCCAGCCATGGCAATACCCCTCGCAGGACCACCTGCTCGAACGCCGCCTCCGAGATGAGCAGCTCATAAACGGTCGCGCGCTGGACCCTTCGGTCGATGCCGAATCCGCTCGTGGCGTTCGCCTGCGGGTCGAGGTCGATGAGAAGTGTCCTCTTCTCCGCTGCGGCAAGGCATGCCGCGAGGTTCACCGACGTGGTCGTCTTGCCGACGCCGCCTTTTTGATTAGCGACAGCTATGATTCTCGTCATGAGAGGTAGTATTCCACAGAGAGACCGTCACGGGAGCCGAGGAAATCGAGAACCGTTTCCGTAGGCTGCGCGTGCTTTTCGATGATTCTAAAACTCTTCTCCGCAAAAGTCAACAAGAAAATGCGCGCGTTCCACGTGAAACACCAGGATTACGCGAGGGGCTTTCTCTTCGTCCTCTTTACCTCTCTCGGATACTCGGGCGGGGTTGGGCGGAATTTCTTGACCCGCGCTACCACCCGGCACGATGACACGCCTTCTAGTCTGTAACTCTTTCTTTTCACCAGTGTTGCGCCTAAAAGTTCCGACGCCTTCTGAACGTCCTCTGCCCCTTCACCCGTCTGGGCGATGAACGAGCCGCCGACCTTGAGAAACGGGACTGCTAGCTCGCACGCGACGGCGGGAGCCGCGACAGCCCGGCAGAATGCGACGTCGAATTGTCCGCGGAACTCGTCCCCGTGCGCGAGCTCCTCGGCGCGCCCGCGGATGATGCGGACGCCATCGAGTCGCAGCTCGCGGGCGAGCGATTTAATAAAAGACACTTTTTTTGCGTTTGATTCGATGCACGTCAGCTCCCACCGCGGCAGCAGGGTTTTCAGGGCAACGCCCGGCAGCCCTGTTCCCGCGCCGATATCGAGCATGTGTATGAGTGGAGTGGTGCCCGCGGTCTCGGCCGCGATGTCCTCGACGAACTGGGCAACGACGAGAGAGTCGCCGAACAGCTCGGTCGCACATCGCGCCGGATCGGTGGTGGCGACGAGCCTGACGCGCGCGTTCCACTTCACGAGCAGCTCGTAGTGGGCCGAAAGCGCGTCGACCTGGTCCTCCGTGAGCTCCATGTCCAGCCGGCGCGCCTGGGCGGAGAGAACCTGTCGAAACATCTCGGTGTCGGGGTGCATGTCTCACCGATTGTAGCACAGTCGGGCTGCGTCTTGAAAGGGGGCGTGCGATACAGGCCGGGGCCGAGAGCGCTCAGGAGAAAACGGAGTAGTGGATGTCGGGGAAGATGTTGTCGAGGGACTCGATATAGGAAAGGTGGGGCTCGTCGATTTGGCCGGCCTTGATTTCGTGATAGAGGCGGGTGAAGCGCAGCAGGTGTTCGGCGGTTCGCTTGCACGCATACGATCCCATTGCGCCGACCTTCATGATGAACGCCCAGTCGCTGCTCTGGGCCAAGAGCAGTTCGCGGGCGGCCTGGTTGAGCGCTCTTTGCGTCACGGGGCCGGGGTTTCCGTTCGTGCGCGCGAGCGCGCTCATCCGCTCGGCGGCCTTGTGAAGGTGGCGGTAGATCCAGTCGTTACTGCCTTCGAGCCACACCTCGTGGTAGCCCTTCCAGCCCCAGCTCGATGCCGAGGGGGTAGCCACCTGATTGGTGGGATTCTCGCGCAGATACTCCGACGGGGTGATGAGGCGGAGCGCCTTCTGGTCGAAGTGGATTTTCTTGAGAAGGTAGTACAGCCAGTCCGGCCCCTCGAACCACCAGTGGCCGAACAGTTCCGCGTCGTATGGCGCGACGAGTATCGGCTTGCGGCCCATGATCGACTCGAGGTACTCAACCTGGCGCTCGCGATTGAACATGAAGTTGCCCGCGTGCTCGGCCGCCTTCTCCATCGCGCGGTCGGGGTCGTAGGGCTCCTTGTGGTCGGTCTTGCCGGTGATCCTGTAGTATTTCATCCCCGTGAACACGCGAATTCCGTCGGGCTGTATGTAAGGCCGCACGTAGTCAAAGTCGAGGTCGAAGCCGACGTCGCGATAGAAGTCGCGGTAGTGGTAATCGCCGGGGTACCCCTCGACCGAGCTCCACACCTGTTTCGAGCTTTCCATGTCGCGGCCGAACGCCGCCACTCCCGACGGGCAGAAGAGCGGGGCGAACACACCGAACTTCGGTCGAGGCGAAGCGTGGAGAATCCCGTGCGTCTCCACGATGAAATACTTGATGCCCGCGTCTTTCAGTATCTCGTCGAGGCCGGGGTAGTATGCGCATTCGGGAAGCCAGATGCCCGCGGGCGGGCGGCCGAAGTGTTTCTCGTAGTGCGAGACGGCCACGCGCACCTGGGCCTTCACGCCCGCATCGGTATTGTCCAGGCACGGCAGGTACCCGTGCGTGGCGCCGCACGTGAGAATCTCGAGCTTTCCCAGTTGCTGAAACTTTCTGAATGCCCCGATCAAGTCGCGCCCGTATTCCTGGTCGAACATCTCTCTGGCGCGGGTGAATCGCCGGTGGTACATGTGCGCGAGCCGGTTGAATTGCGGCTCCCAGCTCGTGCGGTCGATTTCTTTCGCGGCGAGGTCGATGAGCCTGTCGAGATGTCTAAGGTAACGGTTCCGCAGCAGGTCGTCGCACAGCATGGAGATGAGTGGCGGTGTGATGGACATGCTGATACGGAAGTCCACGCCCTCGGCCAGCAGCCTCTCGAACGTCGTTATCAGGGGGATATACGTTTCGGTGATGGCCTCGTACAGCCACGTCTCTTCCAAGAAGTCTTCGTGCTCCGGGTGCCTGACGTAGGGCAGGTGCGCGTGAAGTATGAGCGCCAGGTATCCTTTGTTCTCCATCTGACTTCACTCCAGAATATTGTTCTCTGCAAAACCCGAGCAACGACCAATGGCCCTGCTATGGCCCTTGTGCGTTGGCGTGGGTTCATTCTTCCACAACCGGCTCCGGCGCGAAGGTCGTCCGCGTGACGGTCGGCGTGATGGTTCGCTCCTCGATTCCGTCGGGTGACTGCGCAGTGACGGGGATCACGTGCTCGCCGTCGGGCAGCGCGAACCGGACGCTGAACGTGCCGTCGGGTCTCAGGCTGACGGGTTTTCCCTGAATGGTGACGGTGGCGTCGGGCTGGGTTGCGCCGTAGACGACCAGTTCGGTGTTCACGATGAACCAGAACCCGCGCTCCTTCTGTGGAACCGCCATGCTGAACAGGCTGCCGACCGCTTCCGAGGCGAGTTGCATGCGGAGCTGCCGCTCCATCATTTCTCTGAGCTCGAGCGACCCGGCGCCGATCTGGAATCCGCCCGAGAGCGCGTAGATGCGCTCGAACTCTTCCTCGAGACTCATCCAGCACTCGTCCACTTCCTCTGACATGCCTGCGCGCGGCATGTGCGCGGCGTTGGAGCGGGCCAGCGTGTAGAAACTGCCCTCGGGGCTGAGCAGGCCGATGTCAACACAGTACGACCTGTTGGGCCGTCCGGTGTTTATGTACCAGTTGTTGGCTCCGCCGGTCACCTCAATGTCGAAGTGGCTGTTCGCGTTTTCGCCGGTGAAGAGCACACTGGTTATGTCGTACACCCTGAGGACCGTCTTCGAGCCGTCGGCCTTTTCGCGGAGTTCCTGGCGCGCACGGCCGAAGGTCTCCGGTGTGATCTCCCAATAGGCAAACATCCAGTACGGGTCGCGCACCATCGCCACGATTCGGTCGTCGCCATACCCCTGCGGCAGTTCTGTGGGGTAGGCCGGTGGGGCGGGCCTCTCTTCCCTTGGAGGTTCGGGTGGTGGAGCTTCTTCGGGCTTGGCCTTGGGCCGTGCGAATTCTGTGGAATACTTGGTCTTTTCGACCGTCTGCTGCGCCTTCCTCACGGCCTCGGCTTCGCCCACGCGTTCCTTCTTCCTCTTGACGGCCATTGGCTTCTTCGCTTGCTTTCCTGCCTTGGCCTTTTGGGCGGGGGCCGGGCGCGGTTTTCGGGCGGCCGCGAGGACCGAATCGACAAGGTCCTTTTTCGGCGCGCTCTCATCTGCCTCGATACCCTGAGCTTCGAGCATCTCCACGATCTCCGACTTTGTCTTTCTCATCAGTTTTTTCTTATCCATCATCTTTCACCCTCCCAAGGCTGGCTTACGTCGTTCAGGATGTGTTTGTGAAGGCAGAGCCCTCCACTCCCCGCCGCGGCTTCAGGGTGGTTCGAGCCACGGCCCTTGCTCAGAATAGAGCCAGCTTCGTTTCGAATCAAACAAACCACATCGTCGCCTCGAACTCTTCGCCGGGAACCGGAAACGCGATGTATCCGGTGCGCGGCCACCTCTCGATCTCGAGGTGTCCCTTGTGGACGGTCACGTGGAGCTTCACTTGGTCGCCCGTCTTTAGTCCCAGCTGGTCGAAATAAAGGGCGAACTCGATTATCTTGTGCGCCCCGATCCTGTCGCCTCGTCCGACCTCTTTCCAGGCATCTCCCTCAGTATTCTCGTGAATGACCAGTTGTCCCTTCTCGCGTGGCGTGGAAGGCAGGCTGAGTTCGATCCGCTGATGCTTTTTGTTTTGGATATGCGCGGCTATTTTGACCTCGCGCATCTCGGGACCGAGCGGGTTGGCGGAGGTGTCGATGCGGATGAACAGGTTCTTCAGGTCGAATCCCCAATAGATCCGTGAGATGCAGGTCTCGGAAATATTCATAGCGCCGCCTGACTTGCGCACATCGAAGCTCCCTGCCGCGACCCATTCATAGAAATGGGTGACCATCCCGTCGATTATCGGGTTCAAGAAGCCGGCGGGTTGTTCGGTCGGACGCGCGGCGCCCACGTGCACGATCGGCTCCATGAGGTGGGATGGGATATCCTCTCCGAGGAGCCTGTGGACCTGCATCAGGTGCGACCGGAACAGCCGGTCGAACTCGTCGTCGTAAGCCGAGCTGAAGTCGTCGCCGTACCACCAGAACCAGTCGCTGCCCTCGGCTGCGTATATCTCATTCCATGCCGCCTCCAGAACGTCGGGGGACAGGTCGGCTCGGCGGCCCTGTTCCTTTTCGAGATGATTACGCGTTTGCGCAAGCACATCCCAGGCAAGGTTGTCCTCGCGTCTTCCTATCCATATGTTGAAATTATGACTTATCCACGAGCCGCTGAAGATGCGCTTCAGCCCCAGTTTCGGGGGGAATTGCTCGAGATAGTTGCCTATGGTCGTCACTTCGATTTCATCAGTCCGTGAGAGGAGCGTATAGAGCGTTGACAGGAACGACCTGCCGCCGTCGGGATAGTATTCCCACGGGTTTTCGCCGTCGAGGATTATGCTGACTAGGTGCTCGCCCGAGTTCGGCCCGAGGGCCGCGTGGATGTTGAGCAGATGCCCGGCCAGGTCTTTCGCCGAAGCCTCGGGCGCGCTTTTCGAGTAACTGAATCCGATGAGGTCTGAGAGGCCCTTGTCGCGGAAGACCACGTTTAGTCCCGCCCCGTCGAGCTGGAGTCTGTATGGCGCATAGATGACCTCGGCGCGTCTCTTGCCCGGCACGGTGCTCAGCAGGATTTCCTCGTCGGTAGCCACCCACTCCAATCCGGCCTCGGCCATTATTGTTGCCGCCTCAACGCTCACCGAGCCCTCCGAGGGCCACATGCCCCGCGGCTTTCGACCGAAGACGCTCTCGTAGAATGACACGGCGGAGGCCACCTGCCGGCGGGCGTCTTCGGGATGTCTGAACCGCTCTCTGGGAAGCTTCACATCGGGCAGTGCCTCGCGGGCCGATTCCGAATCGCAGAGCAGAGGAAGGATCGGGTGGTAGAACGGACTCACCGATATCTCGATTCGGCCCGAGTCCTGCGCCGCCTTGAATCGGGGAAGGAGCGACTGGATCATCTGTTGTTGCTTTTCCAGCACCAGCCGTTTGTCGACCTCGGAGAAGCCACGCCTCTTGAGGAACAATTGCTGGAGCTCGCGGTCGTTGTCCCGGGCGGCATAGCCGAACCACGTGAGGTTGAACCACACTTGAAGGTCGCGTATGTCGTCGTCGGAAAAGCGCGCCTGCTTCTCGGACAGCTCCTCGGGCGATATCCGCCTGCCCCGCTTCTCCAGCAAATCCGCGTACCTCGGGTATATGAGAATCATCGTATCCCAATTTGCCGCAAAAAAGTTCTGGAGGATAAACACGCGCTCGTCCTCCGAGAGCTCGTCGGCGGGCTTGCGGGAAAGCTCGCAGAACACGTCGTTCGCTTCTCCGCTGGCGTATTCTTGAATCTGCGTCATCAGCGACGGCACCAGGTTGAAGGTCTGCCGGATTTGCGGAAAGCCCTCCAGGATCGAGAGCATGTCGTTGTACCCCTTGGTCGAATGCAGTCGAACCCACGGAAGGGTGTATTCACCCGATATGGGATCCTTGTACATCGGCTGATGCATGTGCCACAAAAAAGCGACGTGAAGTTTGTTCATAGGCGGAACCTTGCGGTAGTGAAGAGTCGCTGTCGCGCGGGTACCTCTTATGGATGATTTCCGTGATCTCGGCTGGCTCGGCCGATCCCCGACGTTGATTCAAGTATCATCCAAAATATCCTTCGCCGCTAGTTGAACATGGGAATCAAGGTATTGCGTGTCAGCGCATAATTTGCGCTCTGCTCGCGGGATGAGCGGCTTGCCTCGGAGTTTCGAGGAGTGATGTTGGGAGAAACCGGCCCGGACACACGGACATTCACCCCCGCCCTAAGGCATATTCTATACGCATGGGTTCCGGTTGTCAATAATGAGTTTTTTCCCGCGGTCTGCGTTTGCTGCGAACGTCGTGGAGCTCCCTGGCTCGCACAATGGAACGCAAACAAAAACCCCGCATCGCGCGAACAGATGCGGGGTTTTGTGCGCAGTAATTTATGGAGACCCTTACAGCTTCACCACGTTTTCTGCTTTGAGGCCCTTTTCACCCTGGACCGTTTCGAAACTGACACGGTCGTTTTCGGACAGTGTCTTGAAACCACCTCCCTGAATGGCCGAGTGGTGTACGAACACATCCGGACCGTTGTCCTGGGTTATGAAGCCATAACCCTTTTGGTCGTTAAACCATTTTACTGTTCCTTCCGGCAACTACTCTCACCTCCTTCATCGAAAATCAAGCAAAGCGTTTTCTCACAAAAAAGCCCGCAAGAGCCTGCCAAAACTCTTACGGACATGAGCCAACAGCTTTACCAACTCGTTGCCAAGAGCTTTGCTCTTGGCAGGAAATATACCACATAAAATCACCCTTGTCAAGCGGGAAGAGTTTGCATGCGGCGATCGATGATTTTGTGCTTGAAAAATGTGTGCGTGCATGGTAGAATGCATTCCGCTTGCGGTGATGGGATGAATGGAATGTAGCAGGAATTTCTTTATACTTTTCTTATACCATATCATCCATCATCCAGCAAAGGCGAAGGGAAGTCGTAATTTGGCCCGTCCCCATATCAACCGGGAGAGAATTCCCAAGAGTCCCCCAACAGCAGGCTTTTATAAATAATAGCACAAAATCCTTGGTTGTTAAGGATTGGGGGGGGAAGAGATATGGGGAAGAAGCGAGTCTTGATCGCCGACGACGATCCGGACGTTCTGGAGGTTATCAAGGCTATCTTGGCGCACGAGGGGCTGGATGTCCGAACGGCCCGCGACGGCGAGCAGGCGTTCAAGTTGCTCCGCAAACACAGTTTCGACGCCGTCATACTGGACTTGGTCATGCCCAAGGTCTCGGGCGTCAAACTGCTCCAGTTGATGCGGCGGAGTTCAAGGCTGAAGGACACGCCGGCGATGCTGATTACCGGCAACCTGCTCGAAAAGAAACGCCTCGAGGAAAACGGTTCGACCAACCTGGCAAACGAACTTCTGACGAAACCATTCAACACACGCGACCTGATAAAGAAGGTCAAGGCGCTCGCCAATTCAGAGCCGGCGAAGCACAAGAAGCCGTCGTCCCAGCCGCCTCCCGCGAAGATCTAGCGGCGGTTTTTCGGAAACGCGGGAGAATAATCTCTGTTTCCGGATTACCGCATTCGATGGTAGCCGATCATGTCTGCTGAACATCATGAGGAATGGCCCGAGCATGCGGTGTGCGCCCGGTGCGGCGCGCCGCTCGGAAATGATTACCGACAGAGTCCGCTTGGTGTGCGTTTCTGCCGCGATTGTTTCGATACCACTGTCCAGGAAAAAGCGCGTGAGCGCGCGGCTGAACTCTATCTGCGGGGACATTGCTCGAATTGCGGAGCGTCGTTGATAAACGGCTATCGGCTGAGCACGCTCGGAGTCGTGTACTGCATATCCTGCTATGAAAACCTGCCCTGCCCTGCCGAGCAAGCCGCGGACGAAGAGAAGCCCGCTCAACCCGCGAGCCCAGCCGATGAGCCCACCTGGCCGAGGGGAAAGGTGGCCATCGGAGCGGTCCTCTGGACGAGCCTGACCATATCGCACCTGCTTCTCTTCGTCGATGTTCTCGTTTCCGCAACGTCACGAACCCTCCTCTCCCATCCGGGTTCCTTCTTCAAGGGGCTCGTCTGCCTGGACCTTCTCACCCTTGTCTCGCTCGTTGCCTCGGAACGTCTTCTCCCCCCCCGGCTGGCAACCATATGGACGTTGCTAATTGCTGCCGGCTTCATTATACTAATTGGAAGGGAAGCGCTCGGCCTGGTGTGGTAACGGCCGACGACGGGGGAGGAGAAACGTGGCAAAGAGCGTCGCCGATGCCGGCACAATACGGGACGGCTATGAGGTCATAGAGCACACGGCGGATATCGGCATTTGTGTCAGGGCGAAAAGCCTCGAGGAACTGTTTGCGCTGGCCGCGTGCGCGATGTTCGACCTCATGGTGGACCTGTCGAAGGTAAAGCCCGTTCAGAAGGCCGAAATCAGTCTGGAGGCCGACAGCCTCGAGGAACTGCTCGTCACCTGGCTCAATGAGCTGGCCTTCAGAGCCGACGTGAACGGGATGTTTTTCAGCAGGTTCGAGGTCAACTCGGTGACCGACAGGTCGCTCGAAGCATCCGTGATGGGCGAGCCCTACGATGAGGCGGTGCACACAATTGGCGAGAATGTGAAGGCGGCCACCTACCACCAGCTGGAGGTTTCGCGCTCGGGCGGAGGCTGGCTGGCCAGAGTGATATTCGACGTGTGAGGACTGTGGGTGAAACGGGATGAGCGATGTCGCGATACGAAAGGTCAACGATTGTCTATACGAGATCGAGAAGACCGGCTCGATGCGCGTACCCGCCAGAATCTATTCCGACGAAGAATTGATGAGGGACATCCTGAAGGACAAGAGCCCCGAGCAGGCGGCGAACGTGGCGACTCTGCCGGGAATCGTCAAGTACTCGCTGGCCATGCCCGATATTCACTGGGGCTACGGATTCCCCATCGGCGGGGTCGCCGCGACCAACCCCGAACAGGGCGGCGTCATATCGCCGGGCGGCGTCGGCTACGACATCAACTGCGGCGTGCGCCTGGTGCGGACAAATCTCTCGGCTCAGGACGTGCGCCCGAAGCTCCGCGAGCTCGTGACGGTTCTCTTCCAGACGATTCCGACCGGCGTCGGCGCGAAGGGCGCCATTGAAAAGATAAAAGCGTCCGAACAGCGCAAGCTGCTCGTGAAAGGGTCGCGATGGGCCGTCGAGAGAGGGTTCGGCGAGGAGGGCGACGTTGAGCGCACGGAGCAGAACGGCTGCGTCGCAGGCGCCGACCCCGACACGGTGAGCGACCGCGCGATGGAGCGCGGGCTCTCCCAGGTCGGAACGCTCGGCTCGGGCAACCATTTCCTCGAAGTCGGAACGGTCGAGAAAGTGTTTCATCCCGAGGCCGCGCGCGCCTTTGGCATCGAGGAGGGAGCCGTGACCGTGCTCATACACTGTGGCTCGCGCGGGTTCGGCTATCAGATCTGCGACGACTACCTGAAGGTGATGAACCGCGCGGTCGAGAAATACAAGATAGACCTGCCCGACAGACAACTTGCATGCGCCCCCGCCGAATCCGACGAGGGTCGCAGTTACGTCGCAGCCATGGCGGCGGCGGCGAATTATGCGTGGGCAAACAGGCAGGTAATCATGCACCTGACCCGTGCGGCCTTCGAGAAGGCGCTCGGGCTGAGTCCCCGCGACCTGGGCATGCGGCTGGTGTACGACGTGTGCCACAACATGGCCAAGTACGAGGAGCATTCCGTCAACGGCAAGCAGCTCATGCTGTGGGTGCACCGAAAGGGCGCCACGAGGGCGTTTCCGCCCAGGCATCCCGAGATACCGGCCGAGTATCGACACGTCGGACAGCCGGTCCTCATCCCCGGCGACATGGGCCGCGAATCGTACCTGTGCGTGGGCACCCAGACCGCGATGGAGCAGACGTTCGGCTCCACGTGCCACGGGGCCGGGAGGGTGCTCAGCCGCTCGAAAGCGATCAAGGCCGGCAAGGGCCGCTCCATCAAGAGAGAGCTCGAGGACAAGAACATCATCGTCATGGCCCACGGCAGGGCGACGCTGGCCGAGGAGATGCCGGAGGCATACAAGGATGTCAACAACGTGGTCAACGTGATGCACGAGGCCGGCATCAGCCTTCGCGTGGCACGGTTGAAACCGATGGGGGTCATCAAGGGATAGGACGAGTAGCGACTACGACACAGACGCGGAGGACGACGGGAATGAGCACAATAGAACGATATTCCTTCGGCTCGATCGACGTTGACGGCCACAAGTATCGGCAGGACGTCATTATCTATCCCGACAGGGTCCAATCGGACTGGTGGCGCAAGGAAGGGCACAGACTCCAACCCGAAGACATTCCCGACGTGCTCGCCGAGCCGCCCGAGATCCTCGTCGTCGGACAGGGAGACCCCGGAAAGATGCAGGTGGACCCGCGCGTGGCCGAAGCGCTCGACCGGCTCAACGTGCAACTCGTCGCAGCACCCACGAAGACGGCATGCAACAGATTCAACGAGTTCTCGAAGCAGGGCGCGCGCGTCGTCGCCGCCCTTCACCTGACATGTTGACCCGGGAAAAGACGGGCGGATGTCTGTCTTGTTCTCGGTTCTTGCTTCTCTCCAACGTCCGATTCGCTTAAGAGAAGGGAAGGGGTCGCCATGGAAGCAAAGGTCGGAAACGGAACCATCGAGGTCATGCAGGCCGACATCACGTCGCTTGCGCTCGACGCCATCGTCAATGCGGCCAACAATCATCTCATTCTCGGCTCGGGCGTCGCCGGCGCCATAAGAACCAAGGGCGGGCCGACAATTCAGGAGGAATGCAACCGCATAGGCCCCATCAAGGTCGGCGAGGCCGCGATAACGGGCGCGGGCAAGCTCCCCGCGAAGCACGTCATCCATGCGGCCAGCATGGGGGACGAGCCTGTCTCGGAAAGGTCGCTGCGCGACTCGGTCCGCAACAGCCTCCTCAGAGCCGAGGAAGCGAAGCTCGCCTCAATCGCCTTCCCGGCCATAGGCACGGGCGTGGGCGGCTTTCCGGTCGAACGATGCGCCGAGATAATGATCGGACTCGCCGAGCAGCATCTGGAGGGAAAAGGCCGAAGCGTCAACCGCATCGTCTTCGCCCTCTTCGGAGAATCCGATAAGAAGGTTTTCGAAAAAACGTTGTCCGCAAGAATAAAGTGAAGCTGACAGCCCTCAGAATAGTCTTGCCCGTTGCAGTCTTCTTGTGCCTTTCCGATTGTGTCCTTGCCGAAGCGGTACCCGCCTTGAAAACGGAGGTGCGCCTGTGGCACCAGTGGCGGGCGGAAAAGCTCGAGCCGCTGGAATCCGTTGTCGAAGACTTCAATTGCGGGCATGAAGGCATACGAGTTCTCGCTGAGCCGCTCGGCCCCATGAGCGGAACCGTTGCCGAGCGGATGCTGTTGGGCTCGACTGCCGTCAAGTTGCCCGACCTCGCATTGGTCGAGCGCGAGGCGATCCCCCTCCTCGCCGACGCAGGCGCGATTCGCCCGCTGGACAAACTCATCGAGCGCTCTCCCACGCTGCGGAGAGAAAACCTGCTTGATTCCGCCCGGTCGTATGGCACATACGACGGCAAGCTTTACGGTCTCCCCGCGCGACTCAATCCCCTGGTGCTCATCTACAATCCTGAGTTGCTCACGGAAGCGGGAATTTCGACGCCTCCCCGCGATTGGAACGGGTTCGTCAGCCTCGCACGGACGATAAGCGCGAAGGGACGGTGGGTGCTGAGTGTCCGCGCGATGGCCCCGCTCTTCAACATCCTCTGCGTTCAAAGAGGAGTGAACCCGCTCGATGCGGACGCGAGCCCCGAACACTCCGCGGCTATTTTGGAAATGCTCACATTCATTCGAGGGCTCAGACAGACGCCTTCGCTCCTCCCGCCCCAGTACAAATTCTGGGACCCGAACTTTATCGGCGTCGCGGGAGGAAAAGTTTTTTTCCAGATAGACGATGCGGAGATGCTTGCCTATATGCTCAAGAGCGCACCCGCTCCCCTTGCCGTCGGCACGATGCCTTCCGACTCGGGTCCGTCCCGAACCAGCCTTTCCGGCAGCCAGGTGTTTGTCGTTTCTTCGTCGAGCGGCGATGCGAGCGCGGCGATGGAGTTCCTCGAAATCTTCTATTCGCCCGAGCATTACTCCGCTTTCGCGGACAAGCTCCTGTTTGTCCCTCCCGTCAAGAGTGCTCTCCCGAGCGTGGAGAAGGCGGTTTCAAACGGGTCCATCTACTCGCAGCTTGTTCGGGCCGCGGAAAACGCCGAAGCGTTGCCGCTCAGCCAGTGTGCGGGCACAAAGCTTTCGGAGATCGCCCGCGCCGTTGAGAAGCTCGATGCCGGCCTGATTTCGTCCGAGCGCGCGTTGGACGAAGTCCTGCATGCGTCGAAGAGCGGCGAGTGCGAGCAGTCCTTCCCCACGTATTCGCCCGTTCAGGTCACGTGGGCCGAGAGCACCCGCAGGCTCTTTGCGAGCGACGTTCCCGATTCGCACGCCCCGCCCGTCGAGCTCGTCGCCGTGCGCAACGAGCACGAGACGTTCCAGCTTGCTATTTCCGCCGAGCGTCGAATAGAGGGATTGAGCGTTGACATCGCGCCCTTCGTCTCCGAAGACGGCGCGTCGTATAATTTCAAGACTGTCAGCTACCTCGAGACGGATACGCTCGTTTCGGTGCCGCTGGTGGCGGAGAAGGCGGGCCCGTATCCGAACGTTTTGAAGAGACAGGGCAAGTTCGACATCGAGCCGGGCAAGCTCACGCGGATCTGGGTCGATGTCTTTGTGCCGGCCGATGTCCCCGCCGGAGCGTTGTCGTCTCAGATCGTCATAAGGCAACACCCCTCGGATGTCGCACGGATTCCGGTCCGACTTCGCGTGCTTCCACTCACGCTGCCGACCGCGCCTTCGCAGCCCGCGGTGATCGGACTCAACTACGACCTGATCGCCAAACACTACGACGTGGAAAAGCGGTCGGAGGCATCCCGGAAACTGAAGGATTTGTTCTTCTGGTTCATGGTCGAGCACAGGCTATCGCCATATCAGCCCCCCGTTCCGCCCAACTCGCCGGAGGTCGCGCCGTACGTGAAGGACGAGCGCGTGTCCGCGTGCAGGCTTCCGTTCGCCCCCGCCGACCCCCGTTTCGAGCGTGCGGTCCTTCTTGCCAAAGAGGGCGGGTGGCTGGACAAACTGTTCGCTTATTTCATCGATGAACCCACCTATCACCAGTACGACGCCATAATCAGCGCGGGCAAGAAGATTCATTCCATGTCGGCTCCGCCGAAATTTTTGGTCACCTGCTTCCCCGACAAACCTCTTCTGGGGGCGGTTGACATCTGGTGTATCCATATGCGTTTTCTTCCGGAAGGACTTCCGCGCAGTTTCACCGATCGGCGGATGTATGCCGACGCCGTGCGCCGGCGTTTGGAAGCGGGCGACGAGGTGTGGTGGTACACCGCGGGCGGAGTGAAGCCGTTCCCGACACTGCAAATCGAGGATGCGCCCGCCGCTTTCCGGATAATTCCGTGGCTCCAGCAGTTCTACGGCATAGACGGTTTTCTGCACTGGGAAGCGGCCAATTGGAGCCAGCCCCTCGACGAGGCTTTCGTTAAGCACTTCGGCAACGGAGAGGGTGTGCTCGTGTATCCAGGCGATTCGCAGCCCTCGCCGTCGATCAGACTGGAGCTGCTTCGCGAGGGTCTGGAAGATATGGAGTGCCTCATGCTCCTGCGCCGTAGCATCGAGGCTGTCCAAAAAGACCTCGGGGCCGAGTGGCTCGGGGATGTCGCCTCGGTGAGGGTGCGTGAGATGTGCCGGCGGTTGTTCTCGGAAGAGGCCCTCCGGGCGCATGCGGCGAACGGCCTGTTTCTCCTGCCCCACTTCGTCCGCGAGCCGGGAAGCATAGAACGGGTTCGCGAGGAGGTCGTGAAGGAAACGGTCGCCCTGGCTGAAAGGCCGGTTGCTTTGGTGTTGACGGAGCCGGAGGAAAAACAGTACACTGATTCGGCGAACGTTCGACTATATGGCCAGGTACAGCCGGGATGCAAGGTTGAAATAAACGGCCACGAGCAGGGGGTGGACACAGCGGGAAGGTTCTCCGCTCAACTGCCCCTGTCAAGCGGGACGAACATCTTCTTCATTCGTGTGGAGAGGGGACAATACAGCAGAACCATTGTCAGAAAGATTGAGAAGTTTTGAATCTTCGCGGACGGGAATTTGACGCAACCGGGAAAGGCTCGGTCGAATCGAGAAGGCAGCGTGCATGGACTTATGCAGTAGCAATGATGATTTGCATCCTCGTCTCGCTCCCGGTCACCCCGATCCTATGGCGGGCGGCGGCCAAGACCCTGGGGCTGGCGTTCGACGCCTTAGGCTATGCGGTCCTGACGCTGACAACCGCCGTGTTCGCCATCTATATTAATCGTCATCGAGAGAGATTCAGCGCCTTTAGCTTGCTTTTGCTTGCGCTCTTCGCGACGGTCTATTTTTACCTGCTAAAATATCAATGCCGATTCCCGGCTGAGCGGCTTCACCTGATGGAGTACGGACTGCTCGCCTATCTTTTCTACAGGGCACTTCGGTTTGATTTCTCCAAGGCGAGCGCGTACGTGCTGGGTTTCCTGCTCTCATCCGGATTCGGGTTCATGGACGAGGTGATTCAGTACTTTCTGCCCAACCGTGTGTTCGAACTGAGGGACGTTATGACGAACGTTGCCGCCTCCGCGCTGGGCCTCCTGGTAGTCGGCGTGCTTCTCAAAGCAAATTCATTTGGCGATTCGCGGCGCGAAGGAGAAACATGAACCGGCGAAATAGAATGAAGATATCGGCCATGATTATCGTGGCTGCGCTGCTTCTCCTCATAAACACACCCCCCCTCGGCAGGCGGCTGCCCGACGACATTAACGTCATCCTGTTGACGGTCGACTCTCTCAGACCCGACCACCTCGGGTGTTACGGATACGACAAGGCGACCAGCCCGAACATAGACGCCATTGCCGAGAGGGGCCAGTTGTTCCGCCGCGCGTACAGCCAGTGCGTCTGGACGATGCCCGGATTGATGTCCGTCCTCACCTCTCTTCAGCCTCCACTGCATCGGGTGGAACATCGCGGCGATATGCTCGACCCGCACATAACGACCATTTTCGACTGTTTCCGTGATGCCGGATACGAAGTGCCCAACATCTGTTTTATGCTCACGCTTCCCGAATTTTCCGGCATACGCGTCGGCCCCGTCGAGGAGAAATACTTCTCCGAGGAAGACGACGAAGAGCTGTTTCGCTGGCTGGATGAAAACCACGACACCAAGTTCTTCGCCTGGTATCATTACAGAAACGTCCATCTTCCCTACAAGCCGCAGGAAGGCTCCAGCAAGGTATCTCCCGCGAAGCTGGCCGAAGAAGGCCGCCTTTCGCCGGGCATAGAGGCGGTGCTTTCGGAGTCGGCGGTCGTGCCCGTCGGAACCGTCAAATTTGAGCAATCCGACATGCCGATTGTCGACGAGCTGTACGATGGCGAGGTAAGGGACCTGGATAAGTTTGTCGGGCGCCTGTACGCGAGGCTCCAGAAGTACGACCTGCTGAAGAAGACCTTGATCGTCATAACGGCCGACCACGGCGAGGAGCTTTTCGACCACGGATTCGTCGGTCACGCTTCGACGATGCACTCAGCCACCATGTATGACGAGGTTATCAGAATCCCGTTGATCATGAGCTTGGCCGATTATCTTCCGGGCGGGGTCGAGGTCCGGGAGCAGGTGCAACAGATCGACATCATGCCCACCATACTCGACATCGTCAATATTCCAATCCCGCCGGGAGTGCAGGGGCGAAGCCTGGCCCCCGTGTTCTTCGATGTCAGAAAGCAGAACGAATCGAGCGTTCCGGTCTTCGCCGAAACCGTTTATGGCGGCTTTCAGGCGACGGAGGAAATGGCCAAGACCCGCCTCAGGTGTGTCCGCACCGACGCATGGAAACTCATCGAGACCGATGGGCCGCAGGGAAAGACGTACCAGCTTTTCGACCTTCTGCTCGATCCGAACGAACTCCAGAATGTATATGATGAGAATCCGCAGGTGGTGTCGCTTCTTCAGACTCTGTTGGCGGAATGGGAGCGCGAGAACAGCATACGAAGCGAAGCGATCGAAGCCGGAGCAACTTCGGTCGCATCGGCGGGCGGCCAGGGGGAATGCCCACAGGTCATCTTTCCTTACGATGGCGCTGTCCTGCGTTTCACCGAAAGAGGCGGAACGGTGCGCGCCTCATGGACCGGAAGCCCCGCCTCGACATACGTTGTCGAGTACGATATCGGAACGGGAATCCACCGCCTCACCGGGTCGTTCCTGACCATTGGCAACCAGCGCAGCTTCGGGCCGTACTCACGCGAGATTTGGAACCCGCTGGTCGTGAGGAACCCGTGGCGATTCCGCGTCTCGCCCGACACGCAACCCCGCTGCTGGAGCGAGTGGACAGAGTTCACGTTCGAATGACGCCTTTCGCGGTTTCACCCCAACTGGGTCATTACTGTTGATTCCGGCCAACGCATGTGGTAGAAAGAAAGGCGGCCTTCACGGGTGGTTTTCATAGAAAGAGGGGAACAGGAAGATGAACCTTGACTTCGACTTGACAGAAGAGCAACTGCAGACGAGGGAGATGGTCAGAAAATTCGCGCAGAAGGAAATCGCGCCGCGCGTTCTCGACTACAACCGAGAGGGACGTCTCCCCCTGGAGATAATCTCGAAGATGAAGGAGATGGAACTCATCGGAGGAGTGATCCCGCCAGAGTACGGAGGAGCCGGGATCGACCATGTGAGCTGGGTGATCGCTATAGAGGAAATCTCGCGCGTGTGCTCGTCGCTCGCGATCGTTGTCGGCGGACCGTCCTCGCTCGTGGGACAGGGAATCCTGAAATTCGGCACGGAAGAGCAAAAGCAGAAATACCTGGCCACGATGGCCAGAGGCGAAACGCTCGGGGCCGCCGGCATCACGGAGCCGAACACCGGCACGGACGTGGCGAACATTCAGACCACCGCGGTCCGCAGGGGGGATGAGTACATCCTGAACGGCAGCAAGATGTTCATCACCAATGCCGACGTGTGCGACTGGGCGATTGTGTTCGCCACGATGGACAAGAACCTGAGACACAAAGGAATAACGGCATTCATAGTCGAGCGCGGGATGCCGGGCTTCTCCAGCCGCTCCATCGAGGGCAAGCTCGCATGGCAGCCGCTGAACCTCGGCGAGCTGATATTCGAAGACTGCCGCGTCCCCCGCGAGAACCTCGTCGGCGAGGAGATGAGAGGGTTTAAGATCGTCATGTCGTGTCTGGACATGGGACGCATCTTCGTCGCCGCGCGCGCGCTCGGCCTGGCGCAGGGGTGTCTCGACGCCTCGCTCAACTATGCCAAAGAGCGCACCGTGTTCGGCCAACCCATCGCATCTTATCAGCTCATCCAGAAGATGATAGCGGAGATGTCGGTCGGCGTCGAGGTCGGAAGGCTTCTCCTGTATCAGGTCGCCCGCATGCGCGACAAAGGCGTCGAACGCACGACCAAATACTCGTCGATGGCGAAGCTGTTCAATACCGACCTTGCGATGAAGGCCGCCACCGACGCCGTGCAGATTCACGGCGCATACGGATTCACATCGGAGTACCATGTGGAACGATACTTTCGCGAGGCCAAGGGGTTGCAGATCGTGGAAGGAACCACTCAGATACACACAATACTGCAGGCGGCCTATGCGCTCGGCATAAGGAGCGATGGTTGATCATGGACTTCGATCTGAGTGCGCGTCACATGCAGACGGCGACGGAGGTGGCCGAGTTTGCGCGAAACGAGGTCGCTCCCGGCGCAGACGAACGTGACGCAAACCGCGAGTTTCCCCGCCACATCTGGAAGCGCATGGGCGAAGTCGGGCTGCTGGGGCTCCCGATGCCTCCCGAACACGGCGGCGGCGGAGCCGACTTTCTCGCGACAGCCGCGGCGTTCTACAATTTCGCGAAATACGGCCACGACATGGGGCTGTGCGTGTCGCTGACGGTGACGACGTTGCTCTGCCGATTTCAATTGCTGCCGCACGCGAACGAGGAACAGAAGAAGAAATACCTGCCCGCAATACTCAGCGGAGATAAAATCGCCGCCTTCGCCGTCTCCGAGCGCGAGAGCGGGGCGCATCCCCGCTACCTCCAGACCACCGCAGCCCGCGACGGCTCGTCCTATGTCATAAACGGGCGAAAGATGTACATAACCGACGGGCCCGTCGCCGATGTCGTCATCGTGTTCGCGGTCACCGAACGGTTGGGTGACAGGAATGGAATCAGCGCGTTCCTCGTGGAGAAGGGAACGCCGGGATTTTCGGTAGGCGAGATAATGCAGCTCGATTTCTGTCGTTCATCGCCTCACTCGGAGCTCGCTTTCGAAGACTGCCGTGTGCCCGAGGAGAATCTTCTCGGGGAGAAAAACGTCGCGTTTGACAGGATGGTGCGCGGCGTGAGGGAGACGGAGGATTCGCTGGGAATGGCCTCGTTCGCCGGCTTTCTCGGGTGGCAGCTCGAACTTGCCGCGAAGCACCTCAAAGGCCGGTCCCCCTCCGACGAGCAGCTTCTGCTCGTGTCCGACCTCGCCTCCGTTGCGGAGGTCGCGCGGACCATCGCATACAAGATTGCCTGGCTTCGCGACGCGGGAAGGGAAACGACGGCCGAGTTTGCGGCGTGCCACCTCTATTTCCCAACGCTCGTCGCTTCGGCCCTCGAAACGCTCAAGAACCTTTTCACTACGGAAGAGGACCTCGCCCGGAGCGGGCTGGAGAGACCGTTGCGGGACATGAAGATTGCGCTCATAGGCCGCAACGTGGCGAATCGCCGCAAGCAGAAATTCGCCGGCCGGCTCATGAGCGGCGACGGCCTCGGTCTTTGATACCCCCGTTTATCCGCCCCCCAGCTTCTGCAGTTCGATTCGGGCGCGCTCGTAGTCCGGGTCGAGCTTGAGCGCGCGCTCGAACCACGCGCGCGCCTCGTCGCGGTTTCCGGCCTCGAGGTAGTAGAGACCGAGGTTGTAACGTGGCAGGGGCTGTGTCGGCAGGAGCGATGCGGCGTCCTTAGTCTCCTCGATGGCCTCGCTCAGGTGGCCGAGGTCGTGGAGGCGTGTGCCCAGGCTCAGGCGCGCCTTGCCGAAGCGGGGCGCAATCTCGACCGCCTTCTTGCTGTATTCCAACGCCAGGGCATCGTTCTCCCTATACTGCGACGCGTACAGATTCAACTCGTACCATGCTTCGGCGAAGAACTTGTCTCTCGCCACGGCGTTCTCGTATGATTGCATCGCCCTCAGGGGCGCGTTGTATTTGTCGTAGATTCTCGCCTCGGCGGCGTATGGGGCCGCGAGCTGTCTGTCTGTCGTGACCGCGTTGTCGTACGCAATGAGAGCATCCGTGTACTTGTCCTTTTGTTCGTCTTTCAATCCGCGGCCAAACTCATCGGCGGCCTTGAGCTTCTTCGGACTGCTGGACTTGATTCGCTTGCGCTCCTCCTTGCTCAGGCTGATTTCCAGCGAATTTATCAACTGGTACACCAGCTGTCTCTGGAGTTTGAATATTTCGGATTTCTTGCCCTCGGCCTTGGTCCTGAGCATAAAGTAATCAGTCGTGACGTCGTATGCTCCGAGCTCGATCGAGACATTGTCCCCGCTCCCCCGGAGAATTCCCACAACCACCACGTCGGCGCCGTGCGCTGCGGCAAGCTTCCTCAGACCATTTCCCGTCAGGAAGAACGCCTTGATGGGAATGTACGTGTCTGCGGTCGGTATCACGCCGATCTCTTGGACGCAGAAGAGGTCGCGTCGAATGAGAGGGGCGAGGGTGAGAGCGAGGTTTGCGAATTCCTCTTCGCTCGTTACGCAATCGATGGGGCAGACGAGCACTGTAGGTTCACGACCTGCAAACAATGGAACCGCCTCGGGCCTCGGTGTTGCTGAAGCCGACGTGGTTGACGCGCATCGTTGAATCGTCAGCCCACAGAATATCGCGGCGACCAAGAGGAATACGACCGGACGTGAACTCTTATGCATCGTCATCCTCCATCTCTCTGTGTGGAAACATTGAGCCTTCTCATCTCCGTTCTCTCGATGGTCATGGAAAAGGCGGCCCCAGTCGGACACTCAGGCCGGCAATGCGCGGTCCTAACTATCGATGCGCGAACGCTCATATGCTTCCCACTTGACCACAAACCTTGTGGAACGCTCGGCGTGCAGACACCTGTCACTGTAATCCTTGGAAGCGAAGTATCGCTTCGTTCTGTCGGATGTCGCCAACATTTGCTCTTCTCCGGTCCACAGGAACGGCCCGGAGCTTCCTTCTCGACTGACCAACCCCAGCTCCATGGCCCAAGTTGCCTCGGCGAGGGAATGTCCGCCGAAGTCTCGTTCGAGCGCCCTCACAACACCCTCAGTCTCGGGCTCGAAGAACAGGAATCCGACGCGCCGCCCGCCCCATGCGGTGTGGTAGTAACGGGGGATATTGACCAGGCCGTCCTTCTTCAGGCGTTCCGCCATTATCACCAGAAGTTCCGCCACTTCCATAGCGATGCCTAGACCCGGCCTCTGCTGGCCAGGAAGGCGCGGCCGCGTGGGCTGGAACTCGGCCATTGGATTCTCAAGGCAGAGCCATTCGACGAATGCCACATCGTAGGGAGCGCCGCCATGCTCGCCCCTTGGAACGACCACTCCTTCGTGCAGCACGATTTCCATCAGAAGCCTGTCCGGGTCCGGCTCGGTTCCCCAGTACACTTGAAGGCAATGGCGGAACGGGGTATCGGTTTGCACATGCAGGCAGAGGTTGGAGAATCCCTTGTCGTTCAGAAGCCTCGTGATGCCGTATCTCTCCAGAACTTCCATCAACCCGGAACGGGTATAGTATCCCATGAACAGCGACGTGCCGGAGTGGTTTTCGAGATCGGCGACGACATCATCGGTCGATACCGGTTTCTCTTCTGAAGGACCCAGCTTCTGGAGGTCGAACCGGGTCAGCTGGCGTGCTATCCGGTGAAAATGCTTCTCGAGCCCGGAAAGGTTGTGAGCCATATATCGTCTCTTGCCGGCCAAAGACCGTTCTTCCCGGTCCGGCCCGTTTCGCTTCGCGCTTCAGTGGTCAATCGCTGCGCTGCGCCTGCAAGGAGCGAATCCCGCTGAGATCGAAAGGTGGGGAAAGATTTCGCGCGTCCGGGTCAAGCGGCAGCGAGCTACGTCACCGCTTCCTCCCGTTCCCGTGGCGCCGGCTCCCCATACAGCCGGCTCTTGGTCAGGTAGTTGAGCGGCCCGATCGTTACGTACGCGAGAAAAATCATAAAGAGGAACAGAGTGGGCCTCAGCTTGATGAGACTGAAGAGGAGTATCAGTATGAACGTGTACTGGAACGCGCGATTTCGGCGCACGAGGAAAAGCTCGCGCTTGGGATACGTTATCGTGCTCACCATGAGGAACGCCAGCAACACGACGAACAATGCCAGATAATTGTAAAGGAACGGATGGTCGTACTTGGTCTTCAACAGAACGAACGTGGCGATGAGACAGCCCGCGCCCGGTATCGGCAATCCAGTGAACGATTTCACGTTCGGGCCGCTCTGGGTATTGTAACGAGCGAGCCTGAGCCCGCCCGTGATAGCGTACACGGTAACCAGAAAAATTCCGATGTGCTGAAAGTTGTACAAGATGCTCCTGTACACGAGAACGGCCGGCGCGACGCCGAAGGTTATCACATCGGCGAGCGAATCCAGCTCTTTTCCGAAGGCGCTCGTGCTCTTCGTGATCCGGGCGATGTGACCGTCGCTTCCGTCGAACAGGAGCGCGAGCAATATCATCCAGGCGGCGAGCTCAAATTCGCCGTTGATGGTGTAAACGATCGAAAGCAGCCCGCAGTACATATTGCCGATGGTGAGCAGGCTGGGGAGTATGTTTACATACTTACGCCTTTTTCTCGGTCGTCGCATTGTACGCCCCCACGAGGCTGACGCCTCCCTTCACCCTCTGGCCCGCCGATACGAGCACGTCACATTCCACCGGCAGATAAAGCTCCGTCCTCGACCCAAACCGTATCATTCCCACCCGGTCTCCCGCATGGACCACTTGCTCAGGCTTGCAGTAACAGACGATCCTGCGCGCGACCGCGCCGGCGATCTGCTTCATCGCGACCTTGACATCATCTCCCTCGATGCCGATGATGTTGCTCTCGTTGTTCAGCGAGGCGCCGACGGTGTGTGCAAAGGCGAATTTCCCGGGGGTATGATGCACCAACTCGACTCGGCCCCCAACGGGCGCCCTGTTTATGTGCACGTCGAAAATCGAAAGGAAGATGCTGATCCTCTTGCAGCGTCTGCCGAGGAACTCCCGCTCCTCCACCTCGTCGATTGAGAGCACCTTCCCGTCGGCGGGCGCGACTATCTGGCCGGGCTCGGCCGCGATCTTTCGCTCGGGGTCACGGAAGAAATACAGGGCGAAAAGCGCTCCGGCTATTCCGAGCATCGTGACGGCCACATGAACCATGCCCCCCACCGCGGCGACCACGGCGCATATGGCCGCCATCTTCAGGCCGTCCTTCGCAACGGGAATACGAATCTTACTTCACTCCCTTATCCACAAGGCTTATGTGCCTGTTTCCTGCTATTATAACATGGTCGAGCACTTTTATGCCAAGCACATCCCCCGCCGCCATCAACCTGCGGGTGAGGCTCAGATCCTCGCGGCTTGGCTCGACATCGCCGCTGGGATGGTTGTGAACGAGGATGACTGAGGCGGCCTGCGCTGCAATGGCCGGACGGAAACATTCGCGCGGATGCACGACGCTCGCGTCGAGCGAGCCTATCGAGACGGTATGGACCTGGATAACGTGGTTCTTCGTGTTGAGCAGGAGAATCTTGAAATGTTCCCTGTCGAGCGACTGCATCTCGGGCATCATCAGGCGGGCGACATCCTTCGCCGACTTTATCACCGGGCGCGTGAGACTTTCCTCGCCAGCCAGCCTTCGGCCAAGCTCGAAGGCGGCCTGTATCTCGACGGCCTTGGCGAATCCCACTCCCTCGAACGACCTGAGCTCATCGGTGGTTGCCCGCGACAGCGCTGTAAGCGAGCCGAACTTGCCCAGCATCTTCTCCGCTAGCTCGACCGCATTCATGTTTTGCGCCCCCGTCCTGAAGAGAATTGCCAGGAGCTCGGAAGTCTTGAGCGACGAGGCGCCGCGCCTGGCCAGCCGCTCGCGGGGACGCTCGCTCGTGGGCATCTCCCGTATCAACGGAGTCTTGTGCTTTTCGCTCATTCTGTTCTCCGGCCTATGATGACCCTCTGTTTGCCTGTGAGGTCACGGACGATTTCTGCCGCCGAGAGCCCCTCAGTTCGCTCGAAAATTCCGGCGGCCGCCTGCGCCTGGTTTTCACCGATTTCGATCGCCAATACCCCGCCGGGCGTGAGATAATTGCCAGCTCCCGCGGCGACCCGGCGAAATACGTCCAGGCCGTCAGCACCGCCTCTGAGCGCTTCGGGAGGCTCGAATTCACTGATGCATTTGTCGAGAGACCGGTATTCGGCGTCCGAAACATACGGCGGGTTCGAAACGATGAGGTCGAATGAGTTCTTGAGAAATTCCGGTAGCGGCGAATAGACGTCGCCGACGTGAAAACCTATCTTGTCGCCGACGCCGAGCCGTTCGGCGTTTTCTCTGGCGAGGACGACCGCGCCCTCGGAGATGTCGGTGGCATGAATCGTACTGTTGGGCAGAAGCAGCGCGATTGAGGCGGCGAGGCATCCGCATCCTGTGCCTATATCAAGGATGCAGTCGGCTTTGCACTCACCCGTATGGACCATCTCGACCGCGCGCTCGACGAGGGCCTCGGTCTCCGGACGCGGAATGAGCGCGCGGCGGTCGACCCGGAAGGCGAACCCCATGAATTCCTTCGTGCCGGTGATGTACGCGATGGGTTCGCCCCGCGCGCGCCGTGCGATGCGGGCGAGATATTCCGCCCGCATAGGCTCGCTCAGTTGGTCGGAATACGACGCTATCAGGCGAGCGCGGTCGATGTACAGAAGATCAGCGAGCAGCACCTCGGCCTCGAGTCGAGGCGTGTCTGTCACGCCGGAGTTGCGGAGGGAGCGTTCGGCTTGGAGGAGTGCATCGATGATTCTCGCGGCGAGCGCGTTTTCGGAAGGTCTGACGCCGGCGTCCACCTTTATATCGCCTTCATCTTTTCCTCTTGCTCGGCCAGCCGCAGTTCACCGATGAGCTCATCCAGTCCGCCGTCAAGTATCGCTTCGAGCTTGTGCAATGTCAGGCCGATGCGGTGGTCGGTCACCCGGTTCTGAGGAAAATTGTAAGTGCGAATCCGTTCGCTGCGTTCGCCCGTGCCCACCTGGCTGCGGCGGGTGGCCGAGATCTCCCGCGCCTGTTGCCGCTGCTTCTCATCCAACAACCGCGAGCGGAGCACGCGAAGAGCGCGCGCCTTGTTCTTGTGCTGAGATTTTTCGTCCTGGCAGGTCACCACCATGCCGGTGGGCAGGTAAGTGATTCGCACCGCCGAGTCGGTCGTGTTGACGCTCTGGCCGCCCGGCCCGGACGACCGGAAGACATCTATCTTCAGGTCTTTCGGATCGACGGAAACCTCGACCTCCTCCGCTTCGGGCAGAACTGCGACGGTCACCGTCGAGGTATGAATCCTCCCGCTGGCTTCTGTCACGGGCACGCGTTGGACCCTGTGGACGCCGCTCTCATACTTGAGCGCGCCGAACGCCTCTTTTCCCGATATCGAGAATATGACTTCCTTGAGCCCGCCGATGCCGGTCGGGCTGCTGTTCAGGACCTCGTAGCGCCAGCGCCTCGCGTCGGCAAAGCGGGTATACATGCGAAACAGGGCGGCCGCAAACAGGGCGGCCTCCTCGCCTCCGGTGGCGGCGCGGATTTCCATGATGACATCCTTCGTGTCGCGCTCATCCCGGGGCGCGAGCAGGAGCTTGAGCTCGGCTTCAAGTTCGTCGAGCTGTTCCTCCGCCTGCGCTTTTTCCTCTCTCGCGAGCTTGCGAAGGTCCTCGTCGGTCTCATTGAGCAGGATTTCCTCGGCCGCCTCACGGTCTTCGACCAGCTTGCGATAGACGCGCGCCTTTTCGACGAGCGTCGAGAGGTCGGCGTGTTCTTCAGCGTATTTTTGGTATATTTCGGGATTGCCGACCACGGAAGGGTCGCTCATGAGCCGGTTCAGCTCATCGTACCGTTCTTCCATTTTCCGCAATTTATCCAGGACCATTACAAGGTTATCTCCACATCATGCCTTTTTCGCCTTCTTCACGCGGCCGCAGCTCATCTCGCCCTCGGGGCAGATGCCCTCGACGCACGGCGGCCCGCTGTCGGCGAACAAAGTCGGTGCGACTTCCTTCACCCTTTCGAGCATCAGTTCGGCCATGTTCCGTATCTCCCACTGGGCGCGGGTGCAGCAGCGCTGGCGGAAGAAGTGGCGCAGCTCACGCGCATTCATGGTGACTACAAGCTTCGTCTCGGCCGCGCCGGGCAGAACGTAGCGGGCATCCTCGGCGGGCACGCCCCCCTCGACGAACTCGCGGTATGCGGCCTGAAGCTCGTCCATCACGCTCTTGAAGCGCAAGCTCAACGCCTTCTTCTTTTTGATCGACGGGGGAATGATGTGCTCGAACCCGCCCGTCTTTTTCACGTATCTCTGGCTCTGTTGCGAGTAGGACGCAAGGCGGTGGCGGACCAACTGGTGGCTCGTCACGCGCGAGATCCCCTCCACCCCGAACGTGAAGCTGGCGTGCTCGAACGGGGAGAGGTGGCCCATCTCCAGCAGGCGCTTGACGAATCGCTCGCATTCCTCCCCGTCGATCCGTTCTGAAAGCTTTTCGACCCCGACCGGCGAGTAGCAGAGCTTCGCGGCGAGCGCGACCGTGCGCTCGGGCTCGCTCGTATAGCGCAGAAGCTTAACCGTTGCAGTCACTTGCATCGTTCCTCACAAAAGAAAATTGGCCAAGCAGCTCGATCCTTCCCGCGAACAGCCCGGCCAAATTGTACGCTAATCTTTAATGTTGTATCTGCGGCGGAATCTCTGGACACGTCCCTCGCTGTCAACCAGCTTCTGCTTGCCGGTGAAGAACGGATGACAATTGGAACAGATATCCACGGCTATCTCCTTCTTCGTGGAGCGCGTCTCTATCTTGTTGCCGCATGCGCAGGTTATGGTGATATCGTAGTATTCCGGATGAATGTCCTTCTTCAAGTGTTTCACCTCCATAATGAAAGGTGGCGGCCGACGCCGCCTTGCCGGACACATTATAGCATGCGGCCAAAAATTTTGCAAACCTCGCCCGTGACCGGCAACTTCTCATGCGATTCCGAGTTGTGCTATACTGATTCGCGAAGCTGGGCAGGTGCTTTTTGGCGCTGTAGTTCTTGATAATCCCGGACCTCTGACGTTTTGCTTATGAGGACAGATGAAGTCGAATAAGAAAGCTCGCAAGGAGGCGCTCCCACGGCTGGCGGTCATCGGCGGGAGCCAGGCCTACCGGTTCCTCGCCGACGATGCCGAGAAAGAACGCATCGGCGAGCGAGACACCCCCTTCGGCAAGAGCCAGCCCGTTTATCTGTTGAAAAAGCCTTCCGAAAGCTTTCTGTTCCTGTCGCGGCACGGCGAGGGCGGCTATTCCATCGCGGCGTCGTTCGTGAATTATCGGGCGAACATTTATGCGCTTAAGGACCTCGGGGTGGAGCGGATCGTGTCGTGGTCGGGCCCCGGGGCCATGACCGCCGACTACAGGATAGGCCAGTTCGTCATAATCGACGACGTGATAGACGAGACGCGGCGCAGGGCCGGCACATTCTTTGAACACGGCGGGCTGGGCTTTATCCGTCAGAACCCCGTGTTTTGCCCCCACCTGCGGAAGTTGCTCGAGGAAGCGCTCTCCGGGCTGAAGCTCGATTTCGCCGTTGGAGGCACATACGTCTGCACTGAGGGGCCCCGGCTGGAGACGCCCGCCGAGATACGCAAGTTCTCGCTCTGCGGAGCGCATCTGGTCGGCATGACGCTCGTGCCCGAGGTGTTCCTGGCCAAGGAACTCGAGATGTGCTGCGCCGCACTGTGTTACGTGACGAACTATGCCGAGGGCGTGAGGCAGGCGGAGTTTCAGCCGGGAGTCCTGTTTGAAGGGCTGGCAGACGAGGGCGAGAGGGAGGCCGTCGAGGCGAGCGTGCGCAGTTTCCCGAGAATCGTCGAAGCGGTGTCGAAGCTCGCGGCGGGGAAAGAGCGCCAGTGCAAGTGCGGCCAGACGATGCAGCGCTACCGCGAGCGAGGCGACATCGGCGACGACTGGCGCGAATGGATTAAGCCGTGATACTGCGGAGCGAATACCGCATCGACGAAACGGGCCGTATCACGGAGGACGCCGAGGTCGTCGTCGAAGGGAAACGAGCGGGCGCGGACGTCGTGGATCTCGGCCATTCCATATTGCTTCCGGGATTCATCAACGCTCACACCCATCTGGACCTCAGCCTCGCCCAATCGCAGGTCCAACCGCAGCGCCGCTTCACGGATTGGATTCGGGAAATCGTGCGGACGACTGCCGAGTGGAGCGACGACGACTTCGACTCTTCTCTTCTCGCCGGAATCGGGCGCAGCGTCGAATCGGGCACTACTTGCATCGGCGACATATCGCGGGGCGCGGGCGACTCGCGGCGATATTCCGAAAGCGACATGCGCGTGCGCCTGTTCCACGAGGTCATAGATTTCAACCCCGACACCGCTGACCGGACCCTTGAAAGTCTGCGGGCTCGCGTCGACGGCCATCCGTCCGGCGAGAACGTTCACATCGGGATAGCGCCGCATACTCCCTACACCGTGTCGGAACGGCTGCTGAGGCAATGCATCGAGCTCGCGCACGAGAACGATTGGCGGATGTGCATCCACCTTGCCGAGACGGAGGCCGAGCTGGAGTTTCTCCGCGCCGGGACGGGCGAGATACTGGAGTTTCGCAAAGAATTCGGCCTGCCGACGGGATGGAAGCCGCCCGGGGACTCGCCCGTCCGCTATCTCGAGCGCCTCGGTTTCTTCGAGCGGCCGGCCACGCTCGTTCACTGCAACTACGTGCAGGAGGAGGATCTTGATATCGTCGCGCGGTCCGATTCGAGCGTCGTGTTCTGTCCGCGCAGTCATCGGTATTTCGGCCACGGGGAGCACCCTGTTGTGAAGATGCTCGAGCGCGGAATCAATTTCGCGCTCGGAACCGACAGCCTGACCAGCAGCCCCACGCTGAGCATGCTGGACGAGATCAGGTTCCTGCGGCATGACCGCCCGGAAATCGACCCCGCCGCCATCCTCCGGATGGCCACCGCGAACGGCCTGAGGGCGCTTGGGTTTCCACACGAGGCGGGGGCAGCCGACTTTGTCGGCGTTGCGCTGCCGGAAGAGCAATGCGACGAGTTCCGGGGGCCGCTCGATGCCCTGTTTTCAGAACACTCAAAGGTCGTGTTTTCAATGGCGGGAGGCAAAATCCTCCTCGACGCCCGCCGATAAGGAAGGCTTTTATGATTACCATCCGTCCCGAGACGACAGTGGACCACGCCGCCGTTCACGAGGTGAACGTGCTCGCCTTCGGAAGAGAGGTCGAGGCGCATTTGATCGAGGCCCTTCGGCAGTCACCCGACTTCACTCCGGAGTTGTCGCTGGTGGCCGTTGAGAACGGACAAGTTGTCGGACACATCCTCTTCAGCCCGATGACCATCGAGGAGCGAGGGACCTCGACGCCGGCATTGGCACTGGCGGTGATGGCCGTTCGACCGAAATTCCAAAAGCGCGGCATCGGCTCTTCGCTGGTGCGACACGGGTTGAAAGAGTGTTGGCGCCTGGAGCACCAAATCGTGATAGTTGTCGGGCATCCGGAATTCTATCCACGATTCGGGTTTTCATCCGCCAGGGCGAAAGGATTGGAGGCGCCGTTCCAGGTGCCGGATGAAGCGTTCATGGCGCTCGAACTCACCGCCGGCTCACTGGACGGGATTAGCGGAATGGTGCGTTATCCGCCTGCGTTCGATGAGGCGATAGAGGACGAGACCGGCGAGAGGTAGATTCTTCGCTTCGCACAGGATGACAAGCGGTAGCGCTCAGGAAGACAATCAGCGTGGCGTCGGTCCCGCCGGTCTCAACGCTTCGGCTTGTTAAGAAGATTCGGAGGCCTCCTGCCCGACAGCGCCGCGATGATGTTCTCGGCCGCCATGAGCGACATCTTCGTTCGTGTCTCGGTGGAGGCGCTGCCGATGTGGGGGAGGAGTGTCGCGTTCGGCAGCGCGGCCAGCCCCCGCGCGAGCGCAGGCTCTCTCTCGTACACATCCAGACCCGCTCCGGCAATTGTTCTCCGCTTGAGCGCCCGCACCAGCTCCTTTTCGTTTACGACGGGACCGCGCGACGTGTTGATGAGGCAGGCGGTCAGCTTCATCATCTGCAGCTGTTCTCGTCCTATGAGGAGGCGCGTGCCCGGGGTCAGGGGCACGTGCAGCGTGACGAAATCGGACTCGCGCAGAAGTTTGCCCAGCGAGACGCGCCGGGCCCCGAGTTTCTTTTCGACCGATGCCGACGCCTTGGTCTCGTCGCAGTAGAGCACCCTCATGCCGAAACCTTTTGCGCGACCAGCCACTGCGCGACCTATGCGCCCAAATCCGACGACACCGAGAGTCTTGCCGTACACGTCGCCACCCAGAAAGAGCATCGGTTCCCAGCCGGAGAATTTGCCATCGCGCGTGTACGCGTCGGCTTCGACCAACCGGCGCGCGGTCGCCAGTATAAGCGCCCATGCGAGGTCGGCCGTTGTTTCGGTCAACACGCCCGGCGTGTTGGTCACCATGATCCCGCGTTTGGCTGCGGCCTTGAGTTCGATGTTGTCGTATCCGACAGCCATGTTGGCAACGATGCGCAGGTTGGGCGCATCGGCCAGAAGCTCGGCGTCGATGGGGTCGGCCAGCAGGCAGAGGAGCGCATCGACATTCTTGAGCGCTCCCTTTATTTCACTCCGCCGGGCGTTTCGGTCTTCGGCGTTCATCGTCACCTTGAAATGTCTCCGAAGAAGCTCGACGCCGGGCGAGGGTATCGTGCGGGTGATGTAAACACTCTTCTTTGCGGGTTTTCTTTTCACCTTCCGCCTCCTTCATGCCTGCTTCAGCCGTTTGACAGAATGCTACAACACACCGGACGTGCTGTCAAGAATCAGCGGGTGACAGCTTTGACGGAACTCTAACAAATTGGTTATAATTGCATCGAACGGGATTGCAACCGGAAGGAGATGCCACGATGAAGGTGCGAGTGAATGCAGTCTGTCTGGTAGTCGCAATTGCGGCGTTGATGCTTCTTCCCGTGCGCGAGGTTTTCGCGGCGGCGGATTCCGCGACAGGAACCGAAGGAACCGTGAGTGAGCGGTCGATCTCTCAGGCCGAATCCGCGACTTGTCCAAACCCCATGCCTTGCTGTTCGCACTCGACTCAATCGCCCTCGGAGGTTTCACGCCGCAGGGGAATCGGCGAGCGCATCACCGGCTTCCTCGCCTTCGGCTGCAGGCTGAACTATCGTCTCACCGATTGGGCCCTGAGCGACAAGTGCGATACTAATCGTCTGCATGCCGGCAGCCCATGTAAGAAAGCCGTCGCAGAATGCGCTCTGGGCCGCGCACCTTCTGTCGAGAAACAATGACGGCTCCGTCCGATAATTCGGCAACCGGCGTTTTGCTCCGGGGACAGTCCCGATTGTACGACACTTCGCGTCCGTAAATCTGGGACAGTCCCCATCCGGCCTCTTTGTCCGGTTGACAACGAGGGCCGCGATACCTATAATTGCCCGTAATTGAGCGCACGCTTTTCTTCCGAACCGAATAGTTCCCCCGAGAGATTTCCGCGGAAGGAATTGTTTGTGAGAAGACCCCTGATTATTGTCCTTGTGGTCTGTCTTGCCATCATCGTCGCCGGCGTTGCAGTCGTTGTGTGGGGTCGTGCGAAGCTGGCCGAGTCGCTTCCCGAACTCTCGGGCGTTATCACGCTCGAAGGTCTCTCCGAGCAGGTCGATATCTACCGCGACGAATACGGGATACCGCATATCTATGCCGGGAATCAGAACGACCTGATGTTCGCCGTCGGGTTCGTGAGCGCGCAGGAACGGCTGTGGCAGATGGACCTGACGCGCCGAGCGGCCACCGGCCGCCTGGCGGAAATACTGGGTGAGAACGCGCTCGAGCTCGACGTGCTCATGCGCACTCTCGGCTTCGAGCAAACGGCGCGCCGACAGGTTAAAGGACTATCTCCCGCCGCCCTGGCCGGGCTCGAGGCGTTTTCCGACGGCGTGAACGCCTGCATCGAGCACATGGCGGCGCTGCCTCCCGAGTTTCGCCTGCTCAAATATCGGCCCGAGCGGTGGCGGCCGTCCGACACACTGGCCATCTCCAGATTACTGGCGTGGCAGCTCTCGATGAATTTCAAGAGTGAAATCGTCGCCATGAAGCTGATTGCGAAGCTCGGCCCGAAACGCGCGGCCGAGCTGGGCCCGACATATCCTTCCGAGGGTCCGTTCATCATTCCCGCCGCCGTCGTCAAAGAGCCGCTGGAACAATCGTTCCTCGACGGAGGCGCGCCTCTGCTGGACGAGATCATAGGGCAGCCCGGCGGGAGCAACTGCTGGGTCGTAGGTCCCTCGCGGGCGAAAAATCACGCGCCCATACTCGCGAACGACCCGCACCTGAGCGGCAGCCGCATGCCGTCGATCTGGTACTTCGCCCATCTTGTCGGCGCGGGGTACGACGTCATCGGCGGCGTCTTTCCGGGGACTACGCTCCCCATACTCGGACACAACCGCAGAATCGGCTGGGGCATGACCAACATGAACGCCGACGTGCAGGACGTATTCATAGAACGCATCAACCCCAAGGACCCGAATCAGTATGAATACAATGGCAAGTGGGTTGACATGGACACGCGACTGGAGCGCATTTCATTCCGCACCAAGAAGGGGGACGTCTCGTCCATACAGAAGGAAATCCGGCGCACGATACACGGACCGTTGATGAATGACGCGCTTCCGGGGATGGCACAGGCCATCAGCCTGTGCTGGACAGGATTTGAGCCGACACCGGAATATGAGGCACTGAGCGCCGTGAATCGAGCGGCCAACTGGGACGAGTTCTGTAAGGCCCTCAGCAAGTTCTCGGTCGCACCCCAAAATCTATTGTATGCCGACATCGATGGGAACATCGGATACTATGGCGCGGGAACGATACCCATTCGCTCGCGTGGAGACGGCACCGTCCCGCAGGAGGGCTGGACGAGCGAAACACGATGGAAGGGGCGGATCCCTTTTGCGGAAATGCCGCACACATTCAACCCGCCTTCCGGCTACCTTGTCACGGCCAACAACCGGGTCGTGGGCGACGAGTACCACCATTTCCTCTCGGCCGAGTGGGCTCCGAGATTCAGATACCAAAGGATAGCCGAACTCATCGAGGCGCAGGATACACACGATGCCGAGAGCATGGCGCGAATTCAGGCGGATTCGAAGTCGCTGCTCGCGAAGCTGCTCCTGGAAACTCTCTTGCCTGCGCTGGCCGACCTTCCCGACGCCCGGCTGCGCGATGCCGCCGCCCGCCTGCAAGAGTGGGACTTCGACAACACGACCGACAGCGTCGCCGCGACCATATACCACGAATTCCTGCTCACATTTGCGAAGAACACGTTTGTTGACGAAATGGGACAGGAATTGGCCAAGGAGTATCTCGACAACTACTATCTCTGGCTGGAGAGATTTGTCGGGTTCGTGCAGGAGGGCTCCCATTGGTTCGACGACGTGCGCACCGAAGAGGTCGAAACCCGCGACGACATCGCCGTCCGCAGTTTCACACAGGCGATCTCATCGCTCGAAAAGAGGCTGGGCAGCGATGTCTCGAAGTGGGAATGGGGCCGCGTGCACACCATCGAGTTCCGCCACTCGCTCGACCGGAGCGGGCTCGTGAAGATGATTTTTGACTATGGACCGTTTCCCTTCCCGGGCGACGGCGAATCCGTAAACAGGGGCACCTTTGACTTCAACAAGCCCTACGACGTGACCATGGCCGCCTCGCTCAGGCATATCATGGATTTCTCCCGGCTGAACAAGACTCTGGCCATCGACACGACCGGCCAATCGGGCAATCCCGCAAGCCGCCACTATCACGATTTCTGCGACAAATGGCTCAAGGGCGAGTATATAACGGAAATGATGGACCGGGAGGATTTCATCGGCAGCGTCCAGGGACATCTGAGGCTTACGCCGGCGCACCCTGCCGCGAGCCGGTGACAAGGGAAAAGAGACATGACGACGAAAGCGGTGACCGTGCAGAGCTTCGGCGAAGTCGTCCGAAACCGGACGGAATATCTGCGCGATCTAAGGAAGCGCACCGGCAAGAAGATTTTCGGCTACTTTTGCAGCTACACGCCAGAGGAGCTGCTCCACGCGGCGGGCATACACCCCGTCCGCCTTTTCGGCGGCACGGAGGACATCACCCAGGCGGAAACGCTGATACAGAGCTTCGTCTGCCCGTTCGTCAGAGGCGTGCTCGACACTGCGCTCAAGGGCGGGTTCGACTATCTGGACGGGATCGTGCACGCCTACACCTGCGACGCGACCTGCGGCCTGTTCGGCATCTGGCAGCGCAACATAAAGACCGACTTCACCTACATGTTCGCGCCTCCGTATTTCCTGAGCGCGGGCTCGCTGCGGTATCATGTGCGCGAACTCAACAAGCTCAAGGAAGCCATTGAGAAATTCATGGGCGCGCAAATTTCGGACGAGTCGTTATCGAAGAGCATAGATGTGTACAACCGAAGGCGGTCCGTGCTCAAGCGGCTGTGCGCGCTCCGCGCCGCGAATCCGACGCCGATATCGGGGAGCGACGTGCTTGAGGTGGTCCTTGCGGGCTCACTCATGCCGCCTGAGGATTATTCGGATATGGTCGAGGCGCTCATCGCGGAGATTCTTCGGCCCGTCGGATGCGGACAGGACGCCCACCGGGCCTATGTCTCCGGCAGCGAGCTGCACGACCCGGAAATCCTGAAGGTCATCGAGGAAGCGGGAGCGACCATCGTCGGCGACGACCTCTGCACGGGCGCGCGGAGTTTTTTCGATCTCGTCGAGCCGGGCGGCGACCCCGTCGAGGCGCTGGCAAGGCGCTACATCGCGCGCACGCCATGCCCGAGCCGCCTGCCGGTCAAGCGGAGGCTCGAGTTCATCCTCGAAGGCATGCGCGAGTGTCGCGCCGAGTCGCTCATATTCGTCATACAGAAGTTCTGCGACCCGCACCTCGCCGAGCAGCCTCTTCTGAGCGAGGCCCTCAAGGAGGCCGGCATCCCGAACATGGTCATCGAGACCGAGCACCGCGTCGGCCCCGGGCGCGGGCAGATACGCACCCGCGTGCAGGGCTTCCTCGAAATGCTCGCGAGGTGAGTTGCCCAAGGGCAAGGAGGAGGCATGGAATCCGATGACAGGCTCACGTTTCTGTGGCACGGCGCCGCGCATTATCATATCCACTACAAAGATCTGAAGATAATCATCGACCCGCTTTACACACGCCTGCCTGGCGATAAGCCGCATCTGCAGGTCACGAGGGACGACCTCGACAGGGTGGATTATCTGCTCCTCACGCACGGGCATCTGGACCACTCGTGGGATGCTCCCTTCATCGCCGCGAGGCATAACGCGGAGACCTACGCGCCCGAGCGGTGTCTGGTCGACATCGAGCGCGAGGCAAGTCGGTTGCACCTCTCCGTTGACCGGTCGAAGTGGCACGCGCTCGAGAGCGTCAAGGGGCGGACGTTCAACATTGCCGATATCGATGTAACGCCCTACCAGATAGGAACCGAGGAAATCGACTTCTGGTTCATCCGGTCAATGTTCATTCGCCCGTGGCTGCATGGAATGCCGCAAGCCGTGCCTGCCGGGTTCAAATGGCTGAGGCATCACGTCTTCGGCAATTGCTTCGTCTTCCATTTCCGATTTCCCCCCGCCGGCAAGACCATGCTCTACTTCGGCAACCTCACCGGCCAGGTTGACGAACTGGGCGAAATCGAGCGTGTCAACGTTCTGGCAATCCCGTACTGCCCCGCCAACAGGAAGTGGCTGCAACAGTCGCAGTTGTTGGTCGAAAGGTTCAAGCCCGATGTGACGATGGTCCACCACTTCGACGATTTCATGCACCCCTACACCCTGTCGAAGTACATGAACCTCGACGATTATCGCAGGGCCGTCCATGAAGAATGCCCGAATGCGAAGTTCTACTTTTCGCGGTTCTACGAGGAGGTTGACTTCGCCCGGATAGCCGGGACGCGAGAAGAAATGGGCGGATAGGAATCGCGTTGCTGCTATTGCTACGGGACGGGCATCGCGAAGATGTCGAGATACATAGTGGCTTCGTCTTCGTTTCGGAGCGCGCCCAGCATCGCGCTGTAGGGCGTTATCCCGAAATCGCTCTGCTTGAATTTGAACGAGGCCCGGCCGCGCATGCCGTCGTCTTCCGGGGTTACTGCGACGGGAAAAGTGACGGACTGCGTCACGCCATGAATGGTCAAATCGCCGGTGATCGTGTACCGGCCCTCCGATTGCTCTTCAATATTTGTCGACTGGAACTTCAGCATCGGGTATTTCTTCACGTCCATCTGGACGGTCGATTGCATGGTTGACTGAATTTTCTCTCGGTCCTTGTCGCTGAGCGGCTTGGTGAGGCCGTATTTTTCGCGCGTCGCCGCCTCGTCGGCCACGAGTGATTCGGACCGAACTTCAACCAGAATCGATCCCCTCGAAGGGTCGGCCAGGTCGTAGCTGCCTCTTCCGAAGTAATCGGTCGCGCGAATCACATGATTGTGCGCGAGCGCCGCCGCGATTCCGCCTTTGTGCAATCGCACCACCAACTCGCTCCGAGCCCGGTCCACCACGTATTCGGTGGCGCTTGCCCGACCGCAAAGAATGGATAGGACGGCTAACAGCGCAATTCCGAGCTGCACCAATCTCCGCATGATAGTCCCTCCTGACGACAAGAAACGAAATGCCACACGCCTCGGTTTTCACGCAACTGGAGGGGCGAGACTTAAGCAACTATCTCACTCCCACACCGATTTCGCCAGAGGTCTTGGGGGAGGGGCGAAGGCCGCCACCTCAAATGAGGCCAGGAGACAAAGAACCGTCCGAGCGCTTGACAGATTGATGGCTATATGGTAAAGTGGCAATAGAGCGATAAAGGAGGCCGTTGCCATGAATAAGAAAATCTACGAGATGCGGGCGAAAATCCTTAAGGCCATGGCACATCCCAGCCGGCTCATGATGCTCGACGCGATGAATGAGCACGGCGAGATCTGCGTGTGCGAGTTGGTGGATCTGATAGGTAGCGATCAGTCCACCGTATCGAAGCATTTGAGCATTCTCAAGCAGGCCGGGCTGGTGGAAGACCGCAAGGAGGGCCAGAAGTCGTTTTACCGATTGAATCGGCCATGTGTCATGGATTTCTTTGGCTGTGTCGAGCAGGTGATGGAAGAGAACCTGAAGGCGCAGCAGGAGATTTTGGGGTCCGCATGATTTCTCTTGGAGAATTGCATGGTCGCATGGCCATAAATGAATACCTCGTGTTGCCCAAAGGAGATGCCTCTTGGCGACCTTACCAGGAGTGTCATTCTGAGGAGCGACGCGACGAAGAATCTCCCATTTTTGCGCAACTTTACGCTAATCATCAGGAGATTCTTCGCTTCGCTCAGAATGACACGTAGACAATTGCCTCTTGGACAGCACGCCGAATAGAGAGCGCGCTATGAAAGAACGTACCAAACTGATCCTTATTCTCGCAGTCTTTGTCCTCGCCTATTTTCTGCCAGTGGGGAGCGCCCGGTTCCAGGGCTCCATCCTCGAAGCTCTCTATATGACCAAGGAATACGCCCAAAAACATGTTCTGTTCTGTCTCGTGCCCGCCTTCTTCATTGCAGGCGCAATCGCCTGTTTCGTCTCGCAGGCGGCCGTGATGAAATATTTCGGCGCCAACGCCAAAAAGGCGCTCGCCTACGGCGTCGCCTCCGTTTCGGGGACGATCCTCGCCGTGTGCTCGTGCACGATCCTTCCGTTATTCGCGGGCATCCACAAGCGTGGCGCTGGCCTGGGACCGGCCATCGCCTTCCTCTATTCCGGACCCGCCATCAACGTCCTCGCCATCATTCTGACCGCCCGTGTGCTCGGCTGGCAGTTGGGGCTCGCGCGAGCCGTCGGCGCGGTCGTTTTCTCGATTGTAATCGGGCTCATCATGGCGGGCATATACCACAAGGAAGAAAGCGCAAAGAGGGCAAACGGCGCCCTTGTCGCGGCTGCGGATGACGGTCGCCCGCTCGGGCAGACGATCCTTTACTTCGGCACGATGGTGCTCATCCTCGTGTTTGCGGCGTGGGGCAAGCCGGGACAATCGGTGCGCTTCTGGGACGCTGTGTACCGAATTCATTGGCCTCTGACCGGCGTGCTCCTCGCTGTTCTGGCGTTCGTGCTCTGGCGATGGTTCACAAAAGAGGAACTGGCCGAATGGGTGGACTCGACCTGGGGCTTCGTCAAGCAGATCATGCCGCTGTTGTTTGCGGGGGTCGTCGCGGCGGGCATGCTGATGGGGCGTCCGGGCTCCGACAACGGCCTGATTCCCGCGCGGTACGTGGCCGGCGCGGTGGGAGGCAACTCGCTCTGGGCCAATCTGTTCGCGTCCGTGGCGGGCGCGTTCATGTATTTCGCCACGTTGACGGAGGTGCCCATTCTCCAGGGGCTGATGGGAAACGGCATGGGAAACGGCCCCGCGCTGGCGCTGCTCCTGGCAGGCCCGGCCCTGAGCCTGCCCAACATGATAGTGATCCGAAGCGTGATAGGAACACGGAAAACAATCGTCTATTGCCTGCTTGTCGTCATTATGGCAACCATCAGCGGAATGATTTATGGTATCATCATGGCATAAAGAGGACACCGTTGGAAGTGTGGCGTGTGATGTTAATCGCATTAGGTATCATACTGTTCATCGTTGCGATCGTGCTTTCGATGCTCGGCCAGGGCGGTGGTGTCGTGTACACTCCCGTGCAGGTGCTGTTCGGCATCGACTTTCACACGGCCGCAGCGACATCGCTGTTCCTGATCATGGTCATGTCGCTCTCGTCGTCGCTGGTGTATCGCAAGGCCCACAAGATCGACTGGTCGCTGGCGATAGCGCTGGAGACGGCCACCACTACCGGCGGGTTCATCGGCGGGCTGTGGTCGGGACGTTTCAGCGGCACGTTTCTGTCCTTCCTGCTCGCGGCGGTGATTGTGCTCGCAGCGGTCTTCATGGTGCGCGAGTTCAACACGGCGCATCGCTGCGCCGAGGACCGAAGCGACTTCTTTTCGTGGCGGCGCACGGTAGGCGGGCAGCCGTATTGCGTGAACATGGCTCTGGCGCTCCCGCTATCGTTCGCCGCCGGGCTGGTCAGCGGAATGATCGGCGTGGGCGGCGGCATCCTAAAGGTGCCCATGATGGTATTGCTGTTCGGCATCCCGATGGATATCGCGGTGGGTTCGAGCGCATTCATGGTCGGCGTGACGGCGGCAGGCGGATTCGCGGGCCACGTCGTCAGCGGACACTGGGACTGGCGCGCCTCGTTGATACTTGCCGTCGCCGTGTTTGCGGGCGGGCAGATAGGCAGCCGACTGGCCGTTCAGCTGGACGAGGAAAAACTGAAAAGAGTATTCGGCTGGTTCCTGCTCGCCATCGCTGCGGTGATGGTGGCGCGGACGCTAATGGCTGGATGAAGGAGGGAAGGAAGTAATGAAAATAGAGATATTCGGGCCCGGATGCGCCAAGTGTCGAAAAACCTCGGAAGAGGTGGAGAATGCGGTCCGACGACTCGGCATCGACGCTGACATCGAGCACGTGACCGACATCGACTCGATGGTCAACCGCGGCGTCATGCTGACACCCGCCGTTTTCATCGACGGCGAAAAGAAAATCGAGGGCAAAGTCCCCAAAGGATCGGACATTGAAAAGTGGTTCCAGAAATAGGACGCATGAGGAGAGAACGATATGCTGCTTGAAGAGTACACAATTGCGGTGGCCCCGCCGGAGTGCCTTCCCACGGCCGTCGTGGTAACGGCGACAATCGAATTCGACGACGACCTGACCGAGCTGCTTCCGTACCTGAACGCCGAGGTGGGACCGTGCGTTTACGAAGCGGACGTCCCGTTTCTGCGGTTCCGAAGGAACGACAAGGTCATCGCGGTGTATCCGAAAAAAATCTTCGCCACCGCGTTTCGCGACGAGGACGAGGCGAGGGAAGTGTTCGAAGAAATTCGGGAGACAATCAACTCCGTTGCTGCGAGAAAAGCGGAGATTGAGCCATCCTACCGCAGCCTCTCGGAATTGAAGCCGCTGGATATTTTCAAGCTGCTTCCGAGGACCAACTGCGCTGAGTGCGGCCGGTCAACTTGCATGGCATTCGCCGCCGCCATTGCAAGCGGCGAGGCCGTCCCCGACGATTGCCCGCCCCTTTTGGAAAAAGGGTCGGAGGAGAAGCGGTGCCAACTCCTCGACCTGCTCGGGAAATAGCGCTGAGATCGTTCTTCAAGAAACGTTTTGCAATTGGCGGCCTCCACGGATTATAATCTGCCCGTTGCCTGTACCTCTCCAAAACGCTCAATGAGGAGGAAAAAAATGGACATTCAGAACGAGACGTTTGGAGGGACGTATCCGTTCAAGCCGCATTATGTCACGGTGAACGGACTGCGGCTCCATTACGTGGACGAAAGGCCGAAGGGTAAGCCCGATGCGGAGCCCGTCGTGATGCTTCACGGCAATCCCACATGGTCCTACCTCTACCGCAATTTCGTGCCGCCGTTGGTGGGGGCCGGCTACCGCTGCGTCGTGCCCGACCACATGGGCTATGGCAAATCGGAGAAATCGATCGACCGCGGCGAGTACCCCCTGAAGAAGAAGATAGAGTATTTCACCGGCGTGATGGACCAGCTCGACCTGAACGACATCACGCTCGTGATGCAGGACTGGGGCGGCGGTATGGGGCTGGGCTATGCGGTCGAGCATCCGGACCGCATCAAGCGACTCGTCATCATGAGCACGTGGGCCTTCGTATTCCCCGAGGACGTGCCCGAGGAGGTCCTGCCGCCGCTGCTTGCGATGTGCCGTAAGCCTGAGATCGGCGAGACGATGCTGCTTGCTTACAACGTGTTTATCGAGGGATTCCTGCCGCTGGCCATAGTGCGCAAGGAGAAGATAACTCCGCAGTTGATGGACGCCTACAGGGCGCCGTTCCCCGACTACAACTCGCGTGTGCCGACGATGGCGATACAGGATGTCCCGCTTACAGCGGACGCGCCATCGTATCCGACGATGAAGGCGATTCAGGAAAAGCTGAGCACGATAAACGTGCCCACCTGCTTCATCTGGGGAGAGAACGACCACGTGTTTCCGGCCGATGCGATTCTCCCTCTCTGGCAGGGAATCTATCCGCACGGCGAGGTCCACATGATCCCCCGCGCAGGCCATTTTCTGCAGGAGGACGCGCCGGAGGAAATATGCGAAATCATAGGAGATTTTCTGAAGAGAAATCCGTGACTCGCGCCCGGCGGGTGTGTCATTCCCTCGCTCGACCAGGGAGTCTATGGATTCCCGCTTTCGCAGGTGAGCGGAAGCTCTTACCGAAAGGAGAACGATGATGGCTGGTTATACGTTCAAGCATTATGACCTTGATAGAGGCAGCCTGCTTCGGCCGCTGAAGAACGACCTGAGCCTGACTGCCGTCGGCATGTCGCTTTCGCGGATGGAGCCCGGCATGGGCTATCCCTTTTTCCATGCGCATAAGGAACAGGAAGAGGTTTTCATCTGCCTGCAGGGTTCAGGCACCATGTTGGTCGGAGACGAAGAGATCACCATGAAGCCCGGCGACATGGTGAGAGTCGCACCCGATGTGCCACGCGCCATCGGCAATCGCACCGGTGAGCCTTGCACGTTTCTCCTGCTCGGCGCGCTGCCTCCGCAGAAGTTCACGGGCGAGGATTCGTATTTCCTCATCAACGACGGAATCGAGATGACAGACAAGAATCCCGATTGGTCGGTGCACGATTAAGGTTTCGGGTTCGCTCTTGTGCATTGGCGCGTTAGCCGCTCCGTTCCTGCATTGGGAGGGCGACCAAGCGCCGACATGGGGGCATTGCCATGCCGTCTGAATACGAACTTTTCTGGACCAGCCCCAGCTACGCGGTCGTGGGCCACTCGGCGAAAGGCGACTTTCCGAAGATCACATACCGCGAGCTCAAGAAATTAGGGAAAGAGGTGTTTGCCGTTGACCCCGGTGCTGACACCGTCGAAGGCGACAAGGTCTATCCCGACCTTGCATCGCTTCCCGAGAAGGTGGAGGCAGTGATCATCGAGACGCTCAAGGAGGAGACTCGCGACTGGGTGGCCAAGGCGGCGGAGGCGGGCATCCGAAACGTGTGGATTCACATGGGGTGCGAGACGCCCGAGGCGCTGGAGCTGGCTCGGGAGAAGGGACTCAACGTGCGTCACGGAACCTGCGCGGTCATGTATCTGATTCCCGGCTTCTCCTTCCACTCCATCCACAAATGGATCAGCAAGCTGCTGGGGAAGTACTGAGTTCGAGGGGACCCACTCGGTTCATTCGGCGGCTTCGAGCTCTGCCATGTTTTCCGGGCTCGGCTTTACCTTACCCTTTTCCATCTTCTTTAGAAGCTCATATACCTTTGCGTTTATCGGCGTCGGCACATTCTTCTCGCGGCCCTTCTTGACACAGTACCCCGTGACGTACTCCACTTCCGGCTCGACTCCCCTTTCCATGTCCTGGAGAGGCCCCGGTTTGATCCGTCCGTGAATGGCGCTCATGAAATCGAGTATCTGGAAGCACAGCGCCATGCCCTCTTCGTCGTCCCGCCGGAAGACATATGGGTCCACAGCGCCTTCGATCAGCTCCATTCTCACGCCGTTGGCCTCCGCGGCGGCGATGACTTCGCGGATGAGCCTGATGAAAAGTCGCTTGTTCCTTTCGGGGGCGAGCGCCTCGCCGACGGTCAGGCCCAGGACCGCGCAGCCGGCAATCAGGCAGTTTATGCTCAGCTTGCTCCAAAGATGGCCGTATATCTTCGCAGTCGTCTTCGTCTCGGCGATGTCGTTGAGGATGCTCTTGATGTGATCGAGACGATCGGTCATTTCGCCGCTCAACTCGCCTATTATGAATCCTCCCTCGGAGGCTTGGCTCAGATGGCCCGGACCGACAAATGTGGCGCCCCATCCGATGCTACACCCAATGACCCGCTGCGGACCGACTTTCGCCGCGATCGTGTCCACGTTGATTCCATTCTGAAGCGAGACTATCGTGGTGTCGGGCTCGAGGAGCGGCTTGGTATTGTCCACGGCTTCGACAGTCTTCGTAGATTTGACCGCCAGCAGCACAACTCCGAGCGGCCCCTTGAGCTCGTCGGGCGAGACGGCATTCAAAGGCACGGTCATTTCTCCGCGCACGCCGTGGATCCGGACGCCCTTTCTTATCCGCTCGAGATGTTCCCTGTACGGCTCCACCAACGTTACGTCTCTTCCCGCCTTCGTAAGATATGCGCCGCAAATGCCGCCGATGGCTCCCGCTCCAACGATTGTGATTTTCATCTTGTTGCGCTCCGCAAATTTTGTGAGGTGCTATTTGGTCAACCTGCCGTCAAGCTCCGCGCTCGCGGCTCTCCGCCTTGCCTCCTCGGCCACCTCTTTGCTGACGGGCTTCCGGCCCAAAGGCGCAAAGCACACCCCGGCCAGCTTGAAATGAGCGATACCGAAGAAGACCGGGAAAACCAAAAAGAACGCGAGGAAGCACGAAACGCCCGCGAGAACGTGACTTATCGCGAGCCAGATTCCCGCCAGTACGATCCACAGAAAATTGGCGAGTCCCGTCCCGGTGATTCTCTTCTGCCCCAACAGCCGGGCATCCACCAGCTCCCTCCCGAACGGGAACGCGGCGAACCCCGCAATCCGGAATGCTGCCATGCCGAACGGTATCCCGACCACCGTAGCGCACAAGAGCAGGCCGCACAGCAGCCACAAGAGACACGCGAAGAATCCTCCTCCGAGGATGAACCACAGCACGTTTCCGACGAAAGCCATCGTACACCCTCCTGTTAGACGCGGGGATTCTGCCGGTCAGATCTTTATTCCCGCCTCGCTCAAACTCTTCAGAACCGCCGGGAGCACCGTGAGCGAGGCGATGAGGCACGCTCCCACGCCGAGCACCATCAGTTGGCCGAGGCTTATCAGGCCCCGATGGGTCGAGAACAACACGCAAGCGAATCCCGCGATTGTGGTGAGCGAGGACACCGCAATAGCGCGGCCCGAGGTCGCCAGCGTCTTGCGAACGTCGCAGCCGCCCTCCCGAAACCGGTGGACGATGTGAACGCCGTTGTCTATCCCGATGCCGAGCATCAGTGGGACGGCCATGATATTGATCGGATTGTACCGCCAGCCGACGAGATCCATGATCCCCAGCATCCATATCACGCCAACCACGACCGAAAGCAGAGCGAGCAGCATCGGCGTCGCCTTCCGGAAGTCAAGGAACATGAGGACAACTATCGCTCCGAACACCAGCAGGCTGCACTGCCTGAGCGCTCGCCCGGCGACGTCCAGCATGGTCTGGGCAAACAGCGCGGACCCGGTCGCATCGGGAGCGATCGTTGTCACGTCGGCGTTGAACCTGTCCAGGAAGGCTTTGTTCCAGACGCTCCGCGACGGGAACACATAGGCCGCGTACTTGCCCGTTCTCCCCACGAAGCGAGTCCTGATGTTCTCGGGCAGATCGGCGAAGGAGACCTTCTCAAGCTGGCGGTTGCTGCCGAGAGTCGCCAGCAGCTCTTCCATATACGAGAACAGGCTGGTCGAAAAAGCCTCCAGCCGAGGTGAGAGGGCTTCGGCCCCGGCATTGTCGTATTTTTCAAGAAATCTGCGACCTGCGCGCGCACACCGTCGGATTTCGGAAATGACCCTCTTGTTCCCCACGAGGGCCTTCGCCTTCAACGCGGTCTCAAGCCCTCGCTGCATCTCCCTGTATTGCTCGACGAGCTTGGTCAGATCGGTCGCTTCGCGAGCGCTTCCCGCCTCTTCCCTTATCCCGGCGATTCGCTCGACGACCCCACGCGCGGCGCGAATCCGCTGTTCTTGGTCGGGCGGAACAAGTCCGCTGGCCGAATCCACGCGGGACACGGAGGGCAATGCTGCCAGTTCGTCGGAGGTCTCTTCGAGAGACTGCAGGTCGTCCTTCACAACCACATCGTACGAGGGCGCAAGTCCCGTGCGCCTCATCAAAATTCCTTCATACTGTGCGGTCGTCGAGGTGACGGGCTGGATGTGGAGGAAATTGTAATCGAACCGAACCCTCGGCGCGAAATAGCACATCACGAGCGTGGCGGCCACTGCGACCGCGATGATCACGCCTGCATGTGCCTCGACCGCTGCGGCGAGACGGCCGAGCGTCCGGGCAAGGATGGGCGTCGTCGAACTCGTTGAACCGCCCGCCGAGCCACCCCATTTGTTCCGGAGCGAAATGAGCGAGGGAAGAATCGTGAACATCGAGATGAGGCTCAGCAATATGCCGGTGCCTGCAATCACGCCCAACTCGGCCAGTCCCCTGAAGTCAGTCGCGAACAGCAGATAGAAAGCGGCCGCAGTCGTCAGCGCCCCCGTCGAGATGGGCGGCCCACAGCCGACCAGCGTCCGCTTCATTACCTCCTCGAAGGTTCCCCCGTTCGATTTCTCATCGTAAAAACGGCCGATGAAGTGGACCCCGAAGTCGATGCCCAATCCCACCATCGTCATCGCAAACACCGACGACATGATGTTTAAGTGACCTATGAGCACCCTTGTGGTACCGAGCGTGCATGCGACGGCTATGAGCATCGCCACGGTCGCAAATGCGACTTCGAGGGGATGGTGAAAGAACAGGAAGAAAAGCGCTATCACGAGACCAAGCGCCACAAGCGAGAGCAGCGGTATCTCATCTTCCATGACCCGGAGGTCGCCATACGCGAACGTCGGCAGCCCGGTCATTCCTATCGTGACTTTCGGGAATTCCTTGAGGACCTTCTCCCGCGCCTGCACGAGAGAGGCCATCATCGGCTTCAGGAACTCTATAGTGTCCTCCTTCTCCGCGTTGGGCCGCGCGAGGAGTATGACCGTCCTGCCGTTCTCGCCCACGAGATAGCCTTCCGGGTCGTCCGATATGCCGAGCGGCAGAGAGCCTGGAATGAGCGAGGACAGGAATCCGACTCCGCCGTCGTTTCCTTCCCAAATGTACGAATTCATCCATTCCAGCAGGCTCGCGAGAGCGGCCAGCTCGAGGGGAGTGGCCGGGTTCTTGAAGGCCTCTCTCGCCCGCTTCTCCGCCAGGTCGGCCATCGTCGAGAACGCGACATTCAGATTCTCCGCCCCCGCCAAATTCTTTAGCAGGTCGGATTCCTCGTCGAGGTATTCATCGAGGCGGTGAAGCTCTTTGGGGGAAAGATGCAGCAGCAGGCTGCCCTTGACGGCCTCTACGTCGAACCGATACAGGACATCGCGGATGAGGGACGGATGCTTGGATATCTCCGCCGCCAGCGCGTCGGCGGAGCGTTTCGATTCGGCAAGCGATGGACTCTCGAGGATGAAATACACGTTGTTCGCCGTGCCGAACTCGCGCGTGAAGCTGTTGTAGTTTCGAATCTGGGGATTGTGAGGCGAGAGCAGGTCCACCCGGCTTGTGTGCATCTGCAGATTCAGGGCCAGACTCACGCCTGCCCCGGCCAGCCCGATGCCCAGAAGCACTATCGTCCCCGGCATCCGACATAACAGTCGCGCCAGCCATCCGAAGAATTTCGCGCGCATGCGGCTTCTTTCCGAGATTCCGTCTTCGCAGTCCAGAGAAGGTTAGCAGAAGTGGGGCTGTAAGGCAAGCGGCGCAATCATGTCGCGGCCCGTCTTCGCCATGAAAGGGAAGGCCTAGCCTCCCTGGGGCCAATCCGTCCGTTCCGCACAGGGAATGCAGAGGCTCCTTCCGCCGACCCGTCGTATCCGCGTTTCCATGACCTGTTCGCCGCAGTCGTCGCACACGATGCTCGGGCGTATTCGCGCGGGGTGGGGCGGCTCCTCCTCGAGCCACTGCCAGCGCAGAAGGTCTTCGGCCTCGCAGGACAGGATGTGCTTAATCAACTTTTCGCGCAATCCTGCGTACTCCCGCCGCTCGGCTTCGGTGGCCGAACCCTCGGAATGAACCTTTTCCCTGAGTTGTTGCATCCTTGGCGCGTCAGCATCGGGCAAGGATGGAAATCCCCGGTAGCTGATCCGCAATCCCTTCCCTCGCTCCCTCGAGAAGAAGCTGAACCCGCCCTTGCCATAATCCTTGAACACGAGGTTCCCCTTGCCGAAGGTGCAGGCGGTGACCACCTGTACCGCATCGACGGCGCAGGTATCGTTCTCGACGACAGCCACCAGCTCCTCGTCGCGCGGTCGGTCAACCCCCAGCAGGTCCATGGCCGTGGTGGCCACCCTGTACCCGATGGCAAGCCCGGGGCACACATGGCCGTGAAACCGGGCAGTCTCGTCAAAATCGGGAAGCGTTTTCTCCGCATTCATTGTTGCAAGCACCTCCTCGGCGCTCCGTTCTGATACATGATATAATCTTGCCAAAACAGCGGCAATTGTGGGAACAGAACCTCTTGCTTTGAGAAATCGAGCGAATGATGGTATAATACATCTTACATTCGCGCGGTCGGTGCGTCAACCCCAACCCAGCAAGTCCGCCGCGCACCCTCTTGGATATTTTTTTGAGACTTCTAAGTCAACGACAAGGAGCCGTCAGTTTATGGACACGATTACCCAGGCCCTGAAGGCAGGACAGCGAACACTTTCCGAATATCAGTCGAAGCAGGTTCTGAGCGCGTACGGTATTCCGGTGACACGCGAATTTCTGGCGAAGGACAGCGCCGAGGCGGTAAAATTTGCCAAGAAGCTGGGCTATCCGGTCGTGTTGAAGGGCTGCTCGCCCGCGCTTACCCATAAGACCGAGAGGCAGCTTATCGCTCTCAAGCTGCGCGATGAGAAAGAGGTGACGGAAGCGTTTGACGGCATCACGAAGCGGGCCGGCGAAGCCCTGGACGGAATTCTCGTGCAGGAGATGATCTCGGGCAGCCGCGAGCTCGTTGTTGGACTCACGAGAGACGAGCAGTTCGGGCCGTGCGCCATGCTCGGCCTCGGAGGCATCTTCGTCGAGGTGTTGAAGCAGGTCACCTTCCGCATCGCCCCGCTGGAGGAACGCGACGCGCTCGAGATGATGGAGGAACTGCCCGGCAGGAAAATCCTCGACGCCTTCAGAGGCGAGCCCGCCGTTGACCGAAAGGCGCTCGCGCAGGTGCTCATCGCCGTGGGAAAAATCGGTTTGGAACACGATGCCGTCAAGGAAATTGACGTCAATCCTCTCATAATCGCCGGCGCAAAGCCGGTTGCCGTGGATGCGTTGGTGGTGCTGGGCGAGTAGGGTTCGGCTGGAGGCAGGAATGACGTCCTGTGACAGAAGGCCGCCGAGCGCTTTCGCCGTTTGTTCCCGCCGCGTCGCCGGCGCGGTAAATGCCCCGATACGGTGCCACCCTTGATTATAGCTCCCTTCAGACAGGAATAAGTCCGATGTCAGAGATACTTGAGAAATTTGCGCCCCTCTTCAACCCGCGCTCCATTGCGTTTGTCGGAGCCTCGAACACGGTGGCGAAATGGGGGTTCTTCATCCTTTTCAACTTGATCGATGGCGGCTACAAGGGCCGCGTGTACCCCATCAATCCGCGGGAGAAGGAAGTGATGGGCTTGCGCGCATACAAGAGCGTCCTCGATGTGCCCGATACCATCGACCTTGCAATGATCGTCGTTCCGCCTCCTCACGTGCTGCCTGTGGTCAGGCAGTGCGTGGAAAAGCGCATCCCCGCGGGTGTCGTGATAACCGCCGGCTTCGGCGAGCTCGGAGAAAAAGAGAAGGAGATGCAGCGCGAGATGGTGCGCATCGCCAAGGCGGGGGGAATGGTTCTGGCCGGACCCAACTGCGCGGGCGTCATGAGCGTGAATTCGGCCAGTCTCTATGCCATCATGCCCCCCTTCTTCCCCAAGCCGGGCCATATCTCGATGGTGTCTCAGAGCGGCAACGTCGGCGGCTCGATGCTGCGGTTCAGCCTCGACCGCGAGATGGGATTCAACAAGTTTATCAGCTCCGGCAACGAGGCCGACCTCCGCACGGAGGACTACCTCGAATATTTCGGAGAGGACCCCGATACGCATGTCATCCTATCGTACGTGGAAGGCTCGCACGGCGGACGCAGGTTGTTTGAAACGGCCCGGAAGGTTTCCCGGAAGAAACCGATAATCATGATAAAGTCGGGCCGGACCGATGCGGGCAGTGAGGCCGCCCGCTCACATACGGGTTCGCTCGCGGGTTCGGATGATGTGTTCGATGCGATGTGCCGACAGGCGGGAATAACGCGCGTCGAGGACATCGAACAGATGTTCGACACGGCGAGGGCGATGCTTCGTCAGCCTCTCCCGAGGGGCAACCGCGTCGGCATAGTCGCCGCAGGCGGCGGCTGGGGCGTTCTCGCCGCCGATGCATGCTCGCGCGTCGGCCTGGATGTTGTGAAGCTGAGGCCCGAGACCCTCGAGGCTCTCGACGAGATTCTCCCGGCATGGTGGAGCCGCAACAACCCGGTCGACCTGGTTGCGGGCTTGAGGCGCGGCGATTTCATCAACTGCGTGGAGACGATGCTCCGCTGCGACTACGTTGACGGCGTCGTGGCGCTGGGAGCCGTCGGGTTCTCGACCCTCAGGGGGCAGACATTCAGAGAATCGAAGTTTGCCGACCGTTACAACCTGCGCCAGCTCTCCGACCTGTTCGTCGAGGAAGACATGAACTCTGCGCGTGGAATGGTCGAGCTGCTGGACAAGTATCGCAAGCCCGTCGTCGTGGCTGCCGAAACCGTCGTCGGCTCGCGCGCGGTCAGGAATCCGTCGGTGCTCGCGCTGGAGGAGAACGGGGTGCTCATTTATCCCACTCCCGACAGGGCCGCCGGGGTGTTGGCGCGGATGGTCGAGCGCAGCCGATACCTGAGCGACGGACACGGATAAGCTTTCCTAATTCAGGTTCTTCAGCGCCTCGCTTGCGGGTATGAACGTAGGATCGGCCTTGAGCGCACGCCGCCAATATTTGCGCGCGGCTTCGCGGTCGCCACGCTCGTAACAGAGAGCCCCCAGATTGTAGAGCGGAATAGGCTTATCCCCTCCCCACTTTATCGCAAGCCTGTATTCCTTCTCGGCCTCCTTCTTAAGCCCGCGCTCATCATAGATTCTTCCCAGGTTGGTGTGCGCGGAGGCATGGCGGCCGTCGAGCTGGATGGCTCTCTTGTAATATCGCTCGGCCAATTCCTTCTCTCCCATGCGGTCATACGCCAGCCCAAGATTGTAATACGCCTCGGGCGAGGAGGGCGCCAGCTCGAACCCCGCTTTTAGCTGTTGCACGGCCCGCTCGTTCTGGCCTATTACCAAAAAGACGAGCGCGAGGCTGAACCGATTCTGCGCCTCGGTATCGGACGGCGCCACGGAGGCAATCTTGTCCAAAACATTTCTCAACAGCTTGGGGCTGCTGTCGTTCAGCGTATCGTCGGGCGCGAAGACCGGAATCTCGTCGCGCATTATGTCAACCGCGTTCTCCCTGATGATCTCCTCGTTCTCCGTGCTCCGCCGCACGAACACGGCTGCCAGCGGGTCGAAATACACCAGCACCCAATCGGGAGAGAAATACATCAGCGGAATCAAGTACAGGGCGTCCTGGGAGGTGTGCGAGATGATGGCCGCGTTGAACCGGTATTTGGCCGAGAGTCTCCTAAAGGCGTCTGCATCGGATGTTGCCCGATAGTATTCGGAGAAGGTCTCGGCCGAATTGACCTCGAGCCTCGGGTCAATGAACACACGCTCCGCAGGGTACATTTCCCAGATGAACATGCCGCCTATGTCCAGGTTGTTGAAGAAGGGTCCCCGGACTCCATTTTCCTTCAGGAACACGAATGCGCCGTGGGGAAAAGCCTGCTCCTTGAACCCAAACCCGAACCTTTCGGCCCGCTTGTCAGAAATGTAGTACCTGTTTGTCAGCACGCTCGCGATTTGAAACACAATTGCCACACAGATGAGCGCATGGCAGGCGACGCCCAGCCGGTCCATCGCACGGCGATATCTTCTGCCTCCAGCGCTGCGGAGTTGCGTGAAAAGGCTCTCCGCGTGCTCCACCGCGAGCGGCAGAAACGCGAACACGAAGATAGGCACGTTGCGCCTGGCGTTCAGCGCGAGGTAGGCCGTCCCGGCGAAGATGATGACGTGGCTGAGCCTCAGGCGCCTGAAATCAAGTGCGACCGCAAGGGCGCAGAGCGCAATGAAGAGGCCGAAGTATTCTAGGGGGCTCGTGAGGTTATAGCCGGAAAACGGCGGCTGGAGCTCGGCGATGGAGCGCGCGAACACGTTCTCCATTCCGCCCGCCCTCGTGAACAGCGTAAACGGAAAGAGCACTCCCTCCAGCCCGTATGGATTGAGCATGCAGGCAGCTATCGAGCCGAGGAAAAAGGCGATGAGCTTCCACATCCGTTCCCGCTGCGCTGGAACAGGTTCGCGTTTGAGCGCATGCGAACCAACTTGCGCGACGACGGCCTGGCTCGCATACGCGCCGATGAGAAACGGCCCGAGGATGAACAGCCCCTGCATGTTTGTCCAGATCGCCTGGAGGGGAATCAGCGCGAAGATGCTCCGCCTGCAGCGGCCCTGCTCGAACCCGTGCAGCAGGAACATGTAGATGGAAATCATCAGATAGGTGAACGCCTCTGGCCTGGGAAGAAAACGCGCGCTGCTTGCCATAAGCGCAAGCCAGAAGAAGAGAAGCGTCGGAAGACGACTTCTTTCCCCCCGGCGGGCCATCCAGGGGATAACGAAGGCGGCGGAGAAGGCCGAGATGAAAAGGAGCGACAGGCCGTATGAACCCAAAGCGCTGTACACGACATAGAGGATTACCTGGAACAACCAGTGGAGGTCGATCCATCTGTTTCCTCCCGCAGTGTACGAATACATGTCGGCGCCGGGGATGGTGCGGGTCTCGACGATGTATTGCCCCGTGCGAAGGTGCCACCAGATGTCGGCGTCGATGATTTTGTTCGCAAACAGGCACAGGCCGAGCAGCGCAAGCGCTATGAGCGTTATCGTTCTGATGAGCGCGGAGGGATTCAACAATCTGCTGGAGCCGCCGGGTGTGGAAGGGTCTTGCATTACAATTCGATTACAGGGTCAGTGCTGCGCCTCGAAAGAATCAATCGACGAAACGATATTTTATCAGCGTCCAAATCGCTTTGACGCCGTCTATCCACTTGATCTTCTTGCCTTCTTTGATTGTGCGCGAATAGTAGCTTATCGGAACCTCGAATATCTTCACGCCCCTTTTCCCCAGCTTGGCCGTGACTTCGGGCTCCCACTCGAATCCGTTGCCATTGAACTCGATCGACTTGATGACGTCGGCCTTGAAAAGTTTGTAGCAGGTGGGTTCGTCGGTTATTGCCAGCCCGAACAGCACGTTCGACATAACACTCAGCAGCCTGGCGGCGAAAAGGTTCAGGGTGTACCGATGGCGGAAGTTGCTTCCCTTCACCCTCGAGCCGTACACCACCTCCGCCTTTCCTTCCTGCAACGGTTTCACGAGCGCGTGATAGTCGGCCGGATCGTATTCGAGGTCGGCATCCTGTATGATAATCATATCGCCAGAGGCGTGAGAAATACCGGTCCTCACGGCGGCCCCTTTGCCGGAGTTTTTCTCGTGGAAAATCACCCTGACGTCATCCCTGCCCATGAATTTTTCCCGAAGGATTTCGCGCGTCCTGTCCGTGCTGCCGTCGTCCACGATTATCAGTTCCTTTTCCAAATCGACGGCAAGGACCTTCTCCACTATTTCTTCGAGCGTCTGTTCCTCATTGTAGGCTGGCATGACGACCGACAGTTTCATCAGTACGCCTTTCGTGGCTTGGGGTCGGTTTGGGGAAAACGTTCGGCCTCGACGCCTTTGCGAAGTTCTTCAAGCGCCTTCATCGCGGGCTCGAAGTTCGGCTCGTACTTCAGCGCCGTAAGAAAACTCCACGCCGCCGCTTCGATTTCGTTGTGCCCGGCTTGTGCCTTGCCTTTTTCGAACCATGCCATCGCCAGATTGTGTCTCAGCCGAGCGTCGTCGGGCGCCTGCGCGAGGCCAATCTCGTATTCCTCTATCGCGGCCGCATACTTTCCTTGAGCAGAATAAATATTGCCCAACAACCCGTGCGCGACAGGGAATGGGTCTCGGAGCAGGCATGCGAGTTTGAGTTGCTCAATTGCCTCATCGTCTCGGCCGCGCCGGTGAAGCTCTACCCCCAAGTTGTACCGTGACGTCGGCCCGGCTGGCGAAGCTTTGACCGATGCCGTCCACAGGGAAAGCGAATCGTGCCAGTCCCGATTTCTATCGAATGTCAGCGTTCCGTAGCACAGAGCTATCAGAAGGAGCGCCGCCACTATTCCCCCAAGCGCGCCTTTGCTCGATTCCGACCGCCCGCTCAGAATTGGGGATGCCAGAACCAGGCAGAATCCTATCGAGGGCAGGTAGAGAAATCGTTCGTTTATGACTGCCTTGAGGGGCACTATGTTTGATACAGGCAACAGCGAGACAAAGAACCACGCAATGCCGAAAAAGAGAATCGACTTCCTCCGATAGCTGGAGACACAAATTACCAGAATAATCAAGAGTGCCAGAATCGAAACCGCGGCCGTCGCCTGAAGCGGGGACCTCGCCAATGACACGACGTATTCGACCATGAGGGGCCTGGGGACAAACATCAGACGAACATAATAGGCGAAAGCCTCCGTCATCGTAAGAAGCGTCGGCCATACGCCTCCGCCCCAATAGTCTGCCTGTCTCGTCTCTCCGAGCACCAGATGGCGCAGAATCACGTAGGCGAACGAGAGGGCCAGAAACGGCATAACGGCCATTAGCCGTACCCTCCACCGCTCCCTCATCGTCGGCCTGTTCACCGATACATCATACACTATCAAGAGAAAAGGCAGCACAATCGCCATCTCTTTTGACAGAAGTGAGAGGGCAGCGAACAATAACGCCAGGCCGTAGAAGATCATGCCTCGTGGCGCGTTCGCCGACCACCTCCCATAGCATATGACGGCAAGCAGCAGAAAGAAGAGGAACATCGAGTTACTCCGACCGGACACCCACGCCACGGCCTCCGTCTGCACGGGATGGAGGAGGAACAAGAGCGAAACAAAGAAGGCGAACAACGCATCCGAAAACACGGAGAACATAAACAGGTAGAGCGCCAGCCCGCAGGCAACGTGTAGCGCGATGTTGACTGCGTGGTACGATGCGGGATTGTAACCGCTCAGCCGGTAGTTGAGCGCGAAGCTCAGCGTCGCCAGCGGACGGTAGATGATGTATTCTCCCTTATTGGAGAACGATTCCCTGTCGAAAAAGAAGCGGCTTGGGTTCGAGAGGGTCCTGACGGCCGGGTTTTCCAATATGAACGGATAATCGTCGTACACGAATTCCGCCGTGAAGTTGTTCGAGTACGCGAGCAGAGCGGCGGCCGCCAGCACAAGCACGAAGCCCGCGTGAGCCCAGGGCGAAGAACCAAGAGAACCCTTTCCGCTCGTTGCGTTCAAACCTTTCCCCCGAGGGCTTCAGGTATCTTGCGCCTGCTATTCAGAATGTCTGCTACCGGCCCCATCGTTTCTCGAACTCGCCAGCCTCCTGCGAATGGAGGAAAGCAGCTGCGCCGCGGATTCGTTCTGAGCGTCCATTTCCACTGCCCGCTCGCACGCGTCGAGGGCGCGGGAAAGCATGCATTTTTCAGTATACAGCACGGCGAGGTTGGTGTACAACGCGCTGGAGGCCGGGCTGAGAGCAAGAGCGCGGTTGAGGTTCTCGTAGGCCTCGCCGAAGCGGCCATTTCTCATCAACACAACCCCCAACCGGTTCAGCGCCGAGACATCGGACGGGTGCCGGGCCAGGTGCGCCTTGAGCCGCAGCGCGTCTTCGTCGGCCTTGGGGTACACTTCCAGCGTATCTCCCATCATCACTCGCGTGTCTTCATAATACACGCGATAATCCCGATAGGGCGACGCGCGAAGCAGTAGAAAATCGGAATTGTATTGCGTCTGCGCCCGTAAAGCTTCCTCGAAGAGTCCGCGTTCCTCGAGCACTATCGCGAGGTTTCCCAACGCCTCGACGAAGTTGGGCTGAATATCCACGGCCAGACGGATTTCCGCCTCAGCTTCGGGAAGCATTCCCTCGGCCCACAGGGAGACCCCGAGGTTGTTGTGGAACGTCCAATCTCCCGGGTCCGCCGCCGACAGTCCAGAATATTCCTCCACGTCGAGCGCCGGCCTCTCCGCGTAGGCCCTCAGCGTGTCTTCTATCGACGACTGCTTCCAGAAAGTCCTGCTCGCGTCGCTTCTCCCCTGGAGGGCCGCGATGAATGACAGGTCGGCCCTTGCGTCCACGTAGAAGGGATGCGTCGCCGGAACCGCATCGAGCGCCTCGACGGCTGCGTCGAGTTCTCCGAGCGCCAGCTTGGATACGCCGAGCAGATACAATCCCTCAGGCAGCCCGGGGTGTGCGGCCAGCGTCGCCCCGGCGAGCCGTTCGGCGCTCTGAAACCGGTCGCGCGCGTACTCGAATGTGCCGAAATAGTACTCGTCGGGCAACCCTCCCGTCTCACGCGACCGATTCGCGACGGCATTCTCATTCACGTCGAACACCAGCCACGAGTAGCCCACGTAGTCGACGGGCTTGAACGGTCTGAGCCATCCGTGGATGTCATAGGTCGCAAAACAATCCTGCAAGGACGTCGCATTGATGAGAATCCGGCCGGACACAGGCATCATCCCCGGGTTCACTGTGACCGACACATCGGATTTCGCGACGTACTCGCGCGCGCGTCCGAGGTCCTGCCCCCAATCGAGGTTCGAGTCGGAGAGCCACTTGTAGCCGCTCTTGGGCCCTCCCACGAGCTCGCTGAAATAGGCGATATGATGCGGATGAACCCACACCGCGGGCGCAACATAAAGGAACATCAACCCTGCCAATGCAGGCCGTTTCCACCGGGCGGTCGCATCCGTCGCGGCGGCGCCTCCGAGCACAAACAAAGGTGGAACGGATGTGAGCACGTACCTGAAGCCGGCCTGGCTCTTGCTCAAGAAGCTGCTGGCGCCCACTATCGCGAGCGAGGAGAAGAGCAGGATGAATTCAGCGGCCCTTCTCGGCCCGTCCCGTCGCCGCAGTATAACGACCGCCGCCCACGCCAGAATCGGCCAAAACGCAGTGGGCATCTTCAACAGGAAGCATGCCAAGTAATAGTACCACCATCCTTTTGTCGAATGCATGCCCGCCAGAAACGAGGGGTGGCCGACTTCGGATATGTACTTCTGCCTGTCGAAGCCCCTCATGAACGGAAACGGAGCCGGCACGGGTACTTTTGAGGTCAATGGATGATCGGACAGTGCTGCGAGCAGACGGCTCTGGTAGTGGTTGGCTCCGAGGGGCACAAAACTGCCCGTGAATCCATAGCCGATATTCAGAATCAGGATGGCCAGGAGGAAAATCGCGAGTACGCCCAGGACAAAACCCCTGGGCGTCGGGCATTGCGATTCGACGGCTTTTCCTTGGCGCTTCTTCAAAAAGTCCCGGACGAGCAACACTGCCCCCATCACGGGCAGCAGAGCGAACCAGAGGACGGCCGAGTACTTCGAGAGCAGCGCCAGTCCCAGACTTACTCCCGACGCAACCACCCATCGTCTTCTTCCCTCGCTCATGTACCGCCAGAAGAAGTACAGCAGGAAGAGGCTGAAGCACGCATGAATGATGTCGGTCGTTATGAGTGAGGAGTGGGCGAGAATGTTCGAGTCGAAGCAATACAGCGAGAGAGCCACGATTCCGGCCGGCGCGCCGAAGAGCTCTGATGCCCAGACGAACACCAAAGCTCCCATCGCCAACGCGTACACTAGCATCGTCGCGCGCGCCCAGCGCAGCCTCTGCGTCTCGTCCTCAAAGCGAAAAGGTTTCAGCAGTAGCCCGTGGGTATAGAACGACAGCGGCGCATGGACCACGCTCACTTCCGTACGCCAGCCCTGGCCGGAGGCAAGCTCCTCCCCGACGTGAAGAAACGTCGGTTCATCGTAGGTAGGAGAGTAGTCGAGAATATTGCGAGCGCACAACACGGTGAAGATGGAGAGTATCGCGACCGCGATGCGGATGCATCGTCTCTGTTCCGCGCCTGCGCGCATTAAGAATGCCGTCCTCCCGAACGCTCGACCATACACGCCTCCGGCGCAATCCTGGGTCTCAAGAGGCTGAGCGACCTCAGCCGCCGCCGATCGAGACCTTGATTCCGGCGCTCTCGAAGCGAGACCTTATCTCCGCCAGCCACTCATCGGAGAGCGGCTCCAGGTCGAGCGGCTCCAGCGACGAGTCGATTCTCTGAAGTTTCGATTCGCCCATCTTGTGGTAAGGAAGCAGATGGACTTCCTCCCGCTCGAGTTCGCCGAGCAGGTCGATGAGGTCGGAAAGATTCTGTTCCGTGTCTGTCATCCCGGGCACGAGCGGCACGCGGAACACCACTCTTTTCCCCGACTCGACAAGCTTTCTCGCATTGGTGAGTATTCGCTTGTTGCTCGTGCGGGTGAGACGCCTGTGTTCTTTTTCGTCGATTACCTTCAGGTCGAAATAGATGATGTCGAGATGCGGAAGCAGCTTCTTGAATTTGGTCCACGCGAACGCGCCGCACGTCTCTATCACCGTGTTCAGCCCGGCTTCCTTCGCCGTTCGGAGGAAGTCGAGCAGAAAGTCGAACTGGAGTGTCGGTTCGCCGCCCGAGACGGTCACGCCGCCGCCCGATTCTTCGTAAAAGGGACGGTCGCGCTCGACGACGTCGAGCAGCGCGCGAACGTCGTATTCCTTGCCGATGACCGTGAGCGCCTCGGCGTAACAGACCTCGGCGCACTCGCCGCATCGGTCGCACAGCGCCCGGTCTATGCGGCTGTCGGCCTCGAGGACTATGGCGCCCTTCGGACACACCTTCGCGCATTCCCCGCAGGCGATACATTTGTTCGCGAAAAAAGCGATCTCGCGCTCGGCGTCGAGCGATTCGGGATTCTGACACCACCTGCAGCGCAACGGACACCCTTTGAAGAAAACCAGTGTGCGGATGCCGGGGCCGTCGTGGACAGAATACCGTTGAATGTCGAAAATCGTGGCTTTATTGTTCTCCAAGATCTGCTCCTCTGTAGGCGGGATCAATTCAATGATAGCATCAGCACGAAGGTGGTGTCAAGCGCTGCGACCCGCAAGAATACGCCGGTTGCGGGCGTCCATCGACTCAAAAATGACCGAAGGGCTCCCGTTGATTGCGGAGGAGTCCGGAAGTATATTGACAAATAACGTCTGCGGCAATTAATATCAAACGCGCCGGGTCGTCGGCACAGCCGCCGTTTCGAAACACGGGAAAGCTCTTGGTTGCGTTGGATGCGAGATGAGAATACTGGCCGTCGAAACCTCCACACTGATGGGAAGCGTCGCCGTTGTCGAGGACGGCCGCGTCCTCTGCGAGCTGACGCTTCGCGTCGAGGAAACGCATTCGTCCCAGCTCATGCCCGCCGTTGAATATGTGCTGAAAACGGTGGGGTCGGAACCGGACCGACTGGACGCCTTTGCCGTCGCGGTCGGCCCGGGCTCTTTCACGGGGCTGCGTATCGGGATGGCCGCCGTGAAAGGGCTCGCCGTCGCCGCCTCGAAACCGGTTGTGAGAATTCCGACGCTCGAGGCGATGGCCTGGAGCTTTCCATTCTGCCCACACCTGATCTGCCCGATGATAGACGCGCGGATGAAAGAGGTGTACGCCGCGTGGTTCAGGGCCGAGGCCGGTGCAGTCGTGCGCCTGTCCGAAGACGTGGTGCTTTCCGTGGAAGCACTCCTGAAAGATGCAAAAGGGGACGCGCTCTTCTTCGGCTCTGGAGCACAGAGGTATCGGGAAGAAATCGCTGAAAGGATGGGCGGGCTCGCCCGCTTCGCCTCGCCCGAAATGATGGGCGCCCGCGCCTCGGTCGTCGGTTTCTTAGCGGCGCAGCGAATGGACCGGGGAGACTTCGCCGACATCGATTCACTGGAGCCGCTCTACATCCGCGAATCGCAGGCGCTCACAAAATCACGCCGCCATGCCACCAAATAACAACCTTCCTGTTCGAGGCATCTACTTCTTATATCCGGTCAAAATCGAGCTTTCGTGCGGGATGAGCATCCTGTGCCCGATTCGTGTGAAACCGGCCTCCCGCAGCCACCCGGTCACCTGCGGGCGGGTGTATGTGTCACCCTCATCCGTAAACATCAGCATCGTTAAGGCAAACATCACGGGATAAAAGGGGCCGTCGCGTCCCTCGTTTACTATCATGTCCTTTATGAAAATCCTTCCCCCGGGCCGCAGGGCGTGGTGGACCTTGCGAATAATTTTTCGATTGTCGTCGATGCTGTAAATGTGAACGATGTTCGACATAAAAACGGCGTCGTACGCTTCCCTGCCGAGGTCGTCCTCCAGAAAATCGCCCGTCCTGACTGAAATACGATTCCCGAGCCCAGCCTCTCTTACCTGGGACCTGGCGACCTTCGCGGGCACGGGCAGTTCGAATACTACGGGCCTCAACGACGGCCACCGCTTGGCGAGCGAAATCGAATACGCACCTGCGCCTCCGCCGAGGTCGAGCATCTCGACGACGCCGCTCAAATCGAGTTTCCTCGCGACACGCCGGGCCGTCTTACGGCTCGACTCATTCAGACCCAGCGCGAAGCTCTTCTCCCTCCGGCGCTCTTCCGCCTCGCTTCTCCGAAACTCAGGCAGACTGTGTTTGTGTTTCTGACCTTTGCGCACGAGGTCGCCGAGACGCAGCCAGCGCGCCAGGCCCTCGTATGAATGCAGAAACCTCGTGCCCACGAACTCGGGCGCCCCCTGCGTCAGATAGCGCGCGGTGTCGGACCGGTTTGCGTAGCGCCCGCCAGAGTTCTTGAGGTATCTCAACACGACGAGCGCGTCCAGCAGGATGCGCGTGCCCTTGGGGTCGGTCTTCAGCCGTCCGGCGACATCGTCGAGGGCGAGGGGCCCGTCCGACAAACATTCAAACACACCCAGCTCGTTTGCCACGAGAAGCACGAGCGACCGAATGAACAGGTCCATGGGCGAGAACTTCTCTTCCCTGAGTGATGTCAATCCCCACGGGTCCGGCTGTCTCTTTCTTTGCGCCATATTCGCGTCGGGCTGCTTCTCTCATTTCTTTTGTAAATAACTGAGCTCCTCGATGGTGGCCTCGTCATCGGGGTCGAGCTGATGCGCCCGCATCAGCTCGCCGATGGCGGCGTCGCGCATGAATTTTCTCTTGTAAAGGATTCCCAGGTGATAGTGCGTGGATGGGTCTTTCGGATTCTGCTTGGAGACGGCGGTGAACTGCTCGATTGCCTCGTCCGTTCGCCTCATCCGTTCGTAGGCAAGCCCGAGATAGTAGCGTGCAATGGTGTAGGACGGCCCCGACTTAACGATCCTCTCAAACGCCTCGACAGACTTTTCTAACCGCCCGATGTGAAATTGCGCGAGCCCGAGCTGCAAGAGAGCGGGCACGAAGTCGGGGGCAATTGCCAGCGCCGCTGAGTAAGACTTGATTGCCTCTTCGATCATGCACTTCTGGTACTGGCACAGGCCCAGCCGAAAATGCGAGTAGATGAAACGGGGGTTGTACTCGATTACCTGCCGAAACTTTTCCATCGCCTCGTCAATCCGCCCGAGGTCGTAATAGACCATGCCCATCTTGAACAGAATCTCCTGGCTCTTGGGCCTCCTCTCGAGCAAACGGCCATACGCCTCCAGCGCACCGTTCAGGTCGCCCCGGGCCTCGCTCTTGAAAGCCACCTCGAACAGGTCGCCGACGGTCGTCTCCCCGAGCGCAGCGCCGCAGTTGCCGCAGAACTTTTGACCCTCTTTGCTCTCCGTTCCGCAATCGGGACATTTCATAGGATGACACCTCCAATGTCGATAATCGAGGCCGAGTGCTCAATGGCGTTCAATATGGCCTGAGGGAAGATTCCGAGAACGACCGTCGCCGCCGCTGACAATCCGAGGGCGAGCCCGAGCGGCAGTGAGCTGACATCCTGGCATTCGTGCTCCTGTTTCCGCATGTACATGTGCACGACAATTCGCAGATAGTAGAATAGCGAGATGACGACGTTCACTACTCCCACGACTGCAAGGCCGTAAAGGCCGGTCCGGATCGCCGCCGCGAAGATGTAGAGTTTCCCCAGGAAACCGATGGTCGGTGGTATGCCTGCGAGCGAAAGCAGAAGCACCAGCATCGCAGCCGCCACTACCGGCCTGCGTCTGCCCAGGCCGGAAAAATCGGCCAAGTCCTCGCCGAATCCGCGCTCGCGCCGGGTGCACAGGAGCAGGCTGAAGGCGCCGATGTTCATGAAGGTATATGCGAACATGTAGAAGACCACGCTCGCCACACCGGTCGGCATCGCGCCGCCGGCCCCGCCATCCTTGGCTATCGCAGCCACTCCGATGAGCACGTAGCCCGCATGAGCTATGCTCGAATACGCCAGCATACGCTTCACGTTGGTCTGCATGACGGCGGCCACGTTGCCCACCGTCATCGTCAGGACGGAGAGAACCCACACGAGCGTCAGCCAGTCTGCGCTCATCGTGTGGGCGACGCTCACGAGCACACGCAGAAAGCCCGCGAACGCGGCGGCCTTCGGGCCGACGGCCAGAAAAATCGTCACCGGCGTCGGAGCACCGTGATACACATCGGGCGCGTACATGTGAAACGGCACCGCCGTTATCTTGAATCCGAAGCCCGCCACCAGGAGCACGAGGGCCAGGATGGCAGCGGAGGGCTGTCTGGCCGTCACCTCGCCCATGCGCCGGGCAAGCTCGCCGAAGTTCGTCGTCCCCGCCGCGGCGTACACAATCGATATCCCGAACAAGAGAATGGCGGAGGCGAAGATGCTGAGCAGGAAATATTTTATCGCCGCCTCGTTGGACCACAGGTCCTTCTTCGTCATGCCCACGAGGACGTACATGGCGAGCGAGGTGAGCTCCAACCCCACGAACAGCGTCATGAAATCATAGGCCGAGGCGACCAGCATCATCCCGACGGTTGAAAACAGCAGCAGTGCGAAAAACTCACCGCCCAAGATGCCCCGCTCGCGGAGATAATCGTACGAGACCAGCACCACCAGAAACCCCACGATAACGAAGAGCATCTTGAAGACGATCGCGAAACCGTCCTGAATGAACATGTCGGAATAGACCAGGACGGTTTCGCGCAGGTCGGAGGGCGTCAGGAGAAACCCCGCGACGACGAACGACGCCAGCGCCGAATGGGCAAGCCACGTCTTCTTCCGCTCGCTCAGGACGGTCTCGAGGAGCAGAAGGATCATTGCCATGACGGCGAGGAATATTTCCGACCTGATCAGCCTCAGATTACCATCCAACGCCGCATCTCCTCATCCCTTCAGCGCTCGCCAGTCAGCGGAGCTCACGGAGGAACGTTTCCTGAACAGGAGCAATAATATGGCCAGCCCGATGGCCGCCTCGGCGGCAGCAACGGCGATCACGAACACCGCAAACGTCTGGCCCGTCGGATTGCCCCACTCTGTAGAATAGGCGATGAAATTCAGATTGGCCGCGTTCAGCATGAGTTCGGCCGACATGAACATGACCACGATGTTGCGGCGGATGCTGAAGCCGACGAACCCGATAGCAAACAGCGCGGAGCTGAGTATCATATATTCCGAAGCCGTGACCACGATTATTCCCTCTCGGCTTTCCCAATCAGCGCCGACCCCACGAGGGCCACGAGCAAAATCAGCGAGGCGACCTCGAATGGAAGCGCGGCATTGAAGTAAATGGCTTCACCCATCTTCTCGATGGCGCCATACCCGGCCGGAGCAATGACCCGTGTTTCTTCCGGACGCAGGCTGAGCGCCACCGGCGCGAGAAACACCACCAGCGCCACAGCGAGCCCGACCGCGCTGACGGTCACCCACAGCGGCGCGGGCTCCTCGACCGTAACCTCGATGTCCACGAAGATTATGATGAACACGTACAGCACCATAATGGCGCCCGCATAGATAATCACCTGGACCGCGGCCAAAAACTCGGCGCGCCTCAGAATGAAGAGGACCGCCATGCACAGGAACACCGTGATGAGCCACACCGCGCTGTACACCGGATTGGGCTGACTGATAACCCTGACCGCTGAAATGAAGGATATGAGGGCCAGCACGTAGAACAACAGGTCGGGAAATTCGCTGATGCCCCGCCAGGCCGCAAAGACGGCCGCGAGCAGGAACCCGACGCTTCCCGCTCCCCAGATGGTCAGCTCGAATCTGCCGCGCGACTTCGCCGCGCGCAATGCGGTCAGGACGGCGAGCGCGCCCAAGAGCAGGTACGCGACTAGGCCCATTTCTTCATGCCTCCCTTGTGCTTGGTCTTCTCATACACTTCGAGCAGCATTTCTTTGTTGTATATCAGTCCCCTGCGCGACGTGCCGACCATGTCGTATATCTCGGTCAGCTCGATCGCCTCCTCGGGGCAGGCTTCCTCGCACATGCCGCAGTAGATGCACCGCAGCTCGTCGATGTCGAAGCGAACCGGATGCTTCTCCCGGTCGGGCCACGGCGCCTCTGCGCCCACGATGTAGATGCACCGCGCCGGGCATAGAGTGGAGCACAGGAAGCAGGCCACGCATTTGACTCGCCCGAGCTCGTCTTTGTTCAGCCGGTGCAGACCTCGGTAACGGGGAGCTACCTGCAGCTTCTTTTCCGGATACTCGATCGTGAACTTCTTCTCGAACAGGTGCCGGAAGGTGTCGACCAGCCCCTTGAGCAAAGCGGGGAAATACAGGCGGTCGATGAAATTCATCTCGTGTGCTTCTTTCCTGTATCCCTCCGTCTTTCCGCCTTGAGTAGGTTTCTCGTCCATAATCAAGCTCTCGTGTTTCACATTGCCATGACGATGCCGGTCGCAAAAATATTTGCCAGCGCGAGCGGCAAAAGCACCTTCCAGCAGAGTCGCATGAGCTGGTCGTACCGAAAGCGCGGAAACGTCCAACGGGCCCAAATGTAAAAGAAGAGGAACGCGGCCACCTTCAGCACAAACGCGCTCACCTGTATCAGCTGCACGAGCAGCATAGGCAAGCCGAGCGCCCCCAGGCCGGGCACGTGCCATCCTCCCAGGAACAGGACGACCACGAGCGCCGAGCTCGTGACCATCGCGGCGTATTCGGCCATGAAGAACATCGCAAACTTGATGCTGCTGTACTCCGTATGGTAGCCTCCGACCAACTCCTGCTCGGCTTCGGGCAGGTCGAACGGCAGCCGGTTGTTCTCGGCCATGGCAGAGACGAGGAACAGCAGAAAGGCGAGCGGTTGAACCAGGATGTTCCAGCGCGGAATCACACCCCATATGTACGCTGTCTGGGCCTCGACAACTTTTTCGAGCTGGAGCGTTCCCGTCAGCATCAGCACGCCCATCACCGACAGGCCGAGGGGAATCTCATAGCTGATCATCTGGGCGCACGAGCGCAGGCCTCCCATCATCGAGTATTTGTTCGCCGAGGCCCATGAGCCGAAGATGATTCCGTACACGCTGATTGAAGCCATCGCGAACACATATAGGAGCCCGATGTTCACGCTCGCTATCTGAAGGTGGACCTGCCGGCCCGCGATGGTGATAGTGTCTCCGAACGGGATGACGGCAAACGTCATGAAGGCCGGAATGACGATCATGGCCGGCGCGATGATGTAGATAACCTTGTCGGCATGCGATGGAATAATATCCTCCTTGAACAGAAACTTGAGCCCATCTGCCACGGGTTGAAGCATCCCTTGCCAGCCCACGCGGTTCGGACCCAGCCGGTCCTGGATAAATGCGCTCACACGTCTCTCGGCAAGAACCAGGTACATGATGATTACCTGCAGCGCTCCGAAAATTATCACGACCTTCGCAAGTGCGACGGCGACGATTATCAGTATCTCCGTCAAGAATGTCTCTCCTTCCCGGCGGCGGCTTCAGAAGGAATCGCCCAGCCGGTATCGCCGATTTGTTCAATCGGAGCGTAGCCCGGAAGCAGCCGAGCGACCTCGGCCGAGGCTTCGGCGACCGTCTTACATCCGAGCGCCTCGCCCATTGCCTCGGCGAGCTCCAGGATGATGTTCAGGTCGTGCCCTGCCTCGCCGGGCGGGCCGAACGCCGGGCACATGCGCTGAACGATGCCGCGAAAATTCGTGAAGGTGCCGTCCTTCTCCGCGTACGCGGCGCCGGGAAGAACCACCGCTGCCGCCTCGGTCAACGCCGAGGGCAGCGTCGCCTGAACGAGCGAAAATTCCGCGTCGACGGCGAGTCTTGCCAACGTCTCGACGGAGTTTTCGGTCGAATGCGGGCCGCAGAGGACATACAGGCCGGGCTTGCCTTCGAGCGAGCGCAGGTCGGTCACGATGTCAAGCGAGCCCGGCGGCATGAATTGTTTCAAAACGTCGAGAACGCCGTGCTCGTTCGGAGACCTGTCGCTCTCGATGACGAATCCGCCGGCGAACTCCACCCTCTCTGCTCGTCTGCCTGACAGCAGCCGCAGGTCTTGCGCCGCGCCCAACTTCGTGGCCAGCCTGGCAAGGGCGAAGGCTTCCTCGTTGGTCGCGTCGGAAGAGACGACGAGGGCGAGCGAGCCAGCGCCTCGGCGCGAAAGAAGCCCCTTCAGCCGCGCCGACGCATGCGCCATCGCCTCGTCCCACGAGACTTCCTCGAACATCTCCTCCTCGCGGATCATGGGCCTCTTGAGGCGGTCGGCGTGTCCGACGAGCTTGTAGTCCAACCGCCCGATGTCGCACATCCAGTGGCCGTTCACCTTTGGATTGGGCCTCGGGCGCAGCCTTTGAATGCGCCCGTCGGCGTGGTCGAGCAGAATGTTGCAGCCGACGGAGCAGGCTGGGCAGATGCTTTTCGTGTTCGTCAACTCCCACACGCGGCGCTTGAATAGGAAGTCCTTGATGAGGAAAGCGCCCACCGGACAGATGTCGGCAATGTTGCCCGACAGCAGGTCGTCAATCCGGAGTCCGGGGAAGACGTCTATCTCGGTATGCGCGCCGCGGCTGAATATGCCGATCTGGTCGTAGCCCGATACCTCGCGCGCGAACCGCACGCACCGAGTGCACATGATGCAGCGGTCGGCGTACAGGAGCAAGTCTCTTCCCACGTCTTTCTTCCGCTGTTTGATTTTCTGTTCCCGGAACCGGCTCTCGGCGAAGCCGTACTCGTAGCTGTAATCCTGAAGCACACACTCGCCGGCCTGGTCGCACACGGGGCAGTCGAGCGGATGATTCAACAGCAGAAATTCCTCGACCGCGCGCTGCGCCGCCCTGACCCGCTCGGTGTCGGTGCGGACGACCATCCCGTCTTTCACGTACGTGGCGCATGCCATGAGCAGCTTGGGAGATTCCTCGACCTCGACGCCGCAGATGCGGCAGCATCCGGCGATACTGAGGCCGGGATGATAGCAATAACGCGGGATGTAGATGCCAAGCTTATCCGCCGCCTGCATGATGGTCGTGCCTTCGTCAACCTCAATTTCGCGCCGATTTATTCGAATCAGCGGCATTGCGTGTTCCCTCTGAACATGTGGCGAAGCTTCGTCATCGCTTTTCCGACTCGAACGGACATGCACCGTCGCGGATGTGCCGTTCAAACTCGTCACGGAATTTCTGCACGATGCTCTTTATCGGAAAGACGGCCCCGTCGGCCAGCGCGCAGATAGTCTGGCCGAGCATGTTGTCGCATATCTTGATAATCATATCGATGTCGTCCGGCTTGCCCCCGCCCCGCTCGATGCGGCCCAGGATGCGCGCCGCCCAGTTTGTGCCCTCGCGGCAGGGAGTGCACTGGCCGCACGATTCGTGCGCGTAGAACCGGGCGACGTTCCAGCAGGCGTTCACCATGCAGGTCGAATCGTCCATGACGATGATGCCAGCCGAGCCGAGCATGCTGCCCGCTTTGGACATGGCGTCGAAGTCCATCGGCGCGTCAACCTCGTCGGCCGTCAGCACAACCGACGACGACCCTCCCGGCAACACCGCCTTGAGCTTTCGGCCGTTGGGGATGCCGCCGCCCGCTTCATATATCAGCTCTTTGAGCGTGATTCCCATCGGGTGTTCGTACAGGCCGGGTTTGTTAACGTGGCCGCTGAGGCAGTAGAGCTTCGGCCCGTAGTTGTTCTCGTTTCCGATGCTCTTGAACCAGTCGGCGCCTCGGAGCACGATGTGGGGTACGCACGCGAGCGTTTCGACGTTGTTGACAACGGTGGGCTCGTAGAAGACGCCCCGCGTCGCGGCGTACGGAGGCTTCAGCCGGGGCCAGCCGCGCGCGCCGCCGAGCGACTCGAGCATGGCCAGTTCCTCGCCGCAGATGTAGGCGCCCGCGCCCTCGTGGATATGGATATCGATGTCGAAGCCGGAGCCCAACACGTCTTTCCCGATATACCCGCGCTCGCGCGCCTGGGCGATGGCCTTGTCGAGAATCCTGCGGGAGTTCGCATACTCGCCCCGCAGAAATATGTATGCGCTGTGAGCGTCGATGGCATAACATGCTATGAGCATTCCTTCGATGAGCTGGTGCGGGTCGTGCTCCATGAGCACGCGGTCCTTGAAAGTTCCCGGCTCGCTCTCGTCGGCGTTGCAGCAGAGGTAGCGCGTCCTCTTCGGGTCCTTGTCGAGGAATTTCCACTTCAGCCCTGCGGGAAACCCGGCTCCGCCCCGGCCGCGCAGGACGGCGTTCATGACTTCCTTGTGCACCTCGTCGGGCGACATCTCCTTGAGCGCCTTGGTGAGCGCCTCGTAGCCGCCCCTCTCCCGATACACGTCGATGTCCGTCGAGTTCTCGAGACCCCGGTTTCTGAGCAACACCTGCTCCACGCGTCTACTCCCATTCCAGCGCGCCCTTGCGCCATATGTAGATCAGGCCGACAATGAGCACGATCAGGAATACGAACATCTCGACTAGTATGACAGGGCGCTGTTCCACGAATTTTTTGAAGATGACCGCCCACGGATACAGAAACACCACCTCGACGTCGAAGATGATGAAGAACATCGCGAACAGGTAGTACTTCACCGTCGTGCGGTGATAGGGCTCGCCAAAGGGCGGCATGCCCGACTCGTACGGCTCCAGCTTCACCCGGCCCCTCCTGCGCCGCCCGACGACGTGCGTGATGACCAGGCTGAAGGCGGCGAAGCCGAAAACGAATATGAACATCACGAGTATGGGAATGTAATCTCTCAACATTTTTCCCGCTGTCTTTCCTTGGATGCCCCCCGCGAATTCAGCCGCGCAAACCCATGACTTACGGCTGCACCACGGGACCTTGTTCCCACCTCATCGGAATCGGCAGTATCGCAAGCCGGTAGCCCTCGTCCGCTGGGTTAACCTGTACGTCGAGCACGACAGGCTCATTTCTCTCCAACGCGCTCTTGAGCGCGGGCTTCAGGGCATCGGGTCGGGAAACTCTTTCGCCTGAAATGCCGATCGACTCGGCCAGCTTGACATAGTCGGGACTCCACGCTTCGCCGGTTTCGACTATGCGCGAGTCGCAGAACGACGCCCTGCCGTATATCGCTTCCATCGCCTCGCGTTCGATGCCTATCGTGCGATTATTCAGGACCACCCATACGGCGGGAATGCCACACTCGTGCGCGGTCGCAATTGACAGGCCGCTCATCATGAACGACCCGTCTCCCACAAATGCGACGGCCGGGTGGCTCGGGTTGCCGAGCTTTGCCCCGAGCACGCCCGCGCAGCTCCATCCCATCCGCGCGAAGTGCGCGTTGTTTGTAGCCAGAAACCGCGAGCGCGCCGTGAAGAACGCGGGCGCAAACAACAGCAGGTTGCCGGTATCGAACAGCACCGACGTTTCGGCGTCCGTCTCGGCGATTACGTCGGATGCCTCTGCAAGGAGCCTCGCGTTCGATAAGGGAGCGGCGCCGGCGTCTATTCTTTCGCGGATTTCAGCGAGCCAACTCTTCTTCCACCGCGCCAGTTCCTCAAGCCAGGGCTTGTGTTTTTCCGACGAGATCTTTTGCTCGCGCGCGGCGTCGGCAAGCCCCTCCAGGGCGAGTTTCGCGTCGGCGACCATCGCCACCTCCGACGGATAGTTGCGGGAGAGTTCCGCCGGGTCCACATCGATGTGAACGAGCTTTGTCGGTTCCGGGATGCGATACATGTTCCATGCGAGAGTGTTGAAATCGTGAAACCTGGCGCCCACGGCAATCAGAAGGTCGCATTCACGGGCGGCCTGGTAACCGTGTCCCGTGCCGGAGGGGTCTATCACGCCCACGCTGAGCGGGTGCTCCTCGTCGAGCGCTCCCTTGCCGGAAAACGATGTCCCCACCGGGATACGGAATTCCTCGGCGAACGCGCGCAACTGGTCGTGCCCGAGCGCGTTGTGGACTCCACTCCCGACGAGAATCAACGGTCGCGCGGACTGCTTGAGAAGCCGGGCAGCCTCTTCCAATGCGGCCGGGTCCGGGCCGGGCGGAGAGATATGCGTCCACGACCGCGCATCCGGAATCGACTCGAGTTCTATCTCGGTGTGCTGTATATCGAAGGGAATCTGCACCAGCGTCGGCCCCGGTCTTCCCGAGAGAGCCTCCTTGTATGCGCGCACGACTGTTTCGAGGGCGGTATCGGGCCGCGTGACAAGCGCCGCCTTCTTACATATCGGTTTCACGACCTGCGTGAACTCTTCCGGCCCGTAACGGTAGCATTCCTCGAAAGACCCCTTGTCGAACCACTGGGTCGGTCCGGCGCCCGCAATCACAAGCATGGCGGACGACTCGTAGAACGCGTTGGCAAGCGCCGCGCAGATGTTCATGTTGCCCGGGCCGACGGTAGTGAGCACGACGGGCAAGGGCGGCCGACGACGCATGCGCCAGTAGCAGTCGGCCATATGAACGGCGGCATCCTCGACGGTCGTCTTTATCCCTCGAATGTTGGTCTCATGCTCTATGGCATCGAGCAAGGCCCAGTTTCCGTGGCCGTTGTATCCCGGGGCAATCTCGACCCCCGCTTTTTCAAGGAAACCTGCAATGGCTCTGGCAACAGTCAGTTTCATTGTTCGTGCTCCTTTGTATCAGACCTTTTCGTTACGTTGTTTCAGAAATTCCGAATCGAACCTTATTCGAGTTTCCGAAGGATGTCGTCGATTCGCTCTCTGCTCAGATTTCCATACAGCTCGTTGTTCATGAGCATCGCCGGGGCCTGTTCGCACGCGCCGATGCACTCGACTTTGCCCAGCGAGAATTTCCCGTCGGGCGTGACTTCGCCGAATCCGATGCCCAGCTTCTCGGTGAGGTAATCGGCGAGCGAGTCGGCCCCCAGCAGCGCGCAGGACAGCGTCTGGCACAACTCAATGTGGTATTTTCCCACGGGCGCGGTCCGAAGCATGGAATAGAACGACACCGTATCCGCGACATAGCTGGGCGCGAGCTCGAGGTAAGCTGCTATGCTTAGAGCTGTTCCTTCGGAGACGTATCCGAAGTGGTCCTGGCATTTGCGAAGCGAGGGAACCAGTGCGGCCCGCTTTTCAGGGTAGTGTGTCAGAAGCTCGTCTATCTGAGAAACGAGCTCATCCGGCAGCTTTTCGGCTGTGTGCTCCTGCTCGGCGGTCTTGGAAGGCCAGACCATGACTCTACCCCTTACTCCGGCATCATCTGTCGAGCTCCGCCGCGATGATGTTCAGACTCCCCAGGGCCGCGACGGCGTCGGCCACCAGACCTCCCTCGACCATTTTGGAGAACGCCTGGTAGTTGACGAACGAGGGAGGACGGGTGCGCGCTCTGTACGCGTTCTTGCTCTTGCCGTCGCCGACGATGTAGTAGCCCAGCTCGCCGTTGGGCGATTCAGTCGGAACATAGACCTCGCCCTCGGGCAGCTTCGGCCCCTTGCCGGGCATGATGACCTCGAAATGATGGATGAGCGATTCCATCTCGGTATAGACCTTCTGCTTGGAGGGCAGGCGAATCTTTGCCGATTGGTCCACGTCCACCGGGCCCGAGGGCATCTTCTCGATGGCCTGCTCGACAATCCGCACGCTCTGCCTCATCTCCTCCAGACGCATCAGGTAGCGGTCGTAAACGTCCCCGTTTTCTCCATAAGGTATCTCGAAATCGAAGTCCTCGTACGAGCTGTAGGACTCGGCCTTGCGGATGTCCCACACGACGCCCGACGCCCGCAGGCACGGGCCGGTCAGACCATAGTTGATGGCGTCCTCGCCCGAGATGACGGCCACGCCCTTGGTTCGGTCCATCCAGATACGGTTGCGGGTGAGCAGGTTCTCGATTTCCTGCAGCCGTTCGGGAAACTGCTTGCAGAAGACAAGTATTCTCTCCTCGAATCCCTTTGGCATGTCCGCCCACAGCCCGCCCGCGCGAGTGTAGCTGGTGGTCATGCGGCCGCCCGTAATCATCTCGAAGATGTCGTACAGCTTCTCGCGCTCGCGGAAGCCCCACAGGAACGCCGTGAACGCGCCCAGGTCGAGCGCGTGCGTGCCGAGGAAGATGAGGTGGTCGGCGATTCGGCTCAGCTCCGCGAGCACGACGCGGATGTATTGACAGCGTTTGGGCACCTCGACGCCAAAGAGCTTCTCCACCGCCAGGTGCCAGGCGACGTCGTTGCAGAGCGCCGACATATAGTTCATCCTATCCACGACGGTCACGTACTGGTTAAAGTCGAGGTGTTCTCCCAGCTTCTCAAAGCCGCTGTGGAGAAAGCCTATGTAAGGCGTCGCCTTGATGATGGTCTCGCCGTCCAGCTCCATCTTGATACGCAGCGTTCCGTGAGTCGCCGGATGCTGCGGGCCGAAATTGAGCGTCATGGCCCGGAAACCGGCCACGGGAAGATCGATGGTTCTTGCCTCAGCCATTGATTACCTCGCCCTGGGCGAACGCGATTTCTCGATGATCCTGCCGTCACGAGTCACGTAGGGAAAGGATTCCCTTTCTCCCCTTCCCGTGAGCGGGTAGTCTTTGCGGAGCGGGAAATGTATCGAATCCTCGGGCGTGAGTATGCGCCGAAGGTCGGGATGGTTCCGAAACACGACGCCGAACATGTCATAGACTTCCCGTTCCAGCCAGTTGGCCGTCTGCCACAGGGGCACGAGCGAGTCTATCTTCGGGTTGTTCTCGGGCAGGAACGCCTTGAGACGGAGCCGGTCGCCATACGTGAACGAATAGAAGTGGTACACAACGGCGAATCGTCCGCGCCCGGCACCGAGGTGGAGATAGTCCACGCACGTGATGTCGGCCAGGTGCCGGTACGAAAGCTCAGGAGTATCGCGCAGGAGCTTTGCCATCTCGAAAATCTCGTCGCTCCGGACCACCAGCGTCGTCTCCCCGCGAAATTCCGTTTGGTCCAGCACGGCGTCGGGAAAGCGCGCCCGCAGGCGGCCGGCAGTCTGCGCCCGGCGCTGCGCCGTTTCCTCTTTCGACTTCGGCGTCAGGTAGACTTCCAATTCCGTGTCTCCCGTCGAATCAGATTTCCTGTCTCTCCTCGGCGATGCGTTCCTGAATCAGGAGCACCGATTCGATGATGGCCTCGGGCCGGGGTGGGCAGCCGGGAATATAGACATCGACCGGCATGAAGTTGTCGATCCCCTGGATCACGCTGTATGTGTCAAATACCCCTCCGCTGCTCGCGCACGCGCCCATCGCGATGACCCACTTGGGCTCGGGCATCTGCAGATAAATCCGCTGGAGGACGGGCATCATCTTGTTGCACACCCTCCCGGCGACGATCATGAGGTCGGATTGTCGCGGCGAGAAGCGAATGGCCTCGGCTCCGAAACGCGCGAGATCATACCTCGATGCGAGCACCGCCATCAGCTCGATCGCGCAGCAGGCCGTGCCGAAGGGCATCGGCCACAGCGAATGCTTGCGCGACCACTTGATGAGCGCCTCCATCCTGGTGGTGAGAACCTGCTTGGAGATCTTATCGGCAAAGTCCATACTTCGTCTTCGATGTGGTGCAGAAATGGGAAGCCGCCGAAACCTTGCGAGGCTTGTCAGTTCTTATTATGCAACCGACTATTAACGTCCGCCAGCAACACATTGGCGGAGAATCGGGAAGAGCTACCCGAGCAGCTCGATGACTCTGTCGGTCAATGCGGCCCTGTAGGCGAGGCCTCCCGAGCCCGACGCCAACAGCCTGCTCCTTATCTTGCCCTGCAGTTCCTCGATTGTCATCTGCCTCACCTCGGCGATTTCCTTCGTGTCGATCGGCCTGAGCTCGCCCGAGACGTACCTTGCGGAGAAAACGTGGGATGTCCACGGAACTTCCCGATTATCGTATGTGAAGATGGCACGAGCGCGCAGGACGTATCTTTCAAGCTCGACCAGCGCACCCGTCTCCTCATAGGCTTCACGAAGGGCGCCCTTCTCGAAGTCCTCGCCCGGCCGAAGCCCGCCGCTGGGCGCCCTGTACACTCCTTCGGGATGCATCTGCTTGCGAATCGTCACCAGATGCGGCCCTTTGAATATGAACAGCGTGACGTCGTGGGCTCGGTCATGCTTCATGCTGTTTATGAGCAACTCGAATTCCGACCTTGCCATCGGTTGCCGAAAATCCGCGACCTCGGGCGTGCCGTACTTGGCCTCGAGTTCTCTCAATACGTCTTCGGTTACGTACATCGAGCCGATCCTTTTGGCTAGTTAATGTAGCCGAGGCTCCTGAGTTTTTCGACATGCTCGGTTACGGCCGATGAAGGACTCATGCTCCATACCCAGTAGCGCCCAGACGGTCGCCCAAAGGATCGGCCTCATGCCCGCCACAACGTGGAGCAATCGCTGTACGGCCATCGTTTCCATCCATGCGTTGGGCACCAACAACCATCGCTGTGGCTCATGCAACACCCAGACAAGCTGCGCCGCTGCGCCTGCGACGGCCACGATGAGCAGCAGGGAAAGGTTGCGCGCAGGGTTCATCCGAACATCCTCGCCTTTGGCGCTCTGCCACGATGCCACGTCGTGTCCTCCTTGAAGCCGCCGTTTCGGGAATGCGTGTGCTCCTCACACACAGGCTTCGAATCCCATGCGACAGCTTCATACTATATCGTCAGAGCAAGGGCAAGTCAACACACTCTCCGAGGAAAACGCAGTCCCTGCCCTGTGTTCATAACCGCCCGAATCGTCCGAGAGCATTTGGAAACGCCACGCCGATGTTGTATACTTCGGGAACAAGAGGAGGGGTCTCAAAAGAAGTTCTCGTGAATGAACCGCCGGGAAATTTGTCACATGACGAATTCGGCTGAAAATCCTCCGAGCGCTCAGACAGGTCGTTCAATAGCATTCTGTATCGGACTCATGGCTCTCGCGTGTACGGCCCTGGGAACCGCGCTCTGGACGGGAGCGTTGGCCGGTCGGTTTTCGCCCGTGGGGGCGCGACAGGTCGGTTCGCTGGGATTCCTGCTGGTCTGCGTGGGAGTGGCCGGAGCGGTCTGGTTGTTGAGCGCCTACGTCATAGAGAGCTTCGCCGGAGAAGCCTTGAGGCGTGCCGGCCGGGACATCGAGCGGTCTTCGATATGGCCGATGGGATTGGCCGTTCTTGCGGCGTTCATTTTCCTCGCGTACTGGCCGGCGCTGAGGTTCTCGTTCTTCGGCGACGACTACTACCTGTTGAACGTGCTGTCCGAAGGGCCGTTGAGGATGCTGCTCCCCATTCGGGATATCTACCATTATTTCCCCGTCACCCTGCTTCTTATCGGAATTCCGCGCTGGCTCGGGATAGGCGAGGCGTCGGTCTACCACTTTGTGAACATATTGCTGCATGCGGTGAACGCGGCTCTGGTGTACCTGATAGCGCTCAGATTGCTCCACAGCCGGCTCCACGCGTTCGGGGCGGCGGTCATCTTCTCGTTCTTCTTTCTCAGCTACGAACCCGTAGTGTGGCCGCTGGTGGGCAACCACTACGTGGTCGCCGCGTTTTTCGTCCTGCTTTCTTTTCTGTCATTCATGCGGTATCGCGTGGACGGCGGCAGACGGTATCTGTGGGGATTCATCGTCCTTTACGTGCTCTCCATCTACACGCATGAGATAGCCGTTCCGCTGATAGGCGTGTGCATCTTCTACGACCTGACATATGACGGCGAACCGCGGCCTTCCTTTTCGCTCAGGCGATTGGGTTCAATATCGAGGGCGTACGCCGTTCCGGCGGCCGCCCTGGCTTTGTTGCTCGGCATCAAATACTTCTACACATTGCGGGTGATAGTCAGCCGCAACACTTCGCTGAAGCTGCTTCAGAGCTTCGTGTCCGCCGCCTGCTTTCTCTCGCCGTTAAACAACATGGATGCGTATTGGGTGTTCACCCGGTGGGGACAGAATCCCCTCTTCCTGGCATTTGCGTCCGTAGCAGTTGTCCTGCTTCTCGGAGTCTGCTTCGCCAAGGTCGGGCGGGAGCTGCGGTTGATGCTTGTGTGGAGCCTACTGTTTGTGGTGACCGCGATTGTGGCGGTCGAGCTCGCACCCAGGTACTTCTACATTCCGGCGGTCGGCTGGTCCATATTCTGGGCAGGCGTGATACGTGCGGCGGTGACACGGCTCACCGACCGACCCCTGTTCGGAGCGAGGTTGCAGCTTCCCGAAACGCGCGCTCTTCTCGGCCTTCTCGCGGCGGGGCTTCTGTATGGGTGCGTTGCGCTGCAAGGGTATCGACACGCGAGCCATCTCGTGGACATCTGGGGCGAAGGCAGCGCAATCATCCGCGGGACGGTCATCTCGACTGCGCAGCTCATCGGCCAACATCCCGACACGAGAGAAGTAATCGTAGTGGACCAGCCTACGTGGTACCGGGGAGACGACTTCTTCGGCGCGCCGCTCTTGATCGGTTCCATGCGGCTCCCGCTGGCGGCCCTGTTGAAGCTCGACCGTCCCCCCCTCCGTTCGGTCATGCTGCACAGCGAAAACTTCTTCGACGAATCCTTTCCGAAGGTTTCGCGCGCTGAGCTTGATGCCGCGGCGGCGGAGGGCGCTCTTGTGCTCCACTATGACCCTTCCGGACAACACATGACCCTGTGGGAACCCGCCGCCCGCTGAGGCTCTCGGTAGCGTTGCTCTATCCGAAGCTCCTGACGAGAGAACCTACCACGAGGTACCATCCGTCAGCGAGCACGAACAGGATGACCTTGAACGGGAGCGAGATGAATATGGGTGGAAGCATGAGCATTCCCATCGACATCAGCCCGCTCGCTATGACCATGTCGATTATGAGGAATGGGATGAAGATCACGAACCCTATCTGAAACGCCGTTTTGAGCTCGCTTATCATGAAGGCGGGAACGAGCACGTGCGTGGGCACGTCGTCGGGAGTGCGCGGCGGGGCTATTTTCGACAGGTGCACGAACAGGCCGAGGTCCTTCTCCCGCGTCTGCCTGAACATGAAATTCCGAATCGGCACCACGCCGCGTTCGAACGCCTCGACGTGGCTGATCTTCTTGTCAAGGTAAGGCCGGAGCGCCTGCTGGTTCACCTCGTTGTACGTGGGCGCCATCACGAAGAACGTCAGGAAGAGCGCAAGGCCGATGAGCACCTGGTTGGGAGGCATCTGCTGGGTGCCCAGCGCCTGCCTGAGGAGGCCCAGCACCACGATGATGCGCGTGAAAGAGGTGACCATGACGAGTATGGCCGGCGCCAGCGAGAGAATGGTCAGGAGAAAGAGCAACTGGAGCGTGGTCGATACCTGCTGGGGCGTCTCGGCGCGGCCTATTTCTATGCCGACACGCGGGATGACTATTCCCTCCTGCTGCGCCAGAGCGACGCCCGCCAGGGCAAAGGCGATCACCACTCCGAGCAGCGCGACCCGGCGTATCTTCTTACTCTTCATCTCTTTGTCTTTTCCGGGCAAGCCCCTTGAGTCGTCCTATCTGTTCGTTGAAGCCCCGCAGCTGGTCGTCAAAGGCGGAGTCCTCTTTCTCCAGCACTTTTTGAAACCTGGCCAACGATTTGTCGAAGAGGCGCGAAAAGCCCAGCCCGGGCACGTGCGCCTGAACGCTCTTGAGCGCTTTTTCGATTTGCCCTATTTGCTGCTCGTCCGTGAACGTGGTCAGGAGCGAGATGTTCCCCGTATTGGTGCCGATTACGAGCAATTCATCCACAATCCGAACGAAGTATATGACGGCCTTCGGACTGAGATAAATGCGGCCCACGACTCTCATCGGGCCTTCCGAAAACGGCCCCATCGACCCGCCGGTCAATTTCTTAATCAGCCACAGCGTCGCATACAGAAGCCCGAGAACAATCGCCAGCGAAAAAATCGTCCTCACGATGGCGCCGAATAATCCGCCGGAACCAAGAGGGGTCGGGTCGGAATAGGGCAGGTAGCCGGCACCCCTGTCTTCGCCGCTGGGAGACTGAGAGGCAGCCGCATTCTTCGAGGCCGGGCGCGCGTCCTCGCCGCTCGCCCGGTACACCGTCGGCAGGAGCAGAAGGAGGGCCATGACCAAAGCCACGGCCAGCGTCTTTCTCATTGTTCCTCCGGTTTGTCGGACGTCTTTTCCTTTGCACCCATGGAAGGCGGCGTTATCTCGACCACGCGAATCCGAAGTTTTTCCTGAAGCACGATTACTTCGCCTCTCCCGAGCTTCTGGTTTTCGACGTAGATGTCCACGGGGTCGCCCGAGGGTTTGTCGAGCTGCACGATGGAATCGGTCCCGAGCGCGAGTATCTCGCCGACAGGCATCGTGGTGTCTGCAAGCACCACGTTCACTTTCAGCGGAACATCTGCGAGGAAATCGAGCCGAGCCTCACCCTTCCGATTGTCGAGCTCGAGTCCGTGAACGCGGGGTCGCCGATGAGCGGTCGCGTCGATAATCATGCCCCCTTCGGGGGCCTTCCCCTCGGCCGAGGCCTCTTTGTGGTCCTTCTCGTCGGTCATTGATACACGAACTCCTCGAAATACACGTTGGAAATGCGCCCCGTCAGCAACAGCCCGTTCACCCTGTTCTGTATCTCGCGCCGCAGCCTCTCGCGGGCCTCACTCGTCTGTACCTGCTCGATTGTCTTCGAGCTGAGAACGTTGTTGATCTGATTCTTTATCTGGGGGAGCCTCTTCTCGATCTCTTTCACCAACTCCGGGTCGTACGCTTCCAGGCTGATTGTGGCTTTGAGATACCGCTCCCCGTTGGAATCGGCCGGATTCACTATGAGCGGGTCGATCTTGTAGAACGTCAGCCTCTCCAAATCCGAAGGCGCTTCCTTCGCAGAGGCCTGCGATTGCTGGACAACCTTTCGCTGTTCCACCGCCGGAGCGATGTAATTGCCGACCGTAAAGATCGCAAAAAACGTTGACAGCACCACCCCGACTATCAGGATGGAAATGTTCTTCAGGTTAAAAACGGCAGGCTTCGGCTTAAGAGGACCGGCCTCCCGCCCTTCTTTCACCCGTGGGCGTTCTGGCGACTCTCTTTCACCCATTGCGCTTGTTCCTCCTCATCTGCTTTCGATCCCTTAATTACCTCCACATTCTTGAGCAAAATGCCCACGCGCCGATTCTTCTGTCGTCCTTCGGGAGTCGCGTTCGTCGCGACTGGATGATACTCGCCGTAACCGGCCACGGTGAACCTCTCCGCTTTCAGATTTCCCTTCTGGAAGAGGTACTTTGCAACGCTGATCGCCCTTGCCGTGGACAGCTCCCAGTTAGACGGAAACTCGGCCGTATTGATGGGCACGTTATCGGTGTGTCCCTCCACGACGACTTCGTTGGGACTCTCACCGAGAATCTTTATCAGTTCGTCCAGGACCGGCAGGGCCTCCGGCCTGAGGGTGGCCTTGCCGGAGTCGAAGAGAATCGGGCTCTGGATGGTTATTCGGATGCCCTCCCTCTCTTCCTCGACACTCACCTTGCCTTTCAGCCCCGCCGAGTACACCGAGTTGCGGAGGCGCTTAATGATCTCCTGGGCGGGTATCGGAGGCATCATTTTCACGGCGGGAATCTGCTCGAATCTTATCAAGCTCCGCTCATTGGGAAGTACGCCGAGCGCTTCCTGAAACGACGCGAGCGCTCGCCGAAACGCCTCTTCTTTGATTGTCGAATATGATATCAGAAGAACGAAGAAGGTGAGAAGAAGCGTCATGATGTCGCCGTAGGTGACCATCCACCCGGGAGAGGTGGGCAGCCGGATCCCTCCGTTGTCGCTTCCGTTATTGTTGCCGTACTTGCTCAATCGATGTCTTTCCGCCTATCTGACCGGTTTCAGGCTCGTCTGGACGTTCTCCCGGAGTTTGGGAGAAATGAACGCTTTGAGTTTTTGCTCGACGATTCGCGGGTTGTCGCCCGACTGTATCGAGAGGATTCCCTCTATTATCACTTCTTTTATCAGTATTTCGCTCTGCGTGCGCGACCTCAGCTTGCCCGCGATAGGCAGAAATATGAGGTTGGCCATCAGCGCGCCGTAGAACGTGGTGATGAGTGCGGTGGCCATTCCGCTGCCGATCTGCGAAGGGTCCTCGAGCGTTCGGAGCATGCTTATGAGCCCGATGAGAGTTCCTATCATCCCGAACGCGGGCGCGTACGTGCCCATCATCGTGAAAATCCCCTGCCCGAGCGAATGCCGGCTCTCCACATATGACAGCTCGGTCGTTAGGATGTCCTTTATCAGCTCCGGCGCGGTCCCGTCGATGGCCAGACGCACGCCCCGAACAAGGAACGGGTCTCTTGCCGTCTCCAGTTCCGACTCGAGCGTGAGAATGCCCTCGCGCCGCGCCTTCGTCGCGTATGAGACGAGGGCCTCTATCATCGAGGCCGGTGTCTGGGACTCGAACGCGAACGCGTTTCGGACGGTGCTCAGCACGCCTCGTATCTCATGGAGCGGATAGTTGATCAATGTCGCCGCGACCGTGCCTCCCACGGTGATCATAAACGAAGGCACATGGAGGAATATTCCCAATCCCCCGCCTCCGAGCGACATTGCGATGAAGATGAACGACAGCCCCGAGATTATTCCGACGACGGTTGCGACATCCACAGAACTGCTTCTCCCTCACTTCCGGGTCCGCCCGCTCCGCGCGGGAACGGGCGGACGGTTTGCTAAGACTCTATCTCCTTGGTTTTCTCGCCACGGTCGATCTTCTCCGGCAAGCGGCCGTAAGCAAGCCCCTTGTATTCGATAACCCTTTCGATGACTTCATCGACGGTCTCGAGCACCAGCAGCTTCTGGTCGCTTGTCAATGTCACAATGGTATCGGGAGCCGCCTCCACGAACTTTATCAACTCGGCGTTGACGGCGAACTCTGACCCATCGAAGCGAGTGAGCTTGATCATTTCAAGTCTTCCGTTCATGCTGCTCCGGATGTTTCTCTCGGAGCGCGGCGGCAAGGCACACCGCTGCTCCGGCCCTGCCGCATGTCAACCGTCGTGCCGGGTCTCCTCAGAGGCCCGACAGATACCCCGGAGCCGAAAAATCACCTCACCAGCGATATGACCTCGTCCAGCAACGCGTCTGCCGTCGTGATGGTGCGCGCGTTGGCCTGAAAGCCGCGCTGCGAGATTATTATGTTCGCGAATTCGGTCGCGAGGTCCGTGTTGGAACCCTCGAGGTACCCCCCGGCAATGGTGCCTCTGCCGCCTGTTCCGGCCTGACCGATGATCGGTTCTCCTGAATTGGCGGACGTTATGTACTGGTTCTCGCCGATGGCCGTCAGGCCCTCCTGATTGGGAAACACGGCCAGCGCGACCTGCCCGAGAGTCAGCGTCAGCCCGTTTGAAAAGAAGCCCGAGATGACGCCGTCTATGCCCACCGAGAACTCCTCGAGCGACCCTATCGGAAAGCCGTCCTGGCTCGAAAGGGCGAGCGTGTTCTCACCGCTCAGGAAGGTCGTGTTGCTGAAATCGAGCGTGATATCCAACGGGCTGATCGCACCCGCGGCCGACCGGTCGATGGTTATAACGTCGTTGGTCACGCTCAGAAACTGGCCGTTGTTGTCATAGGTGATCGTCCCCGAGCCGACGTTCGTGCCGAACGGACTTTCGGCGACGTACTCCAGGGTGTTCGTACCCGTCCGCGTGAACGTGATGTTGAGCGGCACCGAATTGCCCAGCGAATCGAACACGTTCAGACCGGACAAGACGAAACTCTCGCCATCCGCGGCAGTGATTTCGGTGAAGGCCGTGCCTCCGCCCGGGTTGAACAAAGCGTTGAAATCGGTCCGGGGCGTTCCCATGCCGTCGTCGGCGGTAAGGACGACATCGGTAATCGCGTTGCCCGTTCCCGGAGCGCCCGTAATCGTGAACGAGCCGTCCGCGTCTATGGCAACACTCCCGCCGACGATCCCGAACGCGTTCTGGATTGCGGTCGCCAGGTCCCCGAGAGTGGAGGTGCCGGTAACCGAGAACGTCGCGGTCACGTCCGCGCCGCCTTTTTGGCCCGCAATTGTTATCGTGTCACCGGCTACAAGGCCTAGGTTCACGCCCACGGTGTTCTGCAGACCGGTGAGAAGCGTGCCCGCCACAGCCGGCACGGCTCCCGGCCCGTCTACGGCGGGGCCGTCGGTGACGGTGCCCGTCGTTGCGATAGCGCCCGAGGCGTCGAAATTCCCCGTCAAGAGCGCGTTCGAGGTCTCCTGCACGATTGAAAGTCCTATCGGGATCACGATGTCTCCCACCGCGCCCGTCGGCGTGACCACGCCGTCAACCGCCTGATAACCCTGCACTCTCAGCCCGGTGGCGGGATCGACGAATGTACCGTCAACAGCCACCGCGAATGAGCCGTCGCGGCTGAACGACTGGCTCGTGCCGTCGCTGAGGATAAAGAACCCTCTGCCCTGAACCGCCAGGTCCGACAGTGAGCCGGTGGCGTTCAGGCTTCCTTGACCGAAATTCTTGCTTATCGTCGCGAGCGTGGTCCCGAGGCCCACCTGCACAGGGTTGGTGCCGAGCAGGGTTCCGGTCGGAGCCGTTGCGCCGGAGAGCGTCTGACTGAAGACCGTCTCAAACCGTGCGACGCTCGACTTGAACCCGGCCGTGTTCACGTTGGCCAGGTTGTCGCCGATCACGTTCAGCGATTCCGAAAGCGTGATGAGACCGCTCACGCCTGTGAACAATGCAGTGCTGAGTCCCATTCTTTGCTCCTTTGTTGCTTTTCCCCCTGCCGCCTCCGTCGTTCAGCGGCATCAGGCCTCCCCGAGGGGGACCGGCCTGCCGAGGGCTCGACCTAGCCCTCGATTAGGGTCAGTTTTGTTTTGGGTTACGTTCCACTTTCCTCTCCGTCCATGACGACGGCGCTGTCGATGTTGGTGAACACATTGCCGCGCGTTTCCTCGCGGTCGAGCACGGTGACGACGGTGCGGTTCTTGACGCTGACCACCAACGCCGCCCCGCGGACGAGCACGAGCGAGTCTCTTGCGCCCTTTGACTGTGCGCGGTTGACCGCCTCGACGATTCTTTCCCTGTCGTCGGCGCTCAGATGGATGTTCCGGGCGCTCAGGCGCTGAAGGGCATGAGCCGAGAACCTTACACCCTCCAGTTTCTCGATCTCGCGCCGTATCACGGCGTCGAAGGGTTCCCGCGGCCGCCTTTCCGGAACGACCGGCGCGCGCGTGGGGTCAACCTGTCTAATCGGTTGTCCTTCGCCCGTGTTTATCTTGTCAACCATAAAGCGCTCCGCTAAGAGACACGAATCGTGTCGTTAAGGCTTACAACAACTTCGTTATTGACGACGAGCCAGGGTTCCGAGTCGATGAACCTCACCTCGGTCACAACTCCGACGACTCTCTCGCCATCGGGCCCGATTGCCTCGACTGACCGACCGACGAGCCCCGCGGCTTGAAGCATCTGCATCGTGCGGATGCCGTCGTTGAGCTCTACCGTCTGGTTGAGCGTATTGAGCTGGGCCATTTGCGCGATGAAGTCGCGGTCGGCCAGCGGGTCCAGCGGGTCCTGGTTCACCAGCTCGGAAATGAGCAACATGAGAAAATCGTTTTCGCCGAGCCCTTGGTTGGCTCCCACGATCGAGCTTGCCGCGCTTGCGCTCGACGCGGCGGCCGCCGCAACGGGATTGGCTGTTGCCATGATATTCACTCCTGCTTCACCTCCTTCTGCTACGCGAGATAATCAATCGTCCCGCTCCACGCAAGCTGAACGGGTTCGACGCCGATCTCGACGGGGGCTTCCGGTTTCGTCTGCAGCCCCGTATGTGCGGGCTCGGACGGCCATTCCGGTTCTCTCCGGGATGTCCAGCCGGCGTCTGCAAGTATGCTGAGCTGGCTGAAGGCAAGCCCTTTCTCCGCCAGCCTTTGATGCAGAGCCGCTTGGTTGTCCTGCATCACCTGTCGCACAATTTCATTCTCGGCTCTGATCTCGATGCGCATGCCGTGGTGATCGGCCAAAACACGGATGTTCACTCTGCCGAGAAAATCGGGTTTCAGGTGGACGTGTATCTCCGTCGCCTCCGCATTCTGCGTCAGGCGCATGCCCTGCACGAGTTGGTCGAACAGGTGCTCGTATCCGATCTCGACCGGCTGTGGCGCCGCCGGCTGCGGCTGTTGCCCCGAGGACACCTGTTGGAGCACGCCTTCAAACGGCGCCTTCGGTAAGGCAACGTTCGTAGTGTCCGGCCGTTCCGCAGGGCGACTCCAACTCCAGAAGCTCTCGTTCAGAAGCGTTTCGTCATTGGCCGATGCCGCTGTTCGAGCGTCCACGGGAGCAAGGACAGCGACCGAGTCGAGCTCCGTCGGCGCCGCCGCAACGTTTTCCGCGGAGACGGGCTGGAAGGCTCGGATGACAACTCCGCCCTGCACGTTCCCTTCTGAGACGCGTCCCTCAGCAAACCGAGGCACCGCCACCGCGCCGAACTCCCGTGTGCTTTCCGGAGCCGATTCGATGACGAACTCATCCACCTGAACCTGCCCATCCTGGACGATGGGAACGGAATTGGCAGGCGGTACTGCTTCGCCCTGTGTCGCGGGGGGAGCCTCCGCCTGAACGGGCGGCGTCTGCGTCCCCGCCGGACCCACAACTGCGAGTTCTGCCTCGACGGCAAACTCAGCCATTACGACGCCGAGTTCGGGGACGGCGTTCACGACGACGTCGCCGCTCGGAGCCTGCTGCGGCTGAACGCCCGGATTTGGCGCTTCGACGAGAGCTATCAGTGCGGCCTCGGCCTGGCCGCGCCAGCGTTCGCCGAAAGACTCTGTCTCGTCCACGTCCGACGAAAGGGGAACGTTCCCCCCGGCCGAATCCTCGGGAGCAAACGTCTTCTTGACGTCCCGGGGCTCCGACGGTTGTTCGGTTTCCCCGCTCGTCTTGCGGACCGCTGCTTTGAGCGCGCGTGAGAAAGAGTCGGCGTCCGAGCGAGACGGGCCGGCAGCGGGCGTCAGGTCGAAAAGCGTCCGGACCTCCGCCGCTTCGCCGCCCATCTTCTTTGCCGACAAGGCGGTCATTGCTTTCATAGCATCACCTCCTTCCCCTTGGATTTCTTCTTGGTCCTTCGCTGGTCATCGCGCCGCCTCGACCGGCTCGGGCGCAAGCAGCTTGCTGATGCCCGCGGCCTTGCCTGCGCTCAGCGACCCTAGTATCGGAGCTGCCTGTCTTCCCCTCATCTGGAGCAGGATCCGGGCCACCGTCGGATCGGGCAGGCTTTCGAGAATCACTGCGGCCTGTTCGGGCTCCATGCCCTCGTACATTTTCACCAACTTCGTCATTTCCTCGCTCGTCGAGGATGGGCCCAGCCCCGGCCTGAGCGTCTCCAGTTGTTTCGCTATCAGGGTTCTGTCCGCCTCCAGCTCGCGGCGCTGCATTGCAAGCTTCGCGGCAAGTTCGCGCAATCTCTCGCCTTCCTCTTTCAGCTCTTCATTCCTTTTTAGGACCGAACCTGCCAGTCCCGCCGTCTCGACGGGCGGCGGCTTCTCCTTCTTCTGTTCGGGCTCGCGTTTGACAAAGAGATCGAGCGTTTCGCGTGTGAGAAGCCCTCTCTGCTGAAGCATGTAAGCGGCAACGCCCACAAAAACCAGTATGAGCAATACGACTAAAGCCGCTGCCTTCACCTCTCTTCGTGCCTCCCGTCAACTGTCGTTTCGATTCAGCCTCTTCCTTTCGTCCCTCACTGCTGTTGGGACGAATGAGTCCGGCCGTGGGCATTCCGCTGAACGAACCTGTTTATTCCGACTTCGTCGAGCAGCGCCTGTTCCTTCTTCGAGAACTCGCGATGGAACTCTTCCCGCTCCTTCTCGTCCAATCTTTCGAAAATCTTTCGCTCCTTTTCCGCCTCGACCAACATGTTACGCAGCATCTCGACCCGTACCGCGATCTCTTTGACGAGCTTTTCTTGTTCGCCTATCGCGCTGCCGAGCTGGCGGAGGTATCGGTGACAGCGCTGGACCTCGCCCGCGTTTATCCTGCCGAGCTGCCGGAGCACCAGTTCCCGGACACATTGGGCCTCGCGCTGTTTAAGATCGTCGAGCTTCCTCATCTCGAGCATGAGAATTCTTTGGGCGCGGGCGGTCTTCGACGCCAGGTCATCGACGACCACCTTCTTGCTTTTCAGCACGCTTTCGAACCGGAACTTGTACGCCTTCACTGTTGCGTCTCACCGTGGGCGACGGCGGCCTTCTGTTGTTCTGGCAGCTTGTCGCCGAAAATGTCGCGCAGAGCGGCCACGCTCTGCTCGAACTGGGCTTTCTCTCCCATTCTCTGTTTGAGGAAGCCGTTTATTTCCTCTATTTTCGACTGCGCGTAATCGATCTTCGGATTGCTTCCCTTAACGTAGGCGCCGATGTTTATGAGGTCCTGTGCCTCGCGATATGTCGCGATGGCGTCGCGCGCCATGTGGCAGAGCAGGACCTGTTCTTCAGGCACGACGTCGACCATCAGGCGGCTCACGCTGTCGAGCAGGTCGATGGCCGGATAGTGGTTCTGCGCCGCGAGCCTGCGCGAGAGCATGATGTGTCCGTCGAGCGTCGAGCGCGCCGCGTCGGAGATGGGTTCGTTGAAGTCGTCGGCCTCGACGAATATGGTGTATATGCCCGTGATGCTTCCCGACGGGGACGTGCCCGCCCGTTCGAGCAGCTTTGGCAGGAGCATGAAGACGGAAGGTGGATAGCCCTTCGTGGTGGGCGGCTCGCCGACGGCCAGCCCGATTTCGCGCTGCGACATGGCAAACCGGGATATCGAGTCCATCATCAGCAGTACGTCGTGACCCATGTCGCGAAAGTATTCGGCTATGGCCGTTGCTATGAACGCGCCGTGGAGTCTCAGAAGCGCCGGTTGGTCCGACGTGACGGCCACCACGACCGACCTCCTGAGGCCTTCCTCGCCGAGGTCCTTCTCCAGGAAGTCCTTCACCTCCCTGCCGCGTTCGCCGATGAGCCCGATGACGTTGATTTCCGCCTCGGTGTTGCGCGCTATCATTCCGAGCAGGACGCTCTTGCCGACGCCGCTGCCGGAGAAGATGCCCAATCGCTGACCCTTTCCGCACGTGAGGCACGCGTCGATGGCCCGTATGCCCAGGGGGAGCGGCTCGGTGATTCGCCGGCGGTCCATCGGGTTGATGGGTTCGCCCATGACGGCGTATTCTTCCTTCAGCTTGAGCGGGCCCCGGCCGTCTATGGGCTGGCCGGTCCCGCCAATGACGCGGCCGAGCATCTCCCGACCGACGCGCATCGTGAGCGGCCTGTCGCAGGGCTCGACAACGCTGCCGGGCGCGACTCCGCGGATGTCACCCAGCGGGATAAGAAGAGCCTTGCTGTCTCTGAAGCCGACGACCTCGGCGAGCGCCGGATTCCTCCCGTTTCCGGGGTGTATGGTGCACATCTGACCGAGCGAGAGGCCCGGGCTCGTCGATTCCACTATCAGCCCGGTCACGCGGGTCACCTTTCCACAGGTCTGTATCAGCTCGGCATGCTCGATGCGCGACTGCCACTTATTGATGTCGGGCAAATTGTTCATTTCTCCGCCTCGCCCAGGAGCGTCTTGCGGGCCGCCTCGAGCTGCGAGCTCGGCTGCGCATCGACCTTGATGAGGTTCGTCTCTACGATGCAGCCGCCTCGCTCGACCTTCTTGTCGGCGATGACCTCGATCTTGTCGATTCCATCAAACACTTTCGTGAGCTGCGCCTTGTGTTTCTTCATCAGCTCCTCGTCGGCGGGATTCACCCGAATGATGAGCTTTTCGCGTTCCAGAATCTTGCTTATCGCCTCCTCGGCCTGCGTGGTGACCACCGAGGAATCCTTCTCGATTTCCCTGTGAATGATCTTGTGAGCAAGCTCGGTCGCAAGGCTCGCGAGCCTCGGCGAGAGGAGCCGCATCAATTCCGACTCCTGCGCCTTCAACTGTGCCACGAGCGAATCCAGTATTCGGGAAGATGCCTGCATCTGTTCCTCGGCCTTCTTTGCTGCCTTCTCGAGGCCTTCCGCACGGCCCTGCTCGCGCGCCTGTTCCCGAATTCGGGCCGCGCTGTTCTCGGCCTTGCTCACTATCTGTTCCGCCTGACGCTCGGCTTCCGCGAGCAGATCCGAGGTGTTCGTCTGTTTCGCCCCGCGCTTCGAGCCCGGATTGTTCTTGTGCGATGACGAAGGGTTGTCCGACGGGTGGGCGCTCTTCGCCTGGTTCGCGCCCAGCGAGAACGGCTTTTTCTCGAACTTTTTCGCCGAGCCGAACAGCTCTTTGTCGCTGGGTTTTATTACCTTAGACAACTAACTGGTCCTCGTCTCCACGGCCGAGTATCACTATTTCGCCCGCGTCCTCCAGCCGCCTTATGACCTCGACGATACGCATCTGGGAGGCTTCCACGTCCCGAAGCCTTACGGGGCCCATGTATTCCATGTCTTCCTTAATCATCTCGGCGGCGCGGTTGGACATGTTGCTGAATATCTTGGTCTTGACGTCCTCATTGGCCGCCTTTAACGCGAGTGAGAGGTCCTTGTTCTCGATCTCTTTCAGCGTGCGTTGTATTCCGGCGTCGGTGACCATGACGATGTCGTCGAACACGAACATCAGTCCCCTGACCTCGTTGGAGAGCTCCGGGTCGCGCTCGGAAAGTTTTGCGAGGATATTCTTCTCCGTCGTCCTGTCGACGCGGTTCAGCAGTTCCGCGACGTTTTTCACGCCGCCGACCTTTGTCATCTCCGGCCTGATGACCGACGCCAGCTTTCGCTCGAGCACCATTTCGACGTCGCGGATAATCTCGGGCGAGGTCTGTTCCATGTTGGAGATGCGATAGACGACGTCTGTCTGCAGGTCGTCCGGAAGCGCGGCAAGCACCATCGCGGCCACTGCCGGGGTAAGGTGCGCCAGAACGAGGGCGATTGTCTGCGGATGTTCGTCCTGGATGAAATTGAGGATCTGGCCCGGGTCGGCTTTTCTCACGAATTCGAACGGAGTCTCCTTGATGGCGTTTTCCAGCTTGGTGAGTATTTCCGCGGCCTTGCCGACTCCCACAGCCTTGTTCAGTGTCTCGCGCGCGTAATCGACTCCCCCGAACGAGATGAAGTCCTTCGCCTGGGCCATCTGGCAGAACTCCTCGACCACTCGGCGCTTGAGTTCGGGAGGGACACTGCCAAGGCCCGCGATCTCGAACGTCAGCTCCTCCAGCACTTCGGGTTCGAGGTGTTTCATTATCTCCGCCGAGGCTCCACTGCCGAGGGTCACCATCAGTATCGCCGCCTTCTGTCTCCCGGAAAGGTCCGATGCTTCTACCATATTGTTTCCCTACGATTGCTCCGGGGCGTTGAATCGTTTCCCCGGAAAACTACTTCTCCTCTTTCAACCACACCTTTATCAACGAGGCCACGTCTTCGGGCCTTCTTTCCACCATGTCTTTCACATCGGCCGTGGCGTCGGCCTCTTCTGTGGTAACCAGGTCGATGCGCGCGCCGACGTGCTCTTCGGGCAACCTGGGAGGCAGCGCCGGCAGGATGCGTCTGAGCACGTACCGAACGAGCAGGAAAATAAACACGAGCACGGCTATCGTGGCGACGCCCTTTGCGATTGTGAAGTAGAGGTCACGTCGCTGGGCCACCTGGGCAGCGGCAGCGGCCTCGCGTTCTCTCGCGGCGGCGGAGGTATCGAGCGGCACATTGATGACTTCGACGCTTTTCGTGGCGGGATTGCCCACCGCCGCGAGCACCATCCGCCTGTACTTCTCCATCTCCTCTTCGCTGCGGGGCGCATACTCTCTCGTGGTGGTCCCATCGGGTGCGGTGACCTGCTGGTACACGCCGTCAACGACGACCGCAACCGAGATGCCCTTTATGCTCGACGGGGACTTGATGATGTGCTCGACGGTCCTGTTTATCTCATAATTTGTTATCGATGAAGACGACTGTCGCTGGGGCCCGCCGAATGAGGCCGGGGTGAGCGGAGCGACGGTCGGCAGGTTTGCGCTCACACCGGCGACGCCCCCGGGCTGGCCGGAGGGCGAGGCGCTGGATTCTTTCTGCCGCTGCTCGCTCCGAACGACCGCGCTGTCGGGGTCGAACTTCTCCTCGGTCCTCTCGATGCTGTCGAAGTCCAGGTCCGCCGACACGCTCACCACCGATTTTCCCGGCCCGAGGATTCGGTCGAACATGCCCTGGAGTTTGTCGTGGAAGAGCTTCTCGACGCGCGAACGAAGCTCGAACTGCGACGAACTGAGGTCGGCCGTCGCCGCGAACGCCTCGGTTGGCATCGCGAGAGGGTTGGCATACTGGTCGAGAATGGTGATGTTTTCGGGTTTGAGGCCCTCGACGCTGCTTGCGACGAGATGCAGTATGCCCTGCACCTGTCTGCGGTCGAGCGTACGACCGGGCGCCAGGTTGAGGAAGACGGAAGCCGTCGGCTCGCGCTGTTGCTCCGTGAAGAGCCGTTCCTCGGGCATCACTATCTGCACCCGCGACCATTGGACCTCGGCCAACTGGTTGATAGTGCGGGCGAGTTCGCCCTCGGTCGCGCGTTTGAGGTTGACCTTCTGCTCGAAGCTGGTGATGCCCAGACGAGTCCGGTCGAATATCTCATATCCGACCCCGCCTCCGCGAGGGAGACCTTCCTGCGCGAGCGTCAGTCTCGTTTCGGCCACGCGATTGGACGGTATCATGATCGTCGTGCCGTCCGCGGAAAGTTTGTAGGGCACGCTGGCGTCCTTCAGGCTGGCGACGATTTCGCCCGCGTCGCGCTGCTGGAGGTTGGCAAACAGGACACTGTAATCTGGGGATGTTTGGAAGAGTGCGAGGGCGAGCAGCCCTGCGCACGCGAGGGCGGAACCCAGCGTGACAAAAATCCGCTGCTGGACGTTGAGAGACTTCCAGATGGTGACAAACTGCTCGTATAGCTGCCGGAGAAAATCCATGTCTGCCTCGGCGCCTTAAAGGTGCAGACTATTTCTTGTGCCGCTCCCGGAACCGCGCGGCCGCTTCGCTCGGTTTCGGTATGTCTAACGTTGCGGTTTGCCGCAACCGCCGCATCCGATACTTGTAAGCCGCTACACCTGCATCCTCTGTATCTGCTCGTAGGCCGAAATTATCTTGTTGCGCACCTGGAGCATGGTGAGGAACGCCATGTTGGCCTTCTCGATTGCTACCATGGCCTCGCTGACGTTTGTCACCTCGCCCGCCACCAGTTTATTTATGGTTTCGTCGGCCTGCGTTTGCAGTCGCTGTATTTCCTCGATCGAGCCGGTGAGGTATTCCTTGAAGGAAGGCCCCGATGTCTCTTCCGGACGAGTGAGCGGCTTGGGCTCGATTGGCTGGGGAGCCTGAGGTCCCCCTATGCCGCCGATTGTGAATTCATCGACCATGTACCGCTACTCCCTGATGATGTCGAGTGAACGCCTGATTATGTTCTTGCCCGCGTCGATTGCGGTGATGTTCGCCTCGTACGCGCGCACTGCCGTCGTCATATCGACCATCTCTTCGACGACGTTTACGTTCGGCATTGCCACGTATCCGTCGGGATTCGCGTCGGGATGGCCCGGATTGTAAACGAGCGGAAACGGCGAGAGGTCGTCAACGACGCCCGCGACCTCAACGCCCAGGTTCTCCATGCGATTCAGGTCGCTCGCCTCGGTTCCTCTGAGCACGACGAGCTGCCGCCGGAACGGACCTCCCTCGGGCGTGCGAGTCGCATTCGCGTTCGCGAGGTTGTTGGCGATGACATTCATTCTGGTCCGCTCGGCGTAAAGGCCGCTGGCGCTTATGTCAAAGGCCGAAAATATCTGCATGACCCGGCTTTGTCCTCCGCTACGACATTCTCAGAACTTCGCGCATCTGCTGGTATCTCTTCGTCAATATGCCCGAGAGGATTTCGTGTCTGCTGTTGTTTTTCAAGAGTTCGACCATCTCGCGGTCCACATCGAATGTGCTCTTGTCGTTTCGGCCGGGCTCGAAGGTATCGGTCTCGAGCACAAGGCCAGGCTGAACCCCGCCCGACGGGATGTGACGCGGATGCGTGACCTTCAGCGAGGTGGAAGCGGCGGTCCCTGACAGGGCTTGCTGAAGGCTTTCCCGGAACGACACGTGAGTGGGCGCAAAGCCGGGCGTGTTCGCATTGGCTATGTTGTTAGCCAGTATGCGATGAGACGCTTCTAAGACCGGCAGCGCCTTTTCGAGTACTGTAGTCGTGTCGTACCAACCCAGTTCATTCACAGCGACACGTCCCTTTTTTAGCGGCAATTCGGGCGTTGATGCGGCGTATGGATTTTCTCGGCGCTATTTGAATTGGCAACATTCATGCCACACATCGACCGAACCGAGAAGCTCGACAACCGCTTGTCGCTCAGTGGCTTATACAATCGCCCGTACTTCTCGTGCACGCGTCTCCAGGGCAAAATCTGCCAGAAACATCGGAAAAACTTACCGTTTCTGCCAATTGTCGGGAAGGTCATGATTCTCTCAGGGAATCCTCCAGAAGTCCTTCCTCTCGATATTCCTTGAACTTGTTCCTCAAGGTACGCACGCTTATGTCCAGGATTTCCGCGGTCCGGGTCTTGTTGTTGTCACACTTCTTCAACGTGTGCAGTATCAGCAGGCGCTCCGCCTCGGCCACGGTGACGTTTTCAGGGAGATAGAGGCCGTCGGCCGAGACGGCGCGAGGACGATGCACGGGAAAAGCGAAGTAATCGGGTGTCACCGTATCGCCGGCACAGAGCACGACCGCGCGTTCGATGCAGTTTTCGAGCTCTCGCACGTTTCCGGGCCAGCTGTGCCCCATCAGCAGCCGCATGGCGTCGGGGTGTATCTTCTTGACGTTTTTGCTGTTTTCGTGATTGTATTTCTTCAGGAAATGCTGAGCGAGCGCGGGCACGTCCTCTTTCCGGTCCCGGAGCGGCAGAATCTTGACGGGAATGACGTTAAGCCTGAAGTAGAGGTCCTCGCGGAAGCGTCCCTCCGCAATTGCTCTTTCGAGGTCGCGGTTCGTTGTGCTGATGATGCGCGCATCGACCTTGATGGGCTTCGTTCCGCCCACCCGCTCGAACTCCTTTTCCTGGAGGACGCGCAGCAGTTTGCTCTGGAGGCCGGGGTCCATCTCCCCGATTTCGTCCAGCAGCAACGTGCCCTCGTCGGCGAGCTCGAAGCGGCCCACCTTCTTATTGATGGCGTGCGTGAACGAGCCTTTCTCGTGTCCGAACAATTCGCTTTCGAGCAAGGTGGGCGCGAGGGCGGCGCAGTTGATCTTTATGAACGGCTTGTCGCGCCGCGGGCTGCTGTAATGGATCGCGCGCGCAATGAGCTCCTTGCCGGTTCCGCTCTCGCCCCGGATGAGGACCGACGCCCTGCTCTGGGATATTTTCTTTATCTGATCGTAGACGGCCACCATTGCGGGGCTCGAGCCGACCATCTCCTGGAAGCTGAAACCCTGCTCGATTTCGGAGCGAAGATAGCGATTCTCGTTCTCGAGCTTTCTTTTGTAGAGGCATTTCCTGACGACGTGCTCGATTTCGTCCGGTGTGAAGGGTTTCATGATGTAGTCGGCGGCCCCGGCCTTGAGCGCCTGCACCGCTGTTTCGACCGACGCGTATGCGGTCATGATGATGACGGCTATGTCGGGCTGGTTCTTCTTGGTTTGCGCGAGCAACGCCAGACCGTCCAACCCGGGCATTTTCAGGTCGGTAATCACGAGGTCGTACGCGTTGTTGCGAATCTCAGCCAGGCCGGCGTTGCCGTCGGCCGCGATGACGACTCCGTATCCCGCGCGGATGAGCGTTTCTTCGAGAAAATCCCGCATAAGCGGTTCATCGTCGATTACGAGAATCTGTGCGCGCGCCATCCGAGGTGCCTCCGTTGGAATTTGGGTCGAACCTTCATCGTATGTCAGCTTTCAAACGGGAGCGAAACAACAAATACCGCTCCGCCCTTCGGAGAGTTGGACGCCGTTATCTGCCCACGATGGGCCTCGACGATCTGAGCGGCGATTGCAAGTCCGAGGCCCGTCCCCTTTTCCTTTTTCGTATAGAACGGATTGAAAATGCGGGGTATCTCGCTTTCCTCGATGCCCGGCCCGGAATCTTTCACAGCTATTTCGACCCATGCGCCGTTTCGGTGGTCACCGAGCATCTTTTGTGCGGCGGGCGGCAGCGAGCGCCTGCGGCAGCTCACGCTCAGCCTTCCTCCCTGCGGCATTGCCTGCATGGCATTGAGCACGATGTTGAGCAAGGCGCGTCTGAGCTGTTCGCCGTCGCCCCAGACCTTCAACCCTTCCGGCCCGAGCCTCTTGTACAGCTTTATTTTCGACTTCTTCATGTCTTCCGTCACAAAACCTATCGCGCCGTTCACGACGCCCGCGAGCTCGAGTCGTTGGAAGGTGAGCTTCATCGGGCGCGTGAACACTAATAGCTCGTTGACGACCCGGTTGAGACTGCGCGCGCCCTCCTGAATTTTGGCCACCAGCTTCGAGCGAGGGTCGTCCTCATCGAAATCGCGCGCCAGCAGCGAGGCGAAGCCGTCGATGCCTCCGAGCGGGTTCCGAATCTCATGGGCGACCGTGGCGGCCATCTGTCCGAGCGCGGCGAGCCTATCCTGTCGCCTGGCCTGCTCCTCGAGTTCACGTAGTTCGGACAGGTCTTCGAAGACTTTCACGGCTCCCGTGACTTCTCCCCGACCGTCGGTGGTGAGCGACGTGCTCTCCCTGACGGGAAACGGGTAGCGCCCTTTGGCCTTCATGTCGCACGAGATATACCGCGCCCCACGCTCGGACTCGATTTCCGGCTTGTCGAAATCGACGCCGAAATCGGTCTCGAAAATGTCGCCGAAATTGCATCCGATGACGTCCTTGCCGTCGAGCCCGGCTATCCGCTCGGCCGCCTTGTTGAACGTCGTGATCTCCCCCTTCAGATTGACGGCTATCACGCCGTTTGTGACGCTCTGAAGAATGCTGTTGAGGTACTCCTTCACCTCGTTCAGCTCGATGATCTTCCGGCTGAGCTCACGGTTTGTATCTTCAAGCTTCTGGTTGAGCGCCCCGAATTTGAGTTGCAGGGCGTCGTACGACTGCTGAAGCTTTACGGTGCTTTCGTTGAACGCCTTGAGCGCCTCGGCAAGGCTTTCAACTGGTTGTCCGTTCATCCGGTCTCGTCCATGAACCGCGGCTTGCTGTCGGGGCGCGGCCTGTACGAACGCACCGCCTTCGGTGCCGCGCTGACCTGCCTGAGTTCTTCCTCTACCATGTCCTTCGTGATGCCCAGTTCCTGCTGGCTCTGCGATTCGATCTTCAGAAGCTCTTCGAGGAGCGTCCGAATTTCGTTCACCACCGAGCGCAGTTTCACGCGAGTTTCTTCGTTGACTTTGTCGTTATACGTTTCCCAGAACTGTCGGAGCGGAATGGTGGCCAGCTCGATCTCTCCTATTTCCTTGACTATCTTCTTCTTTTCCTCCAGGAGCAGCACGAATGCGTCCATGTTCTCATCCGCGATCTCTTGAGTCTGTCTCTTTGCAAGGCCGAGCAGCGTGCGATAGAGCTCGGCCTGTGCCTTGAGGTTATGCTGAAACTCGTCGACTTTCTTTTCAATGCATTCCGTTAAATCCACTGCACACTCCCACGTTGATGAGGACGAGACTTATCGTTACGTTCCCGGCATGAGGCTCATGATCTCCTGCTTCTGTTTGGCGAACCTGACCCACTCTGAGTCGGAAAACTCGTCGGCCAAACGCGAATAGGCTTCCCTGGCTCTGTCGTAATCAGTCATGTGATAGTAGCAATTTCCTTCCTGGTAGGTTGCCCACGCCACGTCGGCCAGGGGAAACCGAGGACTCTCGACGACAGAATACGCCTTCGCCGCCTGAGCGTATTCGCCCTTTTCGTACAGGTAGCCGGCCCAGTCCAGGATGATACGGCGAGCCTCGGGCGGCGCCTCGGATTGGTCGCTTTCGATGAGTTTCACGGTCACGTCGAAGGTCTTCGAGGCGGCCTTCCCGTCCTGCAAACCCATATTCGCCTGCATTAATAGTGCCAATGTGGAAAAATTTTCCCTCTCTGTGCGCAGAGCCATAGCATCGTGTAGCGCCCGACGCGCTTCTTCGAACTTACCGGGTTCGAGATAGCCCCGGGCCTTCAGCTCGAGGAAATCGAACTTTTCGCTCGGCGAAAGGGCGGATTCTTTGATGGAAGCCAGCTCATCGAAGCATTCCTGAGTTTTTCCGGCGGCGAGGTATGTCCCGGCGATTTTGGCCACCATAGCCGCAGGCTGAGCCCCGGCCTCCAACGCCGAGCGATACGCGACGACGGCTTCGTCGTACAGGCCGACTTTTGCGAGTATGTCGGCTTGCTTCTCTAACACCACGGATTGCCCGACGGTCGTCGTGCCGGTGGCGAGCAGGCGGTCGAGCGTCCTGTAAGCCTCGTCCGGACGGTCGAGCTCGAGCAGGATGTCGGCCATTGTCATATACGCCTCGCCGATGAAGACGCTGAGCTGTCGGTCACGCGTGAACTGCTCGAGAACACCCAGCGCGTTTACATTTTCGCCATTGAGCCGATACAATTTTGCAAGCTCCAAGAAAAGCGATTCCTTGTCAGGGGAAAGCTCGCAGGCATATTTCATCTGCTCTATTGCCTCGGGCAGATTTCCCTTCGACAGATACAACCGGGCGAGGCGCTCGTGGGGCGATGAAGCGTCGGGGGCAACGCGCGCGGCCTCGAGATATGAACTTTCAGCATCGTCGCTTTTGCCCAGGGCTTCGAGGGATTCGCCCCGCAGGACGATTGCGTCGGCCAGCCTCGGCGAGTCGGGGGAAAACGCAATTATGTCGGCAGCAACAGCGCGGGCGTCCTCGGGCGCGCCGACCGCCAGCTTTGCCTGCCCGAGCATCAGCATCACATCGGCCTGCTCCTGCGCCAGCGGGGATTCCTTGAGCCAGCGCGTGCAGTAGCGGATGGCGCCTTCGTAGGCACCGCTGTCCAGAGCGTTTTGCGCGAGCATCCGGAGCGCAACGGCGGCGTGCGGGGTGCCCGGAGCCTCGCTTATGAGATTCTCCAAAATGCGCTCGGCGTCGTGGGGCTTCCCGGATTCGCTCAATATCCGGGCCAGCAGCAGCGTCGAATCGTATCCGACCGTTGTGTCTGCATACTTCTGCCGGATTTGCTCCAGCAATTCCGTGGCCCGGGGCAGGTCTCCCGCCCGATAATGATTCTGCGCGGCGGAAAATTCGACCTCGCCCTTCTTCAGGGTATCCGCAGACATCCGCAGGAGCTTCCCATACAGCGCATCGGACTCGATATACAGCCCGCTTTTGGACAAGTTCTCCGCGAGCCGCATGTTCGCCAGCGGAACGCGCCGGTCGGCGGGATATTCGGCGATGAATCTCTCGTATAGTCCACGGGCCTCTTTCGCCGCCGCCGGGTCCTGGGCCGGTGTGTCGAGGCATTCGGCGAACAGGAGCAGGGCGTCTGCGTGGAGGCTGGTGCCGCCTCGCTTTTCGATTAATTTGCGCAGCATCGGCTCCGCTTCCGCGCACCTTTTCTGCAGCACAAGGTCGCGCGCGTAAAGCACGGAGCGCTCATATGAGCTCGAAGCACTGGGGTACTTGTGTTTCAACATCCGCGCTTCCTCGCCCATGTCGTACACAATGAACCCCAGCGCTACTATCACTCCGGCGAAGATACCGGCAGCCAACGAAATGCGGATTTTTCCCGATGCCAGCCACGAGAAGAAACTCAGAACGGATTTCAGGAAGGATGTAAAGGTGAGTTTCGAGGTGAGCGCCGACAGCACCGTCAGGGCGCCCCGTTCGCCGGGTTGACTCTCCGGCGTTTCGGCCTGAGGCAATGCCTCTTCGGCGGGGAACTGTCCTTCAGGCTCCTCGATCATGCGCTCGGGCTCCACCCATACCACGAACGTTAGACAGCACACGCATCTGCTTATAAGCAAGAAGGTGCTGCCCACAATTTATAGTGTATGAATCAAGTCGTTATACAAGATAATGTTACCACAGCCCAAAAGCGATTGTCAAGATGGACTTGGAAAAAATTTCCTACTTCAGCGCCAGAAAGAGCAAAATATCTTGTAAATCAAAGAGTTACCGTTGAACCAACGGGGGTTGACTTGAAAGTGGACACCGCACTATAATCTGTCGGAACCATTTGAGAAATAACCTTGCCGTTTCTATCGGGAGAGCAGGAGATGTCGCCGCGTGCGAAACCGCTGATGATTCAAGGGACTGGCTCAAACGTCGGAAAAAGCGTCATGGTCGCCGGTCTGTGCCGCATTTTTCTGCAGGATGGGCATCGAGTCGCGCCGTTCAAGTCGCAGAATATGGCGTTGAACTCGTTCGTCACGCGCGACGGCCACGAGATGGGCCGGGCGCAGGCGGTCCAGGCGCAGGCCTGCAGGCTTGCGCCCGACGTGAACATGAATCCCGTGCTGATAAAGCCGTCGAGCGATTGCATGGCGCAGGTCGTGGTGATGGGCAGGCCCGCCTTCAACCTTCCCGCCGAGAACTTTCTCTCCTACAAGGACCGAGTCAAAGGTATTGTGTGCACTGCATACGAAAAGCTCGCCGAAACACACGATATTGTTGTGATAGAGGGCGCCGGCAGCCCGGCCGAGATCAACCTGAGGGAAGGCGACATCGTGAACATGGCCATGGCCGAGATCGCCGACGCGCCGGTGATACTCGTGGGCGACATAGACAAGGGCGGCGTTTTCGCGAGCTTCGTGGGAACGCTCGAACTGGTGCTGCCGCACGAGCGCGAGAGGATTCGCGGGTTCATCATAAACAAATTCCGCGGAAGCCGCTCGCTTCTTCAGCCGGCGATAGATTTTCTGGAACGGAGGACGGGGCGGCCGGTGCTGGGAGTCGTTCCCTACTTCACCGATATAAGGATTCCCGAGGAAGACTCGCTCGCAAGCAAGGCAGCGCTCCTCCGAAAGAACAGGGACGACGCGATCGACATCGCGATTGCGTTCATGCCGCATGTCTCCAATTTCACCGATTTCGACCCGTTCGAGAACGAGCCCGACGTGAACCTTCGCTACCTGCGCCCCGGCGAGCCGCTCGGAGAAGCCGACGTGCTCGTCCTGCCGGGAACCAAGAGCACGGTGGACGACCTCGCATATCTTCGAGACAGGGGAATCGATAAGCAGCTTCTCTCGCTCGCGCGTGACGGCGTCATGGTCGTCGGCATATGCGGCGGGTATCAGATGCTGGGCAAGAAGATGCTCGATCCGCATGCGGTCGAATCGCAGGCAACCGAGACCGCGGGGCTGGGGCTGCTCGACGTGGAGACGACGTTTCTGCCCGAGAAGAAGCTCTGCCAGGCCGACGCCGTGCACATTGCCTCAGCACTCGACGTGCGCGCATATGAGATACACATGGGCGTGACCGAGCGGGGCGCGGACTCTCAGCCGGCGTTCCAGATTACTCACAGGCGCTCCGAGGGCGACTGGCCGCCCGACGACGGCGCGGTCGCGCGCGGCGCACACGTGTGGGGCACATACCTGCACGGCGTGTTCGACGACGACCGTTTCCGCCGCCACTTCATCGATTCCATCCGCGTCAAAAAGGGATTGAACCCGCTCGGCGAAATCATGAGCCGCTACGACGTCGACGCCGAATACGATAAACTCGCGGCCCTGCTGAGGGAAAATTTGGATATCAAGCGAATTTGTCGAGTGGCCGATTTAGGAGAGTAAATTCCTTGGAATTTCTACCAGAAATGACTTGTCGTTTTCTACCGCGTCAACCCTACTATTGTAAGTTTCCAAGAGTTTTCTGAAACTCGTTACCAATTCCTCTTTGGAAAAGGAGGACACCTCTTCGATATTTTGCCCAATAAAGGACTCGATAGATTCGACGGTGATCTTACCTGGAATCATATTTTCGGCATTCTGTTTTGCGCCAATAAGATTTCTGTCTGAAACAAGGAGATAAACTCGAAACCCGACCTCTAAATTGCGTCGACATTTCTCATAGACGCCAGGCATTGGAGAAACCGTTACATGGAAAACCGTATCTCCGACGCAGAAATCACCAGGACGGTCTAACTGGTCGTCGGCCGTGCTGTAGGATTTGTTGTCGACTTGAATATTCGGAAACCGGAGCTGCAATTTAGCGCCAACAAGGTACTGAGCCACAGGCCCTTCTTTTCCCGTTTGCCGGGCAAGCGCCAACAAATCATAAATTGAATGCCAAGTGCTCTTGTTGGGATCATATACTACTTTCAATCGTTGCCGACCATGATATTCTCGCACCTTGTCAACAAGAAAACCCTGTAGAGACTTCAAGATTTCGTTTCTCTCCTCCATATTCAGCACATCAAGGCCTGCGGATTGAAGAGCTCTTAGCATCTTTCCTATATCCCCCGGGGCACCGCGATTTGTTCGACCCCCTTCGCTGAGAAATCTTCTCTTCTCTCCAAATTCCTCTAATAATTTTGTCACCGCAGCTCCGCTGGCCCCTCTGATCTGAGATTTTCCAGCGGCGCGATGTGAATCTAGATTAAGATCATAGTCTCCTTTTAAGCGTTCCAAAACAACCAAAGAAGAGCCAATTGTTCCTCGAGCTGGAAAATCCCCATAAACCCGCAAATTACCGTACCACTCCTCAAAAGCCTTCAAAGCTTCTTCCTTTGCTGACGTCATTTCGAACTCTTTTCCTTAAACCCTGAGAGGCCTGCCCCGCAGCAACTCATTGATTAGGGGATTTAGATAATATTTTGCAATCCATTCTATAACCGGTACGCATACAGCGTCCCCAAAGCCGAATAATGCCTGATTCAAGGGCGCTGAGATTCTGAAATCATCTGCGCCCATGAGACGCGCACACTCCCGAGGGGTAAGGAATCTAACAAAATATTTTCCTTTTCCCGCTTTGAATAGTATCTGCCTTGCGCTCCCCCCTCTGGGAGTCCTAAGGCAACCAGCAATACCGTCAGTTCTCAACTCGGCCATAGACTTGCCTTTGCGAATGCGTCTGAAAACGGTTCCATAAGACCATTGTGAGCCACTTATCATTTTGTCTGCTATCGACCTATGACGCGCGCTCATTTGATTGAGCAAGTATTCCGCGCGATGCGAATTCCACCACTCCGCCGCGCTCTCAGGCAGATCTTCGAGAATATCATCAAGCTTCCTCGTGCACCTTGGCTGCGATGGAAGACCTCGAATGCACCAACGAATCTCTGGATGATGAAATATGAAGTCGGCCAATATTTCTGGCCTCACATCGCTTTCGTAAAACCGCGGCGTTTCCATAACCTTGTTTGAATAAAGTTCATGATCCAATACTCCAACCACAAAGAGACGTTGCCTGCTTTGAGGCACAAAACGAGCAGCGTCGAGGATAAACGCATCAACCAAATATCCCAAGTCATTCAGTGCGCGCATGGCATCCTGAAAGTCCTTGCCTTTGTGCGACGTGAGAAAACCAGTCACGTTTTCCAAGAGGACAAGGGGCGGTTTTCGCTTACGCATCGCCTTGATGATACGCACAAAGCCCCAAAATGCGGAAGACTGTTTACCGCTCAAACCTTTTCTTGCTCCAGCAAGGGACAGGTCGTTACATGGAAAAGAAGCCGTAGCCAATGTGACGGTCGGAATGCGTCGCGAGGGGATTTCATGTATATCTCCAACGCGATAGTGTTTGTCCGCATCCTCAAAATGAGTCTTGTACATACTATACTTTTGAGAATCTATATCGTTAGCATAGGAAATAGTCCAGCCCTGCTTTTCGAGAGCCAAGCGCATCAGGCCAATTCCCGCGAAGAATTCGGCAAATGATCTTTGTGGAAGTATCGCAAATATGTCTGGTCTCGCGCCATTGCGAGCTACTTCAAGGGTCATTTGAACACAGACCTCCATATCTTTTTGAATATCGCTCTCCCAAAACCTGAGAACTCGCCAACCATCGTTCAATAGAGTGGTCGTCGCCGCAAAGTCCCTATCCATATTTCTCCGAATCTTCTTTAGCCAGTACGCCTTCGATTTTGTTTTTTGAAACTGATGCTCCAGTGAGGGGAGATTGCGATGACTCCACTGCCCACCATGCCAGAAATCACCGTCGATGAATATTACTAATCGCCTTGATGGGATGACGATATCAGGTTTTCCAGGAAGTCTTGACGAGCAAACCTTATAGCGGAGACCATTTGCCCAGAGCTCCTTGCGGAATAAGACTTCTGGTACCGTGTCGCGTGAACGGACTTTCCGCATGATTGCAGAAGTATCCCTATTCCTCTTCCCATTCTTGATTGAGCCCTTGACTATCTCCATAGGTTCACAATCCACAACACTCTATTCCTGAGTGCCGTTTACCACTCATCACAATATACCACAACGATTCAGAGAATAAAAGCCCATATCCTCATAGAGTTGCGGCTGCTTCTTCTCAAGATCTCTTGCCAGTTGGATAAGCAGCCTGATCTGCACATTGGGGGTACCTTTTGGGCGATATGAAATCTTTGATTTTGCATTTGAGATGGACCTCATTCTTGCTTATTCAAACCCACCTCAGTCATCACGCCGAAGTGGTCTGAGACATAAACGCCGTCGTATGGTTCGGTGAACACGAGCTCGCTGCTCAGAACGTCCTCGCGCGCAAAGTGGGGCGACAGGAAAATGTAGTCTACCCGATGCTGCTCCGTGCCGTCGTATTCGGCCTGCAATAGCTCGAGCGGGTTCTTCGCCTTCCCGTTGGCCCACACCTTGGTGCCGTCGAAGCGCGTGTTCGGATTTCGGGCGGTGTCCCACGAGTAACCGGGCCGGCCCGGATTGGCGACGGCAAAGCTGTCGAGCAGCCGCAGTTTCATCATGAATTCCCCAAGGGCCGGGAAAGTGGGCCGATAGGCGTTGAAATCGCCCGCGACGACGAACGGCCGACCGTCGCGCGTTATCTCTTCGATGTACGGAATGCTCCGGGAGATGTCCTCCTCGTTCCATGCAAAGCTCGATGCGAGCTCCTTCGCGTAATCGTCGTATTCTTCCGCCCCTCCCGCTTCCGCGTCGACAAGCTCCCTCAACCTGGTGCGATACTCTTCCGTATCGGGAGCCGACGAGTGGATGTGCAGGCAGAACAGGTGCATAGGTTCGCCGTTCGGATACACGACGCCCGCCAGCACCACCCGGCATTCCGAGAGATGGAAGCAGAAGAAGTTGCTGACGATTCCCACGCCGCTGGTCCTATAAACGCCCACCCTTTTCAGCTTCAGCCCGGGCTTCGCAAGTATGGCGATTCCCATCCGCAGGTTCGTCGGTACGCCCAGCGGGCCGATCCGGATGCCCCCGTTGTTGACCGCGTGTATTTCGTCCATCCCCAAATCCTTCGCCAGACGGCGGGCGTAGCGAGGCAGAGGGTTTGCCTCCTGGATGAACAGGATGTCCGGGTCGTACTCGCGAAGGCCGGCGACGAGCCCCTGATAGCGCCGCTCCTTCTGCTCTCTGCTCTCATATTCCCCCATGCGAAGCAATCCTTCCCCGTCCATGCCGAACCACACGTTGAAAGAAATAATTCTCAGGCTCTCTCTTTCCGCGCCCCCCTTGGCCTCCGCAAATGCGGGCTGGCTTAGCAGGAGGAAAACGACTGCGGCGATTGTGATTCGCATAGAACTGACTCCACGCAAGCGATGCACCCTACCGTTTCCTCCAATCCTTCGCGAGCTGCGTGAGCAGTCTCACGCCGACGCCCGTCGCGCCCTTGGGACAATACGGGCGGGCCTCTGTGGTCCACGCCGTTCCGGCTATGTCGAGATGCGCCCACGGAACGTCCTTGACGAATTTCTTGAGGAACATCGCCGCCGTTATTGTGCCCGCGGGCCTGCCGCCGACGTTCTTCACGTCGGCGATGTCGCTCTTTATCTGCTCGGCGTATTCATCGTCGAGAGGAAGCCGCCACACCTTCTCCGACGTGGTGCGCGATGCGTCCTCTATCTTCTTCAACAACTTTTCGTCGCTTCCCATCAGTCCGCTGTTGATGTGGCCGAGCGCGATCACGCACGCGCCGGTGAGCGTCGCGAGGTCGATGACGGCGGCGGGCTTGTAGCGCTGCGAGTAGGCGAGTGCGTCGGCGAGAATCAGCCGGCCCTCGGCGTCGGTGCTTATGACCTCGATGGTGATTCCCGACATCGAGCGGAGCACGTCGCCGGGTTTATAAGCGCCGCCGCCGGGAAGATTCTCGGTCGAGGGGATGATGCCGACGAGGTTTATCGGAAGCTTGAGCATCGCCGCGGCGCAGACCGCTCCGAGCACCGCCGCGCCGCCGGACATGTCATCCTTCATCTCGCCCATGCCCTCCGGCGGTTTCAGCGATATGCCGCCGCTGTCGAACGTGATCGCCTTGCCGACGAGCACGACGGGCTTGCTCGCACCGCCTTTGTTGTGCTGGAGCACTATCAGGCGCGGCGGCTGATGGCTGCCCTGCGCGACCGCGAGGAACGCGCCCATCTTGAGCTTCTTGATTCGGTCGGGAGTGAGCACGGTGCACTTGAAACCGTGCTTTCGCGACAACGCCTTCGCGCGGTTTGCGAGCGCGGTGGGAGTGAGTGTGCCGGCGGGCTCGCTCACCAGGTCGCGCACGTATCCGACCGCCGTGGCGATCTTTTCGCCCGCGCTCGCGCCCCGCTGAAGCTCGCGCCGACGGCGCGCGTTCTTCTCCGGCAGGATGAGCGACTTCAGCTCCTTCGTCTTTTCCTTCACCGCCTCCTTCTCGGTCTTGTACTTTCCAAAGCCATACACCGCCAGCGCGCTGGCCTCGGCGATGGCCTGGCCCACGTCGTGCGGAGTCGCGTCAGGAACCTCGTGAAGATGCACGGCCGACGCCGCGCTGCCCAGCCCCTTCGCCCGTGCGGCGGCCGCAGCGGTTCCGCTCGCCTGCCTGAGCTTCTCGATGTCGAACTCGGCGCGTTTCCCCAGGCCGACAAGCAGCAGGCGCTCGCTCGGCATCTGGCCGAACGTGTGGATGACGCTCGTCGTGTTGAGCTTTCCCTCGAATTCGCCCGAGGCGAGCACCTTCGAAATCTTTCTTCCGACCTTCGCATCGATTTTTTTGGCGGTCTCGTCGAGCTTGCCCTCGAATATTCCCAGAATCAGCGCATTCGCGCGCTCCTTCAAGATGTCTCCATCCTTCAAGACGACCTTCATCTATCCGCTCCTTTCTCTATCGAAATTTGCTCCAGCGACAAAGCCATGCGCACCCGACTCGGCGGAATATCAGCCATTCTGTATCAAGCGGAATTCTAACACAAATCCACCAGTCCCGTCAGCAATTATCGGAGGGGGCGACGCATCCGGAGGGAAGGGTTGAATGGTAGCACAGGCATTTCACCGCAAAGCCGCAAAGAGCGCAAAGGAAAAATCAGCGGGAACCACGGATGAACACAGATTCACACGGATTCTTGAATCATGAATTAATGAATGCAACGAATGGAAGGAATTTCTTTGACTTTGGACTCAGGACTAGAGACTCAAGACTTTCTTAACCACGGAGCGCACCCGCCTAGACGGCGAGGCCGGCTGGCGGGGATACACGGAGGGAAGTGATTGCGAGGAAGTGTAACGACCGAAGCAATCTCTCCTCACGCCAAGCTCGCGAAGGCGCAAAGGCAGCGAGGGCCACGGAACTGAGTTACGGCTGACGCTTAAATCCCTTGGCGGCTTTGCGACTTTGCGTGAATGAGAAAAACCGGCGAGGATTCCGGGACATAATGCCCATTTTTGGGCAGGAAACCTCTTTAAGAAATCGGTATCTTGTCGCGCGAATACAGAATACTCACAAAGCTCTTTTTCGCTTGACATTAATTAACTGAAAGTAGTAATTTGTAGCTATTGGAGTTAACGTGTATTTCCTTCACCACGGCGTGCACAGACAACGCACAGACCCAAGAATAGGGAATGATACCATATTTTCCAAGTGATTCAAGAAGCTAGTAATATGTGCCGCGAATGTCCAAGGATCTGACAAAACGGAGGAATCAATGAGTAACCGCATTTATCGATCTCGTCGAGAGCCCATAAGAGAGGATCCTTCGTTCGATGAGCGATGGAGAGGACCAGACAAGGGTTTAATAACATGCTGGGAAGTTGGACGAACAAAAAGCATTGAAGACCCTGAATTGGCAGAGCGGGCGCGAAATGGTGAGTTGCCTGTATTAGGCTGGAAAGGCGGAGTAGAGAAAAAGATCAAAAAGAAAGAAAAATACGGTTCTCTTAATTACCTGGCTCAATGGCAAGGTCTAAGAGGTGATGATTTGGACATAGACCTGTCTAAAGAAATTGAAATGGTCTGCTCCAAGACTGGAATGAAAGTCATATATACTGGTGACGCGACGAAATACGCTAAACCGTGATTCTGGAGGAACAACGGGTTGAATTTTGTTGCACTTGATGTCGAAACAGCAAACGCTGATATGGCGTCAATTTGTCAGATCGGAATTGCAAAATATTCTGAAGGGCGTTTAGTAGAAGAATGGTCGTCACTAATCGACCCCGAGGATTACTTTGATTGCATTAACGTTGATATCCACGGCATAACGGAAGAAGCCGTCAAGGGTTCTCCGACTTTTCCTCAAGTAATCGAAATCTTAGCTCATTTCCTAGAGAATACAATTTGTGTCTGCCATACTCATTTTGATCGCGTTTCAGTCGGAAGGGCATTCGCAAAATACAATCTTAAAGAAATAGAAGTAGTCTGGCTTGATTCTGCAAGAGTAGCCCGACGAACGTGGGAAGACTGTGCCTGGAGAGGCTATGGGCTTGCCAGTGTATGTGAAATGATCGGCTACAAATTCAGACATCACGATGCACTCGAAGATGCTAAAGCGTCTGGCCAAGTACTACTCGCTGCCATCGAAAAGTCAGGCTTGGATATTGAAGCCTGGTTGAGACGTGTAAGGCAACCTATTGATCCTTCAAAATCGTCTGTTGGTTCGGCGATGAATAGAGATGGAAATTCTGAAGGCGAGTTGTATGGTGAGGTTTTGGTATTTACAGGAGCATTAGAAATCCCACGCACAGAAGCGGCAGACCTAGCCGCAAGGATTGGCTGTTCGGTTTCTTCAGGCGTAACTAAGAAGACCAGCATATTAGTTGTTGGCGATCAAGACATATCCAAATTAGCTGGCAAAGAAAAAAGTTCAAAACATCTCAAGGCCGAACTCCTAATTTCAAGAGGTCAAAAGATTCGCATTATCAAAGAGAGCGATTTTAAAGAGTTGGTCAAGAATGCGCAGACAATCGCTTAACGAAACGCATGAAGAAACTCGTGTGAATTCGTGTAATTCGTGGTTCTCAATGTCAGCGGCGACCCGCTGCTTTTGCGGTAAAAAATCGTCTGTGGTTCGATATTTTGCCCGTTTTTACCGCGCAAATCTGCGCTCCGACGGGCGGGTGGTTCGGCCGCCGAAATCCTGTTGGCAAACGGGTGGACATGTGTTATACTACCTGCGTGAGGAAAAGGACAATCCCGCCCCGACGGCTGCTTTCAGAAGACGGAGCGTGAATCTGCATAGATGGAATATGAAATCGTAATCGGACTCGAATTTCACACCCAACTCTCCACCCAATCGAAGATATTCTGTGAGTGCAGCACAAAGTTCGGAGCGGAACCCAACTCTCAGGTGTGCCCTGTGTGCATGGGTCTGCCCGGCGTGCTCCCCGTCCTGAACAGGAAGGTCGTCGAAGACGCGATAATGACGGGCCTGGCGCTCAACTGCGAGATATCGAGGCAGTGCAAATTCGCCAGGAAGAACTACTATTATCCCGACCTGCCCAAGAATTACCAGATTTCCCAGTATGAAGACCCGCTCGCCCGGAACGGCTTCATGGAAATCCCCGTCAACGGCTCGACGAAGCGCATCGGCATCACGCGCGTTCACATGGAGGAAGACGCAGGCAAGCTCGTGCATCCCGAGGACGGGCATGTCAGCTACGTCGATTTCAACCGCACGGGCGTGCCGCTGATGGAGATTGTGACCGAGCCCGACATACGAAGCCCCGAGGAGGCCTATTCCACCGCGCTGACGCTGAAGGGCGTCCTCGAATACCTCGAGGTGAGCGACTGCAACATGGAGGAGGGCTCGCTCAGGTGCGACGCCAACATTTCCGTAAGGCCCAAAGGAGCGACCGAGCTTGGTGTCAAGACCGAAGTGAAGAACATGAACTCGTTCAAGGCCGTCCAGAAGGCGCTCGAATACGAGGCCGCCCGCCAGAAGAAGTTCCTCGCGGAGGGCGGCGTGGTGGTCCAGGAGACCCGGCTGTGGGACGCCGACCGGGGCGTCACGCGCTCGATGCGCAGCAAGGAAGAGGCGCACGACTACCGCTATTTCCCCGAGCCCGACCTGATTCCGCTGATTATCGACGACGCCTGGATAGACGAGATTCGCGCGCGACTGCCCGAGCTTCCAGCGCAGCGCAAGCAACGGTTGCAGGAAGAATACGGAATCCCCGAATACGACGCCGGAGTGCTGACCGCCTCGAAGCATTCCGCCGATTTCTTCGAGAAGGCGGCGCGGCAATATTCCGACGCCAAGAAGGTCAGCAACTGGATGATGGGCGAGCTTCAGCGCTACCTCAACCAGGAAGGGATTGAGATACAGCAGTGCAAGATAACGCCCGAGGGGCTCGTGGAACTGCTCAACCTTATTGACGACGGCACGATAAGCGGCAAGATCGCAAAGGACGTGTTCGCCGAGGTGTTCAAGACCGGCGAGAAGCCCGGAGCCATCGTCAAGTCGAAGGGGCTGGTTCAGGTCAGCGACGAGGCGGAACTGGTCGCGCTTGCGGACAAGGTGATAGCCGACAACCCCGGCCCCGTGGCCGATTTCCTTGGGGGCAACGAGAAGACGTTCGGGTTCCTCATGGGCCAGGCCATGAGGGCGACCAAAGGCAAGGCGAACCCGAAGGCGCTCAGCAAGGTTTTGCGCAAACGATTGAAGGGCGGCTGACGCGCGAGCCGGCTCGCCGCATTCTCGAGCAACGAGGGGAGCGTTCCTATCACACCGTTAACACTGGCGAAAAAGGCGGCCCAGGTCGCCGACGGCAAGAAGGGTCGGGAGGTCCTGCTGCTGGACCTGCGCAAGCTCTCCAGCGTGACCGATTTTTTCGTCATATGCGGCAGCGAATCAGTAATCGGCGTGAAAGCCATAGCAGAGGCCGTCTTGCTCCAGCTAAAGGAAGCAGGCGTGTCGGCGAACCACGTCGAGGGTATGGCCGAGGGCACCTGGGTGCTCGCCGACTACGGCGACGTGATCGTGCACGTGTTTCTGGAGCAAGTCCGCGAGTATTACGACCTCGAATCACTCTGGGGCGACGCGCCCCGAAGAAGTTTCAAGCCCAGGGCGCGCAAAGCCGTCCCGAAGAAGCCGCGCAAGAAGAAATCCTGACGCGCATGTCCACGCCGGCCGCGTCCGCCTTGCCGGCCTGTAACAACCCGCGCTGTGTGTGAACCATAGAGACCTCGCCGATGGAACGATTCATAATAGGCCACAATGTGGACCCGGCAAACTGGCGCGAGCGTCTCGAGCGTTTCGCCCCCCGCTGTCTGGAAATATTTATCCCCCCGAGATACTGCGAGGGACAGGGGCTGCTTAAGCTGCGGAAGACATTCGAGCAGATCGCGCGGCATTCCGCCGTCAAACGTCTTGAGTTCGTATCATGTCATTTCCCGTGGGGCGAGAGCGCCGGCGGATACTCGAAGTATAGCCTCGTGGACGACCAATATTTTTTTCCCTTTTCCGAGATTGCGCGTGGACTGGACGACTTCCGCTCCGCCGTAGGCCTGCCGCCCGAGCGGTGCGCGCTGAATTTTCACAATCTCTACGAACTTCCCCGCCACATGCTGGAGCGGCTGAAGAAAGACGGGAAACTGCCCGCGCTGCGCAAGGCCCTTCTCGCGCACGCCCATAGCCAGACGCAAGCCGCCCGGAGCCTCATCGACGTTCTCGACGTGTCGGTGACGCTTGCGAACGAGAACAATCCTCCCATCGGGGACGGCGACAGGATGAGCGTCGTGGACGTGTTCGCCGAGGACATGTCTCCGCGGGCCTCGGAGCTTCACACACGCACGTGCATGGACCTCTCGCACTTCTTCATGACAAAGTTTTACTATGACCTTCCGCCCGGGGAAAGGCCACCGTTTCCTTACCTCGAGCTGGAATGCAGCGACGGAAGAGCCTGCGGGCGCACGTTGGATTTCGAGCGTGCGCTGGAAATCCTTCATCCCCTGTATTTTCACGTGTCCGACACGAAGGCACCCGGCACGAGCCGCGATTTCGAGGGGCTTCCCGTGGGGATGGGTGACACTCCCTGGGCCGACGTGCTGGCGGCGATGGCCAGGTACGCTCCGCAGAGCGGCGACAAGATTTTCCTGATTATCGAGATAAAGGGCGGTCACACCGCCGAGGGCACGCATCTGTGCGCGTCATCGGAGCGCGAGCTCCGTGGGCTCATCGAGGACTGTTTTGCCAGCGGGTTCCTGGAAGCTATATCGGAGGAGGAGTCTGCGCGATGAAACACGACGAACTGGCCGGCGCCGAGCTGTTGGAAGTGATCGAACTGGCGAAGGAATTCCTCGAGCAGGAAAAGAGGCGAGGGCTCCAGCACGTCACAATGGCCCGCGAAACGTGGGGCGCGCTGGAAGCCGCCGTCGAGAGGGCGAGCCTCGCCGTTAAAAAGAAGGACGCGGCCGTGCTGCTCGATGAGATTGGCGGTCTCGCCGACGGCTGCACGAAGTGCGGCCTGTCCGCAACGCGCACCAACGTCGTGTTCGGCGAGGGCAACCCCTACGCCAAGCTCGTCTTCGTGGGGGAAGCGCCGGGTGCGGACGAGGACGCGCAGGGGCTGCCCTTCGTCGGCCGCGCGGGCCAACTGCTCACACGGATAATCGAGGCGATAAAGCTGAAAAGGAGCGAGGTGTACATCTGCAATATACTCAAGTGCCGCCCGCCGGGAAACAGGACCCCGACCTCGCAGGAAATCGAGTGCTGCATTCCCTTCCTGATGAAACAGCTCGAAGCGATAAACCCGCCGATCATCTGCGCGCTGGGCAATGTGGCGGCTCAGACGCTTCTCAGGACCAAATCACCCATGAACCGCCTGCGAGGACGCTTCCACAAATTCGGAGGCGCACTGCTCATGCCGACCTACCATCCCGCCGCGTTGCTGAGAAACCCCGCCTACAAGAGGGACGTGTGGGAAGATGTGCAGGTGATTCAGCGAGAGTATGAGAAAGCGTGAGCGCAGCCTTCGCGCCTGCGGTGAGAAGAACGGGCGACAGCTCTCAACGTTTTCCTTCCTTCCTGCCGGACATATGATCGAGCAGAAAGCAGGGCTTGGCAAAAGCGATCGCCACACCCGCAACGAGAAACGCCGCCGCGTACACGCCGAACGCAATGATATAGTTGCTCTGTGAGACGAAAAGATGGCCGCCCAGCCACGGGCCAAGCGCCATCCCGATCGTGTAAGCGATGCCAAGCAGTCCCATCAGCTTTCCAAACGCTTTAACCCCGAACGTCTCACTCACGAGAAGCGGATTAATGACGGCGCTGCATCCCAGGGCAAGCCCGTACACTACCACAAGCTGAACGACTGCGGCAACCCGGGGCGCCATCTGAAGCGCGAACAGCATGAGCAGCAACAGACTAAGCGTTCGCGCAACGTTTGCGGCGAATGCGAAGTATCTCTTCTCGAATTTTTCCGAGAGGAATCCGAACAAGAAGCGCCCGCCGATGCTGACCCCGAGCGTGACGCTCCACACCGCGGCGGCGAACGAGGAGGAAAGACCAGAATCGGACAGGAAGGCGACAACATGCGTGCCGAATCCCCCGATGGAGAAAATACCAAAGAACGTCGCGGAGAAGATCAGCCAGAAGCTGGCCGTTCTCAACGCCTCGCGGACCGAGTAGCCCGCTTCCCCCTCTGAGAGGATGTGGGTCGTCGCTTCCGGAGAGGGACCTTGCTCCCCGTCCAGTGCTAACCCCATCGACCTCGGCGAACTACGAATTATGAACCAGATGAGAGGCAGCGAAACCGCGGCAATGATAATCCCCAGAATCTCATACGCACTGCGCCACCCCTTTGCCTCGATAAGGCTGTTTGATACAGGCATCCACACTATGCCGCCAAGACCGTTGGCGACGGTGACAATGCCCATCGCCCTTCCTCTCCTTCTCTCGAACCACCTTGAAACGAGTGTCTGGCAGGGAATGATGGTCGTTGCCGCCATTCCTATTCCTATACCCAGGAACAGTACGTAGAGCTGATAGATGGTAGTGATCTGACCGAGCAGCACGAAGCTCGCGGAAAGGACCGCAGCGCCGAGCAGCATCACCGCTCTGGGCCCATAGCGATCGACAACGTAACCAACGGCAGGGGTTGAGAAACCGGCCGCCAGGGCGGAGATGGCCACCGCCTTCGAGAGAGTGTCGCGGTCCCATCCCATGTCGGTCTCGATGAATTTCAGAAAGACAGGGAACGAGAAGAAACCAATACCGGCGCAGACGAAAAGGGTGCAGAAGGCCGCCACCACGATCCACCAGCCGTAATATATTCCTCTTATCATCTGAGAACCTCTGCTCGTGCGACGCCGCGAGCCTCCCACTGTGGGGCGCCGTGGTTCGGCGGCGGGAGTCATGCTACAGGAAACGGGTCCCAGTGTCAACGGTCGTGTGGAGTGCGGACGGAAGGTGAGATGTGGAATTCCGGACGCTCAGGGCGACTTGACATCCTTCGCGCAGCGGAAGCCGATGGCCGGGCTCTTTTCATCCGGGGGGAAGTAGTGCCGGTAGCCGGTTCGCGTGTACAGGTTGATGTTGCTGTCCCATGCGCCGCCCCGCGCCACCTTAAAGGTACCGGTCACGGGGCCGGGGGGATCCTTCGAAGGGGCATGGGCATAATAATTCTCCGAATACCAATCGGCGGTCCATTCCATCGCGTTGCCCGCCATGTTGTAGCACCCGTACGGGCTTTTTCCTTTGGTGTGCAGGTACACCGGCTGGGTCGAATTTACGAAGCTCTCTTTCGCATTGCACCTGTTAATGTCCCACTCATTTCCCCATGGCCAGATGCGGGCGTCGGTGCCCCGCGCGGCTTTTTCCCATTCCGCCTCCGTCGGCAGCCGCTTGCCGGCCCACTTGGCATAAGCGGCCGCATCCTTCCAGCTCACGAGCACGACGGGATGGTCGCCCTTGTCGGGAGGATATGTGCCGTTGCGCCAGTTGAACGCCTCCGCCCAAAACGCATTCTTGTACGGCACAGGATGGCCCGTTGCGTCCACGAACTCCTTGTACTCGGCATTGGTCACCTCATACATATCTATGTAATAGGCGTCCATGTCGACCTTGCGGCTGGGGCGTTCATTGCTGAACTCGGACTCGCTTCCCATGGTGAACGTGCCTGCCGGAATGAAGACCATGTTTTTCGGCGTGTTGGGTGGCTGCTTTGCCGCCGATGGGTCGGTCGGGCGCGCGAGCGGAGGTGAGCTGTCGGGCGCGGCCCCCGGCCCTTCCGTCACGAGTCCCTGTGTTGTGGTCGAAGGCCCGCCCAGAGCCGAGAACAGCCACAGCAGGCCGCCGACGATTATCCCGAACAAAGAAACCGCGCCGACGACCCGTATGCTCAAGAATCTTCTCCAGCTCTCCGTCTGGAGTATCAGCGACAAGCGGGCCTTGAGCTTGCTTAGGCCGGACGTCTGTATCTCCCGTTTGAGGTCGTCGGCCAGCTCCGCCATCGACTGATACCTCTCCGCGGGGTCCTGCCGCAGCGCCCGCAGGATGATGCCGTCCATCCGCTTGCTCAGCTCCGGATTCACCTGGCTCGGGAGCGCGAAATTTCCCAGCGGGAGCCGGCCGGTGAACACTTCGTACAGCATCACGCCGAAGGAGAAGATGTCGGCCCTGTGGTCCACCGACTTCGCATCCACCCGCTGTTCGGGCGCCATGTAATCCGCCGTGCCCATGAAACTGCTGACAACCGTTATCGAGGTCAGCGGCAGCCGCGACCTCGTTATCTGAGCGATGCCGAAGTCGGCGATCCTGGCTCGTCCCGTTCGATCTATGAGGATGTTGTCGGGCTTCACATCCCTGTGCACTATCCCTCTTCGATGCGCATAGTCGAGCGCGGCGGCGGCTTGAAGCAGTATCTGCGCCTTGGTGTTCAGCGTCAGCTTCCTGTATCGCAGCAGGCGCGACAGGCTGGCGCCGTCAACGTACTCCATCACGAAGTAGTTGATCCCGCCCTCGACTCCCTTGTCGAGCACGCGCACTATGTTGGGATGATCGAGCGATTCGAGCGCCAAGAATTCCCTGTCGAAACGCGCGAGGGCCTTCAGGCTGGAGGAGAACCTCTTCTTGAGCACCTTCAGGGCGACCACCCGCTGTTTGGGCACGTCGAGAACCCTGTAAACGGTGGCCATCCCGCCCCGGCCGATCATCTTCTCGACACGGTAAACGCCAATCTTGTCGCCGGGTTTGAGCTCGGCAACCTGTCTATCGTCCGGCGGGGCTTCTTTGGCAGGTTCGGCTGCAGGGGGAGATTCGCCTTCCGGAGGCGTGTTCAGCTTCTCCGAAGCCTCCGGCGATTCATCCGAGGGAGGATTTGATTCGAGGGAAACAGCGTCTTCCTTCTTGCCTCTTTTTTCGGGACGCTTGGAATCCTCTGAGTTGGACATATCGTTCCCTATTCGAGGCCCACCCATCCTGGCAAAATGATGTTCCTCCTCATGTTTTAGTATTATAGCATACGCATTCATAACACACAAAGTCCCGGCTGTGCATTTGGTGAAATTTGTTATTGAAAATGCGTGTGATGTCGGCCGGAGAAAGAGGGTCGGGAGTTGACACTGCCGAGACGAGTGTGCTAGATTTTGAAAGCAATTTCCCCTTGGCCGAAGGAAATGCCGGAGGTTATACTGCACATTTCCTTCCGGTCACGGTGGAGGGGGGAACTTTGTTGCGACGGCCTTTTCAACAAGGAAGGGGAAAAGGGACATGATGAGAACAATTCACGCCGCCTTACTCACTGCACTCATTCTTATCTTCTTTTCCGGGGCGACAGTGGCGGACACGATCGTGCTTAAAAGCGGGAGAGTCATCGAGGGAAATATCGTCGAGGAAACCGATGAGCTCGTTGCGGTCGAAATGGAAGGCGGAACGGGTTTCTTCAGCAAGGAAGACATCAAGTCGATAAACAAGGTGAGGCTCGATGTCGCACGCGGTCGGATCGTCGAGATGACGGGCACGGTAGAGGTGCTCCCGAAGGGTGAAACGGAGTGGAAACCTGCAGAGGAGGGAATGACGCTCGATGAAGGCGATTCGGTTCGCAGCGGACCCGATTCGAAGGCCATCGCGACGTTCGCCGATCAGCTCATCATGGCGGTCGAGCAGCAGAGCGAGGTAAACCTGGAAAAATTGCAGAAGTCGCGGAAGACCGGCATCAACATGAAAGTCAATCTGGACAACGGACAGCTCTGGAACGATGTCGGGAAGCTGAGGAACAAGCGGTCCAACTTCTACGTCGAAACTCCCCAGGCGGTCACAGGCGTTCGCGGGACGGTTTTTGCAATCCAGGTGGCGTCCGACGACGTGACCAGGGTGGCCGTCGTCAAGGGAACCGTCGATGTGCGCACACGCGGTATGCTGATAACCCCCATAAAGGTCGGTGAAAATACCATGACCGACGTGGTCGAGAACGAGCCGCCGGCCACGCCCACCGCCATCTCAGAAGATTTTCTCGCGCAATGGAAGCAGTACGAAGGAAGATTCCGCATCCTGCGGATTGGGATGATCGGAGGGCGTCTGGGTCTATCTCCCACACAGACGATCCTCGCCGGCGTGGGATTGGTTGTCCTCATCATCGTGATTTTCGCGGTCATGTTGATACGTCGCCGTCGCACCGCGTAAGTATCTCATAGAAAGAAGGGCGCAAGAGTGGCGAAGGGAGACGTCCTGTTCAAGAACGGGGCGGTGGTCCTTGCCGACACCGTGCTGTTCAAGAGCGATGTCCTCGTCAAACAGGACAAGATCGCCGAGGTGGGGCCCGACCTGCGGGTTCCGCGAGGCGCCGAGCTGATAGACGCCACCGGCCACCACATCGCGCCGGGATTTATCGACCTCCACATCCACGGAGCGGCCGGGCAGATGTTTGAGCTCGCCGACCCCGACGGCTACGGGAGGATAGCGACGACCCTCGCCCACTTCGGTACCACCGGCTTCCTGGCTACTCTGGCGGCGATGCCGCACGAGAACACGCTGGGGGCGATAGCCACGGCCGCGAAGTTTTCCGACAACCTCGTCGGCGCCAGGATGCTGGGAATCCACATGGAGGGCCCGTACCTCAATCCCGAGATGGCCGGCGCGCAGCTCGTCGCTGCGATGAGGACGCCCTCGGTCGAGGAATTCGCGCGCTATGCGGAAGCCGCCGGCGGACTGCTGAAGATCATGACGCTCGCGCCGGAGCTCGACGGCGCACTGGATCTTATATCGGCTCTCAGGCAGCACGGAGCCGTCGCGGCGGTAGGGCACTCCAACGCGACGTTCGACCAGATCCGAAGCGCAGTCACGGCGGGACTCACCCACGTCTCTCACACCTTCAACGCCATGCGTGGTCTTCATCACAGGGAACCCGGCGTCGTCGGCGCGGCCCTGGCCATGGACCTGTTCTCGACCGAGCTCATCTGCGACGGACACCACGTCGCTCCCGCGGCGGTGGACGTCACGATGCGGTGCAAGCCGCGGGACAAGGTGGTGCTCGTCAGCGACGGCGTTGCGGTCGGCATGCCCGACGGCGACCACGAATTCATGGGCATGGCGGTCACGGTGAAGGACGGCGCCGTCCGCCTCAAGCGCTCGGGCAATCTTGCAGGCAGCGTCCTCACGCTGAACGCGGCAATCAGAAACGTGTTTCAGTGGCTCGGCAAAATTCCGCTCCGGGAGATATTCTCGATGGCGTCGCTGAATCCCGCCCGCGTGATAGGGCTCGACGGCTCGAAAGGCCAGATAGCCGTCGGGAAGGACGCCGATATTATTCTGATGGACGAGCATTTCGATGTCGCTCTCACGATGGTAGAGGGGCGAATAGTTTACAGGCGGTAGAGGCGGAGACGGCCAGGCGCCGGGGGGCTGCGTGAAAACCATGCAGGTGTCGAAGAGAAAGCTTGCCGGGGCGACAGTCCGCGGCTATAGGCCGGAGGACCGCGCCGCCGTGCGAAAGATATGTTACGACACAGGGCTGATGGGCGACTCGATTGCTCCTTACTTCGGCTGTCTCGAGCTGTTCGCCGACTTTTGGATGAATTATTACACCGACCATGAGCCCGAGTCGGCGTTTGTCGCCGAGGTGGACGGACAGGTGGTGGGCTATCTGATGGGATGCAGGGACACCTCGGTGCAGCAGGAGGTGCAGAGGAAGGTGATCATGCCCCGGGTCCGGCGCAAGGTCTTCACCTTCGGATATAAGGTTGACCGACGTTTCTTTTCATTCATGCGGAGATACCTGAGAAGCATGTGGCGGCATGAATTTGTGGAGGAACCCATCGGGGACTATCCCGCCCACCTGCACATGAACCTGGCCGAGGGTTACAGGAGCGGCGGAATCGGCTCCAGGCTGCTATCGGCATACCTTGCATATCTTCGCGAAAACGGCGTCAGGGGTCTGCACCTCGGCACCACCTCGCACAACAAGCTGGCTGTACCTTTTTACAAGAAGTGGGGGTTCCAGCTTGTTTCGCGCCATCCCCTCACTCTGTACGAGGGAATCATCTCGGAAAAGATAGAGGTGCTCTTTTTCACCCGCGAGGTGACGACGGGGTCTGTGACAGGGTGACACGCAACGGCGCCCGGCAAAGAGGAGGAAGAGCGGAATGATCCAGCGCAAATACAACCTCAACGTCTGCCTCGCCATCGCCGTCGGTGCAATCCTGTTCACGCTTGCGCTCGGGGCGCTTCAGAAGCAATTCGGCGTGCTCGACGGCGCGGACGCGTTGGCCATCAAGGTCACAAAGTCGGTGCGCTCTCAATACCTCACATACGCAATGACCGCCGTGACCTCGTTGGGGAACGAGATGGGCCTGATGATCGTCATATGCATTGTCTTTTGGCTGGGCCACACGGCCGAAATGATCACCTTCCTATTGATGCTCCTGTTCGGCAATGTGATCAACATGCACATAAAAGAATTCTTTGAACTCGGCAGGCCGGAGAGCCAAGAGATCACCCGTATCGTCGGAGCGAAGGGATATGGCTATCCCAGCGGACACAGCCAGAGCGGAGCACTGTACTCATGGCTCATATACGCGTTCGTGAATAAGTACTGGTATCTCTGCCTGATTGCGGCATTGTTGATGGCCGCGAGCCGGATATACCTCGGCGTGCACTATTTCTCGGACACCGTGGGTGGGCTCATCTGCGGGTTCGGCATCGCTATTGGCGCGACCGGAATCTATGGACACGTGCGCGACCTCAGCTCGCTGCGCAATTCGATTCGAGGTTCGCGCCTGTTCGGAGTGGCGCTGTCGCTTGTGCTCTCGGCAGTGTACCTTGCGGTCGCGTGGGGACAGCCCCAGGCCTTCAGTTATGCCGGGTTCCTCGCCGGCTTCTTCATCGTTTACTCGATGCTCCGCCTGCGCTGGCGCTCGCGTAATCCGTTCTTTACGATAATTGTCATAATAGTGGGCCTGGCTGTCTTGCTGTTTCTGCGCGTGAGGCTCGCGATGGTGCTTCCCAAGACGCATCTGAGTAATTATTGCAGGTACTTCGTCATGGGCGTCTTTCTGGCGATCTCGCCCCTTGTGTTCGTGAAAATCCGGCTGTTGAAAAGAGTCGAAGAAGCGGCGGCCTCGGATGCGCCCCGGGAAGGTAAGCCGGAATAGGGTACGCGGCTCTCCGCGCGTCCGAGTCGTTTCAGGGGACTGCACGCGCAGCTGAGTGGTCAGTGCTCCTTTGCGCGCGCGAGAAGCAGATTGGTTTCGCGCAGGCGACTCGACAGCATTTTCGCGAGGTTGAACAAGAGACGAATGGCGACGCTCTTGGTGAGCAGCCGTTCGACCCTCTCTTCGTCGAGCGCGAGCAGCACGCAGCTCTCAACGGCGGCAGCCTTTGCGGAACGCTCCTTATGCTCGAACAGCGCCATCTCGCCGAACGTTTCTCCCGGTCCCAGCACCGCCAGGGTTCTGTCGCCACGGACGTCCTCGTCGATTATTTCGATTCTTCCCCTCAGGATGACGTACATCTCATGGCCGACGTCGCCCTTTCGGAAGATCACGTCGCCCGGCATTATCTTCGTCTGCAACGCCATCGCCATGATCTTGATGCAGTTCTTGAATTCGATGCCATCGAAAAGTTCGATCGATTCGACGAGCGGGCGATACTTCTCGTATTTCGCGTATTTGTCCTCGGTACTATTAGCCATCGCGACTCACTCCCCTCTCCGCATCACAGGTCCGGAATATGTGCGACGCTATTTGGAACCGACTCGACATCTTCTTTTAAGAATACGATTATGCCGATTCACACCGTCCCGGCTACACGATCCCTTTGTGCTTGGAGCACGCTTCACCCGCCGCTCCGCCGCCACGCTTTACATCGGGCGCTTGTCTGAGATGCTCGAAGTCTTTCAAAAGTTCCTCGGGACCCACCTCCGGCGCCGGCTTCTTAGGTTTTAGCTCGATCAACTTTATCACGAGACGGCCCTCTTCTCTGGAAGCTTCGGGGTCGAGATAGTAGATGAGTTTCTCGTCGGAGGGAACCGACACGAATATTCCCGACTCGTAGCCGCTCGGCCGCTGAGTGCCGGGCTCGAAGATTATCCCTTCAATGGACTGGCCGGAATTGGATGCGTCGAACTTGATGACGGCGCCGTGGCCGGCCTTGCGGAGCTTGTCGAATATCTCGTCAATCTTCGGCTGGTTCACGATGAATACTTCCTCGGCCGGCATATGGAATCAAAAAAACCGACATGGGACATGCGGCCGTTTCTCTTGAGTCCGTGACTCTTGAATCTGCGGCTCTTGAGCCTCGGACTCTTGCCCTTTCCCCTGCCGGCAATCTGCATCTTTCCTGCGACCATGCGACGCTCAGAAAGTGACATACTTTTTATAACACAATTGCCCCGAAAGTCAAGCAAAAACCTCCGTCGGACGGGCCGCACTTTGTCCGTTGCGCGGTTTTCTTTGGCGGGAGTGCATCCCGCCAAAACTTGAAAGCGGCGGCGGTAGTGTGCTATTCTAGGGGGTGTGGCGGAGGGAGTCACCCGATGGTTTCCGAGCCGGAAAAACAGCAGGAATCCCAAAGTCCAGAAAAGAGGACGATGTCCGTCAACTTTGAGGACAAGTCGCAGCTTGGGCGTTTCTGCTGGATTTTTTTGCGCAATGCGCTCAAGGATGACGAGTGGCGCACGCGCGCATGCGCCGCCTGGGGAATCGGCGTGGCTGCCGACTTTCTTCCGCAAGAGTTCATTCAGCCCGCCCTGGATGCGCTTGCCGATGCCGCGTTGGACCGTGACGGATTCGTCAGGTTCTGGATCATCGACGCCATAGGGAAGCTTGGAGACGAAACTCAAATACCCATCGTCCGGGCCGCGTTGAATGACAAAGACGATTACGTTCGGATCAATGCCGCTAAGGCCCTCAGTCAGCTTGGAGAGCCGGAAGGATCGAAGATTCTGGTGGGTATCCTCGGCATGACTCCGAGCCAGATAACCTCCTCTTCGCCCGAGACTCATTCGAGCCGGCGCGATTGGAAACTCCGGGTCTTTACGATTGAGTGCCTCGGCGAAATCGGCTCGCTCGCATCAATTCCGCACATCAGCAAAATGCTCAAGGAACCCCACTGGCCCATTCGGGCAAGCAGCGCATGGGCTCTCGGGATGATCGGCGACAGGAGCGCCATCTTGAGCGTCCGGCCGCTCCTGCGCGACCCCGTGAAGCTCGCGCGAATAAGCGCCGCCGAGTCACTGGGAAGGCTCGGTGAGGAAAGCGCAATCGTGCTGCTTAAATCGACCCTGGTCGATGAGAACAAGATGGTGAAATACAAAGCGGCCGAATCGCTCGCAAAACTCGGTTACAGGACAGGGGTCGAACTGCTTGCCGAGGCCCTGAAGGACCCGGACGCCAACATTCAGAGCATGGCAGTCACCGCCCTCGGAAAGCTGGGCGATGTCGCGGTCGTTAAACGGCTGAGTGAGAAGCTTGACAGCGAAAACTGGCAGATACGGGCCGACTCCGCCGTTGCGCTCGGGCGCATTCGAGAACAAGAGTCGCTCGCTCTCTTGAAAAAAAAGCTGGAAGACCCGGTGAAGAACGTCCGCGTGTGCTCCGCGGTTGCAGTGCTGATGATCCTCGGAAGATAACCCCTTCTCATATCATAATCCGCGTTCGTGCCCTCATTTGTCATTAGAAGACAAGTCCCCCCAATTGATGAATTGTGGACGGCGCGTTTCAAAACCATACGACCAAAAAGACCCGACATATCGCATATTGAAACGGCCAGCGGCTCCCTCGCTTCCCGCAAGAGTGCAACAAACGAGAAACGACGACCCCGTAACTGCAAACCCGACAGCTGATTAGCGGTCAGCCAGCCTTCGGAGTAAGATTCTCCATTTCTCCTTGGCATGGCCAATGCTCCATTAGACGGCCAAATATAATGAGTAACAAAAACGAGTGACGGAAGAGAGGAGATTACGAAAATGAGGACCATTGACATATCTCTGAGCAGCGGGATTGATTACAGGGCCGCCGAGAGCGCGGCGAGGGAAGCGGTCGGCGAAAAGATGACGCTGGTGGCATGGTATGACAGACTCAGGAACATGGAGGGGCCGCGCGAGGCCTGTGCGCGGGAAGGTTGGAAATGTGCGCGAGTGTACGCGGACAACCACGGTGCGGACATCGGTGTCTTCGTGAACAAGGACCAGTACGAGTTCTATTTCACGAACGTTCCCGGCAGCTTTGCGGAACTGAACAGAGAAGATGCCCTCGATGTTCATCAGGGCGCCACGCGAAGTGACTTCGACGACGTTCAGGGCGGTTAGCAGATCGCCTAACCGATTGACTGAACGGAACAGAGAAGAATTGTAGAGAGTGCTCCGCACAAGTTGATTTAAGGGGAGCGGTCGGCACACGACCGAGGCACATGGGACTTTGCCCGAACGAGCCCGCGATGGTATAATGGCCGCGCGATTCATGGGTTTGGATGACGCCGTACAAACTCCGAGGACTTGGGAACATGCCAGACTATTTCATCGTTGACGCTCACGTGCACACGTATAAGACACCCGAGATAGCGCTCCAGGCAATGGCCGGCTTGAGCCAGGCGGGCTGCAACGGCACTCCTGAGGAGTTGCTCGACATCATGCGCGAGGCCGGCATCTCGAAGGCGGTTCAGGTGAACATGACACCCGTTCGCGAGATGTACGAGGCGGCTGTCGAGAAGCTTCCGGAAAACGAACGCGATGGCGAGCACCCGGACATCGTAGCCAAAATGGCCGAGCGGCAGAAGAGGCGCAATGGCTGGACCTGCGAGATGGCGCGTGAACACCCCGAGCTCGTGGCGTTCCCTTCCGTCGATCCGCTGATGGGCACGGACATGATGGTGGCCGAGGTGGAACGGTGCGCGAAGGAATTGGGCGCGAAAGGCATAAAGCTGCATCACGCCGAAGGCCAGTATTTCCCCCGCGACGAACGTCTATGGCCGGTTTATTCTAGGGCACAGGAACTTGGTCTTCCGATAATTTCGCACGGCGGACACTTCATGACGTATGGAACCGTGACGTACACACAGCCGTCGAATTTCGAGCCCGTTCTGGAGAGCTTTCCCACGCTCAAGCTCGTCCTCGCCCATATGGGTCAGGGATTCTGGGACGAGTCGGTCGAGTTGGCGAAGAAATACTCCAACCTATATTTCGACACCTCCGCCGTCGTCTCCAGCGTTGAGGAACTTCAAGTCCTGTCCGACGCCGACGCCGTCGAACTCATTCGCAAGCTGGGAGTCGAGCGCGTGATGTTCGGCTCCGACTATCCGTGGTTCAATCCCGCAGCGGACCTGAAGCGGTTCCTGCGGCTTCCTCTCACGCCTGCTGAAAAAGAAAAGATATTAGGTGAAAACGCAAAGAGGATATTGGGGATTTAGAATCTTCGAGCGGCTTGGGTCTGGCACGGGGGAAAAGAATGGGCGCTATCGAACAAACACTCGGCGACACGGTGAGCTGGATGATCAACTTCCTTGTGAACACTCTTGCGCCGTGGGCGTGGGACAACAAGGGCTGGATAGCTGTCTTTGTTCCTCTCATCGTCGTTCTCGGCATCGCGAAGTGGATGTGGGACTAAACGGCTGTCCCGGTCACACCCGACACTGCCTTCCGGCGAAGCTCAGGACATGTTGCGCATGAATTGTTCCAGCAGCGCGTTTGTCTTGCGCCTGCTGGCGAGGATGAGCCGGGTGTTTCTCTCGATCTGGCTCAGCAGGGCGAGCCGTTTCCACACGGAAAACAACATGGCGGAAAAAAAGATGCCGCACCCGCCCGCTCCGAGCAACCAGATCGCTCCCGTCGAATCGCGAAGGGGGGTGCCCACAAAGCCGAGCAGCAGGATGGCGACGGTGATGGATCCTATCGCACACGCGGAAAGCAGAGTGATCAGCCCGATGAAGATCGGACGCGGAAGAGGCTCTTTCTTGACCATGGATGCCCTGGTGGGAAGGAAGTGCCATTGCTCCCGCTCTTTCTGTTCCTCTTCTCTGAGATACTGCTGAATATCGTTGATCAGTTTGTTCATGTAGTCCTTACTCATCCGCCGTGTTGCTCCTTTCTTTTCCTTTGCGGATTTTTCGTTCGTCCGTCGGCCGCGCCTGAGAGGCCCGGCCAATGGAGGCGTCGCCGAATTTTCTCCGTATATTGTCGATGGTTGTCATGGCCCGGCGATTCCGTTCACCTTCCTCCGAGAACAGATGCAACTGTGCCGAGGGGCGGTCCAGCCCCGAGGCGACGACGCCAAGCAGCCTCACCTTCTGTCCCCCCAGGGGAACAGCCTGGAACAAGTTTCGGGCGACGGAGAAGATCTGGTTGTCCGCGTCTATCGGCTCCGACAGAGTTCGCTCCCTGTTCATCGTCGTGAAATCGGCGAGCCTGACCTTTACGCCGATCGTCCTCGCCACGAGCTGCTCCTCTCTGAGTCTCGCACCGACCAAGTCCGAGAGCAAGCCGAGCGTCTTGCGAAGCTCTTCGGCATCTCCCACGTCAGTCTCAAACGTCGTCTCATGGCTTATCGATTTCGCCTCGGCCTCGGCTATCACCTCTTCGTCGTCGATGCCGTGCGAAAGCTCGTGCAGCCGCTCTCCGTACTTCCCAAACAGCCGCTTCAACTCGTCACGCGACTTCTCCGCCAACTGGCCGATGGTCTCGATGCCGTGCTCGAGCATCCGGCTTGCCGTCACTTTGCCCACGCCGAAGATGCTCCGCACCGGCAGGTCCCGGAGAAAATCGGACTCGCCGCCCGGGCGTACCACGACGAAGCCGTCCGGCTTCCCGTGGTCCGACGCCATCTTGGCCAGAAACTTGTTGGGCGCTATTCCCACCGAGGCGGTGAGGTTGAGCTCGTCCCTCACACGCTTCTTTATCTCGCGCCCTATCCTCTCTCCGTTCCCCCAGAGCTTCACGCCCGCAGTGACGTCCAGAAACGCCTCGTCCAGAGATATGGGCTCGACGAGCGGGGTGTAACTCGAGAGGATCAAGCGAAGCCGATCCGACACGCCGACGTACTTCTCCATGTCGACCGGCAGGAAGACTCCTTCCGGACACAGCCGCCGCGCCGTCTTCAGAGGCATCGCGCTGTGCACGCCGTACGTTCGCGCCTCGTAAGATGCCGCCGAGACGACGCCCCTCTGTCCGCCGACTCCGCCGACGATGACGGGCTTGCCCATCAACGAAGTGTTGTCGCGCTGTTCTATGGACGCGTAGAACGCATCCATATCTACGTGGATGATAGTCCGGGACATCGCTGGGCGTTTGTGCCGACACCGTCGTCGCAGGGATGTATGGAGCCGCCGCCCCCGACGACGCTTCCCGGCAGAGACGTGGTCTTTCGCTCCTGGGAGGCCGACCCAAACCACGAACCGGCCCAAACAAGCAGTATGAGAGCGCAATGATTCTACCTCAACTCCTCCGGCTTGTCAATCGCAATAAAGCACTTGACAACAGGGACTGCGTATGCTATGATTACTGATGCCTTAGAGGTGAGGCTGTGTTCTTTGTCTGTTCGTCGAGACCTCATACGGGAGAAAAGCTCAAGTTGGGCTGACCAGGACAGAGCTAATGGTGCAGGGCCCGTAGCCGCCACCGGCGGCGAGAGGCTTGACGAACGGGCGTCAACGAAAAGTTGATGCCCGTTGAGTTTGAAGGCAAGGGCGCGTTGCTCTTTGAAAATTGAGGAAGGTGCATCGTCTGCAAACGAGCGTGCGTAGGCGATGGAAACGCTTTGCGCGTGTCCATATGGCCCCAATGAGAACATTGAGGCTCTTAAAGAGCCAGAGAAACGGGCTGGCGCGGCTTTCTGCCGGCCTGTTCAAAGCTTTTTCAAGTGGAGAGTTTGATCCTGGCTCAGAACGAACGCTGGCGGCGTGCCTAACACATGCAAGTCGAACGAGAAAGTCCCTTCGGGGGCGAGTACAGTGGCGAACGGGTGAGTAACGCGTGGGTAATCTACCTTCGAGCGGGGGATAACCTGCCGAAAGGCGGGCTAATACCGCATAACACGGCCGGTCCACAAGAGCCGGCCGCCAAAGGTGGCCTCTGCTTGCAAGCTGTCGCTTGAAGATGAGCCCGCGTCCCATTAGCTAGTTGGCGGGATAACAGCCCACCAAGGCAACGATGGGTAGCCGACCTGAGAGGGTGATCGGCCACACTGGGACTGAGACACGGCCCAGACTCCTACGGGAGGCAGCAGTGGG
>CAZSKP010000009.1:0-143894 GCA_964607485.1 uncultured bacterium | reverse complement strand
GCCCTGTCGCATGCTCCGATGCAGCCGATCGGCAGAAGCGTGAAGCGGCCGTCGGGCGTAGTTTGTCCCGGTGTTATGCCGAGACGCTTCGCGAGATGGTCGCGGATATTCTCGTAGCCCATTATCCAGCAGCAGACGCTGTCGCAGATCAGGATCACGTGCCTGCCCACTTGTTGTCTGAAGATAAGGTTGTAGCATGTGGCGACACTGTCAAGCTCGTCATCCGTCATATCGAGGAACCGGGCGACGTCCTCGAGGCATTCATCCGAGATCCAACCGCGATGCCGTTGCACGATTCTGAGCGCTTCGGGACCGGCAGCCCGCTTTTGTCTGTACTTTTGAGCTTCCTCTTCTATTTCCCTCTGCTCTTCATCCGTCAGCATACTTTTCCTCTGCAATCTCTCGTTCTCCCGGTCAGCGGTCTATGTCCGCAAGCACAAAGTCGATGCTTCCCAGTATGGCCAACAGGTCGGGAATCATCAGTCCGCGCGAAATCAACGGCAGCATTTGAACGTGGGGGAAAGACGGAGTGCGAATGCGCGTGCGATAGGAGACAGTGCTGCCGTCGCTGATGAGATAATAGCCGTTGTTGCCTTTCGTCGCTTCGATGCCGAAGAATGCCTCGCCCGGCGGGACGACCGGCCCCCAGCTGACATTTAGAAAATGGTCGATAAGCGTCTCGATGTCGTGCATCGTATGCTCTTTGAGCGGCGGTGTCGCCAGTGGGTGGTCCGACTTGTATGGCCCGGCCGGCATGTTATCGACACACTGTCGTATGATCCTGAGGCTCTGTCGAATCTCTTCGACACGAACGAGCGCGCGGTCGTAACTATCGCCGTTGTGTCCCGTCGGAATTTCGAAATCGAACTGCTCATAGCCGGAATAGGGCGTCTTCTTGCGGAAGTCCCACTCCAGCCCGCACGCGCGGAGGCCGGGACCGGTCACTCCCCAGTCGATCGCCTGATCGACGGTGTATGCGCCGATACCCTTCGTCCGAGCCTTCAGGATACTGTTCTGCATCACGAGCTTGTCATACTCTTTGAGACGGTCGGGCATGTAGTCGATGAATTCTCGAACCAGCCTGTCCCATCCGCTTGGCAAATCTTGCGCGACGCCGCCGATGCGGAACCAGCTCGGATGCATTCGGCCACCGCAGATGGCCTCCACACTATCGAAAATTCTCTCGCGGTCGGTGAACATGTAGAAGACCGGCGACATCGCGCCCACGTCCTGCGCAAAGGTTCCGTACCAGACGAGATGGCTGGAGATGCGGAACAGTTCCGCCGTCATGACGCGTATCATCTTCGCCCTGTCGGGAACGTCGATACCGGCTAACTTCTCGAGGGCCATGAGATACGCAAGATTGTTCATGACCCCGCCGAGGTAGTCGATCCGGTCGGTGTAGGGAATGTAGGTGTGCCATGATTGACGCTCGCCCATCTTTTCAGCGCCTCGGTGATGGAAGCCGATATCCGGCACGGCGTCGATAATTTCTTCGTCGTCGAGTTGCAGGACGATTCGAAGGACTCCGTGAGTGCCGGGGTGTTGAGGGCCGAGGTTGAGGAACATCATATCGGTGTCCTCCGTCTCCCATTTCAAACCCCACTTCTCCGGCTGGAATGTGGACTGGTCCTCTTCGCTGATGTGTTTTCCCTCGGGAAGAGAAAACGGTTCCGCCTCGGTGGCGCGAGCGTAGTGGTCTTTCCGCAGTGGGTGACCCTCCCACCATGACGGCATCAGGATGCGCTCAAGGCGCGGATGATCTTGCACCTCGATGCCGAACATATCCCAGATTTCTCTCTCGTACCAGTTGGCAGACGGCCAGATGTCGGTTATCGTGCGAATGCGGGGATGCTCTCCCTCGAGCGCAACCTTTATTCGAACATATTCGTTCCGGTCGAACGAGAAGAGATGATAGACGACCGTAAAGTCGCTTGCAGGCTGCCCATGCCGGTTGTTTCGGGTGCGTTCGTCTATGGCGGTAAGGTCGTAGAGCATCCGATAGGGCTTGTTTACGCCCGATTTCAAATACTGCAGGGCATTGTGAACGGTGTCTTGGGGGATCCATATGGTGGGCACGTCGTCGCGCGTCGCCTGGCGATACAGAATCTCGGGCCCCAGCTTTTCTTGAAGCTCGTTTAGGACATCGCTCATCGGAACAGCCTCGTCTTATTCATACGGCGTCAGGAGACCGCAATGTTGTCGCCTTCTGTCTTTCCGCGCGCTTGGCGTCTCTCTGACACGGCATGTCCGGCCTGCGCACTTCCTGAGAGCCGGCGAACCAACTCAGAGGACGTTTCTCTGCGCCGACGGCGTCGCGGAGCAGCAGAAGGCCCTCCATGAACGCGTCGGGTCGAGGCGGACAGCCGGGTACATACACATCCACGGGGAGAAATTTGTCAACGCCCTGGACGACACTGTAGATGTCGTACATTCCGCCGGAGTTTGCGCATGAGCCCATTGATATCACCCATCGCGGCTGCATCATCTGCTCGTAAAGCCGTTTTATGACGGGCGCCATTTTTATGAACACCGTCCCCGCGATGATCATGGTGTCCGCTTCGCGAGGCGTACCGCGTATGACCTCGGCGCCGTAGCGGGCTATGTCGTATTTGCTCGTGATGCTGGTCGCCATTTCGACGTAGCAGCACGAAAGGCCGAAATTGAACGGCCAGATTGAATTCTTGCGCGACCAGGCGACGAGTTCCTGCAAGCGGGTGAGGAACACATTTTGCTGAACTGCTTTCATGAGAGACTGCTCTTCCTGCTCTGTAGTCTCCCGAACAAGCGTCTTCTCGTTTCGTCGTTTCGTCGTCATAGGAAGCTCTTTCTATTGAGTCAGTTGTCTTTCCTCGTCGGGCGCGTGCCCCAATCCAGGGCGCCGACTCGCCATAGATATATGAGAGCGGAGATAAGAATGCCTATGAAAACCAGCATCTCGATGTAAGCCACCCATCCCAATTCACGGAAAGCGATCGCCCACGCAAAAATGAATATCGATTCGACGTCGAAGATAACAAAGAACATGGCGATGAGATAAAACTTGATGGAAAAGCGAAGGCGAGCGGAGCCGGTGGGGAGGATGCCCGATTCATATGGCTCGCCGGTGACCCTCTCCTCGTGGCGTTCGCCGAGAAAGTATGAAATCAGAATCATGCCCGTAACCAGGACCAGAGTGGCGAGGAAATATACGATGAAGGGCCAGAACACTGTGTTCATGGTATCTCAGTCCATGACTCGTCGCCTGACAGTTAGCTAGCGGGAACCTTTTATGTAAGAGCCAGATGCTCCGACGCGCTTGCAAACCAGAGCCGGAGCTTGCGATTCACTATTGGGTCGGTCCGAATGTCGGATGACCTTGAACACCTGAGGCTTGAGCTCGTGCGTATGAGTACCCGCGGGGGCGGCGTGCGCGGAACCCTAGCCCGGCAAAACCCGGCAAGAGACCAGTCTTGCTGAACAGCACCGAACCCAATGCGACCTGACGGGTAACCCTGGTTACCGCTGGAATCGCTCATACCTGTCGGCCAGCCGATGCGGATTGTGTCTGTCTGGTCAATAATGCACGAAAATGCCGCCCTTCGCAAGAACCCTTCTAGCGACTCTGAAAAGAACTGTTATACTTTGTCATATATTCGCCGAATATTCCCATCGATTGCAACCGGCGTCGAGCGCGCAGCGGGATTGTTGAGACTGGCACATGTCTGAGATATCGCGACGCGAATTCCTGAGGCTCGCCGGCAGTAGTGGAGCTGTCGCTGTAACCGGCTTGCCCGAAAAGGCCTTCCATAGACTCATTCCCTATGTCATTCCTCCGGAACACATTCAACCGGGGGAGTGGGCGTTTTTCGCCACCACATGCAGAGAATGCCCGGCGGGTTGCGGAATGCACTTGTGGCATCGCGACGGCCGGGTCACCAAAGCGGAGGGAAACCCCTCTCACCCTGTGAATAGCGGCGGGCTTTGCCCTCGGGGGCAATCCTCCCTCCAGGGGTTGTACGACCCCGATCGGATGCGCAGAGTTCTTCATAATCAGAATGGACTTAAAGAGGAGCGAAGTTGGGAGGAAGCGCTCGAAGCGCTCGGGAACACCCTGAGGCGGGCGGAGGGCAGGGTAGCGGTATTCAGTAACTTGCAGACCGGCGCGTTGGCGGAAATCATGAGGGCCTTCTCGGAGTCCTTTGGCTCGAATCGTCTCCTCATGTATGAACCATTCAATTATGAGCCTTTGCGCGACGCCCACGAGGCGGCCTTCGGAAACTCTTCGGTGCCTTATTACCGGCTTGATAATTGCGAAGTGGTCGTGAGCTTCGCCGCCGACTTCCTCGAAAGCTGGATATCCCCCGTCCAATTCGCCCATCAGTATTCCCGGATGCGCACCGACAGGGAAGGGAAGATGGGGCGCTTTGCATATGTCGGCCCGAGGCTATCCATGACCGCGGCAAACGCAGACGAATTTTTCCAGGTGTCGCCGGGGGACGAGCGCTGGGTGGCGCTGGCCATGCTCAAGACTATGCTCGACAGGAAATGGGCACTCAGGGAAGCCGACAAGATTTCTTCCTGGATCGACTCAAAGGAAATCGACAAGAATCTTCCCGAAAATATTTCAAGAGATGTGATCGAAAAGTGGACCCGCCTTTTCGTCGAGTCGAAATCCAGCGTCGCCCTTGCCGGCCCGGTTGGAGCGTCAGGCGCGGCCGCTCGTGAAACCGCGCTTGCCGCCGCCCTGTTGAACTTTGCGGCCGGCCGCGTCGGCGATACCGTTGATTTCTCGCGACTCCACGCCTTGTCGCAGACCGCGACAAACGGGCAGGTGGAAGCTTTCTTCTCTTCTTTGAGCAAGGATGATGTGTTGATTATCCACGACGCCAATCCTGTTTACAGCCTGAATCCGGCGTCAGAACACATCCGCAGGGCCGGGACAGTCATCTATCTCGGCCTGCTTATGGATGAAACCGCAAATATGGCCGATTGGTTCCTGCCACTCAATTCGCCGTTGGAGTCGTGGGGGGATTACGAGCCATATACGGGCATTCATTGCTTGATGCAGCCCACGATGCAGAAACTGTTCGACACGCGGATGGCCGGGGACGTTTTCCTGGACTTAGGGAAGGCCGCCGGCAAGCCTCTTACCCGGGACGGCTCAGACTCTCCCGCCGCCGACTTTGAACAGTGGCTGCGGCAAAGGTGGAAACAGTTGGGGAATCGCGTTTCCGCATCACAGGCGTTCGATAGTTTCTGGACCGAAGCTCTCCGCTCCGGCGGCGTGTGGGAGGAAACTTCGCCCGTTTCCCTGAATCTTCGCTCTATTGACACCACGAAAAATGCCCCCGTTGCCGCTGCCGAGCACGAGGTGGAAGAACCAAGCTCGATGAAACTGTGGGTGTGGCCTCCCATAATGCTTTTTGACGGGAGGGTCGCCAACCGCACATGGCTGCAAGAGTCGCCGGAACCCATCAGCTACATCACATGGGGAAGCTGGATAGATGTTCATCCGGAGATGGCGGCGGCGCTCGGAATCAAGAACGATGATGTCGTCGAACTCAAGAACCAATACGGGACGGTGGAAGCGCCCGTTCGGGTCACCGCCGAAGTGGCCCTTGCCACCGTTGCCATTCCATTTGGCCAGGGTCACACAGCATTAGGGAGAAATGCCCTCAAGAGAGGCGCGAATCCGTTCAAGCTGTTGGGGGCACAGAACGACCAGCATCCTTTCCCTGGAGTCAGCATTCGCAAGACCGGCCGACAGTCGAAGCCGGTGTATGGCGCAGCGACTCAGAAACAACATCGCAGGGATATCCTCCTGTGGATACCGCTTTCTGATTTCGGTGAGCTCAAGCCCGGGAATGTCGAAGAGCTCGATATGCCCCTTCCGGAAGGATACAAGAAATCGGAAGACATTTATCCTCCCCACGAGCACAGGCGACATCGCTGGGCGATGGCAGTCGATCTGGCGAGATGCATCGGATGCGGCGCCTGCGCGGTCGCCTGTTACGCCGAAAACAATATCGCGATCATGGGCGCCGAACAGGTGCAGAGAGGGCTGGAGATGGCCTGGCTCAAGGTCGTTCCGTATCGGGACGAAGCCGACCCTCGACGCGTCGGCTTTCTTCCCATGTTCTGTCAGCACTGCGACGCGGCGCCATGCGAGCCGGTTTGCCCGGTGTTTGCCGCGGTTCATAACGACGAGGGGCTGAACGCCCAGGTTTACAACCGGTGCATCGGCACGCGCTACTGCTCCAATAACTGTCCTTACAAGGTCAGGCGTTTCAACTGGTTTAACCACGAATGGCCGGAGCCGCTGAATCTGCAATTGAATCCGGAGGTCACCGTTCGTTCGCGCGGAGTGATGGAAAAGTGCACGTTTTGCATTCAACGCATAAGGCAGGCCGAGCAGCGCGCCTACCGGGAAAACAGGCCTGTTCGCGATGGAGAAATTCTTCCCGCATGTTTGCAGTCGTGCCCGACGCGGGTGTTCATTTTCGGGGACCTGATGGACCCGCAATCAGAGGTGACAAAGATTTTTCGGAATCATCCGCGTCGCTATCAGGTTTTGAAAGACCTTAACACGAAACCCGCCGTCGCATATCTCAAGCGGATCAAGATTGAGAGCAATGGGGAACTCCCGTCCGAGACGCACGAGGGGGCATCGTGACAACACTATCCTATCGCGAGATTAACGACGATGTGCTTGGCCCTCTCAGGCCTCCGAGTACGCTCTATTACTTTGTTGTCATGTTTCTGTCTCTCGGCATCGGCTGGGGAGCATTCTGCTGGATGTACCAGGTGAAGACGGGAATGGGTGTCGCCGGGATCAACCATCCGGTCGGCTGGGGCGCTTACATCTGCAATTTCGTGTTCTGGGTCGGAATCGCACATTCCGGGACGCTCATCTCCGCAATCCTCTACCTCGTGCGTTCCCGCTGGAGAACCGCCGTCTCGCGTTCTTCCGAGGCGATGACGATTTTTGCGGTAATGACCGCCGGCCTGTTTCCGCTCGTTCACCTTGGCCGGGTGTGGGTGTTCTACTTCATTCTGCCCTATCCGTCGCAGCGGCAGCTCTGGCCGAACTTCATCAGTCCGCTCGTTTGGGACGTTGTGGCGGTGAGCACCTATTTCACTGTGAGCTCGATCTTCTTTTATGTCGGGCTGATTCCCGACGTCGCCGCCGCGCGAGACCGGTCGGTGGAGGTGCTGGGCACGAATCACCCGCGTTCACAGCTTTATCGAATCCTTGCCCTCGGCTGGTCGGGCAGCGGAAACCAGTGGAGGCACCATGGGCGAGGATACCTCTTCTTTGCAGCACTGGCCACGCCGCTCGTGATCTCCGTGCATTCAGTGGTCTCGTGGGATTTCGCAATGGGCTTGTTGCCCGGCTGGCATGCGACCATCTTCGCGCCGTATTTCGTCGCGGGGGCGATTCATTCCGGGTTGGCAATGGTGCTCACATTGCTGATTCCGATGCGGCGAATATTCCGCTTGGAAAAGCTCATCACCGTCGACCACTTCGAGGCCGTAGCCAAGACCATGCTCGTCACCACGCTCATCGTCGGATATGCATACGTGATAGAGCCCTTTATCGCATGGTATTCGGGGGATATTTTCGAGCAGCAGTTTTCGCTGTGGCGAATGACCGGCTGGATTGCCTGGCTCTACTGGATATTGCCTCTGCTCAACGTTCTCATCCCGCTGACCTTCGTGTTCCGGCGCGTTCGAAGGAACCTCGTAGCGCTGTTCGCCGTATCGATTTTTGTGAACATCGGGATGTGGCTCGAACGTTTGTTTATCGTCATCGGTTCAACGGCTCACGATTTTCTGCCTCACAATTGGGACAGCTATTTTCCGTCCTGGGTCGAAATCAGCATCACCGCCGGGTCGTTCGCCTTCTTCTTCTTCTGGTTCTTTGTCTTTTCAAAAGTCCTGCCTACGATCCCCCTGAGCGACGTCAAGGAGGATATACAGAAACGAAAAGAAAAGCGGCCGGATGACGAGCTGCAGGGACGGCAGGTTTCCAGTGTCCGAGAGAGCCGGCATGGCGTGGTCGCAGTTTACGCAAAACCCGCGGAACTTCCCGAGGCCGTCCGGAAAATGAGGGAAGCTTCGTTCCATCATATCGAAACATACTCGCCGATGCGGCTTCTTAATACCGAACCGGCGATGGGACGCGGGCGAAGCCCCGTCAGATTCTGGACTCTGGTGGGCGCCCTGAGCGGTATGATAGGGGGTTTTTCTCTGGCAATCCTTTCTGCGAAAGTCAACGGCCTTATCGTGGGCGGCAAACATCCGGTCTCGATCATACCGTACTGCGTCGTCGGTTTTGAGGGCACCATCCTGCTGGGAACCATCGCGAATTTTATCGGGCTGATCGTGCACTCGCACATGGGGTCTCCCAAGGTGCCACCGTGGTATCTGACAGAATTCACGCGCGACCGATTTGGCTTATTTGTGTCCTGTGATGCCGATTCGTTTGAATCGGTGAAAAGTCTATTGTCTTCCACAGGCGCGGAGGATGTTCGTGTCATCGAATAGTACTGAACCGAATAATGCGGGGCGGAATAGTTCGGCGTTGGCGATTTGGGCCGTCGTGCTGGCAGCTGGCTTGATCGGTTGGATTATCTGTATGCTGTATTCGGACCCGGCGCGGGCTTGGCGGGCCCTGTTGATTAACTTTCTGTACTTCACTCCGTTGACGATAGGCATGGTGGTTTGGCCGGCAGTCGTGATGCTCTCAAACGGCCGATGGGCGAAATCCCTCGAGCCGTTGGCGCTGGCCAGCGTGGCCTTTGCGCCGGTATCAATCCTGAGTTTCATCGTCCTATGGTTCGGCCGCTCGTATTGGGCGGCATGGATGCACGAAGAACCGCTGTCCCAGGGCATCTGGCTCAGCAACGCATTCATCTTCTGTCGCGACGGAGCGGGGCTTCTGATATTGTGGGCGCTGGCCGCGTGGTTCGTCTTTCGGAAGAGCAGGGGAAAACCCAAGGGAACGCTCGCAGGCGTTCTGATATTCGCGTACTGTATTGTGCTCTCCCTGCTGGCCTTTGACCTCGTCATGGCGCTCGACCCGCATTGGTATAGTTCGCTCTTTGGCGGCTATTTCCTCGTGTCCGGGATGTATATCGCCGCAGCGGCATGGACTCTGGCGGTACTCATGCATCGTCCGAGGGCCGACAAGAATCAACTGCATGATATGGGCAAGCTCATCGTCGCGTTCAGTCTTCTGACTACTTACATGATGTTTTGCCAGCTTTTGCCCATTTGGTACGAGAATCTTCCTCACGAAGTGCGGTTTGTGATTCCCCGTTTGCGGCTTGCGCCGTGGCGCTGGAACAGTCTCGGCCTGCTGGCGACCGTGTACCTGGGGCCGCTCGTACTGCTGCTCTTGCGGAGGGCAAAGCGGTCGGCTACATATCTGGGAGCCATAGCAATACTCATCCTGGTTGGAATGTGGGTGGAGCGCTGGTGGCTCGTAACTCCCACTCTCAACGGAAAATTGGCGTTGGGCCTGACGGAGATTTCGCTTACTGCGTCGTTTGTCGCGGCGCTGGCGCTGGCGGTAGTCATATTCAAGAGGCACGTTCCCATAGAAGTTCCTCAAGAGGAAGAGTCCTTATGAGCGGACGAAAGCTGAGCCTGGCAGCCAGACTCACGCTCGTTGCGGTAGTCTTGCTGGCGATCATGGCCATAGCCTACAACTTCGTCTTCCCCGCTCAAATCGGCAAGGCGCAGCCGGTGCCGTTCAGTCACCGCTTTCACGTGACCGAAAAGAAGCTGAGCTGTCTGATGTGCCATCCGGGAGCAATCAGCAGGGAGGTTGCAGGAATTCCACCCTTGGAAACGTGCATGCTCTGTCACCAGCACGTCATAATCCATTATCCCGAGATCGTCAAGGTTCGTGACCACTATCAGGAACGAAAACCCATCGAGTGGGTCAGGATCAACAACCTGCCCGACTTTGTGTACTTCAACCATCAGGTACACGTTCGGAGCGGATACGATTGTGGAAAATGCCACGGAGACGTTGCACACATGGACAGGATAGTCCAGGTACATCCATTCAAGATGGGATTCTGCGTGGAGTGTCACAGACAAGAGAACGCCTCGCATGATTGCCTGATCTGTCACCGGTAGAGGAATCGGAACATTCAAATGGTTGCATTTACGAAGAAGCCGCAGAGCGTTGCGCTGGCCTTTCTCGTCGCGGGGTCGTTCTGGTTCATGGTGGGCACGACTTACGGCCTCTTCTCTGCGATTCATCTTGTCGCCCCGGAATTCTTCAACAACATTCCGTGGCTCGTATTCGGGCGTACGCGGCCGATACATGTGAACACGGTTCTGTTCGGTTTCGTCGGAACCACGCTCATCGGTTGCGGACTGTACTATATGCCCGCGCTGCTGAGGACGCGCCTGTGGTCGGAGCCGCTAGGATGGGTGAGCTTCGCTCTCTGGAATGCGGCCGTGCTCAGCGGGCCGCTTACCTTTTCCTTTGGACATTCGCAGGGCCGCGAATATACGGAATACCTGTGGCCCTTTGACGTCCTGATAATGCTGGCCTTGGTGCTTCTGCTGTTCAATTTGCTCATGACCCTCTCGAACAGGAGCGAAAAAACGCTCTATGTTTCCGTCTGGTATTTTCTGGCGATGTTCTTCTGGACGTCGGGATTCTATCCGATAGGCAACGTGATGTGGCACCCGAGCACGGGCGCCGCCTCGGGCTTCATCGACTCCATCTTCCTGTGGGCATATGGACACAACTTGCCCGGCCTATTTCTCACACCATTGGCCGTCGGGGCGGCATATTATGTGATTCCACGTCTCACGAAGACGCCCCTGTATTCGCACACCATGTCACTGCTGGGCTTCTGGTTGCTTGTGGCGTTTTACTCTCACATAGGCGGTCACCATCTGCTTCAGTCGCCCATTCCCGGGTGGCTGAAGGCGATCTCGGTGATTGACTCTGTGGCCATGGGCTTGCCTGTTCTCGTCGTGCTGTTGAACCTTTGGCTGACGATGCGGGGAAATTCCGCCAAAATATGGCGAAGTCCCTCCGGTCTGTTTGTGATGGGTGGAACCATCTGGTATCTGTTGACATGCATCCAGGGCCCCGCCCAGTCGCTGCCACAGCTTCAGCGCGTGACGCACTTTAACAACTGGACGGTCGGGCACGCGCACATCGCCGTGGTTGGGTTTGCCGGCTTCATCGCAATCGGCACGCTGTGGCACGTTGTGCCTTTGATTACAAAGCGGAGGCTCTATTCTTCGAGACTTGTCTTTTTTCAATTTGGGCTGATCACCACGGGGCTCATAGGTTTCTTCGTTGTCCTGACGACCGCCGGGCTGATCCAGGGGCACGGATGGTATAACGGCGAAACGGTCTATCGAATGCTGCCCGAAATCGCCGTCTATATGGGACTTCGCGCTCTTTTTGGCGTGTTCATTGTCACTTCCGCCTTCGTGGGTTTCTATAATCTGATTATGACCGTGAAGGTTGGAGAACCCTTTGACCCCTCGGCGGTGGAGGAGGAGCAATACGCATGAAAATGACGCCCGCAGTTTTGATAATCGGCGGCCTGATGGTTTTCTGGGCGTCCATATCGATCATGGTCATCATGCCGGCAATGACGATGAAGATAGAACCTTCCGAAATCTGGAGAGAGTTGACGCCGGAAGAAGAAGCGGGGCACAAGCTTTTTGTGAGCAACGGGTGCAGTTACTGCCATTCTCAATATATTCGAATCATGGACTGGGGAGTGGGAGCCGAGCGCATCGCCCTCAGCGGGGATTACGTCGGCGAAAGACCTGCCATTCTCGGCACCGAACGCACCGGCCCCGACCTCTCACAGGCGGGGGGCGAGCATCCCGACGATTGGCACGTCGCCCATTTCATCAATCCCCGGTACACGAGTCCTGTTTCTATCATGCCCTCATGGGAATTCCTGGGCATGGACGACATCAAGAAGTTAACGGCATTTGTCCAGTCCCGAGGACTGAAAGACGCCGACGAGCGCATGGAGCGGCAGAGACACTGGAAGAAGCTGGCAGTGGAAGCATTCGAAAAAGGGCCGGATGAAAATATTAAGTGGTTACACGAGCAAGTGCCCGACGCATGGCTGAACATGCCCAACCCATACCCCGCGACGACTCCGGCGCTTCTTCGAGGGGAAAAGATATACCAGGAGTTCTGTATCAATTGTCACGGACCGATGGGAGACGGGCAGGGTCCCGCCGCGAAATATCTCAAACCGACTCCGATAAATTTTACGACGCTGAGACGGAATCTGGTCGACAATCAGTATATCGGCGGCATCTTGTACTACCAGATAATGAACGGCATTACGGGAAGCGCCATGCCGTACTTCAAGAAACATCTTGAATCGGAAAAGATATGGGATGTTTCCAATTACGTGGCCGTGTCCTTTGTCGGGTACACCGATGCGAACATTGCGCCCCGCGGGATCGATGCGGCGTACGAACCTCTGTGGAAGAACCAGTTTGAACCGCCCAAGGTAGAGAAGTAGGAGCCATGTCACAGGCAACCGTACCCACGTTTCTGTTCTTTTGGCTGACGTTCACAGGCCTTGTTCTCGTGGCCATGCTTGTGCTGTTGATATGGGCCGCTCGCTCCGGACAGTTCTCTAACCAGGACTACGCTCGGTATCTCCCGCTGATGAGCGGTATTCCCGAGGAAGCGGACCTGCGGGAACAAGGAGGAGAATCTTCCGAGGATTCCTCTTCCGTTACGAAGGACGGTGATTGATGTGTTGAGGCTCGACGTTCTCCGCGAGCAATGGGTGATTCTGGCTCTCTTCAGCGGGGTCGTAATGGTGATCGTATGGTTTCTTTTCTACTGGGCAATGTGGCGGGAAAGGAGCGACGACGGGACTGCGCCACAGACTGATTCCCGCGGACGGAGAGTCTCACTGAAAAGAGAGACGTTCATGCCGTGGATACTCATTCTCGCTTTTCTTTCGGTAATCGTGTATGGGGCAATCTTTACCGTCTATCTGATCAATCATCCGCCGAACTGGTGAATTTCGATGCGACCCAAGTCATACGAGGAAGAAAAAGTAATCAGCACTTTTTGGGGATGGGTCATCCTTGTCATCTTCAGCCTCTCCATTCTCGCATGGGCCATGTTGCTGATGACCGTTGTGAAAACCGCCACGCCCTACTGGGATTTCGGAACGCTGCCGGACACGCCGGGTAAGTCCGTCTATTCAACCATCACGCCCCCGCCTCCGACACAGGAGCCGTCGTTGCAGATCGCTCCGTTGCCGGAGAGGAAACAAAAGGAGGAAATGACCGGAGACGCGAAAGCCGAGAATTTCCTCAAGAGCGGAGGTCGAGAGTGAAGCTGATAAAGATTGCAGCGCCGCTTCTGTTGGTTGGAGCATGCGTGTTCGCGTATCTCCTTTTCACCGGACCGCACATGAGAATCCAACCGAACATCAAGAGCTTTCAAGCCCGTATGCCCACACCCCCTGCCGGCGCGGTACCCGTCGAGCCGGCCCCGGAGCTGCCTCAGAAGACAGCAAAGAATCCTTTGAGCACGTCGGAAGAACATTACGAATGGGGGAAGACGTACTACGAATACTATTGCCTGTTCTGCCACGGTGAAAAAGGCGACGGCAACGGCCCCGTGGGCCAAAGCTACGTTCCCATCCCTACCGATTTGAGGCTGCCGAAAGTGCAGGCTCTTTCCGACGGCGAGCTTTATCGCGCGATGCTGAGCGGCACGGGCCACGCGCCGGTGCTTGAACGCGTGGTGCCGCCGGAGCATCGCTGGTATCTGGTGCTCTACATCCGCAGTCTCGACGGAACATCAAACACCTCCGGCGCCCGATAGACATTCTTATCCTGTGAGAAGCGCAAAGGGAAAACTGTGCAGAGATTTTAGTGTTCAGGCTTCATTTCGTTTCATCAGCCAGCGCAGCACAATGACCGCAGCAACAATCACGAGCACGGCAATGAGGAAAATGTTGAGCCTCTTGAATATGTAGGTAACAACATCCGCCCGCGTCCCCAGTTGATAGAATAGCATACCCCAGAAGCCCACCCATAGCGCCGCACCGAGCGCGTTGTAGGAGAGAAAACGCCACCATGGCATGTGCGCGATACCTGCGACGATTCCGTTGAGCTGTCGTAATCCTTCAAAGAATCGTGCCACCGCGACAACGCCTCCCCCGTGTCTTCGGAAGAATCTCTCCGTGGTTTCGAGACGCTTCTCACTAATAAACATGTTGCGACCATATCTGATTACCAATCTTCTTCCGCCGTAGCGTCCGATCAGGTAGCCTGTGTTGTCACCGGTCACCGCGGCAATCCACGCCGTGACCAGAAGCGGAACGATATGCATGTTTCCCTGCGATGCCAAGACTGCTCCGGCTATCAAGAGGCTTTCGCCGGGCGTCGGCAGGCCGAAATCTTCGAAAAAGATCGCGACGAATACGACCCAGTATCCGTACTGATTGAGGAACGGTTTCAGGTTCAGGACAATGTGGTCCAATACAATTACCTCTGACCGGTTTGCGACATTGCGGGTTAGGGCAAGTGCTTCATTTGACACCGAGCATTCGCAAGAGGAGGATGCCGGTGAAATCCTGGAGGAAATGCATGACCATGGGGGCAATCAGGCTCCCCCGCCACAGATAGACAATGGCGAACACCGCCCCCATAGCGCCGACGGTCACCACTCCGGCCGTCCCTTCGTAGCCGTGCCCGAGCGAGAAGATGGCCGACGAGAGGAGAATCGCGGCAATCATCGACCCGGTGACGGCCTTAAACCGCAATATCAGGTACCCGCGAAAGATGGTCTCTTCGCACACGGCCACGACCGCAATCAAGACGAAGGCGAGCACAGACTCGGCGACTCCCCTGACGGCTAGGAACGAAGGCATCGGTGTGGATGGAGTTGAGAACCCTGCCGCGACCAGCGTACTCTCGAGCAATCCGGTTCCCCAAAAGAAAGGAACAAACAGCGCAATCCCCAGCGCGGCCTCTCTCCTGATGTTCCCGGAGGTCCATCCAACGGAAGCCAGGGATTCGCCGTTCCGCCATAGGAAGAAAAGGGTAAGGGCGACCAGAGAAAAATCGCGAACAATCGTTGAAACCGCGACGAACACGAAGCTCAAATCCCCCTGTTTTGCGACGAAGAAAGACAGAATCATAGACGGCAGAATGAGAGAGATGAATATGCAAACCTCCACAAGCTGACTCTTCTGGTCGGGAGGCGACCCATTTTCAGCATTAACTTTCAGCACTTTCAGCATCAATGAGGACCTCACAACGAGCTTGTGCCAACGTTTATCGAATTTGTTGTTCCGACGGTGTCATCATTCTCAACCGTCAATCGAGCCGGGCATTGCTGACGTGCATGACATCCGTGACGGTTGTCGTGCTCCGGGCGGTCTTGACGGTGATTTGCATGACACTTGTATCTTCGAGAGACGAAGGAACGGGCAAGGAGTCGGAGATTCACCGCGTTTCCCATTCCAGGACCACCTTGATTTGGTCCGCCCCATGATGGCTCAAAGCCTTCTGAAAATCGACATATGGATAGCGATGAGTGATGAGATGAACGATGTGATCCTTCCAGAGCAGGTGGGCATGAGAGAGGTCGTCCACCGCCATCTGAAAATGATCACGCGCGGCGTTTACGCTCCCGATCATCGCCTGATTATTCAAAACCAACCGGCGGAGAAGCTCGGCGCCGGGAATTTGCACCGGGGTGTCGCCCCCCGGCACTCCGGTGAGCACGTACACACCGCTCTCGGCCAGAGCGTCGAGGAGGTTGAATGCGAGTTCGGGAACGCCGGCGGCTTCGAAGATTATGTCCATCGATCCCACCGCGTCCTTGACTTTGTCCGCCGGAACCTGGCGACCGTTCACGTATTTCCCGCCGATTCCCGCAAGCCATCGCGGCCGGGCGGTATCGGCGTCCACAATGTCGAGGCCATACACCTCTGCGCCGCCCAGGCGCAAGACCAATGCCGCAAGAAGGCCTATTGGTCCCAGTCCGACGATCAAGCAATGGCGTCCAAACAGCCAGTCCGGCCTGGCGGCAACATTCGGCAAGCGTGTGGACTGTACCCTCAGCGCCTCGATGATCGCTTTCTTGGCAACGGATAGGGGCTCGCACAAGACTCCGATGTCTTTCAACTCCGGCGGCACGCGCACAACATATTGCTCTTTATCGACTGCGTACTCCGTCTGGTAGCCGTCAAGTCCCCAGATGCCGCGCTCTCGGTATTCTCCCGTCAGGCACATGTCGGAACGATTCATCTCGCACGGCATGCACCTGCCGCACCCCCGCCGCACGGTAAAGACCGCGTAATCATCCGGCTTCACCCGAGTGACATTCCGGCCGGTTTCCACCACTCGTCCGAGCATCTCGTGCCCGATGACCAGATCCTGCTCGCCCTCGGGGACAAGGGCGCGCCCGCCGGACGATTCCTCGCGGTCAGTACCGCAGATGCCTACACGCAGCAGTTTTACCTTTATTTCGTCCGGCGCTGCGATGGTCGGTTCCTTGCGCTCCACCAGCCGCAGAGTTCTGGTGCCCGGAACGATCGCTATGGCCTTCACGTTCCCGCTCCCTTCACATGGCGCCACCGTTTCTCCGTTCCGAGGCCGGCACGGCGCGCTTGCCTTTGACGCCCGGTTGTGTCTTGCGTATAATATACATCCGCTTTGCCCCGGCGGCAAATGGCCGCCTGCGGTTTCCGTGTTTAACCTCAGGCTGGCACTGGGCTTTCGAGCGGAGACGCTCGTATCTAGCAGGGCGTGAGGATTGTTGTTATAGTTCTTTTGCGTTAGTGTCAAGTTAGCCTTTCGAAGACGGTAGGTCGGGTAGATTTCATGAACGAAGCCAGCGAGCAGTAGGGGCGGCGGGAAGGAAGGAAAACGATGCGTTACACGGCTCTTTGGTTTGCTACGGTTCTTCTGGCGGTGACGTTCGCGCACACGCCGGTCCTCGCACAAACTGAAGGTGGAAGCCAGTATGATTACACTCAAGTCTATCTCGTGCAAGATGCGGACCGCCAATTTTACGAGGCTCGCGTGGACTTCCTCGACGGCAAGCTCAAGGAATCGGCGGATGAGATTCGGAAAGCTGTGTCGTATATGAAGCTGGAGGTAGACCGTACCGGAGGGCGAAAGGAAGCGGACGTCGATGCATCTCTGGGAGATTTGGAAGGACTGGCAGATAGGGTGGAGAACGGACAAGTCAGCTCGGAAAAGGAACTCAACACGGCCTTCGCTCGAGCGCATGCTGCCCTTGCTGAACACCATTATGCAAACGCCCGAGAAGCATGGAAGAAGAGGAACGCCAAGGATACCGGCAACGCACTCAAAGCCGCAGCCAAACATCTGAAGCTCTCCTTACTCTGGGCCGGTTATAAGGGTGAAGAAATCGTCGCAGATGCATTGAAAGAAACAGTTGTTGTCGCCGATAAGCTTGTCACAGCAGGCGGCTGGGCGGAAGAGGAGGTGGATGCGATTATCCATGCGCTCGGCGAAGCAATAAAGGGGTATGTCAAGACCACTGGGCCTGCTAAAAAATGACCGAGTTTCTCTCCTGTAATTCATAGTTTTGAATCATGACAGAGTCGCGTCACAAACCGCCCTAAGCTCAGGACGTTTTGTCACGTATCTGATGCAGAAAAAACGGCGCGACCTCATTTTTCGTCACTTAGAGACTTCGAGTGCAAGAGTTGTTCATTATCAGGTGAATGACCAACGTATCTCCCGTATTCGCTCAACCGCACGAAAAGATTCTGTGAATGACAACCATGACTGATGACCTTATAAGTACCGATAAAGCCAAGGAAACTTCCCTCTCCGACCTCTTCAAGAAGCTCTCCACCGATGAAAAGGGTATCTCCTCGTCCGAAGCTGAGAAGCGACTGCAACAATACGGATATAACGAAATCGAAGAAAAGAAGCGCAGTCCGCTGTTGAAGTTCCTCAGCTATTTTTGGGGGCCGATTCCCTGGATGATCGAGGTCGCAGCCATCCTGTCCGCCATCGTACAACACTGGGAAGATTTCTGGATTATTCTGGTGCTGTTGCTTTTGAACGCGGTGGTGGGGTTCTGGCAGGAACACAAGGCCGACAACGCCATTGACCTCCTGAAAGAGAAGCTGGCGCCGAGAGCCCGGGTGCTTCGTGATGGAAAATGGAGCGAGGTCGATGCAAAGGTGCTTGTCCCGGGAGACGTGGTGAGGGTTCGGATGGGACGCGTTGTCCCCGCCGACGTCAAGCTCATCGAAGGCGATTTCCTTCAGGTGGACGAATCCGCGTTGACGGGCGAATCGCTGCCGGTGGACAAGAAGGTCTCCGACGTAGCCTATGCGGGATCACTTGTGAAACAAGGGGAAATGGATGCTCTCGTCGTCGCCACGGGAATGAACAGCTATTTCGGCAAGACTGCGAAACTCGTGGCGGAAGCGAAGAAGAGAAGCCATTTTCAGCAGGCGGTGATCAAGATAGGCGATTATCTCATTGTCATAGCGGTCGTGCTGGTGGCCGTGATCTTCTTCGTAGCCCTCTTCCGACACGAGAGCGCATTGGAAACGCTCCAGTTCGCTCTCGTCTTGACGGTGGCGGCGATACCGGTGGCTTTGCCCGCCGTGCTATCGGTTACCATGGCCGTGGGCGCGACGGCTCTGGCGAAAAAGGAAGCCATCGTCAGCAGACTGGTCGCCATCGAGGAGATGGCCGGCGTGAATGTGCTGTGCTCGGACAAGACAGGCACCATCACTAAGAATCAGCTCACACTCGGAAACATCTCGCCTCTGGGAGCATTCTCCGAGAACGACGTTCTCATGAACGCCGCCTTGGCATCCCGGGAAGAGGATGGAGACCCGATTGATGATTCCATATTGACGAAAAGCCGGGAGACACAATCCGTCGGCGAGGATGTCGGCGCGCTCACAGTGGTGGGTTTCAAGCCGTTCGACCCCGTTTCAAAGCGGACAGAGGCCACGATAAAGGGAACCGACGGCGGGCAGTTCAAGGTCAGCAAAGGAGCGCCGCAGGCGATTCTCTCGCTGCTTGAAGACAAGGCTTCGGTCGATGAGGAAGTGGAGCGCCGCGTACATTCGCTGGCGTCGACGGGGTATCGAGCATTAGGCGTGGCCAGGACAAACGACCAGGGTGCCTGGGAGTACGTTGGCCTGGTCGGTCTTTACGACCCACCGCGGGAGGATTCGGCGGAGACCATCAAGACGGCACAGGACATGGGCGTGAGGGTGAAAATGGTCACCGGCGACCATACCGATATCGCCGTGGAGATTGCACGCCAGGTGGGTCTGGGCACGAAGATCAAGGCGTCATCCGCTTTCCTGGACAAATCGGACAGGGAGGCCCAAAGCGTCGTGGATGAAGCCGACGGGTTCGCCCAGGTTTATCCCGAACACAAGTACCATATCGTTGAGCTGCTCCAGAACAGGGGCCACATCGTCGGCATGACGGGAGACGGGGTCAACGATGCTCCGGCCCTGAAAAAAGCTGATGCGGGCATCGCGGTCGCCGGAGCGACGGATGCGGCAAAGTCGGCGGCCGACATCGTGCTCACGGTTCCCGGGCTTTCGGTCATCATCGACGCAATCAAGGAGAGCCGCAAGATATTCAAGCGGATGACGAGTTATGCGATCTATCGCATAGCCGAGACAATCCGTGTGCTTCTCTTCATAACCCTGTCGATATTGGTGTTCAAGTTCTATCCGGTGACGGCGCTTATGATCGTTCTTCTGGCTCTTTTCAACGATGCGCCCATCATGGCCATTGCGTACGATAATGTGCTTTATTCGAAGAGGCCGGAGAAATGGAACATGCGGGTCGTTCTGGGCATAGCCAGCTTCCTGGGGCTGATCGGAGTGTTTTCCTCCTTCGGAATTTTCTATATTGGAGAAGCCGTCCTGCACCTCGGCCGGGAAACGATTCAATCGTTCATATTCCTAAAGCTTGCGGTGGCCGGCCATCTGACCATATTCCTCACTCGTACGAGAGGTCCGTTCTGGTCCATCAGGCCCAGCGCCGCCCTCTTCTGGTCGGCGGTGATAACCAAGCTTCTGGCCACTCTTGTGGCGGTTTACGGCTGGTATGTGGCGCCCGTGGGGTGGAAACTGGCATTATTCGTATGGGCATACGCTCTCGCGGCCTTTGTCGTGACAGATTTCATGAAGGTGGGCTTATACAGGTTGCTGGATCATACCGGCCTGATATTCAAGAGATAGCCGGAGGCGGTTTGATGCAACGGGTGACAACCAACAGGAGGAAGCAATGGAAATGAGGGAAAAACATCTCGATGAGATGGAGACTAGGTTGAAGGAGTTAGGCTCAAGGATCGAGCATCTGGAAACCAAGATTCGGGAAAAGCACGCCGAGGTCGAAACACACCTGAAGCACGTTGATGATCTGCGCGCCAAACATAAAACGGCTCATGAGAGGCTGCAAGAAATACGAAAAGCGACACACGTCGAATGGGACACCGTGAAATCCGGCTGGGAGGAAACGGTGGACGACATACAGAATGTCCTGGATCGAGTGGCCTCCTCATATTAGCGTCTTGTTCCGACAAAAGGGCATTTCCCGCATTGCCGGAATGAGCGTCACCGGATGCGGGATAACGATTGATTGTGCAGCGATGTGAGATGGATGAGTGGAACACCGAGGAGTCGGAGGTGCCCCAAGACTGACTTGTGGCTGCAACAGGTGAGTTGAACAACAGGAGAAGCCGTTATGCGCTACTCAGTTTCAGGCTGGTCGGCCGTTATTGCCGTTATTTTGCTTGCCGCTCTTGCAAGCCCCGTCCGGGGCCAGCAGTACGATCAGTACGATTTATACTCCGACGCAGGCATCTATGAGCTCGTACAGGACGTGGAGCACCACTTCTACGAGGCGCGGGTGGATTTTGAAACGAAGAAATTCGACGAAGCGTCCGACGAAATCTTGACCGCCGTGACCTTTCTGAAACTGGAGGCGAATCGCGCCAAGGGAAAAGAGCAGGAGGCACTGGTCGCATCGATCGGGGAACTGGAACAACTGGCGGATAGGGTGAGAGAGGGTAAGGTAACTTCCGTTGAAGAGCTTCATGACGCCTTTGCCCGTGCGCAATTCGCTCTGGCGATGAATTCATGGGTCAAAGCGAGAGAGGCTTGGATGCAACAAGACTTCGAGACGGCCACACGCGCTCTCAAGGCCTCACAAGCCCATTTGGGTCACGCCATCCAGTGGAAGCATCACCCGAAGAAACAGAAGGAGAAGAAGGCCCCAAAAACCGGAAAGAGCAATTAACAGCAGCGACGTCGTTTCGAAGAAAGATAGCATTATGGAAAGCAAGGTCGATGACGAGAAATTGAAGCCTTTGCGCGCTGCCGGCGACGCATTTTCTGATGCATGGAGTTTTTTTGGATTTTAGAAGGCGAGCATCGTGCCGCCTGAGGAGGAACCATGAGACCGCACCATAAGCATCTCACTTTCGGCCAGTGGCGAGTGTTATTCGCTTTGGCAGCGAGCTTCATCATTATAGCCCTGCTGCCGTTACGAGTCGCGGGCGAGACCAAATATGGGCCCGCTTCCTTTGCAGATTTGGCAGACTCGGTGAAGTATCCCGTCGTGAATCTCTCGACGACTCAGATAATAAAGACGGCGCCTTACGTGGAGGTTGGACCGTTTCGGGAATTTTTCGGAGAGATGCCGCGTGAGATGACTGCACACGCGCTGGGCTCAGGCTTTGTTATCGACAGGAAGGGGCACATACTGACGAACAATCACGTAATCGAAAACGCGAGCGAGATCAAAGTAAGACTGCGGGATCAAAGGGAATACGATGCGACGGTGGTGGGCCGCGACCCCAAAACGGAACTCGCTCTGATTAAGGTAACTCCCGATGCCTTCTTTCCCGCTCCGGCCGAGTTGGGCGACTCCGACAATGTCAAAATTGGTGATTGGGTTATGGCAGTGGGTAACCCATTCGGTTTGGGCAACACGGTCACTGTTGGAATCATAAGCGCAAAAGGACGCATTATAGGGGCCGGCCCCTACGATGACTTCTTGCAGACCGACGCTGCAATCAATCCGGGAAATAGCGGCGGTCCCCTTTTCGACATGAACGGAAAAGTAGTCGGCATCAGTACGGCCGTCGTTTCCCAAGGACAGGGAATCGGCTTTGCAATTCCCATCAACATGGCAAAGATACTTCTTCCCCAACTGAAGGCCGGCAAAGTGGTCCGCGGCTGGCTGGGGCTGGTGATCCAGGATGTTACTCCACAGTTAGCCGCCGCGTTCGGTCTCGAAAAGGCCGAAGGAATAATAATAGCCGAGGTTCTCCAGGGTGGCCCCGCAGACAAGGCGGGCCTGCTCAGGGGAGACGTGATCTTAATGATGGACAACGAAGCGGTCAAGAGCTCCCACGCGTTCTCGAGTCGCGTGGCAGAGACCCCGCCCAATAAGAAAGCCGAAATCCAAATTCTGCGAAATGGTGAACGAAAGAATATTATGGTGACAATCGGCACCATGCCATCCGAGGAAAAAGCAAAGCGTGCGGCCCCCGCTGCTGCGGAACAGCCGCATGGTTTTTCAGTGCAAAATCTGACTCCTCAGATAGCTCAGGCGCTTGGCTTGGGACCCGATGACCATGGTGTGGTCGTGACTCAGGTGCAACCCGGAAGTCCTGCCCAAAGCGCGGGCCTGCAGCCCGGCGACGTGATAGAGGAGGTAGATCGTCAGCCAATCGAAAGCATGGACCAATACCAGAAGGTGTTAACGGCTCGAAAGAAAGAGAAGGAGATGCTTCTCCTGATCAAGAGAAAGGGCCATACACTTTATATGACTCTGCCGGCACCCGCTGCAAAATGAACGCAGACACAGGTACGATGATGTGAGGGGCCGCGGTGCGCGCGTTGGCCGCGGCCCTTAATGCTTACGCGAGCCTTGCCGCGGCTGCGCAGGGGGTCGTTAATGCAATAACTAGAATCATCCGCGTCAGACCAGTGTGACGTTCCCTCCTTTTCTCTCGATGAACCCCTCCTTTTGTAATTGAGTAAGAATGTTCTTTGCTCTTTCCGCAGTCACGTCGAGTCTTCGTATTACTTCACGTTCCGAAACGTTTGGCTTCGCAATGAGAGCCCTGAGAATCATTCCGCGGATCTGTCTGTCGGACCCCTCGAACGGAGACTGTCGCTTGTAATGAGCGCTTCTCCTGTTTGAATTCGGTCGTTCTCTGCCGAGCATCGCTCCGTAGTCCATGAGAGCGTAGTACCATTCTCGAGGATTGGATGAGTCGACGGTCTGTTCCACCAAAGGACGAATCCGGGCATCCTTGACATTGCGCTCATCCTGAAAGAAGAAGTGAATGAATACTCTCCGTATATTCGTTTCGATGAGCACGGCGGGCTGGTTGAAGGCGAAAGCGCAAATCGCCGACGCGGTCGCCGGGCCGATTCCGGGGAACGTCGTCAGCACCTCAACGCTCGGGGGAAGCTCACCGCCAAACTCCCTCACCGTCAATCGGGCAATTCCCTTCAGTGCGATTGCTCGCCGGTTATATCCCAGGCCTTGCCACATCTTGAGTATCTTTCGAAGCGGCGCCTCGGCCAGCGAAGGAAAATCCGGGAACGTATCGATAAATCGCTCATACTTCTGCAGGACCCGTTCTGTTTGGGTCTGCTGAAGCATGATTTCCGAAATGAGGATGTGGTAAGGGTTCCGCGTCGTGCGCCAGGGAAAACTGCGGGCGTGCTTTCGGTAGTAGTCGTAAATCGTCTTCCGAAATGTGCGGACCCTCCTTGGCGCCAAACCTCTCCGCCTTGGCGAATCCTTCGCGTCTTCGCTCCGTTTCGTCTTTCCAAGCGAGCGTCTGTGCGATGTTGTTTTCATTCGGTCGGAACAAGACTAGCTCACGCTTCTCTGAGAGTCAAGGAGAGGCTTGCTTTCGCCGTTGTCAGAAGGCGCTGACCCTTGCGTTTGGGGAGACGAATGCGTGGACGGCTGATGCCAGAGGAGGAGTACGTGAGAAAGAAACCATGCGGGAGGGGCCGAAAATCGTTCCACAGGCCGGATGAAGCTAGTCTGCCTTCGTTGCGTCGCTCGTCTTTGCGCGTGCGGCGTGTTCGGCTAGGATGAGTATCTCTTCCTGACCACGGCCAGACCGCCCAGACCGATTCCGAACAGCAGCAGCGTTGCCGGTTCGGGTGTGAGGGTTACATTGTGCGACCGGGGGGTGAAGGGTTCGTTGCCGTTGCTTCCGCCATCCTCGGTGTACCAATGGTCTGCGATTATGCAGTCGCCGAAGGCCCACAGGTCAAACGGGCCATCCGTAAAGTCAACGGATACCGTCGTCTGAGTGCCGAGCCCGCCGGCGGAAACGTCCCAGGTGCTCGGATCACCTATGTTCCAGCTGTATTGAAGGCCGTGATACCCATCGGGATGGGGTTCGTCGTCTGCAAAGCTGGTTCCCCACATGTAGTCGGCGTCGGCGCCATTGACCTGAACCGTGCCCAGGCCATCGTCCGGGACGAGGTCGGTCGCGACAAAGTACACATCGCAGCCCGTGAAGTCTTCCCATTTCGGACCCCAATTGAAGACGGTCACGTTTCCGGGTCCGGTGAGAATCCAGCCCTGGTTGTCTTCGTCGCCGAGAGCGAAACTGCTCGTGATGTAATTGATTTCGGAGAATTCACCGCCCGGCACCTCATACAGAACGCCTCCGATGACCTGATACTCCGCCGGATCATAATAATAGGTGCCACCGATGACACCCAAGCTCAGGTCGGGAATGGCCATAGCCGGAGAAAAAGAAACCAGAAGAATGGCCGCGGTGATGACAAAGGCCCGCATAACGCTCGTCTTTGTGAGCATACAATCCTCTCCTTTGGAAAACCATACGGATATTAAATATAATACTATAACTGCCCTTGCTATAAGCAAGAGTCATTCCAAGGCAGCGGGAAGGGTAGGTTGAAGAAGCTCTTGACTCCTTAATCGATTGATATAAAAGGGGATATGTCACTTCTCGCCGCGTCCGTAACGAACCCAAAAAAGACTGCAATGGTCTGAGGAAATGTTCTCATTCCGCAACAAACACAAGAGTTTGTTTAGAACTATTATCACGAGGACCTGCCTGGATCGTAAGGAAAACATGGGCGGATGCGCTAAACCATAGGGTGATAGAATGTTTGTCCTAATGGTTATTCACCGGAGCGTCCGGCTCGGCTGACCGGGCTCGCGAGTCACGGAACGAAGTGGTGCATCAAGTCCTCGAGGGAGGGGACGCCCGCGCGTTTGGCGAACTTTCGCCGGTCCAGAATCCTGTCCCAATACGTGGGCTTTATCTCCCTGTAGATGATTCCAAGCGGGACCCTGCTCTTCTCCAGCGATACCTCAACCGCTTGAGCCTTATCGGTCGGGTCGTGCCGGCCGTCGAGGTAGAACGTGCGCCGCTTCACTTCCTCGTAGCCCTTCATCCCTCGCCAGGTGACGCAGGGGCTGACGATGTGGATGAGCGCAAAGCCGGGATGCCGCACCCCTTCGACGATGAGGGAGGCCAGGTGCTTCACGTCGCCCGAGTATCCGCGTGCGACAAACGAGACGCCGTAGGCGAGCGCCAAGCCGACCGCATCGAGCGGCTCGTCGATGCTGCCGTAGGCGGTCGATGAGGTGATGTCGTCGAGCGGCGTGGTCGGCGACGCCTGTCCCTTGGTCAGTGCGTATATGCTGTTGTCCATTATCAGGAAGGTGATGTCCACGTTCCGTCTGGCGGCGTGGGGGATGTGGCCGCCGCCGATGCTGAGCGCGTCTCCGTCGCCGCCGAGCGCTATCACGGTCAGGTCCCGGTTGGCCATCTTGACGCCCGTGGCGATAGGGAGCCCCCTGCCGTGGACGGCGTTGAACCCGTACACGTTGACGTATCCGGGCAGCCTGCTCGAGCATCCGATGCCCGAGACCATCACGATCTTCTCGCGCGGCGCATCGAGCTGGGCCAGCGCCTGATACACTCCCGTCAGCACGCCGTAGTTGCCGCAGCCGGGGCACCACACCGGCCTGACGTCTTTCTTGAATTCTTTCGCCTTAACAGCAGACACCCGAACTCACCTCTTGTCCGATTTTCGCGTATATCTCCTCGACGCTGAACGGCCTGCCGCCGCTCCGTTTCAGCAGAACAACGTCGTCGGGAAGGTCGTAATTGGCCCGCAGATACTTCTGGAACTGGGCCGAATAGGACATCTCGACGATGACCACCTTCCGAAGCGGCCTCAGGAACGCGTCGAATTCCCGGTATGGCAGCGGATAGAGCAACTGCGGCACCAGCCCGGCGACCTTTAGCCCCTCGGCCTCGGCCCGCAGCACTGCCTCCTTTATCGCCCCTTTCGAGGAGCCCCAGCCGATGATCCCGACTTCGGCGTCGGCCGAGCCGTAGCGCCGCACGAGCTTCCACCGGCTCCGCAGCGTCTCCAGTTTGCGGAAGCGCTTCGCGTTCATCTTCTCGTGCATCTCCGGCGCGGAGGCCGGGTTGCCGCGCTCGTCGTGTTCGATGCCCGCCGCCGTCGAAGGCGCGCAGGTTCATCTCGACGACGCCGTGTCCCTTGCGCTCGAACTTGGAGCGGAGGGCGGCGCGAATGGCGTCGGCGGGCAAGTCGAACATCTCCGCGAGCGCTCCCAGCATGACCATGTTCTTCCCCGGGCCTCTTCCCGTCTGCGCCGTCGCTATCTCCTGGAAGGGGATCTTGTAGATGACGGGCTCAGCCGAGCGGGGGAGCGGGATGTCGTCGGGCGGCGTCGGGTCGGCGGAATCGCAGAGCACCACGGCGCCTCTTTTAATTACAAGCTCCGACTCGAATTTGCGGTAATCGGCCCAGTTGAAGGCGATCAGCACGTCCAGCTTGTCTCCCTGCGAGAGCACGGGATTCTCGCTGATGCGCACCTTGCACGAGCTTTCGCCGCCCCGAATCTGCGAGCCGAAACTTTTCAGCATGAAGGTGTACAGCCCCTCGCTCGCCGCGGCCCAGACGAGGAAATCGCCCGCCACGATCACGCCGTCACCGCCGCTTCCGGCGATGCCGATTGTCAAATCTCCGTTCCTCATACTTCCTCATAGCCCCTCAATTTGAGTTTCAAATCGCCTCAGACAGAGACAAAATGCTGCTTCCTCCTCTTTAAGTATGTCATCTTGAAGGGGGTTACCGAAAACCCATTCTTGCAGAAATTGGGTGTTTTTGTCAGTATATAAAGGGAATTGTGCGCGAAGGGGACAGTCCCGAATCTGCGCGGCAAGAGACAGCCGCCGTAATTCTTAAGACAGTCCGCAAGCATGAATATTCCTGTAGGGGCGGTTCGCGAACCGCCCCTACGAGAGCAAAGACGTATTTCTCGGGGAACAGTCAAGCGATGAAGATATTTATCATCTGTCCCGACAAGATGCTTCCGAAAAAGGCGGAGCCGTTCTGCAAGCAGTTTGACGACGCGTACGCCTACCGGTTCGTGAAGCATATCGTGGACGACCCGAACCTGTGCATCGGGTGCGCCGAGGATTGCGACCACTGCCGCTACAGCTTCCGGATCGATTTTCTGGAAAACCTCGTCGGCGTGCTGAAGATTCCCTCCGAGTTGCCTCTGTTTGCCGACGAATCGGACGACTATCTGCCGCCGAGCCTGCCGGAGCACGATGTCACGCTGGCCATCAACGTGCACGAGGACCTGCTGACCGACATCCCGAAGCTGGCGAAGGAGGCCGGCTCGAAGGCGCTCATCGTGCCGTCGGAGGCGCCCGACTGGATCAGCCGCGGCTGCAGGCGCAGCGTGACGGAGACGTGCAAGCGGCTCGGAATCGAGGTGGCGTTCCCCAAGCCGTTCTGCTCGCTGGAGGAGAAGGCCGAGCATCCGGTGATAAATGAGTTCATGCGGAAATTCAAGATCGGCAAGCCGAAGGTGCAGCTCTTCGTCCATGACGGAGAGATAGTGAACACGCAGGTTGACCGCTGCGCCCCGTGCGGCTGCACCTACTACGTCGCGAAGAACCTCATCGGCAAGCCGCTCACGCCGAGCATCAACGAGGACTTAACGGCGAAGTACTGGCACAGCTATCCGTGCGTCGCGAGCATGCAGATGGACCCCGAGCTGGGCGACACGATCCTTCATCGAGGAGGCTACATCCACTATTCCGCCGTCAGCGAGGCCGTGGACGAAGCCAAGAAGAGGGAAGAAGATTCAGAGGAAGGTTCGGAGGAAGAATCAGGCGGCGGGTAATGTCTCGGGCCTTGCGTGTGAGTAGATGAACCGAAAAATCCTCTCATGCGCGTCGGCGCTCAGGCCGACAAATTCCGCGTGCAACAAGAACTCTTCGGTCAGCTCTTTTTTGGTTACGTTCAATATCTTACCGAGTAGAGGCATTCTGAAATTATCTTCGCCGGTCGGCAGCTCGAGATAGACGAAGTCGTTGGGCTTTAGTTCCACCCGAGATGCAAGCGCGAAGCCGGCCCCGCTCATGTTTATCACGTGCGCGCGCAGGCCGGGGTGCTCCGTTTCGGCCGCAATCCCTTTCCCATCGACCTTTTCCAGTTCGCTTCTCGTCACGGGTGTCACGAGCACCGGCACGGACACGTCCACTCGATGATACTGGCGCCGCTGGATTCGCTCGACGTCCTCGACGTGCTTGAAGATCGTAATCAGGTAGTGCGTGCCCGATTGGCCGACGACCTCGGACTCGAAGTGGTAGCTTGCGTCCCTGTCTCGCCAGAAGTAGATGTCGAAACGCTCACCGGGCTTCATCTTCAGATATTCGCCCTTGATGCGGGGGGTTGCCACCAATAGACCGCTCGCGCCCGCCTCGACCACGGGCGCCATGAACACCTGCCCGTTCGCTATTCGTTTCAGGTGAAGCCACTGGTTTGTCTTCAGATCGTGCGTGGTCTTGATAGGCGGCGCCTTCGACCGTTCGCCGAAAAAGATCTTGTTGCGGATTATCCGAAGGCTTTTCACTGCGGATTCACTGAGCAGGCCCGATGCCGCGGGTCCGCTGTCCTCCATGCACCTGTTGAAAAGCTCGAACGATGTGAAGAGGCGGTCCGGATATTTGATCGTGCAGGCGTCCACGAGCGTTCTGAGCAGTTTGATTTCTTCGGGCATCAACTGGCAGACAAGCGTGAGATGATTGAAGTCGTCGCGGCTCTTTTTCATTGCCCGGTTTCTGCGGATGCGTCTCGAGATGAATTCGAACAGCGCGAACACCAGGCCTGCGCCCAGCACGGCCGCGAGCATCCACCACAGCGTCGCGGCGCTGGGCTCGGGCGGCCTCAGATACCTGAGAACGGTGACGTAGTCGAGCTGTATCGCGAGGGGAAAAGGGTGCATCCTTAAATACCCATGTGTTTTTGCTGGCGTTGCTCCATTCTCGTAAGGTCAAGGATGAGTTCGGAAAGAGAAGAGAACCGCTTCCTCGGCTTCTTCTGGAGCATCTGCATCACTATCTTGCTGATCTCGGGGGGAACCTCGGGATTGATGGTGGAGGGAATTTCCACAATGCCCATCCTCAGGTGCTTCTGCATAATCTCGGGCACGGATGTTCCCCTGATAGGCATGACCCGGGTGAACAAATAAAACAGAAGAACGCCCACGGAATAGATGTCGCTCCGCTCGTCAAGCGCTTTATCCTTCACCTGCTCGGGCGAAAAGTATTTGACGGTTTCCATACTTGGATAGCCGCGTCTTTTGCGCCACCGGTTGTACAGTTTCGAGAAGAAGAAGTCGGCCAATTTGACGTTGAGGTTTGAATCCATGAGCACGTTGGCCGACTTGAGGTTCTGATGCAGCAGCTTGAAGTGGTGGAGGTATTGGACTCCCTTCAGAATCTGGATTGCCACATGGAGCAGTTCCAGAAAGGGATGAACCTCACCGTCCACGTATGCCTTCAGGTTCATGCCTTCCACATACTCGGCGAGGATAAGCGGCTCGGTGTATTTCCCGATCAGCTTGTAATAGCTGACAAGGTTCGCGCACTTGAATTGGGCAATTTTTTCGACCTGCTGCCCAAACCCCTTGAATTCTCTTTCGTTGTTGAAAAAATCCATCGGCAAAGCTTTCAGGGCAAACTTCCTCGCCGTATCCACGTCTTGAACGAGGAACACCCTGCTTTCCTGAGGATTTCCGATAACGCCAAGGATTTCGTAGTTTTCAATCTGTTTCTTCATCTATCTCCCCGTCGGTGGAATCGGCAGCCAAGCGTTACCGTGCGATTCCTGTACATACGGGCCATAGTTTCGTACCCGCGCGGCCGCTTCCTTGCGGTCCAAGGTTCCCCTGCCCGCCTACTCACGGGCCAGGAGGGGATACAATTCCGACAAGCGGGTTATCACCTCGTGGTCGTGATGAGCGCCCCCGCGCCGGTCGAGCATGATTCCCCTGATGCCCGCTCTTCTCGCTCCCAATACATCAGTCTGGTACGTGTCGCCTATGTGAACCACGCGAGACGGCTCGACGCCGGCGCGTTTGAGAGCGAGCTGAAAAATTCTCGGCGACGGCTTCTTCCAGCCGGCCTCGGCCGATGCCAGCACGAAATCGAAATAGCCGGATATGTTGAGTTCGCCTACAATCCTCTCAAGACTGGAATTCCAGTTGGAAACTATCGCCAGCGAGAACTGGCTTGATTTCAGTGTTTCGAGCGATTCAAGCGTATCGGGATAGAGTTCCCAGGCCGAGGGCTCTGCGAAGGACTCATATATCTCATCGAAAATCTCCTCGCGCTTCTCCTGTGGAACGCCAAGGCGTCTGAACACCTCGCTGTCATAGTTCCACCACCATCGGCGGTCCTCTTCGTCGGAGCAGGAGAAGTCGGCGTTGGAATCGCTCATCTCGGGAATCACCCGTTCGACCCAGACTTGGCGCATGGCCGCGACCACCTTCTCGAGTGTGAGCTCGACGCCGTGACGCGTGCAGACCTGATGGTACATCTTTGAGGGCGAAGGGTTCGCCGTGAAAAGCGTGTATCCGGCGTCCATGAAAACGACCTCATATTTCGCGTCAGGCATTTCCGCCAAACCCCCTGCCCGCCGGTTGTATCGTTTCGCCTTGAAGGATTCTCGATACAGCCACCCCTTCCAGTGTCTCGTACCGAGGGAAAAGAAAGACGAGCATGGCGATGCTGACCGCTGAGAGCACAACAAGAAATTCCAGGCTATCACCGAGCACGAACAAGACGAAACCCAATGTCGCCGGCACGGTGGCGAGAGCGTCAACGATCGTCTGTGCGCGGGAGTAACCCATCGCGATCTTCTCCACGTCGGCCCCGGCCGGAACCAATCTCTCCGGCGCGAACAACACCCTTCGCAAGAAAATTACACTGAGAACCACCAGCGCCGAGACCAACAGGAAGATCGAGCGGAGCAGCGGAATGACCGACTGTGAGCCTTCCATCCCTTCAAAGCCGGCCGCTTGCTTGAGCGCCAGCGCGACTATCACGTAAATGAACGGCTCGGCCAGGAGGGAGATATGCAGGAGCAAGACCGTTCTGTTCGCTTTCCTTAATTCACTCTGGAGAATGGGGTCGAGCAAGACCGCTTTCCTCAAGTAGAGTTCACTTTGACAGACGAGCCGAAAGCTTAGCCATACCTCCGGTGACTCGAACGCGGCTCTTCAATCCAGATTGCTCACAACCTGTCAATGGAGCGGTGGAGCGGAAAAACCTTCTTAGTTTAACAAAACCCGACGCCCGAGTCAACGCGGTCATTCGGATGAAGGCCCGCGATGTGCAGGCCGACAAGACGTTTCTTAAAGCCAGGGGCAGAGGAAGTTCGCCTGTCCCGACCAGTGAGAGCGAGACTGGTGCAACCGATATTATAGCGCTCGGGCTTGAGCTGGCGCTTTTTTCCGCTACTATGCGTGTGCGGGGAGGCGCGGCAAATTTCTGATTGACACAGTCCTCAAACTTATGTTAGTATAAATGCCCAAAGGAGTTAGGATAACTGCGGGAAAGGTTTTCCCGCTGTGAATGGATAAGTGTAATCTGTTGATAGCAAAATAGTTAACGCGAAGGCGCCTGGATGCATCTGTTCAATTACAAAAATGGAACTCTCTTCTGTGAGGACGTTCCGATTCCGCAGATAACGGAAAAGGTGGGCACTCCTTTCTATCTATACAGCAAGAACACCTTGTTGCGCCACTATCAAAGGCTTGAGGAATCTCTCGCCGGCATCGACCACATCATATGCTATGCGATCAAGGCGAATCCGTCGCTGGCAATCTGTAAAGTCATGGCCGATGCGGGTTCGGGAGCCGAGATTGTATCGGGCGGCGAGCTTCACCGGGCCGCTCGGGTGGAGATTCCGCCCGAGAAGATAGTCTTCAACGGCAACGGCAAGACGGCGGAAGAACTCCGCGCCGCGCTCGATTACGATATTCTCATGTTCAACATCGACTCCGAGAGCGAGCTCAATCTGCTGAATCGCATCGCTGCGGAAAAAGGGCGCACGGCGCGCGTCGCCCTCAGGGTCAATCCCGACATCGACCCGCGCACGCATCCCTATATCTCCACCGGCCTGAAGGAAAACAAGTTCGGCATCGCTATCGAAAATGCGCTCGACCTGTACAAAGAGGCAAGCGCGATGCCGAATATCGAGGTCGTGGGGATTCATAACCACATTGGCTCGCAGATCGTGGAATTGTCCCCCTTTGTCGAAGGCTTGGAACGAATGATGCTGCTGGTCGTGGAGCTCAAGCGAATAGGCCTGCAGCTTCGGTACGTCGATATGGGAGGCGGCATCGGCATCACGTACAGCGAGGAGACGCCGCCGTCGTTCGAGGAATACGTGAGCGCCATCCGGCCTCATGTAGAGGGTTCGGGCCTTACGCTCATCGTCGAGCCCGGCAGGGTCATCGTCGGCAATGCGGGGATACTCGTCGCGCGAGTGCTGCATGTGAAGGCGTCGGCAGGAAAGAATTTTGTCGTCGTCGACGCCGCGATGAACGACCTTATCAGGCCGAGCGTGTATGGAGCCTATCACCGCATCATTCCCGTCGAGGAGCGCCATGAAGACGGGGCGGGAACAATGGTGGCCGACGTTGTCGGCGGCATATGCGAGTCCACCGACTTCTTCGCACGCGGGCGCGAGCTTCCTGAACTCAGGTCGGGCGAGCTGATCGCCGTGATGAGCGCCGGCGCATACGGGTCGGCCATGTCGTCGAATTACAACTCGCGGCCGCTCATCGCCGAGGTAATGGTCGATGGGACGGAGACGCGGATTATCCGCCGCCGGCAGACGCTTGACGAGATGGTCGCTCTGGAGTCGTTTTAATAAATCTCAATCCCGGAGTTATGCAGGAGTAGGGAAACCACATGGCTCCCGTTGACAAAACGAGTCTGTACGAAGACAAGAAATTTCTCGACGCGCTCCGCAAGATAGCTCCCGGCACGCCGTTGCGCGAAGGGTTGTCGTACATAATCCAGGGGGGCACGGGCGGGCTGATTGTCATCAGCAGCAACCCGAAGGTGAGGGCCCTGGCCGAGGGCGGCGTCAAGATCAACTGTCCGTTTCAACCGACGCTGCTGTATGAATTGGCCAAGATGGACGGCGCCATATTCGTCGATAAGGACGTTACACGGATAATATCGGCGAACACGTTCCTCGTGCCCGATGAGACAATCTATTCGGAGGAGACGGGCACCCGCCACCGCGCGGCGCAGAGGCTCGCCAATCAGACGGGAGAGATCGCCATAGCCATCTCACAGCGGCGGTCCACCGTCACCGTCTATGTGGGCGAGATAAAACACGTGATGGACAACATAGCCACGCTCCTCAACAAAGCGAGCCAGGCGCTCCAGACGTTGGAGAAATACAAGACGACACTCGACCGTCTGCTCGTCGAACTCAGCGTGCGCGAACTCGAAGACCTGGTCACCATTTACGATGTTGCCCGCACCGTGCAGCACATGGAGAAGGTGCTGAGAATCGTTAAGGAAATAGAGTATTACATCGTCGAGCTCGGCATCGAAGGACGACTGCTGGAAATGCAGCTGCGGGAGCTCGAAGAGAGCGTCAACGAGGGGTTGATGGTCATCCGCGACTACTATCGCGACAAGGAAATTCACGGCGAGAAGGAAGTGCTCAGCCGGCTCAGTAAATTCTCCTCGATGGAGCTTCTGAATCTCGGCAACATCTCCAATGCGCTCGGTTACGGCCTCAACATCAGCGCCGTGGACGATTATCTCATCCCGCGGGGGTATCGTATTCTTGCGAAAACTCACCGGCTTCCCCGCCCGGTCATAGAGAATCTGGTGAACACGTTCAGCAACCTTCGCGCCATAGTGCAGGCCCCTCGGGATAAGCTGATCGCGGTCGAGGGGATGGGCGACGTCAGGGCCGAAAAGCTCAAAGAAGGCCTCAAGCTGCTCCGCAACCAACTCATTTTCGACCTCCGTTGAACGAAGGCGGTTCCGTTGAAGTGACAAGAGTCAGTGTGAACCCCACGCGTGGGCAACTCCGCTTCGCACTCATCCGCCTGCTTTCCCGTTACGCCCAAGAGAATGGGTTGCAGACAGCAACTCCGGCGCGGGAGAAGCGGGGAAGGGAAAGACGCCGCGGGTTTGTCCCGGAGCCGGACCTCGCATGGCTGGAGGGCAGGAGGCCGCTCTGGAAATTCTACGTTTTGCCGGGGCGTTCGTTGCTCGGGCATCTAGAACCGGACCTGGGCTTTGCGACAGAGGCGATTGTGTGCGCGGATTCAGCGGGCAACCTCGGCGTCATCGATCCCTCGCAGTGCATCGATTTTCTGACGGCGAGTTCGGCTCTTGTCGGCAAGGACGAGGCGCGCGAGCTGACGCGAGAACTGCCCTCCGTATCGATTCCGTTTCCCGATTTTCATTTCAAAGGCCTGGTCCGGAAGAATCATCAGTTCGTCAAAGACCATTTCTCGCTTCGCATACGGGCCGGTCTCGTCCCAAAACCCGCCCCCGGACAGTTCCTGCAGGTGATGTGCGACCCGGCTCCGCACGCTCAGAGCCCCAAGTATCGATGCGTCTCATACACGGGCGGACGGTGGCCGAAGATGCGCGGGATAGAGCTGCTCGACAGACGCCCGTTCCTGCGCCGACCGTTCAGCATAGCCTCCTACGGGCCGCCGTCACCGTGGCGCAGACTGGAAGACACGCGTCGGCTCGGCGCGGGATGGATGTATCTCGTCAATTGGGTGGAATCGGAATTTGAAATAATCTATCGCCGGCTGCCGGGCGGCTCCGGTACCGAGGCTCTCGCTCGATACGCGGCGGACGATGCGATCGACGTCGTCGGCCCGCTTGGCAAAGGCTTCACGATCGCTCCGTTGCCCGAGGTCGCGCTGCTCGTTGGCGGGGGAATAGGCTCGCCGCCGCTCCTGTTTCTCGCCGAGGAACTCGTGCGCAACGGCGTCAGGGTGAAACTGTTCCTGGGCGCAATCACCAAATCGAGGATTCCGTTCCGCACCCGGGGCGAGCCGGAGCAGAGGATCGCGAGATTCGAGCGGATGGGGCTTTCGCCCGTCGTCTGCACCGACGACGGCAGCGCGGGACGCCGCGGCCTGGTGACCGAAGCTCTCGTCGAGTACCTCGAAAAAGAATGGAAGGCTTCGACTGCCACAAAGATATTCGCCTGCGGTCCCAGGTCGATGCTGGCCGCGCTGAGCGGAATTGCGAGTCGTTACGACCTCCCGTGCGAGGTGCTGCTGGAGGAAAGAATGGCGTGCGGATTCGGCGCGTGCATTTCCTGCGTGTGCGCGGTCAAGGAGCCCGGCCAGCGGGCCCGGTTCACCCGCATCTGTTCCGAGGGCCCCGCCTTCGACGTCAGGACGGTGATGTGGCATGCGTAATCGTCCCAGCCTCGCCGTGAATGTCGGCGGCATCGACATGAAGAATCCCGTCATGGCCGCCTCGGGCACGTTCGGCTACGGGCTCGAATTCTCGCGGTTCATCGACCTCTCGCGCCTGGGCGCGTTCGTCACGAAGGGCGTTTCGAGCAGGCCCTGGCCCGGCAATCGGCCGGCCCGCATCGTCGAGACCCGCGCGGGAATGCTCAACTCGATAGGCCTCCAAAACGTCGGCATCGATGCCTTCATAAAGGACAAGCTCCCTCGAATTCGCAAGCTCGACACGGCGGCCATCGTGAACATTGTGGGACGCGAGATAGACGAATACGTCGCGGTCGCGAAAAAGCTGAACGAGCAGGACGGGGTCGCCGGGCTGGAGCTGAACATCTCTTGCCCGAACATCAAGCAGGGCGGAATCTCGTTCGGGCAGAACCCAAATCTGTCGGCCGAGGTGACCCAGGCAGTCAAGCGGGCGGCTCCGAACAAGCCGCTCATCGTCAAGCTGACGCCCAATGTGACCGACATCACCGCAATCGCGCTCGCCGTCGAACGCGGTGGTGCCGACGCGGTCTCCCTCATAAACACGCTCACGGGTATGGCGATCGACATAGATACCCGCAGGCCGGTGCTGGCCAACATCACCGGCGGGCTGTCGGGCCCAGCCATAAAGCCCGTGGCGCTCAGGATGGTGTGGCAGGCGGCGCGCGCCGTCAAAATCCCCGTCATAGGCATCGGCGGCATCTCCTGCTGGCAGGATGCGGTGGAATTCCTCATAGCGGGCGCGACCGCCGTTTCCGTCGGAACCGCCAACTTCATAAACCCGAAAGTCACAATCGAGATTATCGAGGGAATCGAACGCTACCTGGTCGAAAAGAAGATGCGCGATGTGTATCAACTCATAGGAAGCCTCGTCACCGATGAAGCTGGCCCCCAGAGAACGACTGATTGTTGCTCTTGACCTCCCTTCTGCCGACGAAGCGCTCAGATTCGTCGAGAAGATGGGCGACACCATTTCCTTTTACAAAGTCGGGCTGGAGCTGTTCTCAGCCGCCGGGCCGGACGTCGTCAGGCGCTTGAAATCCGCCGGCAAGTCGGTGTTTCTGGACTTGAAATTTCACGACATCCCGAATACGGTCGCCGGGGCCGCCGAGGCGGCGGTGAAGCTGGGAGCCGATATGTTCAACCTGCACGCCCTCGGCGGGAGCGCGATGATGCGCGCCGCGGCCGAGGCAACCGCTCAGGCTGCGCAGAAACTCGGCGTCGCGCCTCCCACGGTGTTGGCCGTTACGGTGCTCACGAGCCTCGACCGCGAGACCCTCGAACGGGAGATAGGGCTGTCGGTCGGCGGGGGCATCGGCGCGTTCGTCGCCGCGAAGGCGCGGCAGGCGAAAGAGGCGGGACTGAACGGAGTCGTGGCTTCGCCCAGGGAGGTAGAGGCCGTGCGAGCCGCCTGCGGCGACGGATTTCACATAGTCACGCCAGGCGTGCGACCGGCCTGGGCGTCACGCGACGACCAGAAGAGAGTGGCGACACCCTCGGAGGCGCTCAGGATGGGCGCCGACAGGATAGTCGTGGGGCGGCCGATCACCAAGGCGAAGGACCCGGTTGAGGCCGCCGAGAAAGTTCTTGCCGAAATCGGCTGAAGGAGCGGGATCCCGTGTCTGCGAAGCAATCGAAACCGGAAAAACTGTCCCCAAAAGAATTGCTTGAGATGTTCGAGCAAAGGGGGGCGCTGCTCTCCGGCCACTTCCAGCTCTCATCGGGCCGCCACAGCGAGAAGTATCTGCAGTGCGCGTTGGTGCTGCAACATCCAAAACTCGCCCAGCGCATCGGCTCGGCAATAGCCGGGAAATTTGCCAAGTCGAAGATCGACTGCGTCATCGGCCCGGCCATCGGCGGCATAGTCGTTGCCCATGAGGTCGCCCGGGCTCTCGGCGTGAGGGCGGTGTTCACCGAGCGCGAATCGGGCTCGATGACGCTCAGACGAGGCTTCAGCGTGAGCGAGGGCGAACGCGTGCTCGTGGTCGAGGACGTGACAACCACCGGAGGGTCCGCTCAGGAAGTCATTGAGGCCATGGGTCGAATGCGGGCGGTCGTCGTCGGCGTCGGGGCGGTAATCGACCGAAGCGGCGGCAATGTCGAATTCGGCGTCCCTTTCAAGCCTCTGGCGCGGGTGCAGGTGGAGACATTTCAAAAGGACACGTGCCCGCTCTGCCGGCGTGGCGTTCCGCTCTCCAAACCCGGCAGCCGCGCGCCCTGGGGGAGTCCGTAGCGATGCACTCGACCTATCCGGAGCAATACAGCAAGACCGTCGAACTCGCCGACGGAACGCAGATATTCTTCCGGCCCATCAAGCCGACGGACGACACGCTCATGGTCGAGCTCTTCAACTCGCTTTCGAAAGAGACGATTCATCTGCGGTTCTTTTCCACGTTGAAATACATGCCCAAGGAACAGCTCGAGAAGTTCACGCACATAGATTACGACAAGCAGATGGCCATCGTGGCGCTCCTGAGCGAGCACGGCAGGGACAGGATGGTGGCAGTAGGGCGCTACACGATGGACGAAAAAGAGGCCGACACCGCCGAGTTTGCCATTGTCGTCCAGGATGCCCACCAGGGACGCGGAATCGGCACGGAAGTGCTTCGGCATCTCGCTCACGTGGCCAAGCTCCAGGGCGTCCGCGTTATCATAGGCTACATCATGAACGAAAACACCCGGATGTTCGCCGTGTTGGAAAGAAGCGGCTTGATAATGTCGAAGAAGAACTGGGACCGTGGAGTGACGAGGGTGGACATCCCGATTGACGAGAACATTCAGATACAATGATGGCTCCGTCGAGACGGGGGGATGGCGAAAGGCAGGGGTCCGGTAATCTGGAGGAGGAGAGCGGAGAAATTTCCCTATGGCAAATTCGAACAATCATCTTCACACACGACTTCGCGCGCTGGCCCAGAACCTGTGGTGGTCGTGGCATCCGGAGGTCATCAGCCTTTTCACCGACCTCGACCCTCAGCTCTGGCGGCAGGTGAGCCACAATCCGATTGCGTTTCTGAACCAGCTCACCCCGGAACAGGTCGAGGAGCGGGCTGCCGAGCTGGTGCTTCACAGCCGCATCAACCACGCGTTCCGCCGGCTGAACGAGTATGTCGAACAGCGTAAGACGTGGGGAGCCGTGCATTGCGGCAACCTGAGCAGCAGGCCGGTAGTCTATTTTTCTGCCGAGTTCGGCCTGCACGAATCGATACCCATCTATTCGGGCGGCCTGGGCATTCTGGCCGGCGACCATCTGAAGAGCGCCTCGGACCTCGGAATTCCCTTGATAGGGATCGGGCTTCTCTATCACCAGGGCTATTTCAGTCAGCTCTTGAACAAGGACGGCTGGCAGGAAGAAGAGTACGTTAACCTCGATATCCACCAACTGCCCCTGCAACCGGTAGCGGGAGCCGACGGGCAGCCATTGGTCGTGCGAGTCGACACGCGAGACGGTTTTCTTCAGGCTCGTGTCTGGCGATTGCAGGCGGGTCGCGTTTATTTGCTTCTGCTCGATTCCAACGTGGAGGGGAACTCGGCCGAAGACCGGGGACTGACCTCGCGGCTTTATGGGGGTAACGATCGTGTCCGCATCCGGCAGGAGCTGCTACTGGGAGTCGGGGGCGCGCGAGCGTTGCAGGCGCTGAACATATTCCCCGGCGTGCTGCATCTAAACGAGGGCCACAGCGCATTTGCCATTCTTGAGGAAATCCGTCGGGTGATGCAGGACGACTCGCTTCCGTTTCACAGGGCCCGACGCCGTGTGTCGCTGTACACCGTGTTCACGACGCACACCCCCGTGTCGGCCGGGCACGACCGGTTTTCGCCCGACCTGGTCGAAGAGCACCTGGGAGTCTTGCGGGAGAAATTGGGGTTGTCCCATGATGAATTCATGGCGCAGGGGCGAGTTAATCCGGGAGACAGGTCGGAACCTTTCTGCATGACTGTCCTGGCCTTGAAGAACTCGCGCCGGGCGAACGCCGTCTCGGCGATACATGCCGACATCAGCCGCCGTATGTGGCATCAGCTCTGGCCCGAGCGGCCCGAGGTGGAGGTTCCGATCGGCCACATCACCAACGGCGTGCACGTGCTGTCATGGCTGGCGCCGCAGATGAAGCAGTTGTTCGAGACCCGTCTGGCGCAGAATTGGCCGACCCGCATGGTTCACCCGGATGTCTGGGAGAAGGTCGCCGAAATCGATGACGGCGAGCTGTGGGAGACGCAGCAGAGTTTGAAAATGCGGCTGATTCGCTTCGTTCGCAGGCGTCTGCTTCTGCAGGCGGAGCGACTGGGAGATAGCGAAACGGCTCAACAAATCGAACAGATACTCGACCCGGATATTCTTACCATCGGTTCCGCCCGCCGATTTGCAACCTACAAGCGGGGTGACCTGATTTTGTCACAGCCCGAGCGTCTGGCCAAGCTGGTTGTGGACGCCAAGCGACCGATCCAGCTCGTTTTTGCCGGCAAGGCCCACCCCCGCGACGACGAAGGCAAGCGGATTATACAGCGAATCGCCCGACATTGTACCGACCCGGCGCACAGGAAGCGGATCGTCTTCGTCGAAAACTACGATTACAACGTGGCCCGCCATCTCGTGCAGGGAGTGGATGTGTGGCTGAACAATCCCCGCCGACCGCTGGAAGCGTGCGGAACCAGCGGCGAGAAGGTCGTTCTCAACGGAGGGCTGAACCTTTCAATCCTCGACGGCTGGTGGAATGAGGCCTACAACGGCAAGAACGGCTTTGCCATCGGCCATGGCGGCATGCACAACGATCCGAACGTACAATATCAGCGGGACGCCGAGTTTCTTTACGAAACCCTCGAAAAGGAGGTGATCCCGCTTTACTACGAGCGGGATGGCGGCGGGATTCCGCATCGATGGGTGCAGCGAATGAAGGAGGCGATGCAGAGCCTCGGGTGGCGCTTCAACGCGGACCGCATGGTGAGGGACTATGCCGAACGCTTCTACCTGTCGGCGGCAAGTGCCACCTCGGCCGAAACGGTGTGATGATTCTTTCAAACACGAACGGGATGGACAAATCTGAGAGACAAATATAATATAGTAAAAATAAATGAAGACTCATCTGCCGATGCGTGGGGGTGGGTAGGACGAAGCTCCAGGGTGGATTCGCAATCGCCGCGGGAAGCGGCGCAGAGATTGGCGGCGTGTAAGAAACCGCGCCGCACGGGAGGTAATTTATGGAGGCGGTCGAAACCGGCGCTCGTCATTACGGGCTTGACAAACACGGGTTTCGTAACCTGGGGACGGTTTTTTGGAACCTTTCCACGGCGGCTCTTTACGAGGAAGTGGTTCGCAGAAGAGAGGGAACCATCGCGCATCTCGGCCCGCTCGTCGTGCGAACGGGACACCACACGGGACGTTCGCCCAAGGATCGCTTCATCGTGCGCGAGCCTTCGACCGAGTCGGCAATCTGGTGGGGCAAGACGAACCGGCCGTTCGACGTCGCGCACTTCGACGCGCTTTTTCTCCGGCTTCAGGCATACGTGCAGGGCCGGGACCTTTACGTGCAAGACTGCTACGCCGGCGCGGACCCCCGGTATCGTGTCCCCATCCGCATAATCACCGTGACCGCGTGGCAAAACCTTTTCGCCAGAAACCTTTTCGTGCAGATTCACGACCCCGAGGAACTCCGAACGCACGAGCCGAGGTTTACCATCCTCTCAGGCCCCCAATTTCACGCAATCCCAGAGGTCGATGGGACGAACTCCGAAGCGTTCATCCTGGTGAACTTCGGGAGAAAACTGATTCTCATCGGAGGAACGAGTTACGCGGGAGAGATCAAGAAATCTGTCTTCACTGTCTTGAACTACCTGCTGCCTCTCGAGAAGGTTCTGTCGATGCACTGCTCGGCGAACGTGGGCTCTAAAGGAGACGTGGCGCTCTTTTTCGGGCTGTCGGGAACGGGAAAGACGACGCTCTCCGCCGACCCGCAGAGGCGGCTGTTGGGCGACGACGAGCACGGCTGGAGCGAAGAGGGGATCTTCAACTTCGAGGGCGGCTGCTACGCAAAGGTGATACGGCTCTCCTCCGAGGCGGAGCCGCAGATATATGAGTGCACGAGAAAGTTCGGAACGATCCTCGAGAATGTGACCATAAATCCCCAGACGCGGCGTGTCGACCTCAACGACGCGATGTTCACCGAGAACACTCGCGCGGCGTACCCGATCCCGCACATCGAGGGCGCGATACGTTCCGGCAGGGCCGGACTCCCGAACATTGTGATAATGCTCACGTGCGACGCGTTCGGCATCATGCCGCCCGTGGCGAAGCTCACGAAGGACCAGGCGATCTACCACTTCCTCTCCGGCTACACCGCGAAGGTGGCCGGCACGGAGAGCGGCCTCGGCGCAGAGCCCGAGGCCACGTTCAGCGCGTGCTTCGGCGCTCCGTTCATGGCGCTTCCGCCGGCCGTGTACGGCAAGCTTCTCGGGGAAAAGATCGACCGCCACGGCGTATCGTGCTGGCTGGTGAATACAGGGTGGATAGGAGGGCCGTACGGCGTCGGAAAGCGGGTCAGCATAGCTTTCACGCGCGCCATCATCAGCGCGATACTCGACGGAAGGCTTGAACAGGCGCCGACGAGGGAGGACCCCGTCTTCTCCCTCCACGTGCCGACGTCGTGTCCCGACGTGCCGAGCGACATACTCGAGCCGCGCAGCACGTGGAAGGACCCCAAGGCGTACGATGAGGCGGCCCGGAACCTCGCAGCCAGATTCCGGAGCAACTTCGCCGAATTTGCAGCAGACGTGACGCCCGAGGTGCTGGCGGCCGGACCGAGGGCGGAGTAGAAGCGCGCCCGATGAGCAGGCCGTGCGGCCAAAATGTCGGGGGAGGTGGTGTCGTCCGATAGGGGCCGTCGGCTCTTACTGAACTCGATTTTCGATATCTTGACAATATAGTTCTCTCAGAGTCTGAATCGTTCCACTTAGGAGGGGGACTCCGCATGGGTGATCGATTCACTGACACTCGCGAGACGGGGTTTGTCCGAAACATCATCGGATCTATAAAGGAAGTCGCTATCGGGCTTGTTCTGCTCCTGGCCTCATTCGTCTTGCTCTGGTGGAACGAAGGCCGTATCGACATGACGAAAGTGGCCGGGACGAGCAGAGCCGTGAACGCCGAAACCGTCGATCCCGCGGCAGACGGCACATTCATTTCGGTCACCGGCGAGCTCAAATCCGCAAAGGCCATCGGGGACCCGTGGTTCTTGGAATACGGTCCCTATATTGCGCTCTACCGGAAAGTTGAAATGTATTCATGGGTGGAACGCAAGCCCGGCGAGGCACAGAAAAAAACAGAGGGCGGGCAAGACGCTGAAACAACGGATTCATACGATAAGGAGTGGTGCGATGATCCTCCGAAATCCAGCTTGTTCCAGTATCCGGAGGGTCATGAAAATCCGGCGCCGTCCGTGAAAGATCAGTCCTTCTTTGTTCGCGAGGCGTCCGTGGGCGCTTATCGCTGTAACCCGCAATCCTTGAGGCTGCCTCTCCCTTCTCCCGTTCCGATTACCAGGAAAGCCTTTATTCCGTCCGTCAATGCGCGTCTCGACGGCGATTACATATTCGTCGGCAAGGGGACCCTGCGGGCTCCGGACATCGGCAATCTTCGGATAAGTTACACCGGGGTCAAGTCGGGCACGACGGTCACCCTGTTTGGGAAGTTGAACGGTGACGCTGTAGAGCCTTACTTCTACAAAGGAAAGAGGCGTTTTTTTCGGGCGATCGCAGCGCCCCGCGAGGCGGCCATCGCGCAAATGGCGTCCGAACATCGTGTCAGCAAGGGGCTTCCTCGAATTGCCGGCTTCCTCATGATGTGGGTCGGCCTTTGTCTGTTCTTCGGCCCTGTCAATGCCGCCCTCAATTTCGTTCCCGCGCTGGGCGGTGCGGGCCGGACGGTCGTATGGCCTGCGATGTTCTTGGCGGCGTTGGCCCTGTCGCTGGTCGTCATGCTCGTTTCCATGATCGCCCATAATGTGGTGCTGCTGATTGTCAGCGTTTTTGCGGTGCTTGTTGGGGTTTGGGCTCTGGACCGGACGAGGCCGTGGCAGAGGCCGGCCAAAGCGCCCGCCGGAACAGGCGCTGCATCGCCCCGCAGGGAATTGCAGCGCGAACAGACCAAGCCGGGCGATGAAGAAGAGGCGATGCGGTTGACGACGAAAGAGACCGACAGCGGTTCCGAAACAATTCAGTTTGACTGCGACGGATGCGGAAAACGGTACACCGTGAAGGCGTCGCTCGCCGGCAGAAAAGCCAGATGCAAGGAATGCGGCCACATACTCTATATCCCGACGGAATCGACCGTCTGAGCGCGAAGTTTCGCGGTCGGCGTCGGTTTCTTCACGGCTGTGTCCTTGATTTGCCACGTCTTCTTCTGCTAGCATGAAAGAGCAGGTGCAATCGCGGGTTTAGGCCCGGCAGCCTCGGACGCTCGTTGTCGTCTCCCGGTCCGTTGCGCGCGTTCATGGCAAATTCGGTCGGTGCGAGAACATGCTCAGTAAGAAGCTGAATCATAGGCTCGATAAGCCCCTGGCGCCCCTGGCGCGAGGACTTGCCGCGTTGGGCGTCTCGCCGAACATGCTGACCGTAGCGGGAGCCGTCACGAACCTCGTGGCGGCGTTCACGCTCGTTTACGGACATTTTGTCGTGGGCGGCGTCCTCGTGCTGATGGGAGGACTGTTCGACCTCCTCGACGGCGCGCTCGCACGCGTTGTGGGAAGACAGAGTCGATTCGGCACTGTGCTCGATTCCACCCTGGACCGATATTCCGACATTCTTCCCATCCTCGGCCTGTCGCTCTATTACTCAGGGTGGCATCCCACCGGAGAAATGCGGTTCGGAGGGATGGCGCTGTGCGGTGTCGTGATTCTGGGCTCGTTATTGGTCCCATATGTCAGAGCCAGGGCGGAGCCGCTCGTTGAAAAGTGCGATGTCGGCATCGCCGAAAGGGCGGAACGCGTGATCATCTTTGCGGGGGGACTCATAATCGGCTTTGACATTGGGGCGCTCTGGGTGCTCGCCATACTCACCCATCTGACCGTTATCCAGCGTCTGCTCTATGTGCGCGCCCAACTCCGGCAGGAGTCCGAAGCGCCGAGTTCCGCTCGGTCCGAGGGCGAAGAGCTCGCCACCTCCGACGCGAAAACCAAACCCTGATCACGGCTCGGTCACCCCGGAGGCGTTTGTGAATTCTCCCAATTTCCTGACGGTCGGACACCTTTGCTGCGACGTAGTAAATGGCCGCCGGATAGTTGGCGGTTCCGCTTCTTACGCGAGCCTTACCGCCAGAGGCTTGAGTCATGCCGTCGGTGTCGTGACGGCGGTCGCCGACGACTTTCCGTTTGGAGAAGCCTTTCAGGGTATTTCCATTGAGAATATCGGTTCGCCGACAACGACGACGTTTAGAAACATATATCGCGACGGAGTCCGCGAGCAGTTTGTAACCGACGTCGCCCCCTCCATTCGCGCCGCCCATATCCCCGACCATTGGACGAATGCGGACATCGTGTACCTCTGCCCGGTCGCGGATGAAATCATGCCCGATGTCGTCGGGCGCTTTCCCAATTCGCTCATCGGAATCGGCGCGCAAGGCTGGCTGCGGAAATGGGACGAAGCCGGGCGGGTGAGGAAGAAGAAATGGGCGGACGCCGCGGACGTGGTTGCTCATGTCGACGCGGTTGTGTTCAGCGAGCTCGACCTGGATGAGCCCTACGCGTTTGCGGAAGAGATCGCGAGCCTCGCGCCGATTGTGATAGTCACGCAATCCAGCCGCGGGGCCGACCTTTTCACCGAACGCAAGAGGATACACGTGCCCGCCTATGAGATAGAAGAGATCGACCCGACGGGTGCGGGCGACGTGTTTGCCGCGGCGTTTCTCGTCAGGTATCGCGAATGCGGCGACGCCGTCCAGGCGGCGGATTTCGCATGTTGCGCGGCATCGTTCGTGTGCGAGAAAGAGGGAACCGAGGGCATTCCGACTCTCGGGCGGGTGCTTGCGCGGATGCAGGGGCATCGTCCGGGCGGCCAGTAGGCGGCGCTAAGCTGCGGGGCGGGGACGCATCAGTCCTGCGCCATCTGGATTTCTTTGCCGCAGTGGGGGCATTGAATATTGAGGATGAGAGATTTTGCGACCTCGCGCAGGACGCCGTTGCAGTCCCAGCAGACTTTCTTGCCGCCCTTGAGCGGAACCTTGAAGTCCGACAGGGGCTTCTTGCAGACGTCGCACACCTCCGCCCCAGGCGTCGGTTGCGCAGGAGGCGGCTTTGGGGGCTCGGCGGCGGGAGCAGCGGCGCGGACGGGCTCAGGCGCCGGCTGAGCGGGTGGCGGTTGCGGGGCCGCAGGCGGCGGCGCGGGTTCGGGAGGCGGCTGGGGTTTCGGAGCGACTGGCGGGCGTGTTTGCTGCGGGGCGGGCGGCGCGGCGGTTTCGGTTCCGAACTGATCGATCAGGGGGTTCTTGTGTTGTTTCCTGGCCCTTGCGGCGCGCTCGGCCTTGTATGCGTCATAGCAGGCCATACACAGGTACTCGGTCGCGCTGAATTTGTATCCTTGGACCGTGTCTATCTCCTTGTGGCATCGTACGCATTCGGTCTTCATCTTTATCACCCTCTGTCCGACGCATCCCCCTAAGGACGCTGCACACCCTCCGCCGCATAAGCCGCAGCGCTACGATTCATGCAGTTGGTCGAGGCTGTGCTTGATTTTTTCAGCCTTCTGGACCAACTCTTCCCTCTTCTCGCGTGTGGACCGGACGACATGTTCCGGAGCCTTGGAAAGGAACTTCTTGTTCGCGAGCTTCGAGTCGTTGGCGGCGATTTCGGCCTCCACGCGGCCAAGCTCTTTTTTCAGTCGCGCCTCTTCCTTGGCGATGTCTATGATTCCCGCGAGCGGGACATGCACTTCGATGCCGGGCAGAAACGCCCGCGCCGCAGGTTTCGGGATTTTCGGGGACGGTGCGATGGTAATCTCTTCGGTGCGCGCGAGCGTGCCGATGTAGTGGCCATGTGTGTCCAGCAGGCGGGCGGTTTGTTCGTCGGCAACCTTGAGGACTACCCGAATCTTCTTGCCCGGCGGCACGCTCATCTCGCCCCGGATGTTGCGTATCGCGTTGACCGTGTCCTGGAGCACCTGCATTCGGGCCTCGATGTCGGCGTCGACGGCCTCGTCGCGTCCGGAAGGCCACGGGCTCACCATGATGCTGTCGGCTTCGTCGTGGTTGTCGAGGTTCTGCCATATTTCCTCTGTGAGGAACGGCATGAACGGGTGCAGCAGCGCCATCGAGCCTTCCATCAGGCCGGCGGCCAGTTCCAGCGCGGCCGACCTCGACTCCGGGCCGGCGTCGCCGCTTGCGCGCCCCTTGATAAGTTCCAGGTACCAGTCGCAGTAGTCGTGCCAGAAGAAATCATAAATGGACGTTATCGCTTCGTGCAGCCGGTACTGTTCGAGGCCGTCGGTGACCGTTCTGACGGTGCGGTAGTATCGGCTCTTTATCCATCGGTCGGCGAGTTCCTCCTCGGGCAGGTCGGCCACGTCGGTCGGCCTCGGGCCGGAGGGGAGGTCGCCCGCGCTGAGCGCGAGAAAGCGGTAAGCGTTCCATATCTTGTTCGAGAAGTTTCGGCCCATCTCGAAGCGGCTTTCGGAAAGGTTCAGGTCCTGTCCCTCCGAGGCCAGCATCATAAGAGAAAACCGGACGGCGTCGGCACTGTATCTGTCTATCATGAGCAGAGGGTCGATGCCGTTGCCGAGGGATTTGCTCATTTTTCGGCCGATTTCGTCCCGAACCGTCCCGTTGATGTACACGTCGGAGAACGGGATGTCGCCCATGAATTCCATTCCCGCCATGATCATTCTGGCCACCCAGAAGAAGATTATCTCGGCCGCAGTGACGAGGAGCTGGGTGGGATAGTAATAATCGAGCTCGGGCGTCTTGTCGGGCCAGCCCATCGTGCTGAACGGCCAGAGCCACGAGGAGAACCACGTGTCGAGCACGTCCTCATCCTGCAGAATCTTGCGCGACGAACACTTCTCGCACTCTTCCGGCGCGTCGCGCCTGACCATCATGTGGCCGCACTGGTCGCAGTAATAGACGGGTATGCGATGCCCCCACCACAACTGGCGCGAGATGCACCAGTCGCGGATGTTTTCCATCCAGCCCACGTACACCTTCGTCCATTTCTCGGGGTAGAACTTGATGCGGCCGTCCGTGACCGCCTTGAGCGCAGGTTCGGCGAGCGGCTTGGTCTTTACGAACCACTGCTCGGACAGGAAGGGCTCCAGAATCGTGTCGCACCGCTGGCAGTGCGCAACGGCGTGAGTGTGCCGCTCGACTTTTTCGAGCAGCCCCTCCGCCTTGAGCTGTTCCACCAACTCCTCGCGGCACTTGAACCTGTCGTAGCCTTTGTACGGGCCGGCATTTTCGTTCAGGGTGGCGTCCTCGTTGAGTATGTTGACGGACGGAAGATTGTGCCTCTGTCCGATAAGGTAGTCGTTCGGGTCGTGCGCCGGCGTGACCTTGACCACTCCCGTCCCGAATGACGGGTCCACGTACTCGTCCGCGATTATCGGCAGCTCGCGGCCTATGACCGGCAGGACGGCGGCCTTGCCCACAAGTCCGCGATGGCGCTCGTCGGCCGGGTTAACGGCCACAGCCGTGTCGCCGAGCATCGTCTCCGGCCGGGTGGTCGCGACGACGACGAACCCGTCGCCGCCCTTTATGGGATACCGGACGTGCCACAAGCTTCCCTCATGCTCCTGGTGGAGTGCCTCCTCGTCGCTGAGAGCGGTGTGGCAGCGAGGACACCAGTTGATTATGTACGTGCCCCGATAGACCAATCCCTTCTCGTACAGCCTCACGAACACCTCGATGACGGCCTTCGACAGGCCCTCGTCCATTGTGAATCGCTCGCGGTCCCAGTCGCATGAGCAGCCGAGGCGCTTGAGCTGGGAGATGATGGTCGAGCCGTATTTCTCACGCCACCGCCACACGCGCTCGACGAATTCCTCCCGGCCTAGGTCGTGCCGCGTCAGCCCTTCCTCCTTCGCCAAGCTGCGCTCGACGACGTTCTGCGTCGCGATGCCGGCGTGGTCGGTGCCGGGCATCCACATGGTTTCGTCGCCGCGCATCCGATGGTACCGTATGAAGATGTCCTGGATGGTATTGTTATATGCGTGCCCCATGTGCAGTTCGGCGGTCACGTTCGGCGGAGGGATGACGATGCAATAGGGGTTCCTTTTCGGGTCGGGCTCGGAGTGGAAGAGACCCCTGTCGACCCAGCGCCGGTACCATTTCTCTTCGACCGCATGGGGGTCATACACTTTTGGAATCGTCTTCTGCATCAATTGACCTCGCTTAACAATTTTATGATGTTCTCCACCGCGTCTGCGAGCGGCGTATCGCGGTCTTCGCCGGTGCGGCGTATGCGGATTTCGACCTTCCCCTGCTTGAGGCCGCGCGAGCCGACGGTGACGCGGAGCGGGATGCCGACGAGGTCGGCGTCCTTGAACTTCACGCCTGGTCTCTCGTCGCGGTCGTCCAGTAGAACTTCGACGCCCTTTTCGCAGAGCTCCGAGTAGATGCGCTCGGCGGCCGACATTATTGCCTCGTCTCCGACCGCAACGGGCGTGATGAGCACCTGGTACGGCGCGATGGACGGCGGCCATATTATTCCGTTCTCATCGTGGTTCTGCTCGATGGCCGCCGCGACGGTGCGGGTGATTCCGATTCCGTAGCAGCCCATCGTGAACGGCACCTCCGCGCCGTTCTCGTCGTTGAACGTGGCGTTCATTGCGATGCTGTATTTCTTTCCCAGCTTGAACACCTGGCCCACCTCAATGCCGCGATACTCGGTCAGCGTGCGGCCGCAGCGGATGCATTTGTCGCCCGAGGCGGCGACCGTTATGTCATCGACGAGCTGGGGCGAGAAATCACGGTTGCAGTTGACGTTGGTCAGATGGTAGTCGGTCCTGTTTGCGCCGGTGATGAAGTTTGCCATCTTCGTGACGGTCCGGTCGGCTATCAGCTTCACATCCTTCAGGCCGACCGGTCCGGCGAAACCGACCTCCGCGCCCGTGAGCCCGCGCACCGTATCCGCATCGGCCATCGTCAGCACATCGACCCCCAGTGCGCGGCGCAGCTTGGGCTCGCTTATCTCGCGGTCGCCACGGATAAGCGCCCCGGCGACCTCGCCGTCGGCCTTGTAGAGGATGGTCTTGACCAGCCTTCGGGGGTCGGTCTTGAGGAACGAGCACACTTCCTCGACGGTCTTCATGTTGGGCGTGTGCACTTCCGAGAGGGGGAGGTGTTTGTCGTCGGAAGCGGAATTTTCTATGATCGATTCCGCCGTCTCGTCGGTGGCGGCGTATGCGCATTCGTCGCTCGGGCAGCTTATCACGCGCGACTCTCCGGTGTCGGCGAGCACCATGAACTCGTGCGTGAGGTCTCCTCCGATGGCGCCCGAATCGGCCAGCACCGGCCTGAACCGCAGGCCGCACCTGCGGAAGACCGCCTCGTACGCTCCGTACATGTCCCGGTACGTTTTGTCCAGGCACTGTTCGTCCCGGTTGAAGCTGTAGGCGTCCTTCATGATGAATTCGCGGCCGCGCACCACGCCGAAGCGCGGGCGGATCTCGTCGCGGAACTTCGTCTGGATTTGATAGAGCGTGAGCGGAAGCTGCCGATACGAACGCACGCGGCCCCGCACGAGGTCGGTGATGACCTCTTCGTGTGTCGGGCCGAGCACGAAATCGCGGCTGTGGCGGTCCTTCAGCCGCATCAGCTCGTCGCCGTAAACGTTCCAGCGGCCGGTTTCCTTCCACAGCTCGGCGGGGCTGAGCACGGGCATGAACAGCTCGAGCGCTCCGATGCGGTTCATTTCCTCGCGGACGATCTGTTCGACCTTGCGCGTCACGATGAGGCCGAGCGGGAGGAGCGTATAGATGCCCGAGCCCACCTTCTTTATCATGCCGCTTCGGAGCATCAGTTTGTGGCTGACGGTCTCCGCCTCGGCGGGGTCTTCTTTGGTCGTGGGAATGTAAGCCTTGCTCCAGCGCATCAATCGGGTTCCCTCAGTTCAGCTATGTGAGCGATAAGAGTTTCTATTATATTCGATTCTTCGATATTCCTGCACACTATCTTTCCGTGACGGAAGATGACGCCCTTGCCGCGTCCGCCCGCGACGCCGTAATCCGCCCGCGCCGCCTCGCCGGGCCCGTTGACGGCGCATCCCATGACGGCCACGCTGATGGCGGCCTCGACGTCCGAGAGCCGTTGCTCGAGCTCGGACGCGATGCCCTCGACGTCTATGGTGCAGCGTCCGCAGGTGGGACAGCTTATGACCTCCGCCCCCCGCTCGCGCAGGCCGAGCGAGCGGAGGATGGTGCGCGCCACCATCACCTCGCGCTCGGGCGGAGCGCTGAGGGAGACGCGCACGGTGTCGCCGTAGCCTTTCGAGAGCAGCAGGGCGATGCCGATGGCCGACTTGACCGCGCCGGTCAGCAGCGTGCCCGCCTCGGTAATTCCGATGTGGAACGGGTAATCGCATTCGCGCGCGAGAAGCTTGTGGGCGAGCAGGGTCGTGGGCACGTCGGACGCCTTGAGCGAAACCTTTATGTCGTGGAACTTCATCTTTTCGAGTATCGCGATGTGTTTGAGCGCGCTCTGCGCCATCGCCTGCGCGGTCGTTTCGATCAGTTGCCTGCCCTCTCCCTTGACGAGCTTTCGGAACTCTTTTTCGATTGAGCCCGAGTTGACGCCGATCCTGATGGGCACGTTCGACGCGGCGGCGGCCCTGACGACCTTCTCGACGTTCGCGCGCGCGCCTATGTTGCCGGGATTGATGCGCAGGCCGTCGGCCCCATGCTCCATCGCCTTGAGCGCGAGCCGATAGTTGAAATGCACGTCGGCCACGAGAGGGATCGAGATGCGGCTCTTGATAACCTTCAGGGCGTCGGCCGCCTCTAGGTCGGGCACGGCGACTCGCACGATTTCGCATCCCACCTGTTCGAGCCTTCTTATCTGGTTGACGGTCGCGACGGCATCGCGCGTGTCGGTTTTGGTCATCGATTGAATCGAGATAGGATGACCGCTGCCGACGGGCACGTTGCCGAGGTAAACCGTTCGCGTTCTTCTTCGCTTCATTTTTCTCGCATCCGGGGAATGAGGTCGAACCGGTTATTCTATGAATTCGCCACCTAGGAAGTACTTGATGGCTCTGAGTATGTCGTTATAAGTGGCAACCAGCACCAGCAACAAAATGAAGGCAAGCCCAACCTTTTGGAGCAGGATGACGTACTTCTCGTCGAGCGGCCGGCGGCGCACCAGCTCGATGAGCGTAATGAGAATCAGCCCGCCGTCCAATATGGGTATGGGCAGCAGGTTCAGTATCGCAAGGTTTATCGTGATGAACGCCACGAAGTTGAGGTAGTAGCCGATTCCCAGTTTCAGGGTTTGCTCGGTCAGGACGCCAATGCCTATGGGACCCGCCATTTCCCTCGTGCTTACTTTCCCCGAGGCGAGATAATAGATCGTCTTCAGTACGAGCATGAAGGAATCGCCGAACGCGCCCAGACCCTTAATGAACGCCCTGCCAGGCCCGAACTTCTCCGTCACGAGCGGAGAGAAGGCGACGCCGATCATGCCCTTCCGGGTCAGCGGAACGGTGACGTTCAGTCTCTCCAGCTCGTGGAAGAATCCGACATCCCTCTCGACTGTAAGCGCGACCGTGTCGGCCTTATCCTTGAATAGTCTTCTGGTGAGCGAATCCGCGGTGTGTTCTCGCAACGGTTCGCCGTTGATTGCGGTGACGACATCTTCCGGCTTCAGGAGCGAGGCCGCCGGACCGGCTTCGTCTTTCTCCACATATGCAACGACATTGTTGTTGAATTCCACGCCGTCTATCACGCTCACGCTTTCGGGGACAACCGTCGCATCGAGCGTTCGGCCGTCCCTGAGAACCGTCAGCACAAGCGGCTTGCCGGCGCTTTCGTTCACCTTCCCGATGAGCTTGCTCAAGCTCATGCTTTCGTTATCCGGCGTCTGATGATCATAGGTGAGGACGACGTCGCCCGGCTTGAGGCCGCTCCGTGCGGCAGGCATGCCGGGCACGACGTTCCTTATGGCCACGGTAACGAAGGGTTCGATGCCGATCGATGCCCTCGTCGAATCGTCCATGCGTGTAGGCGTGACAGTCGCATGGGTTATCTCGCCCGAGAAGTCTTCCAGTTCCAGCTCGAGCGGCTTACCTTCATTGGTCAATACCTTCAGTTGGACCTGTTCCCATTTGCTGACCGGGACGCCGTTAATCGAAACCACGCGCTGGCCGGCCTTGATGCCCGCCCGTTCAGCCGGCGAGCCTTCGGTGACCGCGCCGATGCGTGTGTACTGGCCGAATATGGGCACGTGGATGCCAATCATGAAGACCACCCACAGGACGGGAACGGCGAACAGCAGGTTCATGAGCGGGCCGGCGAAGCTGATGGCCAGCTTGTTCCGAGTCGGCTGGGTGTCGAAGCGTCTTTCCGGAGGGATGTCGGGCAGGTCCGGCTCGGCCTGTTCCGTTTCCTCGGCGCTCCTCGGCATGTCCTCCTGGCCCACCATCTTCACGTAGCCTCCCAGCGGGATGGCCGAGATGCAGTAGTCGGTCTCTCCCCTCTTGAAACCGAACAGTCTCCTGCCGAACCCGAGCGAAAGCCTCACGACGTACACGTTGCACAGCTTGGCGGCCAGGAAGTGGCCGAGTTCGTGAACGAACACGAGCACGCCGAGCAAAATCAACAGGCGGCCGAGGCCGATCATGAACTCAAACGCGGCTGAAGCGTGTGTCACTGATAACTCCTTTGGCAGGCCTTCGCGCTTTCGCGCGCCCACCCATCCGCGGCCAGGATGTCGTCCAGAGCGGGCTCGGACACGGGCAGATGCTCGCTCATCACGTGCTCTATGACGGCCGGTATGTCGCAAAAGCGCAGCCTGCGCTTAAGAAACTCATCCACCGCCACCTCGTTGGCCGCGTTCAGGACGGCCGGCATCGTGCCTCCCATCTTCGCCGCCTCGTAGGCAAGCCTGAGACACGGGAACTTTTCGAGCGACGGCGGGAAGAACTCGATGGGCGAAACTTCGGTTATGTTGAGTCGTTCCATCTTGCATTCCATCCGGTCCGGATAGGTGAGGGCGTACTGAATGGGCAGCCTCATGTCGCTCCGGCCCAGTTGAGCGATTATCGAGCCGTCTATGAATTCGACCATCGAATGAACCACGCTGCCGGGATGGATGACGACCTCGATGTTTTCGACGTCAACTCCGAACAGCCAGTGCGCTTCGATGACTTCCAAACCCTTGTTCATCAACGTGGCGGAGTCCACGCTTATCTTCGCGCCCATGCTCCACGTCGGGTGTTCGAGCGCCTGTTCCGGCGTCACGTTTTCGAGCGCATCGATGCTCATGCCGTAAAACGGCCCGCCCGAAGCGGTGAGGACTATCTTGTGAATCTTCTGATTTCTGTTTCCGCACAGACATTGGAATATGGCGCTGTGCTCGCTGTCCACCGGTATCAAAGGGGCGTTGAACTCGTCGGCGAGCGATGTGATGATGGCGCCCGCCATCACCAGCGGCTCCTTGTTGGCGAGCGCGATGGTTTTCCCTTGCCGGATGGCCGCCAGCACCGGCCGAAGCCCCGCAGCGCCGACGATTGCCGAAAGGACAATCTGCGCCTCGGGCGCCGCCGCCACGGTGAGCACGCCTTCGAGTCCGCCGAGCACCTGAGTGTCCTTGGGACAGCTCGACCTGAGGGCCGCCGCCTTTTCCTCGTCTACCAGTGCCGCATAGCGCGGGCGAAACCGCTCGATGAGCTCCCGAAGCAAGGGCGCGTTTGAGCGGGCAGTCAGCCCGACAACCTCGAACTGCTCGGAGAGCGAATCGATCACCGCGAGGGCGTTTCTGCCGACGGAACCGGTTGCGCCAAGGATTGTAACCCCCTTTTTCATCGCTTAATCATACCATTTTGGCGGGAAATCTGCAACACGGAAACTCAGTCCGTCTCAGGGGTTCCGCGAACACAATCGAGGCAGAAACAAGAGGGGCTCGGCGCTTCTCCCACCACCGGTTCGATAGCGAAATCGGCGCCAAGCCCCCGTTGCGTCTTGATTCGGCTCAGTAGTTACCTTTCGTACCGAGCACACATTTGCGCTCGTTCGGTACGGTCGTGCCGCGCTCCTTTCATCTCTTCGGATTCGTAATAGCTGTGGACTTTCTTATTCCATGCGGGGTCGGCGAGCTTTTCCCGGTCGCCCATCGCGAAGCTCGGAGCCTTTTCGAATCTGTCCTTGCTCATGCCGAGGATAAGCCTGTCTCCTCTGATTCCCGCTTCCGCGGTCTTCCAGGGAACCGGAACGAGGCGTTCATTGCTTTTGGCCTTGTCTCCGCGGTCCACGAGCAGGTACTTGATTGCTCCGTTGTCGGCAAACGCGACTTCCTCGACCGACCCAAACCGTTCGCCCCAGGCACTCTTCACGGTCATTCCGACGAGCTTGCTCGCCTTGCACACACCCGGCGCTTCGGTCGTCATCCCGATTTTCCCCGTCTCCGGGTTGAATCCCGGGGGCAAGCCCCACGCCACCGCTTCGCTCTGAGAGGTGAAGGCCTGTACGGTCAGAATCATGCTCAACACAACAGCTATAGCCACTAACGAAGTTAACACTTTCATGGCCGATTCCTCCTTATGTCGAAAGCACCTGCTGCTCCTCAAATTCCTCGAATTGACCCTTTCTGCATCCTACATATCTTTATGTAAGGATGCCAAAAACAGCGGACATGTTCTAGGGGAGACTCGCTTTTCCGGGCCGAAGTTTCACTTGCCGCTGGAAATGTTCGGCGCGTTGTGATATAAGACTAGTACGTGGCTTTCTCAGCTTCGAGACCTCGCCCTGGGAGGGGATAAGATGGTGCAGAGGTTTTGGAAGGGGAAAGGTTATTGTAAGCTGTCGTTCTCCGAACGCGCGGAGAAGCGGCAGCTTTTCGTCCTATTGCAGGAGAGACAGTCTCCTTGATTGTTCCTCTCCGGATGAAAGGAAAGCAGGGGAAGCACAAGTGCGCTATGCAGTCATATGCGATGTCCACTCCAATCTTGAGGCACTTGAGATTGTCCTGAAGGAAATAGAGCGTCAGAGAGTGGATTGCACAGTACACGTGGGGGATATTGTCGGCTACAATGCAGATCCCAACGAATGTGTTGAGATATTCATGAGCGAGAACATAGCGTCGATAATGGGCAATCACGACGCCGCAGCCTGCGGCTTGGAGCGACTCCATTGGTTCAACTCCGCAGCTAAGGAAGCATTGCTTTGGACGAGAAAGAAGCTGGAGCCAAAACATGTCGAGTACCTGAGAAGCCTGCCGGGAACAATGATATTGGACAAGACGATTTTGCTTGCGCATGGCTCGCCCGAGAACCGCGATAACTACATAGTTGACTGGATGGACTCGATGCGCCAATTTGCCATCATGGACAGGATGTCAGCCAAAATTTGCTTCTTTGGACACAGCCATCTTCCCTCGTTGTTTGTCCGTCAAGGCTCAGACCACGATCTGCAGAACTATGAGAAGCACACGCTTAACAGGAAAAACAGTTATCTCATCAATTTCGGAGCGCTCGGCCAGCCTCGCGACGGCGACCCGCGGACATGCTTCGGGATCTTCGACTCCGGTGAAATGACTGTCGAGTTCTTTAGATTGGAATATGACGTGTCCAAGACTGCAAGGAAGGTGAAGAGAGCCGGCCTCAATACTTATTTGGTCGAGAGGTTGGCGGCAGGCGTCTAAGGGGCAACATGCTACCAGCCATCGTCGAGGAGAAATCCTTCTAAGGAGATGCGAACATGGCACAATCGAAACGTGTGAGACATGGCCCCGAAAAACTGCGCATTCGCGAAGCGGTTATGCAGGACGTCCAAAAGATCAACGAAATCCATAACCAGGGCATCATTGACCGCGAGTCCGTCCTGGACATTACTCCCCACCCGCTCAGGGAGCGCCTTGCCTGGTTCAGGAACTTGAGCGATCGAGAAGCTGTGCTTGTGGCCGATTCTGGAGGGTATGTCATAGGCTTCACCACCTTGCAGCCTTATTCACCGGAGGAGGTATATTCACACATAGGTGTGCCCTCCATCTGGGTCGAGAAGGATTTTCGTGGGCGAGGCATCGGAAACAAGCTCGCCAGAAGAGTGCATACGGTCGCCAGGAAAAAAGGCTACCGGAAGCTCATGTTCTTCGCCTACTCCTTTAACAGAGAGAAGCTGGAATTTTACAAAAAAATGGGGTATGAGGATATGGGCGTCCTCAAGAGCCATGCCAGGATAAGAGACGAGTTCGTCGATGTCCTCGTGATGGAGTATCTTCTCTGAATTTCTTTATGCCTCCCACCAGGGAGACACCAGCTCGGCGTCCGAAGCTTCATTCTGTTCCGACCTCTCGTATTCTAGAGTGAAGGCATCACCCATCCGATCGCTCACATATCGCCGTTTGCAGCTCGGGTTCTCGTTTTCCACTCTTAACTCATTTTCATGAAAAAACCGCCGGCTTTTGATATACTTCTCCGCAAGCACCATTCGCACGCGCCGAGACGCCTTCCACCAATTGCACTGCTTTACCTTTTGAGCGATGCATGACTATGAATAATGAATACTGCACAAAAGAGACGGCACTGACAGAACAAGAGAAGCAGGTATTCTCATTACATCTCAAGCAGCAGGGACTGTCCGATAATGTCTGGGATCTCTTCGGTGAATGGGTCGCAAGATCAACTTCCCGTGTAGGCTTCTTCTATTTGAAGGTTTGTAGGGATGATGAGTTAATAGGACTTGGCCTTTTCGTAAAGGTCCAGCCATTTGATCTCCGGTCTTCCTATTCAGCGTTAAGAGACAACCCATTTCTGAGACAATTGGCTGGGGGTCTATCAGTACTTGCCAATAACTGCGTCTATTTATCTTTTCGCAATTTAATCACATCAAATCTTACGAGGCCATTCTTTTACCGGGAACCGGAAATGGCAGACGTTATCATGAAGACCATTCTAAGATATTTGAAGAATGAAAAAGAAGCGGATATGGTTACAATCGTTGACACATCAGCCCATGATGATATCTATCAAACTGAAGGCTTTGTAAAGTATCCCTCTCCCTCAGAAGCATTGCTTGATGCGACAAGGTACAAAGACATATCCGAATATCTCGGTGAACACCGAAGTCTCAAGAAGAATCTGTCCAGAAGAAAAGAATCCACAGCTTGCGAGGTTCAGCAAGGCCCGATGTCGGATACGGATAAAGAGCAGGTAAAGGCCTGTATTAAATGCTCAGTTGAACACAGCAGAGTCAACACTCCCTGCCAGAAATTCTTTGAGGACAATATATTTGAAACGGACATTTTCAACTCAAACAAGTATCTCCATATTCTCGTCCGTGTAGATGGCACGATTGCCGGGTTCCATACATTTCAGGTCAGCGGTTCGGATATGGGAGGAGTCCTGGGAGGATTCAACCGTGACCATTCCCGGAAGAGCTTTGCCTACGAACGCGTAATTGTAGCTTCGCTTGACTATGCGATCAAAAATAATATCAAGCGTGTTCACTACAGCCTGATCGACAACTATACGAAGCTGCGTCTCATTGATTCCCTTGAGCCGTGCGGTCTTTATTTCTATTCTAGGAATCCCTTGAATGGAAAAGTGTTCAAGCTAGCAAACAAATTCGGCGATATTTACCAGCTCTCTTTGCTGGAAAAACGAAAAGGGAAATAAGTCTGCTATTGGCACTGTGGACCAACACTCCCATGAGCCAATGTCCATTCAGCAGCATAAGCGGAGGGGATAGAGTTTGAGAATATTGCTCAAACCTTCACTCCTATGCCCTTTTCAGAGTGTAATTTCCACCCACCCGACCGTTCAAATATCGTTGTTTGCAGATCGAGTTTTCGTCTTCCATTCTTGATTTCAGCCGCTAAATGTACTAGCATAGTGGCGGAAGTGTCCCAGCTGCGGTGTGAGCCCTCTACGGCCAGGAAGAGGAAGGTTCGGAGAGAGAGGGAATACGATGAGAGACGTGTATGTGATCGGCGTCGGAATGACTCACTCTCGAGCACGCGTGCGTCGCAGCCGCGTAGGTCGCGGGAACCATCTTCACTATTATACGCCACGCAGAGCCGAAATCAATGCGCCGCCTTGATTCTCTCCGTTACCCGTTGCGTGTCCGGCTCCAGGTGGCGCATTCCCGCAAGATAGAAGACCCCGCTCAGCACCATCGTGACCGGAAGGACCGAGATGAGCGCGAAGTTCAGGTTCGTAGCGTCCGACACCCAGCCCACGATGCCCGGCGACAGCACATCGCCCAGCGCGTGGATCAGAAAGATGTTGATGGCGAACGCCGTGACGCGCATCTTCGGCATCACGACGTTGATGAGTATCGCGTTCGCGGGCCCCGTGTTGACGAAAAGGAAGAACTCCGCCCAGAATACCGCGATCCAGTAGACGAGCGGCGTCTTTGCGTAAAGGGCGACGAAGGCGCACGGGACGCTCAGCACCATGCCCACGCCCGACACCATAAAGTACGCGCTCTTGTAGCGGCGCTGGAGCCGGTCGGCGAGCCAGCCGCCGAAGAACGTGCCCACAATGCCCGCGGCCAGCGTCGCGGCGCCGAAGTACGTGGCCGCTTTTTCGAGTTCGATTCCTCTGATGCGGTAGAAGTAGGTCGGCATCCACGCGGCGAGCCCGCCCGTCGCGAACGTCATCAGTATCATCCCAATCGTGTCGTAGACGTACGACTTGTTGCGCAGAAGCTCAAGGTACGCCGATGGCGGGAGCGACGTGTTCAGATACTGCGATAGTTGCTCGGCATCGACCTCCTCGCTCTGGCCCCGGACCGGCTCACGGACGAACAGGATAGAGAGCGCCATGAGGAGCCCGGGGAGCCCGACAATCAGAAACGCTGCGCGCCACCCGAATCTGACGCCGAGTTCTCCTCCGAGGATATAGCCGAGCGCGTAGCCGACGGGGATCGCGACGTAGAAGAAGGCGAGCATCCTCGACCGGCTCTCGCGCGGGTAGAGGTCGGTGATTATTGTCGGCGCGACGGTGGCATAGCCAGCCTCGCCGACGCCGAGGATCAGCCGTAGCCCGAACAGTTGGGCGAAGCTGCGTGACAGCGCGGCGCCCGCCGTCACAACGCTCCAGACGGCCACCGCCCCTCCGGCGATCCACTTGCGCACGTAGCGGTCGCCGATCCATCCGAACACCGGGGAGGCGAACATGTAGGTGACCGCAAAAGCCGAAACGAGGAGCCCCAGCGACCGGTCGGAGAGGCCCCATTCGTCCTTGATGAGCGGCAGCATCCCGTTGAGAACACTCCGGTCGATGTAGTTCAGGAGGTTCATCATGAAGAGGATGCCCAGCGTCGTGTGGGCCATCAGTGCCGACGGAGGCGCAACCGAAGAGGACGGTGCGGATTTGCTTTCTGTCATGGCGTGGCGTGTACTCCCGGAAGCAGAGCGGTTATCAGAACGACCGCGGACCTTGCAGAGGATTGACCGTTCTCCGAAACAGGCGTCGCATTCTATCATTCCCCGCGAGAGGGAGTCAAACGGGCTTGAAATCGGCATTGTGCCAACAGCTGTTTGCCAGTTGCGCATGGGATGACGTATAGTCTATGAAAAACAGGAGATTCTGATCGGCGATGCATGAGCTCGAAAAGCTGGAAAGGAATGAAGTCATGAGCACCGGAAAACAACGCAGCCAGACGTATATTGGCTCTGACCCGACTGCCCGCGGCCACAGGGCGCTGCTCTATGCCGTCGGATTCACACGCGAGCAGGTCGAGAAGCCGCTTGTCGCCGTCGTAAACACATGGAATGAGCTTCACCCGGGCCACTTTCATCTCAACAGGATCGCGGCCAAGGTGAAGGAAGGCATCCTCATGCATGGCGGCATGCCGGCCGAATTCAACACAATCAGCCTCTGTGACGGCCTGACAATCGGCCACTCCGGCATGCGCTACGTATTGCCCAGCCGCGAGGTGATCGCCGATTCGGTGGAACTCACAGTGGAAGCGCATCGCTACGACGCGATGGTGCTTATCGGGTCATGCGACAAGATAATCCCCGGCCTCCTGATGGCCGCGGCGAGAGTGGACATACCGGCCATCGTAGTGGCGGGCGGGCCGATGTTCCCCGGCTACTGGCCGCGGCTCAAGCTCCGCTGGGGCGAGGACGCGATGGATATCGTCGCGGAGCGTCTGAACCGAGGAGAGCTCTCAGAGGATCAACTCGAAGAACTGACGGCCTGCATCTATCCATGCGCCGGCGCGTGCTATGGAATGGGAACCGCAAACACCATGGCGTGCCTGACTGAGGCAGTCGGCATGTCGCTCCCGGGCGACGGCACCGCCCACGCCACTACCGCGAAGAAGGAACGGCTTGCGGTCGAAGCGGGCAAGCGGGTCATGGGTCTGCTCAAGGAAGGGCTCACGCCGTCGAAGATAATGACCAAGTCGGCATTTGACAACATGCTCAGTATCAACATGGCAATCGGCGGCTCTCTGAACACGGTGCTCCACATACCCGCAATTGCGCATGAGCTGGGCATGCGAATCGAATTGGACGCATTCGATGCGATTTCGCGCTCGACGCCGCATCTGTGCAACATCGAGCCCTCGGGCCCGCACACGCTCACTGACTTGGAAGAGGCAGGCGGCATACCGGCTGTAATGAAGCGCCTCGAGAGCAAGATCGAGCTGGACGCCCTCACCGTCACCGGCCGCAGCGTGCGCGACAACCTCCGTTCGACCGAGGTCTTCAATGACGACGTCATCAAGACTGTAGAATCGCCCGTACACCCATACGGAGGCGTCGCCGTCTTGAAGGGAAGTCTGGCGCCGCGTGGCGCGGTCATCAAGCAGGTCGCAGTCCCGGAGAAGCTATGGAAATTCAAGGGTCCGGCGCGCGTGTTCGACTGCGAGGAAGACGCCACGCAGGCGCTCATGTCTCAACAGCTCAAGGCGGGCGATGTTATCATAATCCGATACGAAGGCCCAAAGGGCGGCCCCGGCATGCGTGAAATGCAGATGTTCCGGTCTCTCCTGAAATTTGTCGGGCTGCTCGACAAGGTCTATCTCATCACCGACGGCAGGTATTCCGGCTACACGGGCGGCCCGTGCATCGGCTATCTCTCTCCCGAAGCGGCCGACGGCGGCCCGCTCGCGCTCGTCAAAGACTCCGACATCATCTCGATAGACATCGATGCTCGGCGGCTCGATGTAAATCTCACCGCCGGAGAGCTCGAAAAGAGAGCGAAGCAATGGAAGCGCCCGCCTGCGAGGGTAAGCAAGGGATATCTGGCCCGATATGCGGAAGTCGCGAGTTCCGCCGCAGAGGGTGCTGTAATACATTGAAACAGAATCGGGCGGTCGGACAGGAGAGTCTGGCCTGGTTAGGAGATGATTATGCGGAAAGCGATCTTTGCAGGCACCATTCTGTTTCTACTCGGCGCACTGTCTTTCGTTTCTCACGAAGGAGGGGCATTCGACAAACCCGGCCGCTCAAGCGCTCCACGTGAGTATGATGTCCGCATCCTGAGAGATACGTGGGGAGTGCCGCACATCTTCGGCAAGACGGATGCCGATGTCGCCTACGGGCTGGCCTATGCCCATGCCGAGGACGACTTCGACACAATGCAGGACTCGCTCTTAGCCGCGCGCGGCCGGCTGGCCTCCGTTTATGGGCGCAAGGCCGCCGCCAACGATTATATGGTTCATCTCCTCCGTATATGGGACGTGGTGAACGAGAAATATGAAACGGACCTCAGCCCTGAAGTGCGCGCGATTTGCGAAGCGTACGCCGCGGGTGCGAACCGATACGCTGAGCTACACCCGGGAGCGGCCAGGCCGGGCGTGCTTCCGATTCGAGGAAAGGACATTGTTGCGGGATTCGTTCATAAAGTGCCGCTCTTCTTCGGTATTGATGAGACGCTTAAGGAAATAACCGGGCCGGAACGCAAGCGACAAGTCTCGCGCAAGGCGGCTTCGCGAGCAGGCGCTTGGATTCCGCTCTCGGAATTCGTGCCGGGCTCGAACGCCTTCGCCGTGGCCCCGGCCCGTTCGGCCGACGGCAAGACGCGCCTGGCCGTCAACTCTCATCAGCCGTGGGACGGCCCTGTCGCATGGTATGAGGTTCACCTCCACAGCGAACAAGGATGGGACATGACGGGAGGCGTGTTCCCTGGCAGCCCGGTCATATTTCACGGACACAACCGAGACCTTGGCTGGGCCATGACGGTCAACCGGCCCGACCTTATTGACGTTTATGTGCTCGAGATGAATCCGGACAACCCATATCAGTACCGATTCGACGGCGAATGGCGCGACCTCGAAGTCCGGACCGCTCCCATCGAGGTGAAGCTGCTCGGCCCGATTAGCTGGACCTTCAAGCGCGAGGTCCTTTGGTCAGTTTACGGACCGGTGCTCAGGCAGCCACACGGCACGTACGCGATTCGGTTCGCGGGCATGGGGGAGCTCCGCCAGATAGAGCAGTGGTATCGCATGAACAAGGCGAGCACGTTCGACGAGTGGCTTGATGCGATGCGCATCATGGCAATCCAGATGTTCAATCTGGTCTATGCCGACCGCGAGGGAAACATCTATTATCTTTATAACGGTCTCATTCCCGTGCGTGCAGAGGGATACAACTGGAAAGACTATCTTCCCGGCAATACTTCGGAGACGTTGTGGACAGAGTATGTGCCGCTCGAACGCCTGCCGCAGGTGAAAAATCCCGCGTCCGGCTTCGTGATAAGCTGCAACAGCTCGCCGTTCCACGCGACGGTTGGGCCCGACAACCCGAAACCGGAGGATTATTCGCCTACGCTCGGGATTGAGAGCCGAATGACCAACCGCGCCCTGCGTGCCCTTGAGCTGTTCGGGGCCGATGATTCCATCACAGAGGAGGATTTTTACGCATACAAGTATGATATGGCGTACTCAGAGAAATCGTGGGTGGCGCAATATGTGAAAGCAATACTCGCCGCGCCTCCTTCGACCGACCCTGTGGTGAGAGAGGCCGTTGAGGTTCTGCGGCGTTGGGACATGCGAACCAATCCCGAGAATACCGGCGCGGCCATCGGAGCGCTTACCGTGCTGCCGTATTACTTCCCAGAGGTCGAGAATATGGTGCCGCCGGACTTGATGACGCGATTCTCCGAAGTGGCGCACAACCTGAAGAAAGCGTACGGACGCATCGACGTCCCGTGGAGCGAGGTCAACCGTCTGCGCCGGGGCGGGCTCGACGTGGGCCTCGGCGGCGGCCCCGATGTTCTCCGCGCCATCGATGGAGGTGAGCTGGTGAACGGGCGCACTACGGCAATCTCGGGCGACTGCTACGTGCTCATGGTGACGTGGGACGAAAAAGGCGTGAGCTCGCGCAGCATCCATCAATACGGCAGCGCGACCCTCGACGAGCATTCTCCTCATTATGCCGACCAGGCGCCGCTCTTTGCCCGGTGCCAAATGAAGCCCGTCTGGTTTGATGAGGCCGACATCCTCGCCAACCTCGAACGCGAGTATCGGCCGGGAGAGGAAATGCTTGAAGTCAAGCAGGAGAGAGGAACGGCTGATTGATGGATTCCGGCCGGACGCCGAAACTCTTCTATGGGTTCTATGTTGTAGCCGCCTGTTTTGTGGTTCTCTTCATGCTGTGGGGAATGGTGCTGAACACATTCCCGGTCTTCCTCAAACCCATCACCCAGGATATGAACTGGGGCCGCGGCGCCCTGACCTTTGCGCTGCTGATGGGAGCAATAGGCACCGCAATATCCGCCCCGATCGCGGGCATTCTGGTGGACCGCTTTGGCGCCAAGCCGGTTATGGCAACGGGCGCTCTCATAGTCGGCATCGGTCTGCTCATAGGGAGCAGAATACACCATCTGTGGCAGCTCTACACCATCTTCGCCTTCATCGGATGCGGCCTCATGCTTTCCACCGTGATTCCCTGTTCATTCATCATCTCGAACTGGTTCGTCTCGCGCAGGGGCGCCGCCATGAGCGGGGCGTTCGTGGGCACGAGCATCGGCGGGATGATCATGTCTCCCGTCGCGAACTGGATTATTCTCAGTCACGGTTGGAGAACGGCCTTCGTGTTCAGCGGAGCAACCATCCTTGTCGTTGTCATTCCGGTCGTGCTGCTGCTCATACGAACTCGCCCCGCCGAAATGGGACTGCAACCTTATCGGAGCACTGATTCAGTCAAGCATGACTCTTCTGATAACTGGGGACTCAGCGTGAAGGAGGCCTTTTCATCGCGTGCGTTCTGGCAGATTGCGGCCCTCATGCTCATCTCCGGGGTGGTGACGGGCGGGTTGGGAAACCATTGTCCCGCTTATCTGAATGACCTGGGACATTCGCCCACAAGGGCCGCCTTCGCCTGGAGCCTCGTGATGGGCGTGATGGTGCTTGGGAAGATAGCGTTTGGCCCCGTGGCCGACCGCTGGGGAGCCAAGAACGCTATGGTCGCAGCCTCCCTTCTGTTTGCAGTCTCAATCGGGATACTCATGTCGGCCGAGCATTATTGGGTCGCAATGGTCTTCGCGAGCATATACGGCTTCGCATGCGGCGCGCCTCTGGTCATCAACCCCTTGCTCACCAGCGGTTACCTCGGGATGCGAAATTTCGGCGCGCTCTTTGGGATTCTGAACATAATGGCAACCGTTGGCGGGGCCGTCGGGCCCTTTGCCGCCGGAATCTTCTACGACCTTCGGAAGACCTACCTGCCGGTCTTCTGGCTTTTCTTTGCTCTTATGTTGGTATCTGCGGTAGTTGCGTTGTCATTGAAGCGACTTCGCCAAACGCCGGCGGAACAGAGTGCAGGCCGGCCCGCATAGATGGTAATACCGAAATTATTCGGTCTCCGCGAATACGCACGTTAATACCCTCTCCAACGGAGAATTCTTGACTAACCGGTACTGTGACGTTAAGATTTTATTGCTTTCGACAAAACAGGTCGCAACAAGCGTCCAGACAATGAGAGGATGAGCGCAGCATGGCAATAGAAGCCAGGGCACACGCGCGTGCGGGTTTCTTGGGGAATCCATCGGACGGCTATTTCGGCAAGACGATATCGATTGCCCTCGACAACTTCACCGCGCATGTCTCGCTTGAGCCAACAGATAGGCTTCGAATCGAGGATTATGACTATGAGGCATCTTCGTATGAGAGTGTTGAAGATCTTGCTCGCCAGGTTGGCCGTTACGGGTATTACGGAGCCGAACGCCTGCTGAAGGCGGCGATGACGAAATTCCATGATTACTGCGTCTCGAACGAAATTGAGCTTGAGCAGAAGAATTTCACGATGCGGTCGCAGTCGTCGATACCGCGCCAAGTAGGGCTGGGAGGTTCGAGCGCGATTGTCACCGCCGCCGTCCGGTGCCTCATGAGATTCTTTGGCGTCGATATTCCGCTGGAGGTCCTTCCTTCGCTCACGCTGGACGCGGAGAAGAGTGAACTCGGAATCAATGCCGGCTTGCAGGATAGGGTCATCCAGGCGTACGGGGGATGTCTCCACATGGATTTTGATCGTGAGCTGATGGAACGGAACAATCGGGGCCACTATGAGCGCCTTGACCCAAAGCTCCTGCCTCAATTGTTCATAGCTTACAAGGAGGGCCTCGGGAAAGTGTCGGGACATGCGCTCAATACGATACGTATCGGATATGAGCAAGGTGACAGGCTGGTTCTCGATTGCCTAGGCCGCATAGCGGAAATCGCTGAGGAAGGAAGACAGGCCTTGCTGAACAGTGACTTCGACCGTCTGTTCGACCTGATGAATGAGAATTTCGACCAGAGAAGTAAGATTATGAGGATCAGCGTGGGAGATCGCGAGATGGTGGAAACCGCCCGAAAGCTTGGAGCGTCGGCCAAATTCGCAGGCTCTGGAGGATCGATAATCGGAATGTACAGAGACGATGATATGTTTGGAGAACTGGTCGAGGCATTCGCGAAGATGGAGGCCACGGTGGTCAAGCCGACGGTAGCGTAGGGGGCATTTCACAAATGATACGAAAGGCTGTCATTCCGGCGGCAGGATTGGGGACAAGATTCTTACCCGCCACAAAGGCGCAACCGAAGGAGATGCTTCCAATCATCGATACGCCGACGATACAGTACGTGGTTCAGGAAGCGGTGGAGTCGGGCATCGACGACATCCTCATCGTCACCGGGAAGGGGAAGCGAGCCATCGAGGACCATTTTGACCGCAATCCGGAATTGGAGCGGATTCTTGACAACAAAGAGGAGAAGGCTCTCTACAACGAGGTCCAGCGGATTGCCGATACGGCAAACATACATTTCGTCCGGCAGAAGGAAACGAAGGGGCTGGGAGATGCGGTCTTCTGCGCCCGCCATCACGTCGGCGATGAGCCGTTTGCAGTGCTGCTGGGCGATACTATTATCGAATCCGATACGCCGGCCGTCCGACAAATCGTCGAGTGCTACAACGAGTACAGGCATACCATCATTGCGGTTGAAACAGTACCAAGGGAAAAAGTCTCACGGTATGGTATTGTCGATGGAAAAAGGATTAGCGAAAATGTCCACGAGGTGACCTCCCTGATTGAGAAGCCTTCCGTCCAAGAGACCGACTCCACGCTGGCCATAGCCGGTCGCTACATACTTACACCGGGGATTTTCGACATCCTGGAGAGCTTGCCGAGGGGCAGGAACGATGAGGTGCAGCTTACCGATGCTCTGAGATTGCTCCAGAATGAGCAGCCTGTTTACTCCTTGACCATTAAGGGGAAGCGATACGATATCGGCGACAAGCTCGACTACCTGAAGACCCAGGTCGAATACGGACTGAAAAGAAAAGATTTCGGGGAGGCCTTCCTGGAATTTCTGAAGAAGAAGGTAGGATCCTGACTTCGCAGGATCACCCTCATTGTTCTTCTCGCCCGGGGGTTGCACGCTCCACCCATCTGATCGTTCAAACAGCGTTCCTGCAGAGCGAAGCGTTTGTTCTCCATCCTTGATTTCGTCCGCGAAATGTACTAGCATAGTGGCGTAACCATCCCAGCTACGGTGTGAGCCCTCTACGGCCAGGAACAGGAAGGTTCGGAGAGAGAGGGAGCGAAAACACGATGCGAGATGTATATGTGATCGGCGTCGGAATGACCCGGTTCGGCAAGTACCTGGAACGCAACATGAAATCGCTGGCGGAAGAAGCCGTCACGCGAACGCTCGAGCACGCGGGCGTGGACAAGGCTAACCTGCAGGCGGCCTGGGTCGGCAACGCCGCTCAGGGAATAGTGACGGGGCAGGAGGGCATCCGCGGGCAGGTGGTGCTTCGGGCGATGGGTATTGGCGCGATACCCGTGATGAACGTGGAGAACGCGTGCGCCTCGGCATCGTCGGCCTTCTACGGCGCGTGGATGGGCATCGCATGCGGCGTGTACGACGCAGCGCTCGCGCTGGGAATGGAAAAGCTGTACCTCGAGGACAAGAAGAAGATGTTCCAGACGTTCTGGGCGTCCACCGACGTGGAGATAATGGAAGCCTTCAAGGCGATGATGGCGGCTGAAGAGGAAAAAAAGAAGGAGATGGGGGCAAAGGCCTCGGGCGAGGGCGGCGCGGGCAAAAGCCGCAGCGCGTTCATGGACATCTATTCTCTCGCCGCGCGCAACCATATGAAGAAGTACGGCACCACGCAGCGGCAACTGGCCGTTATCTCGGCCAAGAACCACTATCACAGCTCGATGAATCCCTACGCCCAATACCAGAAAGACATGACCGTCGAGGAGGTCCTGAGCGCGCCCGAGGTGTCGTATCCGCTCACGAGGCCCATGTGCTCGCCCGTGGGCGACGGCGCCGCCGCGGCCATCCTCTGCTCGGCGGATTTTGCGAAGAAAATCGGCGCAGAGAAACTTGTCAAAGTGAGGGCCTGCGTGCTCGCATCGGGGCGCGACCGGGACTTCGACGAGGAGGACATAGGCGGCCGCCTCAGCCGCAAGGCATATGAAATGGCGGGCGTGGGTCCCGAGGACATCGACCTCGCCGAGGTGCACGACGCCACGGCCTTCGGCGAGCTTCATCAGACCGAGTGCCTCGGCTTTTGCGGAAAGGGAGAGGGCGGACCGTTTGCCGAGTCGGGCGCCACGAAGCTCGGCGGCAAGCTTCCCGTCAACACCAGCGGCGGACTCGAATCGCGCGGCCATCCGATAGGCGCGACGGGCACCGCCCAGCTTGCCGAGCTGGTGTGGCAGCTCAGGGGCGAGTGCGACAAGAGGCAGGTCGAGGGCGCCCGAATGGCTCTGGCGGAGAACGGCGGCGGCAACATCGGCGTCGAGGAGGCCGCCATGGTCATCACCATATTGGAGAAGGCTTTCTGAGGCAAAGTTGGTGAAGCGGTTTCCGTGACAATTCGGAAGCCCCGAGCGGCGGCCGGGAGGGGAGATGACGAAGGGATCCGATTTCATAAATTTTGTCAGGCGCGGCTGGATCGAGGTGGGCGGCGCGAGGATGTCGCTCGTCGAGACGAAGGGCGGCTTCTACGGGCTCAGGGAAGTTCTCGCGCGCGAGGTCGGAGACACCGAGGATGACCTCGTCTGTCAGGCCGGCCGACAGGGTTCCACCTCGTTCATGGTCTCCGCCATGGAATCGGGCCGGCTCACGGCGGACGAGGACGGCTTCAGGGGCGCGGTCGATACGTATTCGGATGCAGGCTTCGGCAACTTCGAGATAGCTGAATTGTTCTGGTCGAGGGGCTGGGCGATCGTCCGCTGCAACGATTCGTTCGAGGGCTGGGCTTACGTCGAAAACCGGAACGTGCAGAATCGTCCCAAGTGCGATTACACGCGGGGCGTTCTCATGTGTTTCATGTCGGAGACGCACAGACAGGCTAAGACGGGCGTCGATGATATATCCGTTGTCGAAAGCAAATGCATCGGCAAGGGGGACGAGGAGTGCGAGTTCCTCATCGGCACACGACCCGACCTGCAAACTTACGGATACGAGGTGGCGCCGCCCAAAATCTCCGTCCGCGAGAAGCTGGAACGAACCATTTCACTGCTGCGCGATTCGAACAAGCGGCTGATGAGGGCTGAGATGCAGTATCGCAGCCTGTTCGACGTCACGCTCGATGCGATCTTGATAGTGGACCGCGAGTTCAGAGTGTTGGAATGCAATCGGCTGGCCGAGGAATTCCTGGGTGTCAAAAGGCCTGCTATGGTTGGGAAAAAATTGTTTGAATACATGCCGTCCGTGTCTGCCGCTTCGCTGGAGGAAAAGGTTTGTGATGCGCGCAGACTCAACAGGGGAGTCGATTTCAAGACAGATGTCCGCGCCGCCGGGGGCGAATCAACGCTCTGTCAGGTACGGGTATCCCCTGTCCATGGAGAAGTCGCCGTAGTGTTTCACCGGGCGAAAGAAGAGAACAGCGAATAGTCTCCCGCCGTCTTCCACACAGCTTCTCTCCAGCCTAAGGGGCTGTCCCCAATCGATGCCGTTCATGTTCTTTCAAAGACGATTTGTCTCATGCCCCACTCGATCTCGCTCGCATCGTCCCGCCTCCCGGCGAGGGTCTTCAAGTCTTCTTCCAGTTGTTCAATCATCGAGGAGGGATAATTTGTCCTGATGAAGGGCTGGAGTTTCCATGTCCGGATATTCAGATAGAACATCGTTGCCGCGTCGCGGTTCGACACCCGCAGACGGACCACCTGGCTTATCCTTCGTTCAAAGGCGCTGTCGTCGCTGAGTCGGTCGAGGGTCTGGCCCACGTACAGCCTGCCCGACTTATGCTCCAGCATGGCCTCGACAATGTTGAGGTACGTGCGGAACACCCGATTCTGCGAGTGTATCCACTCCACTTCCTCCATCAGGAGGAGCCCTTTCGGCGCCAGTTGCGTGGCCCATCTCGCGACGACCGCCTGCGGGTCTCTCAAGTGGGTCAGCAGGAACCGGCAGAAGAGGAGGTCGGCGGGTCCCACGGGAAATGGAACCGATGTGACATCATGGAGCCGGAAAGACAGTGCGTCCGTTTCCGTTTTCCGAGCGAGTGATATGAAATGCTCCGAGCTGTCAAACCCCACGGTGCGTTCGCACTGAAGCAGGCCGGCCAGCAGATGTGTCGTATAACCCGGCCCGCAGCCCATATCCACGGCCAGACGCGGCCTTTCGATGACCGCATCGAGAACAAAATTCCTGGTCGATTCGGCGTACACATCGGCCAGAACCTTAAGCCGGTACGCGGCCAGGTCTGAATCACCGAACAGATACTGCATAAGCGAATACCCTCGCCCCGTGTCCCCATCGCGCGATTCAATGTAACCATGAGATTCTACCACGGCCGAATCCAAGTTCCAAAGTGCGATCCTGCTTGCCCGACAGTGAGGAGGGGGAAATTACCTGACCTTGGGGCGGCAAAAAACTCCATTCGACCGCCGAACATTCAACAAGAGCAACTTAAGGTAAACAGACGCAAATATTTGCTGTGAATGGATTTAGCGCTGGTCAGGCTGTCGATGGCATAAATATTGCCCTCTGCATGTTTTCACACAACCAAGGAGGAGAGGTCGTGAAAGAGTACATGGTTTTCATTCACTCGCCCGACAGCCCGATGGTGAGCAAGGTCGAAGTCGTGCGCGCCTCTAGCCGACGGGAGGCTTTGAGGGCGCTGGAGAAATTGGGATTCAAAAGGAGAAAGTTCTAGCGCGGGCGATCCACCCTCACACACATAGAATGCGGGCACAAGCCGAACTACCGCCCCATGGTGGCTTGTGCCCGCGCGGTTTTTCAGGGTTACCGCCGCAGTGCGCACGTGATGACGTTGGGTCGCCCGGCGGTTTTTCTGTCTTCAGCCACCGGTTCGCCCCAGGATTATCCGAGCGGTGTTCGCACCGCCTGCCAACGTGCCTCCGAATCCCGGTCCCGGGAACGTCCATGCGCTCGCCAGGTAAAGGCCCGGCACCGGAGTGTCCGGCCTCGGCCTGAATATGGAATGACCGGTCGGGGTGGACGCGTAGCCATACACCGCGCCGTACGGGTTGCCGCTGTAACGTTCCATCGTGCGGGGTGTGCCGACCTCGATCACCTCGATGCGGTCGCGGAGGTCGGGAATGATTTCGGAGAAGCGGTCGATGAGCAGCTCGGTCACCTCGGCCTTCTTCTTCTTGTATTCCTCTTCGGTGAAACCGAACCAGCGTTTTCCGTCCGCGAAAATAGCGATCTCGATTATGGACCTGCCGGGCGGGGTGTCGTCGGGATTGACCGACGTGTTGTTCGCCATCACACATGCACTCTGCGAGTAATCTCCCTCGAGCATCCGGTCAAACCCTTCTTCGGCGTCGTATCCGAAATTCATGAAGTGTTCATGGTCCTCGAACCCGATCTCGCTTGGGGTGCCCTTGACTCCGATGTACGCCTGGATGATGGAGACCGACACCTCACTGGTTCGGACCTGCTGCAAGTAGGCCGGGTCCACAATGGAGGCGTCGAGCAGCTTGTCGAAAGTAATGGGCGCGGCCGCGTTGCTCACGATTATCGGCGCGCTGAACTTTTCGCCCTTCTTTGTTTCGACGCCTGCGCAGCGGCCGCCTTCCGTGAGAATCCGCGTCACCTCCGTCCTTGTGAGCACCTTGCCGCCCCGTCGCTCGATGGCGTCGCTCATGGCTCTGCTGAGGGCGTAGCCGCCGCCCTGAATGTAGTATGTTCCGCCCGTGAAAAAACTGAGCCACATCTGCAGGTAGAGGAAGGCCGACACCCGCTTCGGGGGGAGTCCCAAGTAGGGCCACGGTTGGCAGAACACGGCGGCGACTTTTTCATTGGTCACGTGCTCCGACACGAACTGATGGAGCGTCGCGGCCATGTACTTCATGACGGTGGGATACCTCTCCGCGAAGTCGGGCGACGGCGCCTCGCCCGGAACTGAGGCCTTCATAAGTGCGCCGACCTCTTCCGCAAACTTGTCGATGGTGCCGAAGAGCGAGTCGATGCCGTCCCTTTCCTCCGGAAACTGAGCAACGAGCTTCTGCCGAAACAGCTCCTTGTCCGCCGGAACGACCATTTCAAAATCGGGGAAGCTCGAACGGCACATAACGTCGAGACGCTTGACCCGGATTCGGTCCCAGACTCCAATCTCCTCCAGGATACGTCGCGACGAGGCTCCTTCATCCATGGCGCCGGTCACGTGCAGCGCGACGTCGAAACGGTATTTTATGTCGGCTCCCGCTTTTCGGGTGAACTGGTGCGCATAGCCGCCGACCTTGCTGTGCCTTTCCAGGACGAGCACTTTCTTGCCGTTCTTCGCAAGAAGCGCTCCGCAGCTCAGCCCTCCCAGGCCCGAGCCCACCACTATCACATCCCAACGCTCTCTTGTATCAGCGGCAGCCATGTCTCCTCCTTCACCGCGCATTCCGGCACGCGCCCGTGCGTTCAGCCGTTACCAACAAGATATCATTCGCCGGTCACATGTCCGAATTCTTCAGTGGGTTTGGCTCTGTAAATGCAGTATGCGCTCATCAGTGTAATGATGATGAGCAGGGCGAAGGCGCCCTGATACGTGTGAGGCTGTGTGGCGTCGTACATTTTCCCGACGACCACGGGGCCGACGGCGGCTCCGACGATTGAGAAGAAGGTCAGCGTCCCAAAAATGGAGCCAAAATTGGATAATCCGTGGCAATCCGCCGTCACCATAGGCGTGAGTGTGAGCGGGCCGCCCTGAGCGAATCCGAATACGACCGCGAACAGCATTGCCACCCAGAGAGGTTTGGCAAGCATGAGTATGCCGATCCCCACGGCGGTCACGACGATGCTGTAAACAAACGTGGGTCGCGCACCCCACCGGTCGGCGTACACGCCAAGGCCCACCTTGCCGATAGTCATGAAGCCCAGCGACGCGCCGAAGACGAAGGCGGCGGTCATCTCCGAATGTCCGATATCGGTGAGATACGGAATGCAGTGTACTCCGATGGCCTGGGACATCACGGTCACCAGAAACATGTTTGCCGCTATGAACCAGAAGGCCGGAGTTCGGAAGGCTTGGTTCAGGGTGTGTCCCGTGAGCTCCTTGACTTCCTTTTCCCCGGCCTCGTCGCCGTCGGGAAGCAAGCCTACGTCGGAAGGCCGGGTCCTTATAACGAAAAGGACCAACGGGACCGTCACCAGCAGGATTGCCGCGCCGAGTATCACATACGATTTTCGCCAATCGAACGTCTGCACCAGGTAGGTGTTCACCGGATTCATGATCATGCCCCCGATGCTCGTGCCGGTGAATGCCGCGCCCATGGCGATTCCACGTTTGCGCACAAACCAGTTCGCGATCAGGAGCGAAACCGGGATCATGGTCGAGGCCGACAATCCAAGGCCAACTATGGCAAACAAAATATAGAAATGCTCCAATCTTGTGGCTGCGCCAAGCGCGGCCATCCCTCCGCCGCAGAGCAGGCAGCCCGCGAGCATCGTCTTGCTTGCGCCGATTGTGTCTATCATTCTGCCCACGAAAGGGGCTCCCGCCGCCATCGCCAGCGCGCCTATAGCGAGAGTTGCGCTGAACGTCGCGCGACTCCACCCCATGCTCTCCGAGACGGGCTTGAAGAACACACCGAATGTATTTATAATAACTCCGTTGAGCGAGAAGACGACGAGGAAGCTTGCGGCGACTATGAACCAGCCGAAAAACACTTTGTTCGGGCGTTTCATTAGACCTCCCGGAAGGATGAGGATGTAACTTTCCCTTTGGCCGCGACGGCCAAGCCGTATAATGATACAGGGTGAAGTTTGAATGGTCAACTCTCTTGAATTTCCGAACAGCAACTCCGGCCTGAACGCGCCGTTGGTGGGCATCAGATGAGCAGCCGCCGGTTTCGGCTGAAATACGGTGGGAAAGAAATAGAAGCAGATGTGAATTGCGGGCAAGAACCGAGAGTCCTTCTTCCGCGTCGCCCCAAGCCCGCCTCCGACGCCGCCGACCTCATGAGGCACGCGCTCGAGAATCCCATCGGTTCGCCTCCGCTGAGCGAGATTGTCTCGCGAGGGGACAGGGTCGCCATCGTCGCCTCGGACATCACTCGCTCGACGGCGAGCGACGTATTTCTGCCGATTCTCGTGGAGGAGCTGAATGCGGCGGGAATACCCGACCGCGATATCGCCATAGTAATCGCACTGGGCATACACCGGCCGCAGACCGAGGGGGAGCATCGCAGTCTGCTGGGAGACGCGCTCTACGAGCGGATTCGTCCCATCGACCACGACGCCCGCGACCGTGCCGGGCTCGTTTCCTACGGCACGACCTCGAGGGGGACGGAGGTCGCCGTGAACCGGACAGTTGCCGAAGCGGACAAAGTCATCCTCACCGGCGCGGTCGGCCCGCATTACTATGCGGGCTTCGGTGGAGGCCGAAAGAGTATAATGCCGGGCGTGTGTTCGCTCGAGGCAAACTTGCAGAGCCATATGCTCGTGTTCGAGCCGTCGCCCGCGCGGGGCAGGAATGCTGGCGCGCGCGTTGCGCGCCTGGCGGGCAACCCGGTGCACGAGGACATGCTCGAGGCCGCCAAAATGGTGGGCCCCCACTTCATGTTGAACACCATCGTCGGGCCGGAGAAGACCGTGGCGGCGGCGTTTGCGGGCGATTTCGTCGCGGCGCACGAGGTCGCGTGCGCTCATTACATCGACAACTTCAGCGTGGTCGTGGCGGAGCCGGCGGACCTCACAATCGTGAGCTGCGGCGGAAGCCCGAAGGACATCAACTTCATACAGGCTCACAAGGCGATCCACAGCGCGCATCCGGTCACCAGGCCGGGCGGCTGGATGCTCGTCGTCGCCGAGTGCGGCGACGGGCTCGGCTATCCGGGATTCATCGACTGGTTCAGGTTCGACGATGCGGCGGAGTTTGAGGAGGAGCTCCGGGCGAACTACGAGATTTACGGACAGACCGCGTACGCCGCGTTCGAAAAAGCGACGACGGTGAACATCGCTCTGGTTTCCGGATTGAATCCATCCGACGTTGAACGGATGAGGATGCGACCCTGCGCCTCTTTTCAACAGGCTTATCGCACCGCGACCGATAACTTGCGGAAGGATTTCACAACCTATATAGTGCCCGATGCGTCGAGCACCCTCCTCTTGACCGAGCGGGAGCGCGCGAGCGCGTTGGCGTCCATATCGGGAGGCGTCAGTAGTGAAGGCGGAAACGTTTCATACGGTCGAGGTTGAACGGAACGAGGCCCGTGTGACCATGGCCGCCGCGTATCTGCCCGTCATAGGGCAGAAGGAATACGTGCTGCTCTCGCACTACGTGGACCTAATGAACGAGGTCGCCGCTCTTGCGAACCTGGATTCGTTTTCAGTGACTGCTTTCCTTCACGGTCGCCCCGCCGAAGAAGACCTGAGGGAGGTCGAGCGCCAGATGAAGAAGGATTGGGACAGCCTGGCGCTCAATCAGGATGAGCTGATGCATGTCGGGCTGCTTTCGAGCGTGCTGGAGTTCGCGTGGCTTTCGGGCTGCGTCGTGCTCGCCGTGGTGAAACCTCTGCTGCTGCCGCTGCTGTTGCCTTACATGGTGTTCAACGTGATCCACACGTATGCGCGCGTGAAGAAGCTGGCGGTCGCCGCAAAATTCAAGGATTGCGCCTGTGAGATTTCCAACAGCCTGAAGGTTGTGCGAGGCGGGGACGACGAGACGGCGGCGGGAGTGGACCGGGTCGTCCAGTGCTTCGACAGAATCGATGGGAGCACGCAGGACATCTACCTGAAGCTGGCCGCCGTGCCCAACGAAGAGGGGCTCGAATCGGTCGAGCGGTACTACTACGCCCAGTTCGAGGACAGCAAACCCCGCCGTGGTTTCCTGATGAGCGCGCTCCGTTTTCTGAAAGTCCTGTTCAGCGACGAGGACGCCAAGCGCATACGGATTCCCGAGCGGAGCGTTCGGAAGGCGCCTCTGCTGAAGCAAAGCAGCCACCACCGTTCGATAGAGCTGATTGTGCTGCCGACGCAAAAGTCCTACGAGATATACCTGGCCGACGAATTTTCCGACGGGGAATGGTTTCCGATGAGCTTCATCCCGCCCGCTCTGCATCCCATCGCGCACCTTGTCAGCGAGAGGAATGTCGAGATAGACAACGTCATCCGCGTGCCCGAGAAGCTCGACGTGGCGAAAATCAGGTCGAAGCTCTCGCAGAGCCTGTACATTACTGCTTACTCGCGGAGGAAATTCCAGGCGATGAAGCTGGGCCAGCTCGTATCCTTTGAGAAACGCCAGATTCCGATAATACTCATCGCGGTGGGCATACTCGACAGCGTGTTCGGTCTTTTCAAGGGGTCGCTCTTCATCTCGCCCATCCTGCTGTTCGGCGTCGCCACGTTTGTCGCGAGTCTGCTGCTGAGCCGGAGCGTCAGGAAGCACTTTTCCGATATTGCGAAAGGCTTCGACAGAATCTTCGAGGATTTTGCATCGCCTTCGTTGGTCGAAGACGAGAAGCTGGCCGAGCTGAACGAGCTCGTGAAAAATACGAATAACCTTGTGGACGCCTACACCGAAACCTTTCACAGGGCGCTCCACTTCGGCTGGAACGGCGTGGCCGATGTGTACCAGTCGAAGGCCGTGTTCCATCAGAGAGAATTCAAAGAGCCGGGCGAGTGTATCATGAGGCTCGAAAGATGACCGAACTGTTCGACAAATATCCGCCCATCAAGGAGCTGAACGAATTCAAGCGCTACTCCGACCTTGAGGCCGGTTTCGCGGCTCTCGGCGACCGCCTTTCCGTCGAGGAGATAGCCCGCTCGAAGATGGGCCGTCCGATTTACGCGGTCAAGGCCGGGTCGGCCGGGACAAGCCATAAGATTCTTCTCACCGCGGCGAATCACGGCCGCGAGGATGCGCCGCCGCTGGCGCTGCTTTCCATAGCGCGCAGGCTTGCTCAGCCCAACGGGTCGCTCGAACGCATACTGAGAAACGTGCAGTTCATCCTGCTTCCGTGTCTCGACCCCGACGGCTACGACTGCCGCGGGGTGAAGTGCGTCGATCCCATCGGCAACACCGAGATTCGGGAGGATTACTCGGAGAGCAACTGGGAGGATGTCAACGCGGTCTGGTGCCGGCCCGACGAGTTCCTGCCGCCGGAGACGAGGGCGCTTAAGAAATATCTGTTGGAACAACGCGCCGCGCTTTCGCTCGACCTGCACGAGACGCTGTTCTACAGGCCGGGCGTCAGGTTTCAATTGCCTCAGCAATGGCGGTTCCTGCCCAACAATTTCGAGGTGACGGTGATAGAGTTCATCCCCGACTCGCAGCGCGAGCTCGGCGAGAGCGTAGGCGCGCGCATCATCGAGAATCTGAAGCGCAACTATTACGTGCCCCGGAAGGTGAGCAACGTCGGCAGGTTCCTCCGAAAACTTTTCGTGCCCATACCTCAAACCATAACGAAAGGCGAGGGCAGGGAGATTTCGGGTCCGCTGCTGACCGAGTTCAGAAAAGGCAGGATGGTGCTCAGCGATTGGCTGACACTCTCGCTGGGGATTCCGTCCTACACGTTCGAGTCGTTCTTCTCCCCTCTTGACTATCGAGTCGGAGCCCACATCGCGGGGATCGAGGGCGCCGTACACGCCTTCGCAGGACTCATGCCCGCCAGCCCGTCGCGCCGGTTTGTCAAGACGATGCCTCTTCCCAAGAAGGCGAAATTCTTCCTGGAAGGCGCGAAGGAGGCGGTGAGGCTGCTGGGGGAGGATTGCCGCATGATGACTCACAGGAAAGACAGCGCTTTTGCGCGCGAAAAGCTCATTGCCTGGGGCAGCGGGCGCAAGCTTGAGTTCCGGCGCAGGCGGCTTCGCTCGATTTCGCTGTGGGAATTGGGGTGACCGTCGAGCCCGCGGCTTCAGGAATGCCGGATGACGCGAGCTATCCGTGGCCGCGCAGTACTTCGGGAGAGGAGAGGACCGGATGAGGAGAAAAGCGGGATGACGCGCAAGGAAATTCACGACATCGCCAACATCGTCGCTCCGGCCATGTCGCTGGCTCAGAATCTGCTCTTGGAATTTCACGGGAAGTTGGCGAAAGATCAGAGAGAAGTCGTCGAGAAGATTGACACCTGCCTGAAGGAATTACAGACCTATCTTCACCACCGGGCGGAATCTGAAGTTGAAACATGAAATAAGCGGGGTCAGGTCTTGCATTGCAACATTCAGTCCTTTTCTACTCGCCCGAGCGCCTGGAGAAATTCCTGCCTGTTCGTATTATCCAAGAATATCTGCTGTCGGGTATTTCCTCACGCGGCGAGGTGACGCACCGCGCCTTGGGACTCTATGCGCAACGGTCTCGACATGCCAACGCAGTATCATGAAGAATGTTGCAATGCAAGACCTGACCCCGCCTTCGCTATTCGCTGTAGCGTTCTTCTTTCCACGGGTCTCCGTGGATGTGATAGCCGTGCATCTCCCAGAAGCCGGGCCGCTCTTCCTCCATGAACTCGACGCCCTGCGCCCACTTCGCGCTCTTCCATGCATACAGCGCGGGCACGATCGACCTGAGCGGCCATCCGTGGTCGGGAGTGAGTTCCTCACCGTCGTGTTTGTAGGCGAACAGCACGTCCTCACGGTTCATGTCGGCCAGGGGGACGTTCGTCGTGTAGCCCTGTTCGCAATGGATCATCACGTGCTTTGCGGTATCAAGCGGATTGACGAGCGAGAGCAGCTCGCTCCAGGAGACGCCTTCCCACAGGTTGTCGAGCCGGCTCCACGTGGTCACACAGTGGAAATCCGCGCGGACCTCAACCTTGGGCAGCGACATGAAATCTTCGTAGGAGAGTGTAACTTCCTTTTCGACAAGTCCGAATATCCTGAAGCTCCATCGCTTCAGGTCCGTCTGGGGCGTCGAGCCGTGGGTGAGCACCGGGAACCGTTCTATCACCCTCTGACCGGGCGGCACCCTGTCGGGCCGCGCGGTATCGACGCTCACGATACGCTTCATCCTTCAACGCTCCTGCATCGTCGATAGAGGTTCGCCGGCGCAGGCTCAGCAACAGGTCTCGCTGTCCGCCGCGGCGGTTTTGCCGAACAGCTGTTCCTTTATTATGTAAACGATGCAGCCGGGCCCGGCCTCCATCGAGATGGCCTGCGCGCGGCAGTTGAGGCTGCATGCGCCGCACTCCATGCATCTGTCGGGGAATGCATGCACGCTCTTGTGGTCGTCGCCCATTGTGTAGCACTGCTGCGGACAGACGTTCGCGCAATCGCCGCAGCCTACACATTTTTCCCGATCCAGCGCTATCATTACCGTCACCTCCACAGATAACTCACTACTATATAGCTTATCACTATCAACACCAACAAGGGAAGGACGACGTAATACTCCTCCCTTATTTTGCTGTAATTGCTCACCGGCGACATTCCCGAGAAGTCTATCGCCACGAACATCGTGACGCCGACTATGATGAGCGCCCACTGGACTATGTCCTTGGCTGGCGCGCCCGCAACGAGCAGCAAGATGCCCGCTCCTACCGCTCCCGCAAGCCCCAGAACCAGCCCTTTCTTGAAGAACTGGTCCGTCGGCAGGATATAGAACGCGGCCGGAAAGATGAGGCCGGCCGCGAGCGCAATGGCCGGGATCGCGGGAGAATACAAGCTGTGGAAAATCAGCAGTGGCAACAGGAACCAGAAGGCCACGAACAGCGCAAACGGCGGGCCGACCCAAAGCCGGTCGGCCAGCTCGAACCTCACCCGCTTCATCCGTTCGCCCTCGGCAAAGCCGTTGGCCAGGTAATCGGGTATGTCCCGCGCATACACGGGGCCGAATGCCGCCTTCCAGCCGCTGAGCCTTTCGACATCGCGGTACTTGACGCCGTTGGCCGAGAGCTTCGGCAGGATCAGCTTGCGCGTTTCGGTAACATCCTCGGCTCGTGTCGCGCGCAAGGAGGTATGAATCTCCTCGGCCGAGAAGTTGCCCTTCCCCGCCGAGCACCACACATTGATTCCGCGCGTATCGACGACGAGCAGATAACAATCCAGCCCCCGGAGATGCTTCTTGACCGACGTGAAGGTCAAGAGATAGTTTGCGGTCACGAGCACCGGCGATTCCCCCGTGGGATTGCCGAACTTATACAGGCCGGTTCGTATGGGGACATCATTGAACGCCAGCGTGAGGTAGCTGTAAATTTTGCCCAGCGTCTCGACCCATCGCGGCAGCCTGTCCGGTGATAAGACCTCCGGCGCGGGTCTCCGCTCCATGCGGTGGCCGACGACGAGCTTCAGGCTGCCGCGTTCATATGCCTCGGTCCGCTCGACCTCGAAGCCGCACGCGCGAAACCGTTCTTCCATTTCACGAACGGGCCGTGTGGTCGTCCGCGTTATCAGGTACGTTATCGCGAGAAGCGGCAGCCTGCGGAGATGGTACCACGTCCTCTGCGCGAACGCCTGCGGAACGACCTCGTCGGCCACCACGAGCCTTCCGCCCGGTTTCAAGAAATCGAACGCGGAATGCATGGCGATCCACTGCTCGACCTCTCTGAGCTCGCTCATCGAGAGAGAAAAGACGACGAGGTCGAATGCGCCGCGGTCGGCCTCGACGTCGGTTGCGGATGCATGCTGAAACGTTATTTTGTTCTCGACCCCTGCCTTCTTTGCTGCCAGGTCGGCGACGTAGAGCATCTGCGGATTGATATCGACCGCATCGACCCGCGCGCCCCTCTTTGCGCATTCGACTGCGAACGCGCCCGGCCCGCACCCCACGTCGAGCACGCGGTCGCCGGGGCTCACGAGCGAAAGCATCTCGTCGCGCACTTCGGCGAAGTCGCCGGCGGCGTATTTGGCGATTCCGGCGTCGTATGTCGCCGGCTTGCGTTCGAGTATTTTCATGAAGATGTAGGACATGGCGCAGGTTCTTCCATGCTGGTCATTTGCAGCAGGCTTTGAGTATCCTCGCGACCTCTTCGACCGCGCCTATCACGTAATCGACGTTCATCCGGTAATACCTTTCCTTGCCCCGCTTGGTCACTTCAAGCAAGTTGTTGTTGCGCAGCATTGTCAGGTGATGTGATACGGTGGTCCTGTCGAGGTTGAAGTGGCCGGCGATTTCCGCGACGCACATCCCCTCCTCGCCGGCGAGGCCGGTCAGCAGGATGATTTTCTGCCGCGTCTCATCGTTGAGACACTTGAAAAAGTTCGTGCGGAAGAGCTGCTCGAAATAGTCGTGACAATACTGGACGTCGTCCGCCGACGCATCCCGCAGTTTCCTGCGTTTAGGAGTGGTGGTGGTCATTTTCGGTTCCGCTATAGGTGGAAAGGTGTCCACATATACACATATTACCCCATGTCGCCCCTCTTGTCAAGACCTTTTTTTGGGGCGGCTGCGTTGCCCCGCCCCTTTGCGAATGCTACAGTTGAGAAAGAAAGAAGAAAGTACGCGGTTTCTCGAACAAACCGGAGGGCATCAGTCATGGTAAAGGTGAAGACGTTCGGGTCGCAGTTCAAGATATTCCACATTACTCAGGAGCTCGACGGCCTGGACAAACAGGTTAACGATTTCATCGCCGAGAACGACGTGAAAAAGGTCATTTCGGTGTCCGACGCGACGACGGCCAATGTGGACGGCTCGACGATGGGAATCATTCGCGTGCTCACGTATGTGCCCCGTGAAAAATGAGCGAAATCCTCTATGTCAAATGCCGCCAATGCGGCTCGGTCAATCGGTTCGACGGCGAGAAGCGGGAACAGCCGGTCTGCGGGAAATGTTCGGCTACGCTGGAGCCGCGCGGGTCTACCTCCGACAGGCCGCTCAGCGTGAGCGACGGCACGTTTGCCGACGAGGTGCTGGGCGCTGATGTTCCGGTGCTCGTGGATTTCTTCGCCACGTGGTGCGGCGCATGCAGATCCCTGGAACCGACGCTTGAGGCCGTCGCCTCGCGGTATAAGGGCAGGCTAAAGGTGGGCAAGCTGGATGTCGAAAGCAGTCCCGAGAGCGCGAGAACGTACCGAATCACGGCGACGCCCACGCTCATCGTGTTTCGAGACGGACGGCCCGCCGAACAGGCGGTCGGCGCGCTACCGAAGCGTGAACTGCAGGAACTGGTGGAGAAGCATATCAGTTGAGCCAGGCTCCCCGCCTTACAGCTTTATCTCAATGATGTCCAATCCGGTGGACGGCCCGTAATATTCCAGCCGTTCCGGCTTGAATTTGATCAAGCCGAGGGCGGGGTCGTCATACCCGGAGAAATATTCTGCCGAAGCCGGATTCTCCTTCCAGATGCGCTTTCTGACGTCCACCGATTTATCCATCGACGCCTTTCCCGAAAGCGTGACAACTTCTGAATAATTCTTCGTCGCGAACAGCAATTGGACGCGCGGATTCTTCTTTATCTGTCTCACCTTCCTCGAGCGGGCATAGGTTTCCATGTATATGGTCATGCCCTTGTCAACCAGCTTTGCGCCCATGAAGCGGCTCTGCGGACGGTTGCGGCCGTCAACGGTTGACAGCACAAACACCTCGGCGGCATTCACTATTTTGCGAGCCCTTTTCTTCGCTTCTCTCTGGTTCATGGTGGCCTCCTTATCAATCCGGTTCAAGGGACAACCGGTCTTTTGCTCGACGCGCCTTGCATCACGCGACTCTTTTACCCGATTTCGGTCCCGGAGCGAGGTCGTATATCTCTTCTATCGTTATCACCACCGCATACTTGACCTTCGACGGGTCCATCTTTATCGAATCGACGATTTCGGTCGCCCGCTCGAATGCGGGCCCCGAATCCAGAATCTCCGCCTTTCCCTTGAACTGGTATCCTTGGTATGCGGGCGGGTTCACGACCGCGACGGCCACATGCGGGTTCGCCTCGATGTTCTTCCGCGTCTTCTGAGAATAGAGGTCGGCGAACACGAGGTGGTCGTCGTCGAGCACGCCCAGCGACCCTTTCGGCACGACGTTGGGCACGCCATCGCTGCTGCTCGTGGCCACATACGCCAGCCGGCCTTCTTCAAGGAAATGCTTGATATCCTCCGTCAGTTTTCCCACTCGTATTCCTCCTTCCTTCCCTGTGCCCGAAGGTGTTTTGCCACGTTCTCTTTTTCTAATTCTGTCGCTGGGCCGGCGGATTGTCAATATGCGGGCGATGTTCGGGCGTCTCTCCTGCGGGGCATGAGGGCGCAGCCTGTCTTGGAAAAAAATGCTTGACAGGTTTTCGGGGGATATGATATACAAAGTGACTGGGTGACCGCCCAGTCAGTCCACCGGGTTCTCATCAAAGAGGATTCCTGCATGACAAAGGAAGCGCTCAACAGGCTGGATGGAAGGAAGAGGGAGCGCATCTTCCGCAATGCCGCCGCCGAATTCGCGCGTCACGGCTATCACAAGGCTAACGTCAACTCGATCGCACAACGCGCGGGCATCGGAAAGGGTTCCGTTTACCTCTACTTCGCCGACAAGCGCGACCTCTACTATTCCACCTTCAAGGAGGCGGTCCGGATACAGGACCGAATCTTCGACCTTATCGAGCGGATGCATCTCGACCCGATTGCGAAGATCGAGAAAGTCTTCGAGGAAAGCATACGGGTGTTTCCGCGTTACCGAAACATGTTCAAGATGTATTTCGACCTCAGCACCTCCGGTGACGGAAAACACCTTGCCGAGCTGGCGCAGTTGCTGGAGAAAAGGTCGGCCGAATTCTTTGTCCGCGTCCTGACCGAGGGGATAAGGTCCGGCGAGATTCGAGCTGACCTTCCGGTCGAACACGCCGCCTACGTGATCGACAGCGTGTATGCGATCTTCATTGCGACACTTGCCTGTCGATATCAGCAGGAGCGCTTCCGCGTTTTCGCAAATGTGGATATTTCGAGCAGTGGAGACGTTCTGGAGGAGAGTCTGCGTGAAATTTTGAATGTCGTTGAAGCCGGCATAATCGCGCCCGCGCATCGGAGACAGCCTGTCCCGAAGTGGGAGTCGAAACCAATAAGTCGCGGAAGACCAGGCAGCCGGCCGGAGCAATCCGAGGGGAGGAGGCAATGATTGTTGGAGTTCCGAAAGAAATCAAACCCGACGAAAACCGGGTGGCGATAACGCCCGCCGGTGTGTCGGCCTTTGTGGGCAATGGTCATGGCGTCCTGCTGGAAAAAGACGCCGGCGCCGGCAGCGGTATCGACGACGAGGCCTATGTCGAGGCGGGCGCCGAAATATGCGCCGACGTGAAGGAGATATGGGAACGCTCCGACATGATCGTCAAGGTCAAGGAACCGCTCGAGCCCGAGTTCCCGCTCATGCGGAAGGGACAGGTGATATTCACCTACCTTCATCTCGCGGCCGACCGCGAGCTGACCGAGAAGCTGATGAAAAAGAAGGTTGTTGCGATCGCATACGAGACGATACAGCTCGACGACGGCTCGCTCCCGCTGCTCACCCCCATGAGCGAGGTGGCCGGACGGCTGTCCATACAGATGGGGGCATACTGTCTCGAGGCGAAAAACGGGGGCAGCGGCGTGCTCATCCCGGGCGTATCCGGCGTCCCGTCCGCCAAGGTGACAGTCATAGGAGCCGGCATCGCGGGCACGAACGCCTGTTCCGTCGCCGTCGGAATGGGCGCGCGCGTGAGCATTCTGGATGTCAACCCGGTGCGGCTGAGGTATGTCCACGACATAATGCAGGCGCACGTCTCCACCTTGATGTCGAACCCGGCGAACATCGAGGAGGCAGTGGCCGAGGCCGACCTGGTTGTCGGCGCTGTCCTGATTCCCGGCTGGAGGGCGCCGAAGCTCGTCACGCGCGAGATGCTCCGCCGCATGCGCCGGGGCTCCGCGCTGGTTGATATCGCCATCGACCAGGGCGGCTGCTGCGAGACGTCGCGGCCCACGACTCACACGAATCCGACCTATGTGGAAGAGGGAGTGGTGCATTACTGCGTCGCCAACATGCCGGGCGCGGTGCCCAAGACCTCCACGTACGCGCTCACCAATGCGACGCTGCCGTATGGGCTCGAGCTGGCCGACAAGGGATGGGAACGCGCCATAAAGGAGAACCCTCACCTGAAGAAGGGTGTAAACGTGGCAAACGGCGATGTCACTCACAAAGGAGTCGCCGAGGCCTTCGGACTGAGTTGCGTCTCGCTCTGATGTCCCGTAGTTCGCCCGGAAGCCGACACGGCCATGTGTGGGTGGACTCGAAACGCCTGCTTGATTGTCGGAGGGGCTGCGGTATAGAATCGGGGCTGTACGATGGATACCGCTTGGCATATTTCCGCGGGATTCCGGACGAATGAAGAAGGAGCGTGGTATGGGATATTTCAAAGACACCGAGGAATTCTACAAGATTTATGAAGAATTCATGAAACGCGTGCTCTCCGATGAGGCGGTCGCGCCCAAGCTTGCAAAATCCAAGATCAAGATCCGATTCAATTACAGCGACCCCGACGCAAGCATCCTGCTGAACTTTGCCGACCCGCCGCCGGAGGGAATGTATGGCTCATACGAGATGGGCGACAGCGGAACCCAGGCCGATGTCACGATGACCCAATCGGCCGACTTCAGCCATCGCTACTGGCAGGGGAAAGAAAACGCGGTCACTGCCATCGCCACGCGCAAGATCAAGGCGTCAGGGGCTGTGCAGAAGGCGCTCGGGCTGGTGACGGCGATTCGGCCCACCTTCGGGATTTATAAGGGCGTCCTGAAGGATCTGGGCTACGAGAACATGATAATAGACTGATCTTTTTCGGGGAGTGTTAGCGGTTGGCACAAATCGCGAGCTCGAACGGGATGCGCTGGGAGTACGGGACGAGTACTCGGAAATAGGCTATCCCGAAGCCCTGTACAATCGGTACAACCTTGACCCCGACAGCATGCTGCAGGTCATCGCCGAACCAAGAGAGCAGGGAGCCTTCTGATCGGGCCGGATGCTCGGCAACGCGCGAGCGCCGGCGAGCCGTCGATTGAAACGAGTATCGTCCTGCCAACAGCAGTCCTGCTCGATCCCGGAGGCAAATAGGAGCGGTACCCGCATGGGCCGCCACCGCGGGCGGCGCCGTCGGCCATGCTCAAAGGAGGAAAACATGAGTACGAAGCAAGTCGACACAAAAGAGAATCAGGACGCCGAGCTTTATTCCCTGGGCGCCGCTTTCGTCGGCGGCGAGATTTGTCCCATATTCGAGGCGCGCATTCCCATAATCGATATGGGATTCCTTCACAGCGACGTCTGCTATGACGTCGTGAGCGTGTGGAAGGGTTCCTTCTTCAGGCTCAACGACCACATGGACCGTTTTGAGAAGAGCTACAACGGGCTCGGCTTCAAGATGCCCTACACAAAAGAGGAAATGAGGCAGATACTGATAGACATGGTCGCCCGCTCGGGGCTCAGAGATGCCTATGTCTTTTTGTGCGCCACACGCGGGCTGCCGGATATGGATGATCCGCGCGATATGGACAGATACCAGCAACAATTCTATGCGTTCTGCGTGGAATTCATCTGGCTTATCGACCCTGAAGAACAGAAGATCGGGACCGACGTCATCATAAGTTCGGTTCCCCGAATCCCCGATAGGTGCGTTGATCAGAAGATTAAGAACCACCATTGGGGCGACCTGACGCGCGCCGACAAGGAAGCGCATGCAAAGGGCGCGAAAACGGCACTTCTTCTCAACATCGATGGCAATCTGGCCGAAGGTCCGGGATTCAATGTGTTCGTGATCAAGGACGGGAAGCTTCTCACCCCAGAGTCGAACTGTCTGATGGGTGTAACACGCCTTACAGTGTTTGATCTTGCCAAAGAGATGAATATAGAGGCAAAGGCGTGCAAGATTCCCGTAGAAACAGTGCGCGCAGCCGATGAACTGTTCATGTGCACCACGGCGGGCGGCATCATGCCCGTAAAATCGCTTGATGATGTTCCCGTCAGCGGCGGCAAACCCGGCCCGATCACGATGAAGTTGCACGAAGCCTTCTGGAAAGCGCACGAGAGACCCGAGTATTCGACACCGGTTAACTACGACTGATGGCTTTGCAAGAAGCACCGGAGGAGGTTGCTCATGGCGCTGAAGATGCCTCCTGAGCCGCAAGGGTACGAGCTTTACGGTCCCGACCCGAAGTTTCCGGATGTCCCTTATGCAGAGTGGCGGGCCCGAATCGAGAAGGCAAAGAAGCTGATGCGGATGGAGAACATCGACCTGCTCATGCTCTGGAGCAGGCAGAACTGTCGTTACTTTGCGTCGTTCACGTCGACACACTGGCACCTGCCAAGCATCCAAACCTTGGTGGTCCTCATCCCCGTCGACGGAGAGCCGGTAGTCATAACGGGCGAATTCTTCAGATGGACGGTCGAAGGCCAGAGCTGGATCCGCGACATCAGGACGCAACTGGACGTTCACCAGGTTCGATCGGAGCGAGAATTCCCCAGCGAGGTGGCCGCAACCGTAAAGCAGATGGGTTTCGCAAAGGCGAATATCGCTCTGGAGATGGGCGAACTCGGCCATACATGGATACCGAGGCCTCTGAACGACATCCGCACGCTGATGAGCGAGTTGCCCGAGGCACGCTTCGTGGACGGCGACAGAGTGATCTGGGGATGCAGGATGGTCAAATCACCGCTTGAGATAGACAGGCTGACGAAGTCGGCCTGCATCCACAGACAAGCGATGGCGACGGTTGTCGAGAAATACCGGCCGGGAATGACGGAGCAAGACGTCGGAAAGCTGTTCATTTGCGCTGCGTATGAGAACGGAGCGGATTGGGTCCAAAGCGGGCACATCATGTGCGGTTCGGAGCGCGAGGGAATGTGGGATACCGGGCATCACTTCGAGGGATGCACCATTAACCGGGGCGACTACCTCTCAATCGATATCGGCTTACGATACAAAGGATATTGGGCCGATATGGGCAGAATGATCAACGTCGGTCCCGCCACCGAGAATTGGAGAAAGTGCTGGGACACGATAGGGGAAGGGTTTGAGGCGGCAGCCAGAGTGGCGAGGCCGGGAATTAAGGCGAGGGACGTTTGGGAAGCTGTCAACAACGTGAATGTCGAAGGCGGGCTCATGGGGTTTGAGATGTACGGCCACGGTATCGGTCTGGATTTGCAGGAACCCCCGGTACTGGGAGCGAGCGACGAAACGATTCTGGAGGCGGGAATGACGTTCGAGGTCGAATCGCTCGGGGCGGTCGGGTTACGGAAGTTCGGCGGCGAAGGAGCATTCCAGTATGAGAATCTCCTCATCATCACCGAAGACGGTTGCAGCACCGTGATGGGGCTTCCCCACCATCTCATTGAGACAACGCACTGTTAGGCCATCGCTCGCCCCTGGCGGCAGGAGGCTGAACATGGAGAGCCTGAGAATCCTCGGGGTTTCGGGAAGCCCGCGCAAGGACGGCAACACCGCCAAACTTGTGGCGAAAGCCCTTGAGGGAGCCAACAGCCTGCCCGGCGTCGAAACGACCCTCTATCAGCTCGCCGGCAAGAAGGTGCATCACTGCATCAGTTGCTACAAGTGCCTCGAAAAAGGTGAATGTGTCTTCGAGGACGATCTGCAGGATTTTATCAAGATATACCTGGACACTGACGGCGTCATCTGGGGCGCGCCCGTCTATCATATGTCGGTGCCGGCCTCGATGAAGGCGCTGCTCGATAGGCTGGGCAACCTGACCCTCTGTCACTATCTGCACAAGGGGCAGATGATGCCCAGGTTCAGCAAGGTATGCGGGGTTGTCACGAACGGCGGCCACCGGTATGGCGGGCAGGACAATGTCTTGACGTTTCTGCTGGCCAGTTGTCTGATGCTGAACGGCGTCGTTGTATCGGGCGATACGTTGATGGGAAGCTACATCGGCGCTGCTGCATATACGGGCGGAGGGCTTGACCCGTTCGCCAAAGACAAGGTGCTTGAGGACCAGGAAGGACTCATGTGCGCCGAGAGTGTGGGAAGGAGAGTCTCCGAGATGACCGGCATTGTCAAAGCAGGTATGACTGCCTTGAGAGAACAACTGCCCGAGGAATATTCCTCGCAATGGTGAGTCCGGGACAACTGCGTGGGCGCAGCCTCTCGCGTTGTGAGGACAAACACACTCTCCCGCGTGAGTAACGATTACGGAGGCACGTGCTACATGACTTCATCGAAAGAGCAACTTCTGAGACTGTACAAATCGATGCAGGAACTCCGCAAGTTCGAGGAGGAGGTTTCTGTCCAGTTTGCCAACGGCTGCATTCCCGGCTTCGTGCATCTGTACACGGGGCAGGAGGCGGTCGCGGTGGGGGTCTGCGCCGGCCTGAACGACGACGACTACATAACGAGCACCCACCGAGGCCACGGCCACCTGATCGCCAAGGGCGGCGACCTGAACAAGATGATGGCCGAGCTTTACGGAAAAGAAACGGGCTACTGCCACGGCAGGGGCGGCTCGATGCACATCGTCGATGTCGGCCTGGGCATTCTCGGCGCAAACGGAATCGTCGGCGCGGGGACCCAGATCGCCGCCGGAGCCGGCCTGAGCGTTAAGGTGCGAAAGAGCAAGCAGGTTGTCGCCTGCTTCTTCGGAGACGACGCGACCACAGAGGGGATGTTTCATGAGAGCGTCAACCTCGCCTCCGTGTGGAACCTGCCGGTCGTCTTCGTCTGCGAGAATAATCTGTACGGTCAGTTCACGCCGTACGCGAAACATTCAAAGGTTGCCGACATCGCCGACAAGGCCGCGGCGTACGGAATCCCCGGCGTCATAGTTGACGGCAACGATGTCATGGCCGTCAAGGCGGCGACTGAGCAGGCCGTCGAGAGGGCGCGCTCGGGCAAGGGGCCCACGCTCATCGAGTGCAAGACCTATCGGTGGATGGGCCACTACGAGGGCGACGTGTATTCGTACAGGAGCGACGAGGAGGTCGAGGAGTGGAAAGAGAAATGCCCGATCGCCAATTTCCGCGCCAAGCTCGTCGCTGAAGGCGTCGCGAAGGAAGGGGAACTGGACGCCATTGACGAATCCGTCGATGGCGCGGTCAGGGACGCAGTCAAGTTCGCCGATGAGAGTCCCGACCCCGACCCCGCAACCGTGACGCAGAACGTCTATTCCACTGAAACGGTCTCGCAGAGTGCGGCGGCGTCGAACGAGAAGGAGGACATCCCGCTCGCACTGGCCGTTCAGCAGACGCTGCGCGACGAGATGAGTCGCGACCCGAGCGTGGTAGTGCTCGGAGAAGATGTGACCATCGGCGTCTTCGGCGTCACCGCCGGTCTCGTCGAGGAGTTCGGCGAGGAACGCGTGCTCGATACGCCCATCAGCGAAAATATAATAGCCGGTGCCGCCGTGGGCGCGGCGATGACCGGCCTCAGGCCTGTGGCGGAAATAGAGTTTTCCGATTTTCTCACGTGCTGCATGGACCCCATCATCAATCAGGCCGCAAAGCTCCGCTTCATGACCGGCGGCCAGGTGAAGATGCCGCTCGTCATACGCACCAACATGGGCGCGGGTTTCTCCGCCGCCGCCCAGCATTCGCAGAGCCTCGAGGCGTTGCTGATGCACGTGCCGGGCTTGGTAATCGCCGTTCCTTCGACGCCGCGCGACGCGAAGGGCCTGCTCACGACGGCCATCCGGTCGGACAATCCGGTGCTGTTCTTCGAGAACAAGGCGATGTACTTCAACTCCGGCGAGGTTCCCACGGGCGAATACACGATTCCGTTCGGCAAGGCCGACATCAAGCGCGCCGGCAAAGACGTGACCGTTGTCGCCGTCTCGGCAATGGTGGCGAAGGCGCTGGGCGTCGCCGAACGGTTGCAGCGCGACGGAATTTCCATCGAGGTGATAGACCCGCGCACCCTCGCGCCGCTCGACAAGAAAACAATCATCGATTCGGTCAAGAAGACGGGCCGGCTGATCATAGCCGAAGAGGGATGCCTCACGGGCGGGTTCGGCGCCGAGGTGGCCGCCATCGCGGCAAAGGAGGCGTTCGACTATCTCGACGCGCCCATCGAGAGGGTCGCTGCGCTGGATACGCCGGTTCCGTTCGCGCCATCGCTCGAACAAACGGTCATCCCCGACGAGGACAGGCTCGAGCAGGCCGTCCGCAGCCTGATGGGAGAATAGGAATGGCGACAAAGGTTGTGATGCCGAAGCTGGGCCTCGTGATGAGAGAGGGGCTCGTGGTGCTCTGGCACAAGGACGAAGGCGAACGCGTCGAGAAGGGCGAGGACCTTCTCGAAATCGAGTCGGACAAGGTGACCACGCTGATCGAGTCGCCCGCATCCGGCGTGGTCCGCAAAATTATCGCCGTCGAAGGCGAGGTAATACCCTGCGGCAAGACGATCGCCGTCATCGCGGAACCCGCTGAGGAAATACCGAACCTCGATGAGATAATTGCCGAGACGAGGGCCGTCGCTATGACGCGCGAGCAGTGGGAAGAGAAACAGGCCCTGAAGGAGGCCGCCTCGGAGCCGGAGGAGGAGAGAGCCGAGGCCGAGGTCAAGGTGTCCCCCGCCGCGAGGAGACTGGCCAAAGAGCACGGGATAGATTTGTCGCTTATCAAGGGAACCGGCCCGGACGGAAGGATTGTCCGCGAGGATGTGCTCCGCGCCGTTGAAGAGGCGAAGGCCGGGGCCGAAGGCGTCCCGAAGGGCTTCGTCATCGAGGGTCGCCCCGGCGAGAGCGTGCCAGTGGGCAAGATGCGCCGCTCGATAGGCGACAACATGGCCCGCAGCGCCCGCACGGTCGCGCGCGTTGTCCATTTCGCCGAGGTGGACATGACCCGCGCCGTCGGCTACCGGCAAGAGCACAGGGAATCCTTCAAGCGCGACGCCGGCGCCGACCTCTCGTTCAACACGATTCTCGTAAAGGCGACCGCGTCGGCAATGCGTGAGTATCCGAAGCTCAACGTCTCGCTCGAAGGCGACAAGCTCCGCAAGCATGCCGACGTCAATATCGGGCTCGCGGTCGCCCTCGACGACGGACTCATCACCGTTTCGATAAAGGACGCCGACAAGAAAGATTTGCAGGCCATCGCCCGGGACTCGGCGGCGCTCATCGAGAAGGCTCGTGCGGGCCGTTTGCAGGTGGACGATGTCACCGGCAGCAGCATCACCGTATCGAACCTCGGCGCATACGACATCGATTGTTTCACCCCCATCGTCAACCTTCCCGAGGCGGCGATAATAGGCGTCGGCTCGATTGTGAAGAAGCCGGTCGTCAAAGACGACAAAATCGAGGTCGCTCTTATCATGAAACTCTCGCTCTCATTCGACCACCGCGTCGTTGACGGCGCTCCCGCCGCCCGCTTCCTCCAGATTCTCAAGAACAAGCTCGAGACAATGGAAATTTTCGACTGAACGAGGCACGGCTACTGCGATTGACAGCACCTTGTGCCCATGCTAGAATTGGTTAACCTGCGATAGCCAAAATTCGTTGATAAGCTCGACATGCAAGGCTAAAGATTTGACCCCATCAACTACATCAACCAAAAGAGGCGTGGTTTGGGCTCTTTGGATAGCTGTGTTGGTATGCGTCTTCTGGCAGCCAAAAGTCTCAGCTGATGATAGCCAGGAGGAGTATGGCGAAGAAATTTGCGAGAAATCGGATGAATTCTTTGAGAGAAGTGCTCGCCAAGAGTGTTTGGAACAGTTCTCGGTGAAAACTATCGCCGAGGCCGACAAACTATATTCACTTGGCAGATATGATGATGCCATAGATTTGCTTGAAAGGAGTATCAGCAGGCTAAGTGAGAGCGATTCCCCAGAACTACGCGCCGAGCTAGACAATAAGTTGGGCCATATTGCTGCTGATTGTGGCCATTTGCGACTTAAGAATGCGGCGAACGCTTTTGTAGAGGCCGCAGAAATTTACGAAGAATATGAAAATTGGCGCTTAAGTTATTCGAGTTATATATTGGCAGCCGACTTGTACGTGATCTTATGGGACCTGGAAAGTGCCGAGGCGTGTTACCATAAGAGCATTTCGGTTGCTGATCGCATCACAAATGAGAAGGGGTGTGTATCTCTGCCTTCTATTGCTGCCAGAAATGACTTGCTCAGGTTCTATGAACTACATGGTAGGAATCTAGAGGCAACAGAGTTGGCAGAAACTTTGGCCAATCTGGGTAAGCGGAAGTGTCCCGTTCTATCTCTGGAAGATTTGCCTAGACGTGGCCAAGAATAATAAATGGGGACACAGCCAACTTTTCCCTATAACTAACTATCTATATTGGACTTACGATTTAGGTGCGAGGACTCTTAAGCTCTCCAATAAACATGCTATAATGGCTGCATTGGGTACTGTTCGCGCAACGCTATGAAAGGAGCCGTTCATGCCTTCCGGATATATGGGAAAGGTGCTGTGGGCCGACCTGAGCACGGGCAAGATATGGGATGAGGAAATAGACGAACTCACCTATCGCGACTTTCTCTGCGGCTACGGGCTGGGCGCGAAAATCGTGTACGACCGCCAGCCCGCCAAGACCGACCCGCTCGGCCCCGACGCGGTCATCGGCTTCACGACCGGCCTTTTGACGGGCACGGGAGCTCCGTTCACGGGCAGGTACATGGTCGTCGGCAAATCGCCGCTCACGGGCACATGGGGTGACTCCAACTCGGGCGGCTATTTCTCGCCGATGCTCAAGCGCACGGGCTACGACGCCGTCTTTGTGAAGGGCATTTCCGAAAAGCCCGTGATGCTCGTCATCAACGAGGGCAAGGCCGAGCTTGTGGACGCGTCGTTCGTCTGGGGAAAAGATTGCGTCGAGACCGAGGTCCTTATCCGCGAGAAATTGGGCAACAAGAAGTACCAGATCGCCTGCATCGGTCCCGCGGGCGAGAAGCTCTCGCTTATATCGGGAGTGATAACCGACAGGGGCAGGGCGGCAGGACGCTCGGGCCTGGGCGCGGTCATGGGCTCGAAGCGGCTCAAGGCCATTGCGGCTTTCGGCGACAAGAAGACCGAACTGGCCGACCCGGATGCGTTCTCGAAGATACGCAAGAGTTACCTGGAGAAATTCCGAAAGAAGCCGCCGTTCAAAGACAAGGCATCGGTTGACAACATCAACCTCATGGGAAAGCTCGTGCGCAGCTATTTCCCGTTCCTCTTCGCCACGCCGCCGGCGACGTACAAGGAACTCATCATGCGCTACGGCACGGGCGGCATGACGGCCTACTCGGCAGAAAGCGGCGACTCACCCGTGAAAAACTGGGGCGGAAGCGGTCACCACGATTTTCCCGTCAGCGCCAAATCGTACAAGATCAGCGACGAGAATCTCATAAAGTATCAGGAGAAGAAGTACTACTGCGCGTTCTGTCCGCTCGGCTGCGGCGGCATCGTCAAGGTGAAGGAGGGCAAGTATGCCCTTGAGGAAAGCCACAAGCCCGAGTATGAAACCCTTGCTGCGTTCGGGACGATGTGCCTGAACGACGACCTCGAATCGATTATCGCGGCCAACGAGATATGCAACCGAGCCGGGCTGGACACCATCTCGGCCGGCGCGACGATCGCTTTTGCCATCGAATGTTACGAGAACGGACTATTAACCGACGAGGACACGGACGGCCTGAAGCTGACCTGGGGCAACGCCGACGCCATCGTCAAGATGACCGAGAAACTGGCGGCGCGGTCGGGCTTCGGCGACGTTCTGGCCGACGGCGTCAAGCGTGCGGCGGAAAAGATAGGGAAGGGCTCCGAGAAGTTCGCCGTCCATGCGGGCGGCCAGGAGCTGCCGATGCACGATCCGCGGTTCGACCCCACCTTCGGCACCGCATACGAGGTGGAGCCGACCCCCGGCCGGCACACCATTTCCTCCGACACGTACGTCATGCTGATGGAGCTTCACAAGAAGTTCAAGCAAGTCAAACCCGTCAAGCAGGTATCGCTGAAATCGTCGAAGTACAACTATGACAAGGCGGGCGAGTTCCAGACCATCAACAGCGCGTTCGTCCAGGTCGCCAACAGCGCCGGCGTCTGCATGTTCGGGCTGCTCGTGGGCGAATACCCGCTGTTCGAGATGATAAACGCGGTGACCGGCTGGAGCATCGACGCGCACGAAGCCCTCAGAATCGGAGAGAGGATACTCACCCTCAGACATTGCTTCAACGTCCGCGAGGGCATAAAGCCCGCCGACACGCAGATAAGGAACAGGGCCGGCGGCTATCCTCCTCTGAGCAAGGGGCCTCTGGCGAATATCACGCTCGACCTCGACAAGATGGCGTCGCGATACTACGACAAGCTCGGCTGGGACTACGAAACGGGCGTTCCCAAGAGGGAGCGGCTTGAGGCTCTTGGCCTGCTCGGCCCGATCAGGGACTTGTACGGAGATTGAGCGCTTCGAGTCGAACGAATGCCGCGCGTGGAACTGATAGGCCGGCAGGGATGAGATGGCGATTCGAGTGAAGGTTACGGGAGTGTTCCTCGGAAGCCCGTTGAACCGGACGTTCGAGGAACCCTATATCGAGAACGACACGCCCAAGAAAGTTTTCGCGCGTCTGGACAAGAAGAAGGCGCTCGGCAGAAGATTTTTCAAAGGACTGGTGAAGCAGGGGAGAGCCACGTTTCTCCTGAACGGAGACCGCCTGGATATCCCGGAAAGGCTCGACGAACGCCTGAGCGAGGGCGACGAAATCTCCGTCCTTTCCGCAATCGCAGGCGGTTGACGCCGGCATCGGCAGATGGGGGAAGCCCGCCTTGGATGACGCGTCCGCAGTCCCTAAGCTTATTGTTATCAAGGGCCTAGCTTCGCAAACCTGTTGCATCGTCTCCAACACCGTTTCGCTCGGTCGCGCTCCCTCGAACGATATGCAGATAGCGTCCGAGGGGGTCTCGCGCTCTCACGCGCGCATCGTGAAGAGGGACGACGCATACTACATATGCGACCTTCAGAGCATGAACGGGACATCGGTGAACGGAACGCCGATAAGCGAAGAGACGAAGCTCCGACACGGCGACATGATTGAACTCGGAAGCGCTGTGACCATCCAATTCGACAGGCCCAGCCCGCACGTCGCGTAAACCCGCCGCTCGACTTATCGCCGCTCGTCGCCTCGGCTGCCGTTCAGTTTCCATTCAGGAACCACCTTTCAAGACTCTCTATCGCGCCAATTATCTTTTGGGTTCAGATGTTAACCTTTGGGGAAAGGCCCGATGCGTTTCGCAAGAAAAAAAAGAGATTTCTTCAAAATATCTACTTCACAGCAAACGATTTGGTGGTATAATAATTATGCACTTTTCCTATTTTTCGAGGCGGCCAACTTTTTCCCCACGTTCCCCGGAGTACAGCGCATGGCGGACTTGCCTCGCAACAGCAATGACTCGGGGGGCCGGAGGAACGTCACGAAAGGATTGGGCTCCCTCTCCGGCCGTTCCCGCCACGCCGAATCACCCGCCCCTGCCTTGGCGGAACGCGAGGTTCTCGACCGTCTTGTGGAAGAGCTTCCCGATATTGCGGTTCTTTTGACCGATGCCCGCGGAGTCATCACCAGCCACAGCGCCACCATGGAAAAACTGCTCGGCTATTGCCACGAGGATACCGTTGGTCATCCTGCGGCCGAATTTATCCTGAGAGGCGATATTGAGGGGATCCTGAACGAACTTACGACATCGGAGCACGTGGACGACCGCGAAGTGACGGTGAAAGCGAAAGATGGAAGGAAACTGCAGTGTCTGCTCACGGCGAAGCTCTTGAAGAACCGCCAGGGCCGGGTTGCGGGAGTAGTCGGCGTTCTGCGGGATGTCACCAGGGAGAAGAACCTGGAGCGGAAGCTGAGGCACGAGGCCAATTATCTTGCCAACCTCGCGACCAATTCCGCCGATGCGATCATAGGTTTTGACAATCGCGGGCGTATCCGAAGCTGGAACCGCGGGGCCCAGGCCATCTTCGGATACGACGAGCATGAGGCGATCGGCCGGGGTTTGTCCTTGATTGTGCCGGATCAGCGTACCCACCGGAAGGTGTTGAAGAACATCCGCGAGCGCATAGGCGAGAGCGGGTCGCTTAGAAGTTGTGAAATGCCCGCCCTTGACAAGACGGGCCGAAAGCTGTATCTCGACGTGACATGGACGCTTATGCGCGACGAGACGGGCAAGCCCACCGGCAAGTCGGCCGTCATAAGGGACACGACCGAGCTCAGGCGGCTTCAGGCCAACGAGCTGCACGCCGAGAAATTGGCTGTTGTCGGGCGGATGACGGCTGGGATCGCCCACGAGGTGAAGAACCCGCTCGCATCGATCCGGCTCAATATCGAGATGCTGGAATGCGAGCTGGAGCAGATTGCCGAGAGCGGAATCAGCAGCGAGGTGGGGGAACTCATTAAGTCGGTAATGAAGGAGGTCGAGCGGCTCGAGCGCATCACGGGAGAATACCTCGACTACACCCGCATCCCGAAGATGCAGTTTCGCCGACAGTGTCTGCACCGGACGCTGAGAGAGCTGCAGGATTTCATGCGCAAGGAGATGGAATCCCGAAAAATTGCGTTTGTGAACGTTTTTTCGGACAGGCTGCCCAACATATATTTCGACACAGAGCGGATAAAGGAAGCGATTTTGAACCTGTATAAGAATTCCGCAGAGGCCATGCCGGATGGCGGCAGGATAAAGACGGTCACGGCCGCTTCGGACGATTGGGCGGAGATAGTCATCTCGGATACCGGCCCGGGCATCCGGCGCGTTGACGCCGAGAAATTGTTCGAGCCGTTCTTCAGCACCAAGTCGGCGGGCACCGGCTTGGGCCTTCCGATAGCGCGCGATATCATCGGCGCCCACGGCGGCTCCATCGAGTTCTACTCAGAGCCTGGAGAAGGCGCCTCTTTCCTTCTCAAGTTGCCACTTGAGGATTGACTGGTTATAATTAGGAGAAAAGGAGTGATGTCGATGAACGATAAGCAGTCGATACTCCTCGTGGACGACGACCAAGAGTTCCGTAAGGCGATGAAGAAGATGTTCGAGAAGTCGGGCTACGACGTGACCGTTGCCGCCGACGGACGTGAAGCCCTCGAAGCGCTCTCGGAAGATGTGTTTGACCTCGTCATCTCCGACCTGAGAATGCCCAACCTGAACGGAATGGAGTTGATGGAGGAAATCAAGCGGAAGAAGATGAAAGTACCCGTCATCTTCATCACCGCCTACGGCGAGGTCGAATCGTACATGGACCTGATGAATCTGGGTGCGTTCGAATACATCAACAAACCCGTCAAGGGACAGGAGATCTTGAGCGTTGCAAGGAAGGCGCTCGAGACATACGGCAACTCTCGCCGCATTTCACGTGCCTGATCTCCGTCAACCACAACTCCATGGAATGCGGGTGGATTCAGCCGCCCGGGCGGGCCGCGGCCTGCAGATGTGCGGCGCATTTCTATCCGCTCGACCGGCCATCGCGGTCGGTGGGGCGTGACCTTACAAAACCTCGTCTTTTTCCCGCCGAGCCCGACTTTACCGGCGGCGTGTGTGTAATTGAGAGAGTGAGAAACATCGGCATACCCCTATGTCATGGACCCGCCGGGTCTTGCATCTCGGGGTTGCGGGTGAATTGACAGAAATGACCCGCAGGGGGTATACTAAGAGGTGGAGTGTCCCCGCCCGAAAAGAACTCAGATGAAGTGGTATAAATCTCTGGTATTCAAGATCATCCTGTGTTGCATCGTACTCACGTTCTGCCTCGTCGGAAGTGTAGTCGGCGTCCTTTTCCGCTACCAGCAGAGCATCCTCTCAGAGATGGAAGAGAAGAGCTCACAGGTAGTGCGTCACTTTCAAGTTCACCTCGAGAATCTGGAAGTGGCGGAGCCGCGCCGAGAGGTTCTCAAAAAGAGTCTCTCCGACCTGGAGACGCCCAGCGGCGTCGATGCGATAATCGTCCGCGATTCCGAAAAAAACGTCGTCTCAAGCATCCAGCACGACGAGACGCCGCTTCTGGAATTCGGCAATCCCGATACCAAGATTATAGAGGCACGGCCCGCCGGTGGCGGAAAGATAACCGCATACTTTCAAACCTTTCCCATCATGGTTGACTCGGAGCCGGTCGGCTACGTGAGCATCGCGCTTGCCGTCGCGCCCCAGACCCATCTGGTGAAGGCGCTTCGGAGCAAAGTCCTCGTCGCGCTCCTGATCCTGTTTCTTGGCACCATCGGGGCTCTGTGCTACTTCATTTTCAAGCTTCTGCACCCGTTGCGCGCAATGGCCGAGACCTGCAAAGAAATAAGCGAGGGCAACCTTCATGAGATCGATATTAAGCCCAACGCCAGCGAGGTCTTGACTCTCGAGATGAAGTTCAATGAAATGGTCGAGGCGTTGAGAACAAAGGCGAAGATGGAGCAGAAGCTCGCCCAGACACAGCGGTTGTCTGCACTGGGCAATCTGACGGCCGGTATCGCACACGAAATCGGGAATCCGCTCAACGGGATCAAGCTCACCATCTCACATCTGAAGGATATCTTCTCCCAGCACGACCTCGATGAGGCGTCGTTCAACAGATATGCCGATACCATCCTCAAGGAGGTAAACCGGCTCGACGACATCGTGAGGGATTTCCTCACGCTGGCCAAGGAGCGCGAACTCTCACTGCGTCCCTGCAGGGTCGACCAGCTCTTGAAGGAAACGGCGCACCTGGTCGAAAAGGACGCGCAAAGAAGGGGCGTGAGCCTGCGGACGAACATTCCCGCCGCGCCGAGAGACTTCTTGGTTGATCCCCAGCTCTTGAAAGGAGCCATACTGAACATACTCATAAACGCAATGGAGGCCTCCGGCGAGACCGGAACCATCGATGTGAGCATGGCCGAATCGGATGGGCAGATCAAGTTGACGATTGCGGACAAGGGCAAGGGAATCCCCGCCGAAGCGCTCGACAAGATTTTCGACCCGTATTTCTCCACGAAGTCTTCAGGGACCGGCCTGGGACTCTCGCTCACAAAGACGATAATCGAGAAGCACGAAGGAGAAATAAAAGTCGAAAGCCGGCAAGGACAGGGCACCACCGTCACCGTCACCATTCCGGAGAAAGCACCGTGAGCGCGCTGGCGAAGATACTCGTCGTGGATGACGAGGACGCTCAGCGTCAGATCATCTCCGACGTTCTCAGTCGGGCAAAGTACGACGTCACGCAGGCCTCCGGCACGATCGAGGCCGTCGAGCAGATCGAGAAGGACAGGCTCGACCTCATCATCACCGACCTCAAAATGGAAGACGGCAACGGCATCGACGTGCTGAGGGGGGCCAAGCAGGTTTCTCCCGAAACCGAGGTAATAGTCATGACCGCATACGGCTCGATAGAAAGCGCGGTCGAGGCGATGCGGCAGGGCGCGCACGATTACATCACAAAGCCATTCGACAAAGAGGTGCTCCTTGTCTCGGTTCAGAGGGCTCTCGAGCACAAACAGCTCCGGCAGGAGAATTTGGAACTGCGCGAGTTGGTGGAAACCCGCTTCAATCTTGGCAACATTGTCGGGACAAGCGAGAAGATGCAAAAAATCTTCAGGCTCATCGAGAGGTCTATTCCGGTCAACAGCACCGTCCTGATACAGGGCGAAAGCGGGACGGGCAAGGAATTGGTGGCACGCAGCATTCATTTCAACGGCCCCCGCAAGAAGAACCCGTTCGTTGCGGTAAACTGCGCCGCCGTGCCCGAGAATCTCATAGAAAGCGAGCTGTTCGGCCACGAGAAGGGGGCCTTCACGGGCGCAATACAGACAAAAAAGGGCAAATTCGAGCTCGCCGACGGAGGCACCATCTTCCTGGACGAGATCGGCGACATGTCGATGGAGTTGCAGGCGAAGCTGCTCCGGGTGCTGCAGGAAATGAAGATCGAGCGCGTCGGCGGGACCGAGTTGATCTCCGTGGATGTCCGGGTGATCGCCGCCACGAACAAGAACCTGGAGCGCGAGGTCGCAAAAGGAAACTTCCGGGAAGACCTGTTTTTCCGGCTTAACGTGATAGTCGTCGATATCCCGCCCCTGCGCGAGCGCAAGGAAGACGTGCCCCCGCTGATCGACTTTTTTAAGAGGAAGCTCTCGCAAGAGTTTCAGCGAAGATATCCCGTCCTCGATTCTGCGGTCATCGACAAGTTTGTGGCGTACCATTGGCCGGGCAATGTGCGGGAGCTTGAGAACACGCTCGAACGGCTGCTGGTTCTGACGGATAAGGACAAAATAGCCGTGGACGACCTGCCCCGGAGTCTGCTCGCTCCTCAGGCGGCCGCCGAGCAGCTTCCGGGAGTGCGGCTGCCCGAAGAGGGACTCTCGATAGAGGAGGTAGAAAAGAAGCTCATCTGCGAGGCGCTCGCAAGAACAGGCGGTCACATTCTGAAAGCGTCGAAGCTCGTGGGGATGACGTACAAAACGCTGCAATACCGCATAAAAAAGTACGATATCAAGGTTTGATTCCCGCCGTCGAACAAGTGAATTTCGGTTTACATTTACCCGCCAATCTGATAAACTAACATGCTGTTCTCCCGATGTCATATATTGGATAAACAGGGGCCCGCGACATGTCTTTTGACCGGAACACGATTGCCGCTCTCGAGGCGCATGCGAAGGCCGTAAGACGAGATGTCGTCACGATGCTCGCCAAGGCCGCCTCCGGTCACCCGGGCGGAAGCCTGTCGTGCGCCGACATAGTTGTCGCCCTGTATTTCCATGTGATGCGGCACGACCCGCGCCGTCCCGATTGGCCCGAACGCGACCGCTTCCTGATGTCGAAGGGACACTGCGCGCCAACATGGTACGCGGTACTGGCGAAGGCCGGATATTTTCCCGTCGACTGGCTGGACGGCCTTCGGAAGTTGAACAGCCCGCTGCAGGGACATCCGGACATGCGGAAGACCCCCGGCGTCGATATGTCGAGCGGCTCGTTAGGGCAGGGGCTCTCGATCGCCAACGGCATGGCGCTCGCCGCCAGGCTCGACAGACGCGACTATCGCGTGTACGTCCTTCTGGGCGACGGAGAGATACAGGAGGGCCAGATATGGGAGGCGGCGATGACGGCAGCCCATCACGGACTGGACAATCTCTGTGCGGTCGTGGACAACAACGGCCTTCAGATCGACGGGCACATCGACGAGATCAAGTCTCTGGGCTCGATATCGGCAAAGTGGGAGAGTTTCGGCTGGAACGTCGTCGAAATAGACGGACATGATATGGGGGAGATACTTCAAGCCTTCGAAACGGCCCGGGATGCCAAAGCCCGGCCGACAATGATAGTCGCACGCACGGTCAAGGGAAAGGGCGTCTCGTTCATGGAAAACATGGTCGATTATCACGGCGTCGCACCCACGGAGGAGGAGTGTGTTCGCGCATTGGCTGAAATGGAGTGAGCGCGAGGGAAAATAGGAGATGCTGAAGGTCGGTGATAAGATTGCGACGCGCGAGGCTTACGGAAACGCGCTCGTGCGGTTGGGCGAACAGAACCCCGACGTCGTTGTGCTCGACGCCGACCTTGCCAAGTCCACAAAGACGATAAAGTTCAAGAAGAAGTTCCCGGAACGATTCTTCGACATGGGCATCGCGGAGGCGGACATGATGGGCACGGCCGCGGGCCTCGCCGCAGCGGGCAAGATCGCATTCGCCAGTTCATTCGTAATCTTCGCCACCGGAAGAGCTTGGGAGCAGATAAGAAACTCCATCTGCTATGCGAACCTGAACGTCAAGATCGCCGCCTCGCATGCGGGCATCGCCGTCGGACCCGACGGGTCGTCTCACCAATCAATCGAAGACATCGCCATCATGCGGGCCATTCCGAACATGAAAGTCATCGTTCCCGCCGACGGGGTGGAGACCGAAAAGGCGGTTGCCGCCGTGGTGGAGACACCCGGCCCCGCATATCTGCGGCTGGGCCGGTCGGGAGTGCCCATAATCTATGAAGAAAGCTACCCCTTCAGGCTCGGCAAAGCGTCGATTCTTCGGGATGGCTCCGATGTCGCCATTATTGCCATTGGCACGATGGTGCAAATTGCGCTCGTCGCCGCCGAGGCGCTCTCGAAGGACGGAATAGGCGCTCGTGTCATCAACATGAGCACCATCAAACCTATCGACCGGGATGCGATAGTCGCGGCCGTCAACGAAACGGGCGCGCTCGTCACGGCGGAAGAGCACAATGTCATCGGAGGCCTGGGAAGCGCCGTGTCGGAGATAGTGTGCGAGACCTCTCCGGCTCCGGTGGTGAGGGTCGGCATAGAGGACAGGTTTGGTCAGTCGGGGGAGCCCAAAGAGTTGATGGCGGCCTACGGACTCACGGCCGAGAACGTGGCAGAGGCTGCGCGTCGGGCCATATCGAGGAAGGCGGCCGGGAAGTGATTATTACCTTGGACCTGTGCCTGCGACATGGGCCCCACGAGGTGCTCGACGGCCTCAATCTGCATATCGAAAAGGGGGATTTTGTTTTCATCTGCGGGCAGGCGGGTTCGGGGAAAACCTCTCTGTTGCGCACGCTGGCGCTTCAGCAGATGCCCTCGGGCGGCCGCGTCATCGTGGAAGGGCGCGACATCACCGAAATTCCGCGACGCGACTATCCCAAGTACAGGCGCACACTCGGAGTGATATTTCAGGACGACTATCTGCTTCCACAGCATACCCTCGCCGAGAATATATCGGTTTCGCTCGAACTCGCGGGCTGGCGGGCCTCCGATGCCAGGAAGGAGACCGTTTTCTATCTCAGGGGAATCGGCCTCCTCGGCAAGACCGGCCTGTTCCCCGACCAGGTTTCGGAGAATGAAAAGCAGATGCTCAAGATCGTCCGCGCGCTGGCGCGCCGGCCCAAAATCGTGCTGGCCGACGAACCGTATGAGCGGCTCGATTGGCGGTCGGCCGAGAAGGCGGCGGAACTGTTCAAGGGCGCGAACCTGCGCGGGTCGACCATCGTGATTGCGACTCATAACGTCGAATTTGCGGAGCAGTCGGGCAAACGTCCCATCATGCTCGACACACGTTCCTTCGGTCGGATGGAGAAGACCCCGGCGTCCTGACGCGGGGGAGAGGACGGCGAACGATCTCAATGGAGGGATACAACCTCGCCGTTAGGGAAGGGCTTCGGAATTTCCGGCGGGCGCGCACTCTTAGCCTGGCCATGGCCGGATGCGTGGCGGTCGCCGTGTTTGCGATGGGGGCGTTTGCGTTCCTCGTCCTCAACGTGAATTCTCTGCTCAAGAAATGGGAGAGCAGGGTGGAGCTGGTCGCCTTTCTTTCCCGCGGGCCGGAGGCGCAGAGCCCGCAGAAGGTGCTCGACGACGTTCGCTCCATCAACGAGGTGGGCGACGCGAGACTGGTCAGCGGCCAGCAATCGTGGGAAGAACTCTTCTCCGAAGCGGGCGATTCGCTCGACTTGGGCGAGGTGCCGCTCGATGAGGTGTTGCCCCCTTCGATTGTGATAAGGCTTGTCGAGGGCAACCGGGACCTCTCCGTCATCAGGCGGGTGGCCTCGCGGGTTGCTTCGATCAAGGGGGTGGACGAGGTACGGTTCGAGGAAACGATGCTCGAGCGATACCTGCAATTTCGCCGGGAAATGGCCGGATTTGCGGCCGGGACGAGCATTTTCTGGATCCTGGCGTTCGGAATAATCACGGTCAACATAGCGAGGCTCGCCTCGACCGCCCGCAAAAGCGAGATACGCACGCTTCGCATGTTGGGCGCGAGCACAAAGTTCATTCGCCGCGTCTTCGCAGTGGAGGGTGTTGCGCAGGGCATGTGCGGGTCGGCCGTCGGCGTCGGCGCGTTGGCAGTCACGGCCGCGCTGCTTTCGAACAGGATGGGCGAGACGCTTCGGCTCCCCCTGGGACTGGTGGGGGCGGCCTTTGCCGTCGGCCCGGCTCTGGCGCTCATGGCAAGCTGGTTTTCGCTTCGAAACGTGCTCGTAGTGACGCTCGCGGTCCTGCTCGCCGCGTGGCCGGCCGGGAGTCTGGTCCGCGCCGATGAGGACTTGGAGTCCGAGCTGGTCAAGTATCAACAGGAACTGAAGCGGCTCGAACGCGACCTGCAACAGAGCATGGCCGCCGCCGAAAAACTCGGCCAGCAGGAACGCGCGATAATAGACGACCTGGAGGGGAGAGACAAGGAAATAGACAGCCTTGCCCGTGAAATCAAGACGGGCGAAGCGAATATTGCAGCCAACAAAGAGGCGATCGGGATGGCGCAGGCCGAACTCGGCAGGTGTGAGACGCTGTATGTACGCTCGCGGCAGGAGCTCGAGCAGTGGCTCAGGCTTCTGTGCAATCAACGGGAACCGTCTCTGGTCGAGGTCATACTCTGCGATATTCCCCAATCCGAGATCACGAGGCGTCGACGAATGCTCTCACTGTTGGCGGAGAAGGAGGCCGAGACCTTTGAGCGGGCCGAGGGGCTTCGCAGGACCTATCTGGAGCAACAGGAAACCTTGCGTAAGCGCGTCGAATTGGATACGCTTTATACCGAGGCCGCGAAATTGCGCGCTCAGCAGGCTGTGGAGAAGAAGAGACAGCGCGAAGTCATATTGACGAAGCTCAGGGAACAGAAGAATATCTATCTGGCCGCGATAACCGACCTGGAGGCTTCGGCTCGTAACCTGCAGGATTTTATCGAAAAGCAACGGGCGGAGGCGCAGCCCGCACTCACGGGCGCGGTTCCGTTCGGGGAAATGAGGGGGCTGCTCCCCTGGCCGACCGAGGGCGAAATAACGGTTCCATTCGGCAGGGTGCGAAATCCCGACTCGGGCACATTCACCAGGCACCTTGGCGTCGATATTTCGGGCTCGGTGGGCTCGCAAATCCGCGCCATCCACGACGCGATTGTCGCCTACTGCGACTGGTTCAGAGGATATGGCAAGCTCGTGATTCTCGACCACGGCGACGGGTATAACAGCATATATTCGCACTGCTCCGAGATTCTCGTGAGGAAAGGAGACCATGTGAAGGGTGGCCAACCCATAGCGCTCGTGGGCGAAACCGGTTCGCTGAAGGGCCCGTTTCTGTATTTTGAAATAAGGGAACACGGAGACCCCGTCGACCCTGCTGTTTGGCTTCAAAGGAGGAATATACATGCAACGCAATCGGAGTGAGTTTTTCCTTTTTCTGGCGTCGGTTCTCACGCTGGGCCTCATCATAGGCAACAGCCTGTCCGGCTACGTCGCGGCTCAGACCGGCTCGACATACAACGACCTCGAGCTTTTCTCCGACGCCCTCAGCATTGTGCAGAGCGAATATGTGGAGGAAGTCTCCACCCAAACGCTGATATACGACGCGCTGAAGGGAATGCTGGACGGACTCGACCCCCACAGCCAGTTCATGCCCCCGGATGTCTATAAGGAGCTCAAGGTCGAGACCGAGGGACACTTCGGCGGGCTGGGAATCGTCATCAGCCTCGACGAAAACAAGGTGCTCACCGTCGTCTCGCCCATCGAGGACACCCCCGCGTTCAAAGCCGGCGTGCAGGCGGGCGACAAAATCATAAAGATCGACGGGGAGAGCACAACGGGACTGGTGCTCGAAGAGGCTGTCAAGAAACTTCGGGGTCCGAAAGGCACAAAGGTCACCATTTCCGTTCTCAGGCTTCACGAAAACGACGGCAACGTTCCGGAAGAGCTGGAGTTCACGCTGGTTCGCGACGACATTAAGATCCGGAGCGTCAAGTGGGATATGCTCGACGACTCCATCGGGCGCATCCGCCTTCGCGAGTTCAGCGAACAGACCGGGACCGAGCTCCACGAGGCGATAGAGGACCTGAAGGCCAAGGGGATGCGGTCGCTCGTGTTTGACCTTCGCACGAATCCCGGCGGACTGCTCAACGTGGCCGCCGACGTGGCCGACGAATTTCTCGAGAAAGGCCAGCTCATCGTTTACACCGAGTCTCGCCACCCCGACCAGAGTCTGAGATTCAAGGCGAAGCGCGACGCGACGGTCGATCCAAGTACGCCCATCGTCGTGCTGGTGAACGGGGGCAGCGCCAGCGCGTCGGAAATTGTGGCGGGCGCGCTCAGAGACTGGCATCGGGCAGTCATCCTGGGCGAGAAGACATTCGGGAAAGGCTCGGTTCAGAGCATAATCCCAATGTCCGACGGTTCGGCCCTTCGTCTGACCACGGCGAAGTATCTCACCCCGAACGGCCATTCCATAAACGGGGTCGGCATCACTCCGGATATTGTCGTGAAGATGAGCAAGGAACAGCTTGCCCACCTCCTCAGCGGCATGACCATACCCGGCACGGTCGGCGCCGGCCAGGAAAAGCCTGAGGCAACGGACATTCAGCTCGAACGGGCGGTAGAGCTGCTTCAGGGGTACGACATCTTCAAGACAATCGAACAGAACATAAACGTCGCGAAAAAACAGATCGAGACCACCGCGAAGGAGGAGCCGAAGGAGGTTTCCTCCGGCACGTCGACGGACACAGCGCCTGTCGAGGCTCTCCCCGATACGACAGCTCCCGAGACTGAGCAGCAGCCGCAACCCGAGGAAGTTCCCAGTGGCGGATGATCGCACGCACATTCTCAGGCCGGACGGGCGACGGTGGAACGAGATGCGGCCCGTCGTCATCCGGAGAGGATTCACAAAGTACGCCGAAGGGTCCGTGCTGATTGAAATCGGCGATACTCGGGTCCTGTGCAACGCCTCCGTCGGGGAAGGGGTCCCGCCTTTTCTGGAGGGTTCGGGCAAGGGATGGATAACCGCCGAGTATGCGATGCTCCCCCGCTCGAACGAGACCCGCATCGGCCGGGGCGCATCGGGGCGCGCGTTCGAGATTCAGAGGCTTATCGGACGCACGTTGCGCTCCGTGGTGGACCTTTCGGCCCTGGGCTCGCGGACGATTCAGATGGATTGCGATGTCCTCCAGGCAGACGGCGGCACGCGAACCGCCGCGATCACCGGCTCGTTCGTCGCGCTGCACGACGCTCTCTCGTGGCTCATCGAGTCGAACGGAATCGACTCGATGCCCATCAGGGAAGTCGTGGCCGCCACCAGCGTGGGCATAGTTGATTCCGATGCTCGACCTGTGCTATCAGGAAGACTCGCGGGCGGAGGCGGACCTCAACGTGATTATGACGCAAGCAGGAAGGGTTGTCGAGATTCAGGCCACCGCTGAAAAGGACCCGTTCGAGAGAAAGCTCCTCGACGAGCTGCTCGACCTCGCGCAGGATGGCATTCGACGGTTGGTCCGCTCGCAGACGGCCGCGCTCGAAGCCGGGAGCGCGGGGTCGTGAAGCTCCTCCTCGCAACCGGCAACACGGGCAAAATCCGCGAAATCTCGAAGATTCTCGACGGGCTCCCCGTCGAGATAGTCAGTCTCAAGGAAATCAAGAATGTCAAGCCCGCGCGCGAGAGCGGCAATTCGTTCGCGGCAAACGCGCGCATCAAGGCAAGGACATATGTTCGTCAGACCGGTTTCCTCACGCTTGCCGAGGATTCGGGCCTGCAGGTTGACCGTCTCGGTGGACAGCCCGGCTGCCATTCGGCCAGATTTGCCGGAGACGATGCCACGGACGCGGATAACGTCAAGAAGCTGCTGCGCCTGATGCGGGGCGTCAAGGCCGAAAAGCGAACGGCGCGCTTTGTGTGCGTGGTGGCCATAACCGACGGAAAGAAAATCTGGATGGCCACGGGAAAGTGCGAGGGCAGGATCGCCTCGCGCCCGCTCGGGAAATCGGGTTTCGGGTATGATCCCGTGTTCATTCCCAAGGGGTACGACAAGACCTTTGCCCGGTTGGGCACGAAAACAAAGAACGAGATCAGCCACCGCGCGCAAGCCCTCAGGAAGGCTCGCCGCATTCTGGAGCGAATGCTCGCCGAGCGTTCGAAGAAGGATGAAAGTATTCGAACTAAACACAAGAGCGCCCGAGCCTAAACTGGTGAACGAGGTCGCCTCGCTGCTGAAAAAGGGAGGCGTGATTGCCTACCCCACCGACACGCTTTACGGACTCGGCGGCGACGCCTTCAACTCCGACGCCAACCACAAGGTCAGAATACTCAAGGGCAGGGAGGGGGCAAAACCATTTCCCTACGTCATCGACAAGCCGGAGCGGCTGGCGGAGTGGGGAATCAGGCTCAGTCCCGTCGCTGCGGCCATCGCCGAGACATTCTGGCCCGGCCCGGTCTCGCTCGTGGTCGAGGATTCCGGGAATCTTCCGACCGATGTGCTGGACGCGCGCAGGATGATCTGCGTCAGGATGCCCGACAACACTATCGCCCGCGCCATCGCGGGCGCGCTGGGCGGGCTGTTGGTTGCCACAAGCGCCAACCCCTCTGGAGGCCGGCCTGCACGGAGCGCGCAGGAAGCCATGGAGTACTTCAGGGGCGAAATCGACGCGGTTGTCGATGGAGGGCCGAGCACCTGCAAGCTGCCGTCAACGATAGTGGAAGTTACCGGTCGAAAAATAGTAATATTAAGGGAGGGTGCGGTCCCGGCTGACAGGCTGAGCGCCGTGGTCGCCGAGTTTGGCAGGAGACTGTATTCTCAGGAAGGGAACCCAGATGAAGTTGGCGGTAGCTTCTGACCACGCTGGATTTGAGCTGAAAGAAAGGGTCAAGGAGCATCTCGCATCCGAAGGGCATGAGGTGGAAGACTTCGGCTGCTATAGCACCGAATCCTGCGACTATCCCGATTTTGCCAAGAAACTGTGCGAGACGATACTCGCAAATGCATGCGAGCGCGGGGTGCTCATATGCGGCACCGGACTGGGGATGAGCTACACGGCCAACAGGTACAAAGGCATCCGCGCCGCGCTCTGCATGAATACCCGGATGGCAGAGATGTCGAGAGCACACAACGACGCGAACGTGCTTGTGCTCGGCTCGAGGCTCATCGATTTTGCCGCCGCCCGGGACATACTCCGCGTGTGGATGGAAACTCCCTTCGAGGGGGGACGCCACCTCAGGCGAATCCGCAAAATAGACGGCGAAGAATAGTAAAGGTATGCTTAATGCTGCTTCGCGTTCGGCCTTCGTGGAACCTGGACATTCGTTGCGGAACTACGAAAGAAGAATATTGCATTCAACTTGACAAATTTGTTAGCGTGCGTTATGGTAGATTGTTCGTGAGAGAAAATAATCGCCCACTAATGCCGAGTTTACGCTTCAGCGCCCGAACCAGAATCTATCCCCCATGGGCGGGAAGTTTCTTGAAAAAGTTTATGTTATAGGATATAATATTAGTGTGTCCATGTGCTTAGGAAAACAGAAGTTAGAGCAAGCATGATAAGTGCAACCGGAGGAAGGCAGGTGTAATCTTGTACGCTGACAAGCAATACAGATTCCCTTTGATCAGGTCATGCTTGGTTGTGAAACCGCGTGGATTCTGCAGCAGTGAATATGGGAAGGCTACTGCAGTAAGGAATGCAATGAGCCGCAAATGGATATCTCTCCATAAAGAGATCAAGAATTGCTTGACGCGTATCACGAATGAAAAGAGTCTAGAACCAGAGAATGAGTCGCGGGAAGGGCCTGGATTGGTTTTCGGCGGTCTCCAATTTAGGTCCAATGGTTTTCTGCTCGAGTACAGGCCATCCATTACGATTTGTGTTCCACCAAACAAAAGTAAAATATGGTCCAGATGTTCTCTGATCCAGTCTTCAAACGGAAATTTGGATGCACAAGAGATTCACAATTTCTTTTCAACCTGTTCCGAATATATCTCCGGCCTTGATGATATTGTTTATAATAGCTATCGGAAAATATTGGTTGAGGAAGGATTTTACGAGGAAGTTTCTAAAGGAAAGAAGATCAGTCTCAAATTTGTTGCTTCGATGGATCCTGAATTTGCAGGATGCGTGAGCAGTTTGCTCGCTGGCGAGGAGATAGATTTCAGAGCAATGATTAAGACAGATAAGGAGATGCGCAATGTTGCAGAAACAATGATTTTCTGGCAGGGTTGGAGGTGCTCAAGCTGGCCAGAAATTCAAGAATATCTTGAAGCAACAAACGCTGAATGGGCTGGTCTGGCGGGTGAAGACACAGAAGGGATAGTTTTAGAGTCAAGCACGAATGGAAATGGCACATTTGACAGCCATGTTGGCATCTGTTATGACCAGCGCCAGACCCCTCCTTTGACTGTTAGAGACGCGGGACCTGCGAGAGTGAGTAAAGCTTTTGCACGCATGATCGGTTCGGACAACTGAGTTGCTCGGTCAAATGTTACGAACAGCATTGGGTATGGGAGAGGACGCGTTTATGGGATTAATCTGTGGGCGGGTAAGTGTTTGGGAATATTCGGACAGTGTAAATGTTCGGCTTCGCTTCGAAAAAGAAAACAAGGAGTTGAAGAACTTTTACTTTTCCTTCACTGAAAAACGAGTCCTATGCAACGAACAAATCGAACAGGTCGATCACCAGTGTGTTCGGAGAGGTTTGCCTCGACCACTTGTATTAAGTTTAGAAGAAATACCGGAATGGATCTTCGAATATCCTTGTCTGATATCCGATTACAGGCTGGATGAGAGAAAGAAGGGGGCGGACATTTCTTTGGGAAATAATAAGACTCTGAGAGGAACAATTGAGAATCTCAAGGAATTGGAGCAGGACTATTGTACTTTCTTAACACGTATCTGTCTGCCCAGAGAACAGGTTGCTAATTTGGCGAAAACAAAGCTGATACACCAGAGATTTGGTTAACTGGCTTCTGCCATTCGTTTTCAATAGCATCTCAGCCTATTTTCAAGAATGATCCTGCACCCCTAATTGGTGAGACATTACACTTGTCGAATCCCAGCAAGGAAAATGTCACTATTCAGGAGGACACTCTATCTCTAACAAAGACTCTTTCGTTCGTCAGTCGTCCAGAGATAAAAATTGCATTAGTGTCAATGCATATTCCCGAGGATTGTTTTGTTTCCAAAGCAGATAGAGATGACACCATCTTCGTTCTCAAAGAGACAAAGCTAAAAAGCTTCTCGAAGAATTTTCTGCAATGTGCACAAAGTGCGGCAAGAAAAGGAGCAAATCTTATTTGTTTCAGCGAACTATCTTATCCGTACGGAGCACGTGGACTGGAAAGCAAGTTGGCAAATTTTGCAGGCAGATTTGGGTCACATATTGTTGCCGGTTCATATTATGATCCAAGAACCTTCTTTAATACTTCGCTGATATACACGCCATATAGGAATAGACCATTTCAGCAATACAAATATAATCTGGCCCAAGTGGCCGGCGAAGAATGTAAAGTTCCAAAAGGCAAACCGAAATTTCTACTTATTAACACAGAATTTGGAGTAATTAGCGTCTTGATTTGCCTAGATGTGGCCGACCGTAATGCTGAATATAAGTTTGAGGTATTGAACTCTACGAGTTTGAACAAGGCGGACATTGAAGTTATCCTAGTTCCGTGCTATACAAACAAATTCTCACAAGCACTTGGATCTTGCTTACGCCTTTCGAGCAAGACCAATTCCTTAGTGGTCTGCGTAAACGATAACTCCTGTTCCCCGCAGGAGGTGAGCTGTGGTGCCTTCTTCCCAGGCCAAGAGATAAAACTCAAGAAAGTCGATAAGATAGGGAGTCATGAGATATTTATGATGGGATGGAGAATAGACGATGTGCGACGCCGAAGGCTAAAGTATTCTCCGGAAGAACCAAAGAGGCTGAAACGTCTTCCCTCGGATAGGACTCTATAGACTTGGACCGAGTCAGAGTTTTTATTCTTGTATCACGAAGGAAAGCTGATGGAAAGTCCGAGGCACTCTCGGAAAAGGTATGGGCTGAATGAAGCTTTTGGTTTGTTGGCGCCGATTCTTGTGACAGAGGCTACGCGCCATGATTCCGAGGGGATTATCAGGCCTTTTTACGGGAAATGAAAAGCAGGACCTACCCCCGCCCCTAAAGACGGACTCGGACCTGCATGATAGTAATACCATAATTGTCAGTTCTTGTCAAGCTATTTTGGGGGGAAAATGTGTTCCAAATTTGTAAACTCCCGTTCCGTAGATGAAAAACTGGGCGTTCTGGCCAAGGTGGATCCCGACGTCGCGCGCGCCATCGACTGCGAGCATGAGCGGCAGCGCGGCAAGCTGCAACTGATTCCGTCCGAAAATTTCACCAGCCCCGCCGTGCTCGAGGCGCAGGGCTGCGTGATGACCAACAAGTACGCCGAGGGCTATCCCGGACATCGGTATTACGGCGGCTGCGAGTACGTGGACGTGGTCGAAAACCTTGCCATCGAGCGCGCTAAGAAACTGTTCGGGGCGGAACACGCGAACGTGCAGCCGCACTCGGGCACGCAGGCGAACATGGCGGTGTATCTCAGCGTCCTGAAGCCGGGCGACGTGATCATGGGCATGGAGCTGTCGCACGGCGGGCACCTGACGCACGGCGCTCCCGCCAGTTTCTCGGGCCAACTCTTCAAAGTCGTCGCGTACGGCGTGAATCCCAAGACCGAGACGCTCGATTTCGACGCGATAAGGAAGCAGGCCCACGCCTGTAAGCCGAAGATGATCGTCGTCGGCGCGAGCGCCTATCCGCGCACGATCGACTTCGCCGAGTTTGCCAAGATCGCCTCCGAGGTGGGCGCGTACCTGATGGCCGACATCGCACACATCGCCGGGCTGATCGCGGGCGGCGTGCACCCCAGTCCATTCCCGCACTCCGATTTCGTGGCGGTGACCACGCACAAGACGCTGCGCGGGCCTCGCGGCGGCATGGTATTGTGCAAGAAGAAATATGCGCAGAAAATCGATAAGACGGTTTTCCCCGGAATCCAGGGCGGCCCGCTCATGCATGTCATCGCCGCCAAGGCAGTCTGCCTGAAGGAGGCCATGACCGAGGAGTTCGCCGATTATCAGCGCAAGATCGCGCGCAACGCCGCCCGACTTGCCGCCGAGCTCGGCGAGCGCGGCTTCCGGCTGGTCGCGGGCGGCACCGACACGCACCTGATGCTCATCGACCTCACCAACAAGGGGGTCACCGGGCAGGAAGCGGTCGAGATACTCGACCGCGCCGGCATAACTGTAAACAAGAACACGATTCCGTTCGACAAGAAGAGTCCCGCCGTCACCAGCGGCATCAGGCCGGGCACTCCCGCGGTCACCACGCGCGGCATGGGCGAGGAGGAGATGGTTCTGATCGCGCAACTCATCGACGAGGCCCTGGACGCGCGCTCCGACGAAGCTCGTCTCGCCAAAATCGGCGAACGCGTGCAGGAACTCTGCGACCGGTTTCCGATGCCCGGCGACGCGTGAGCCGCACCGCTTTCGAATAACGATGGAGGCACATCGTGGCACGACCTTCATGGGATGAATATTTTCTGGAAATCGCGAACCTCGTCTCGAGCCGCTCCACGTGCCTGAGGCGTCAGGTGGGCGCCGTGTTCGTCCGCGACAAGCGCATGCTCACCACGGGCTATAACGGAGCACCGAGCGGACTGAAACATTGCTCCGAGGTCGGCTGCATCCGCGAGCGCGAGGGGATACCGTCGGGCGAGAGGCACGAGCTGTGCCGGGGCATCCACGCCGAGCAGAACGCCATCCTTCAGGCGGCCCAGTTCGGAATCAGCCTGCGCGGCTCGACCATGTATTGCACCAACCAGCCCTGCGTGCTCTGCGCCAAGATGCTGATTAACACCGGCGTCGAACGCATCGTCGTGTGCGGCGATTATCCGGACAAGCTCGCCCGCGGGATGCTCGAAGAGGCGGGAATCGAAATCGTCGTGAAGGAAATGAACCGAGTATGAGCTCGCTGACTCCAAAGCAGATAGTGGCCGAGCTCGACAAGTACATCATCGGCCAGAATGACGCGAAGCGGATGGTGGCCATCGCCATGCGCAACCGCTGGCGGCGTCAGCACCTGCCCGAGGAGCTTCGCGACGAGGTCGCCCCGAAGAACATCATCATGATCGGACCGACGGGAGTCGGCAAGACCGAGATCGCCCGGCGGCTCGCGCGCCTGGCCGATGCGCCGTTCCTTAAAGTGGAGGCGTCGAAGTTCACCGAGGTCGGCTACGTCGGCCGCGATGTCGAATCGATGATTCGGGAGCTGACCGAGATCGCAATCAACATGGTCAAGTCGCAGCGTACCGCCGAGGTCGAAACGGTGGCCGAGAAGATGGCCGAAGAGCGCCTGATGGACATCATCCTGCCGCCGCAGTACCGTCCCGCAGGTGGAACCGGCGAGGCGTTCTACGGGCGCGGGCCGGCCGATACAGTTGCGGCTCCCGCGACGACGCGCGACAGGCTGATGGAAAAACTCCGAAACGGCGAGATGGACGAGCGATACGTCGAAATAGAGATGCAGGAGTCCGCCTCGCTTCCCCTCCAGATTTTTTCCGGCTCGGGCCTCGAGGAGATGGACGTGGGCCTGAAGGGCTTCCTCGGCAAGCTCATGCCCTCGCAGACAAAGAAGAAGAAGGTGAAGATTAAGGAAGCGAAGAAGATCCTCGCGCAGGAGGAGGCTCAGAAGCTCATCGACATGGACGAAGTCGTATCGACGGCGCTCGAAAGAACCCGGCACGCGGGCATCATATTTCTTGATGAAATAGACAAGGTCGCGAGCCGTGGACAATCGGGCTACGGGCCCGACGTGTCCCGCGAGGGCGTCCAGCGCGACCTGCTTCCGCTCGTCGAAGGCAGCACCGTCATAACGAAATACGGGCCGGTGAACACCCAGCACATCCTCTTCATCGCCGCCGGCGCGTTCCACATGACCAAGCCGTCCGACCTCATTCCCGAACTGCAGGGGCGTTTTCCCCTGCGCGTCGAGCTGTCGAGCCTCACGGCCGAGGATTTTGTCCGCATTCTGCAGGAGCCGCTGAACGCGCTCGTCAAGCAATACATCGGCCTTCTGAAGACCGAGGGTGTCGAGCTCATCATCACCGACGACGCGATCAAGGAGATAGCAACAAGCGCCGAGCTTGTGAACGAGCAGACCGAAAACATCGGCGCGCGCCGGCTTCACACCATCATGGAGCGCGTGGTGGAGGACATCTCCTTCGACGCGCCCGCCCGCTCGGGCAGCACCGTCACCGTCGACGCCGCCTACGTGAAGGACCGCCTGAAGGAAATCCTCAAAGACCAGGACCTGAGCCGATTCATCCTGTGAGTAATGCAGAATAAATTATCCGTGAATGATCGAAGTCCCGTGCGGTATGCGTTTCCCTCCGAGGCGCCGTTCGATAAAATAGTAGCGGCGTTTACCACGCGCCGGCTTGCTAAAGACGATTCCTCTTCCGGGAACCTTAATACCGGCCTTCACACAGGCGACGACCCCATAAACGTCCTCGAAAATCGAAGGCTTATCTTCGATGAGCTCGGTCTGGACCGAGACTCCTTCACCGCAGCCCAGCAGGTGCACGGCGACAACGTCTGCCGCGTGACCGCGGAACACCTTGGCAGGGGAGCGCTCAGCTACGACGACGCCATCCCTGCGACCGACGCGTTGGTCACCGACGTGCCGGGCGTGCCGGTGGGCGTGTTCACGGCGGATTGCGTGCCACTCTTCTTGTACGACCCGGAGCGAATGGCGGTAGGCATCGTGCATGCCGGCTGGCGCAGCGCGGGGCTCTCTATCGCCCGGAAAACCGTCGAGAGGATGCGAGAGGAATTCGGGTCGAACCCTGCGGTCATGTGGGCGGCGTTCGGGCCGTCCATCGGTCCGTGCTGCTACGAGGTCGGCCGCGATGTTTACGAGCAATTCAGCGTAGAATTTCACTACGCGCCATCGCTCTTCCGGAAGACGGCTCAGGAAAAGTGGCATCTCGACCTGTGGCTCGCCAATCGGCGGCAGCTCGAAGACTGCGGCATGAGCGGCGAACGGATTATCAATCCCGAAATCTGCTCCGCCTGCAACTCGCACGAATATTTCTCCGCCCGCAGGCACGGCCCCGGCGTCGGCCGCACGCTCTCCGTCATTGCAATCATTTAGTCCTTGGGACACTTCAGATGAATTTCCTTTTCCCCTTTTCCCTCCTTCCTTTTTCCCCCTTTTCTTTCTGTATTTCTTCGTGCCTTCGCAGGTATAATGGTTGTGTATGAAATCCGCAAAGAAGCTGTTCGCACCCGCTGTCATCGAGGCCGTGCGCACCGAGATCGAAGCCTCGGGCGGCAACGAGGTCTTCTTTCTCGGCAGCACCGATGACGAGCGCGTCGTCACGAAGGCCGTCCCTCTGGCCCACGGGAACGAGGGGGCGGTGCCCGCGATAACGCAGCTTGCGCGGCCGGGCGACGTCGTCATCCACAACCATCCCTCCGGGCCGCTCGACCCGTCGTCGGCCGACATCTCCATTGCCAGCGGCGTCGGGCAGGCGGGCGTGGGTTTCTACATCATCAATAATTCCGTCACGCGCGTGTATGAGGTCGTCGCCGCATTCGGGCGCGAGAAGCTTGAGCCGCTCGACGCTGAGAAGCTTTCTAAAGTTCTCATGCCCCGCGGGCCTATCGCGCGCAAGCTGAAGAAATACGAGCACAGGGAACAGCAGGTCGAGATGATGCGCGCTGTGGCGCGCGCGTTCAACGAAGACGGCATCGTCGCGATCGAGGCCGGCACGGGCACGGGGAAAACGTTCGCGTACCTCATCCCCGCAATCTCGTGGGCCGTGACAAACAAGGAGCGCGTCGTCGTCTCGACGAACACCATCAACCTGCAGGAGCAGCTCATCAAAAAAGACATTCCGACGCTTCTGTCCGCGCTCGGGGCCGAATGCAAGGCCGTGCTGGTCAAGGGCCGGGGCAATTACGTCTGCCTGCGCAAGCTGGCCATGCTCGAGCGCGAGTTCGACCTGCTGACGACGCCCGAGGAGTGCGACGTGCTGCGCTCTATTATGGAATGGGCGAAGCAGACGCGCGACGGCAGCCGGTCGGACCTCAACTTCGTCCCGAAGCCAGAGATATGGGACAAGGTGAACGCCGAGAGCGACACGTGCCCGCGCGCGCGATGCGCCCGCTTTGCCGACTGCTTCGTGAACAAGGCGCGCCGCGAAGCCGCCTCGGCCGACCTGCTCGTGGTGAATCATCATCTCCTCTTCGCCGACCTCGCCCTGAGGAGCGCGACGCAGAGTTATTCCGACATGGCCATTCTGCCCGGCTATCGTCGCGTGATACTCGACGAGGCTCACAACGTCGAGGATTCGGCGACCTCATATTTCGGAGCGAGGGTCACGCGCATCGGCCTACTGCGGCTGCTCGGACGCATCCACCACCGCCAGCCGAGAAGGCGGGAGGGCGGGCTGGTGACGGTTCTCAGGGCGAAGCTCATGCGCGCACCGGGCGTGAGCGAGAAAATAGACGAAATCCTCCTGGACATTCAGGACGAGATAATCCCGCTGAAGAGCGAACTGGAGCACAGGCTGGCGGAGGCGTTCGACGCCATTTACGAGTTAACATCGGCACAGTCTCGGGGAGCGAAGGGCGAAATCAAGATGCGCGTCGGACCGCAACTGCAGGAAGACGACCGTTGGCGTGAGGATTGTCTGCCGCCGGTGGAGAAGCTTCTTACCGAACTGCGCAATCTCATCTCGCGGATCAATCTCGTGCTCAAAAGGCTGGACGGTCTCAAGCGCGACACGGGCGGCGAGCTGGATTTCATAGACGAGCGCATCGAGCTTCGAGCCATCTGCAACAGGCTCGACGTCGCCGCGTCGAACATCGAGGACGCGCTTTTCGGCGACGACCCCGACCGCATCAGGTGGATAGAAGCTCGCGGCGGAAAGAGAACGTCGGTGGTGAGGCTCTATTCGGTCCCGCTCGACGTGGGGACGGTGCTCGCCGAGCAGATTTACTCGCATTTCCCCACGATTGTGCTCACCTCCGCGACGCTGACCGTCGAGGGCCGGTTCGATTTTGTCGCGGGCCGCATCGGGCTGGACAAGGTCGATGCCGACCGCACGGAGTTCATCGCGCTTCCGTCGCCGTTCGATTTCGCCGAGCAGGCGATAATAGGAATCCCGACAGATGTCCCCGTCGTCAAGGACCCGAAGTATCGGGAAGCGCTCGTTCAGTCGATATTCCGATGCCTGACCATCAGCCAGGGACGCGCCTTCCTGCTGTTCACGGCGTTTCGCATGCTCGACTCGGTGTATGACGAGCTCGCGCCGAGTTTGCAGAAACTGATGGGCGTCAATGCGTTGCGTCAGGGCGACGACAACCGGACGGCGCTGCTCGAACGGTTCCGGCGCGATACCACGTCGGTGCTGTTCGCGACGCTCAGCTTCTGGGAAGGAGTCGATGTGGAGGGCGAATCGCTCGAATGCGTCGTGCTCGTGAAGCTGCCGTTCAAGGTGCCCGACGAGCCGGTCACGCAGGCGCGCGCCGAGGACATCGAGCGGCGCGGCGGCAACTCGTTCACCGAATACGCCGTCCCGCTGGCCGCCATCAAGTTTAAGCAGGGCTTCGGCCGCCTCATCCGCAACCGCACCGACCACGGCGCCGTTCTGATCCTCGACAAGCGCGTCGTCGAGAAATCGTACGGGCGCACGTTCCTCAATTCGCTGCCGGCGTGCCGCATCGTTCGCGGCGGCTCCGACGAGGTCTTCGACGAATTCCAGCGCTTCTTCGCCTCATTCCGCCACCCACGCCGCAAACCCGCCGCACCCCGTCGCAGCAATTAGGCCACGGTGCATCTATCTTTGCGCCCTTTGCGGCTTTGCGGTTCAATTTGTGTCTGCGGGCCTTTTCTGAATCTCTGCCCTCCCCGCGAAACCGTTTGAAAAAGCTCTGGCTTTGTGTTAGATTAGTTGGATACCGGCATTCGACTAATCTGAGCCTAGGAAGGTGTTTCGGGTGAAATATTATACGTGCGACAGGTGCGGGGCGCGGATAGAGGCGAATGAGCTCAGGTATGTGCTCAAAATGAACATATTTGCCGCATATGACACGATGAAGATAGAGCTTTCCGACCTCGAGAAGGATTATGAGGACGAGATTCGCAAGCTGATCGAAAAGATCGAGCACATGGACCCCAAGCAGTTGCAGGAAGACGTGTTCAAGCAGTTCAGTTTCGACCTTTGTCGCGGCTGCCAGCAGAAGTTCTTGAGAAATCCGCTCGGCGGCAAGTCGGAGGACAGCGAGCCCTCCTCCGACCTGCCCCCGTTTGACGTTGACGATTTCCTGCGCCAGTTGGGCAGCGGCTGACGCGGTCTCCTGCGCGCCGCCGTTCTGAGTCGAGGGAGGCGGAAAATGAGCCGAAACGCGCTCATCGTGGTGGACACGCTCGTCGATTTTATCGACAAGAAGGGCGCGCTGTACTGCGGGCCGACCGCGGAGAAGATGGTTCCGTTCATAAAGAAAAAGCTGGAACAGGCCAGGCGCGCGGGCGACCTCGTTGTCTATATAACGGACAGCCACAAGCCGAATGACAAAGAGTTTCAGATGTTTCCGAAGCACTGCGTCAAGGGGACTCCCGGCGCGCAGGTGATACCCGAATTGAAACCCAAACGCGGCGACGTCGTCATCCGCAAGACGCGCTATTCAGGCTTTTACGGGACGAGGCTGGAATCGATACTGAAGGAAAACAGGATAAAGCATGTCGATGTCGTAGGGGTGTGCACTTCGATCTGCGTGATGGATACGGTCGGCGGCCTGCGCAGCCGGGATTATCCGGTCACCGTGTACAAGAAGGGGGTCGCCGATTTCGACCAGAAGTTCCACAGATTTTCGCTCGAGCGCATGACAAAGACATACGGCGCGGAGGTCGTTTGAGGAACGCTGCGAGGAGATCAAACTGAGTCCTGCCGGCGAACTTGAGGTTCCCGGCAAAGTCCGTCCGCTTGCAGCCGGCACGATCGTTGCCTCTGTCGATTCATCCCGTGACACCGACGCGACTCCCCACGCAGACTGAGACATAATGAAGGATTTTGAAGTCAAGAACGTGAAGCAGGTCTATTCGGGCCGCGTCGTCGGGCTATCGGTCGAAACGATAGTTCTGCCCGACGGCAGGGAGGCCACGCGCGAGGTTGTCCGGCATTCGGGCGCCGCCGCGATAGTGCCGATGCTGTCCCCTGACGAGGTGGTGCTGATAAAGCAGTTTCGCTATTGCGCCAAGAAGACGCTGTGGGAGATTCCCGCCGGAACGGTCGAGCCGGGCGAAACGCCCCTGGCCTGCGCGGAGAGAGAGTTGGTCGAAGAGACCGGCTACCGCGCGGGAAACATGAACCCGATGGGCGGCTTCTTCACGTCGCCGGGGTTCTGCGACGAGTTTCTGCATCTGTTTTTGGCGACCGGGCTTGAGCGCTGCGAGTCGAAGCTTGACAAAGACGAGCAGCTTGAGGTACAGAGGATGTCTCTGCAAGAGGCGCTCGATAAAATCGAACATGGAGAGATAATCGACGCCAAGACGATAGTGGGTCTCATGAAGGTGAGTCATCTGGGCTCCGAGGCCGTCTGAAACCGACACGTTAGAGTGGGAGGCAGAAATGAGCAAATTCGAAGTGAAGGATGTGCGCAACGTGGGCCTAGTAGGCCACGGGGGAACGGGAAAGACCACCCTCGTGGAACATATCCTCGACAAGACCGGCAAAACAAGCCGCGTGGGAACCATCGCCGCCGGCAACACCGTCGGCGACTATCTGGAAGAAGAGGTCGCGCGCAAATTCACCATTTCCCTGAAACTGATGCATACGGACTGGAAAAAGACTCCCATCTACATCGTGGACAACCCCGGCTACGCCGATTTCGTGGCCGAGATGGTAGCCTCATTGTCGGTGCTCGACAGCGCGATTTTGCTGGTTGACGGGCTTGCCGGCATCGAAGTCGGCACAAGAAGCTGCTGGCGCTATTGCGAGAAATACAATCTCCCCCGCGCAATTTTTATCAACAAGCTTGACAAAGAGCACAGCGACTTCTACAAGGTGCTCGCATCCGTTCAGGAGAGTTTCGGATCTTCATGCATTCCCTTCACGATTCCCGTGGGCAAGGAGGCGGGCCTGACGGGGGTGGTGAGCCTCTGGAGCACAAGCGAGGAATCGCAGGCGCCCGAGGAAGCGCGGCAGAATTTCGCCGAGTACCGCGAGAAACTCGTCGAGGCCGCCGCCGAAACCGATGACGAACTGACCGAGAAGTACCTTGAGGAAGGCACGCTCACCGAGGAAGAAATTGCGAGCGGTCTCAGGAGGGGCATAGCCTCGGGCAGCATCGTGCCGGTAGTCTGCGGTGCGGGCGAGAAGGGGATAGGCGTCGAGCAACTGCTCGACTTCGTCGTCGATTGCCTGCCGTCACCCCTCGATGTGCCGTCCCGGCGGGCAAAAAACAAAAAGGGCGAGGAAGAAGAGCTCAAACCCGACCCCGCAGCTCCTCTGGCTGCGTACGTGTTCAAGACGATGACCGACCCATACATCGGTCAGTTGACCTATTTCCGCGTCTTCTCGGGAACGGTGAAAGCCGCGGACGGTTTCTACAACGCGAACAAAGAAGTCCAGGAGCGCATCAGCAATTTGTTGCTCATGCAGGGAAAAGAACAAACGAGCGTCCAGTCGGTGGGGCCGGGAGAAATCGCGGCCGTGCCCAAGCTGAAGGCCACAGCGGCGGGGGATACCCTCTGCAACGACAACCATCCGCTCACGTTCGATTCGATCGAGTTCCCGGAGCCGATGGTGCGCCTGTCGGTCAAACCGCAATCTCGGGCCGACGAGGACCGTATTATGAACGCCCTCAACCGCATCGCCGAGGAGGACCCCACGTTCAAAGCGTATCGCAACCGTGAGACAAAGGAAGAGATAATCGCCGGCATGGGCGACCTTCATCTGAACGTCATCATGGACCGGCTCAAGAACAAATTCAACGTGTCCGCCGACACCGCGCTTCCGAAAATCGCATACAAGGAGGCGATCAAGGGGAAGACTTCCGCACGTTATCGCCACAAGAAACAATCGGGCGGCCGGGGCCAGTTCGGAGAGGTCGAGATAGAGATAAGCCCGAAGGGGCGGGGAGAGGGATTCGAGTTTGAAGATGACATCTTCGGGGGTGTGATCTCGAAGAACTTCATTCCCTCCGTACAAAAAGGCGTGGTCGAGGCGCTCGAACGAGGCATACTCGCCGGCTATCCCATCGTGGATATAAAGGTTCGCCTGTACGACGGGATGATGCACTCGGTTGATTCGTCCGACCTGGCGTTCAAGCTTGCAGGATCGATGGCGTTTCAGAAGGCCGCCTCCTCGACCGAGATGTGTCTTCTCGAACCGGTCGTGGAGGTGGAGGTCGTGGTGCCCGAGGAGTTCATGGGCGATGTCACCGGAGACTTCAATTCCAAGCGAGGGCGAATACTCGGCATGGAGCGAGGTTCCTACGGGCAAATCATACGCGTGCTGGTTCCGGAAGCCGAGATGCTCAACTACTCGGCCGAGCTGCGCTCTATCACGGGAGGTCGGGGCAGCTTTACGATGAAATTCTCCAGTTACGAGGAGGTGCCCGCCCACATAGCGCAGAGGATAATCGAGCAGGCGAAAAAGGAGAAAGAAGAGTCGGAGAAGTAGGACATGTGAGTGACTCTTCAGGATTGTCTTCGATGCAAAATCTGGCGGTGATATTCGTTACCTCACTCGGCATCGGCCTGACCGGCGCCATGATGCCGGGTCCGCTGCTTGCCCTCACGCTCAAGGAATCCCTCAGCCGGGGCAAGTGGTCGGCATTGTGGCTGGCGAGCGGCCATTCATTCCTGGAACTGCTGATGGTCGGCGCGCTCGTCGGCGGTTTGAGCCGACTCGTCTCGGTGGACGCGATAGCCGGTCCCGTTGGTCTTCTCGGGGGCGCCATTCTCCTGTGGATGGGCGTGGGCGCAATCAGGCAGCCTCGCGAGGGCGCAAGCTTGACCGATGATTCCGTCTCCCCCGACAGGCCGCACAGTCTGCTCGTGGGCGGGGCCGCCGTGACGATTGCAAACCCGTACTGGACGGCGTGGTGGCTCACGGCCGGGCTGGCGCTCGTGTTGTTCTCCGCAAAGGCCGGCCTGGTGGGAATCGTCGTGTTCTATATCGGTCACATTTCAGCGGACTTTTTGTGGTTCGGGCTCGTCGGGCTGCTCGTGGGTTCGGGCAGGCGGATGCTCGAAGCGAAACTGTATCGCCACATGCTCCAGGCATGCGGAGCTTTTCTGCTTCTGTTCGGTCTTCTCTTTGTCGGATACGGAGGCAGGCTCATCCACTCAACGCTCGTCCGATAGGAAGCCTTCGTCTCATTCACTCTCCTCTCTCCGCCCCCTGTTTCTCCCCAGTTCGGTCTGTCCCTCGCACAGCTTCAGCAATGAGTCCTGAGGCTGGCACGGTGTTTGCCTCATCAATCACCGACGATATTCTCCTCGTGTTCATCTCATTCTTTGAGGACGCGCCGTGTGAAGGCGAAAGATGTTGACAAGCAAGGAGTTTTGAGGTATAATTCACAAAAGAAGAGGTCACGTGCGTCTTTGTGGGACGAACAAAAGGGAACAAAGACATGTTCGAAAAAATCTCGGGCTTTTTCAAGCGTTTTACAAGAAGACGCAAAAGGCAGAGCGGCGAAACCACCATCATGAACGGCAAAGAGCCGGGCCTGGACGATTTTGGGCTGGATGAGGGTTTCGGCGATATCAGCGACTTGCAGGAATCGATCGACAAGGTTGGCACAGCGCCGGTCGGCGCCGAGAGCGGACCCGGAATGGAACCTCCTTTTTCCGACGCCGATTTTCAGACCGGCGAAGGAGATTTTTCGACCGGGGCGAGCGATTTCGACGAACGAACGATCAGCGACGAAATATCCGGAACCGACCTGGGCGTAGCGGAAGCCGGAGCGGAGGCTCCGGCCGCCTTCCCTGGCGAAGCCGAGGCGCCGCCGTTCCTCGAGGCCATGGAGGAGCCCGAGCCCGTTTCTCCCGGCAAGCGGATTATTACGCTGGCCATTGTGGCCGTGATTGCCTTAATCTTGGGGGGAGTGGCTCAGTTGTTCCTGTGGCCCGTGGTAGGCAAGCTCATAAGGAGTTCCGGCACGGAGCAGCCCAAGCTCGACATTCAGACACAGGTGAACGCCGAGCGGCGAAAGAACGAAAAATTGAAATCGGAGATCAGCGAATTCGTAGGAATGGGAAAGCCGGCCGAGGTGAAAGCCCTTCAGCAGCAGCTCGCCCAGGTGCGAGACTCCGAGGGGGCGATGGAGCAATTCGAGACTGAATATAACCTCGCGAAGGAGAGGGAGGCCACGTACGACGGGTTGGTGGCAAAGATTGGCGAGATCGAATCCAACATATCGAAGACACGCGCTGAGATCAGCCAGGTTAAGGCACAGATAGAAGATGCACGGGTCAGGGTGGCCGCCTTGGCAAAGCAGACCGAAGAAGAGTATGCGCGTTTCCAGCTTGAATTGGTGCGCGCCGAAATCAGTCAACGCCTGTTGATTGAGCTTCAGATGGAAGACATCGAGAGTTTCCAGGAGAAACTGGCCGAACTCGATCAGCAGCTCTCCCGGTTGACTCCTGCAGTTTCGCCGGCAACTCCTTCCGAAGCTGCGCCGGAATAGGAGATGGGGGAAACAAATACGTTCGGAAACTGACCGGAGGCGGAGGATTACATGTTCGAAAAGATCTTCGGAATTTTCAGGAAGCGGAAGAAGGCCGATATCTCGCAGGCGATTCCGGGTGACACGGGCGAGGATATGTTCGATGTGGGAGATGCCGGCTTCGGCGAGGAGTTCGACGCCGATACCATCAGCCTTGAAACCGGAATGAGCGACGGCGGGTTCTCGGGTTCCTCCGGAGGCGGACCCGATCTTGGACAGCCTATCGGCGCTACAGAGCCCCCGGTCGATGAGGAATTGGGGCTCGGGATTGACTTCGGTGAAGAAGTCACGTCGGGGGGCGTCACGGGTGGAGAGGTTGGCGCGGTGGCGGAACGCGAGGCACCCATTTCGCCACCCCCCGAAGTAGAGGAGTACGCGCCTCCGAAACGCAGGCGCGGCATCAAGGCCGCTCTGTTGTTTGTCGCCGTCGCCGCGGCCGGTCTGGTCATAGGATTCTTCGGAGTGAAGCCCGGCATGAAGGTGGTTGAGAAAATATTGACGAGCGGACCGACGCCGGGCGAGCAGCTTGCCGAGCTCCAGACTGAGAACACGAAGCTCGAGGCTGAGCTTACCGATTACCGCGCGGTCGGCACGATAGACGAAATAATGGCCGTCAGAGACGAGCTCAACAAGAGGGCGAAGATGTCGAAGGAAATGAGTGCCATCGAAGCCAAAATCGCCGACCAGTCCACGGTAGAGGAACGCCTCGACCAGGTATCTGCTCGGCTTGACGATACCAACCGAGAGCTTTCCGTCCAGAAGGGCTCACTGGCCAATGTTCAGAAAGGCATAAAACAGATAGAGGCACGGAATAACTACCTGATATCTTCGACAGAGAAACGACTCGACCAGATCCAAAGCGATGCAGCAAAATCCGAGGTGCTCAAGGCGCGCCTCGAGCCTGAGAGGGTCGAAAGGGCCGAGTCCGCAGCCTCGCTGACCCTCGACATTCAGGAAGGGTTGAAACAGACGACGGCCGACGCGCTCTCAGAAGAAACGCTCTCTTCGTCGTGATGCAGCGGCAAAATCGGCGCTATCGCAAGCCCGGAAAGCTTATGCGGTCCGGGCTTTTTGCTGCCTGAACATGAAGCCGCGACCGTCGGCTGGCAACTGTTTGAGGAGACCGTCGGCATTGGAATATGTCGCCTGCAACCTCTGTGGCGCCGAAGACGCCTCCCCCTATTGCAGGGTCGGCGAATTTCAGATTGTTCGGTGCGACTCCTGCGGGTTGTTCTACACGAATCCGCGCCGGCCGGCGAAGGACGTATCGGATATTTACTCTGAACAGTACTTTGTCAGCCAGAATCCCTCCACACTGGGCTACGACGACTATTCCAGCCACGCCGAAGGTCTGAAACAGGTGTTCACCGAACACCTTGCGGTCATAGAAAAGTTTGTCCGGCCGCCCGCTTCCATAATAGATATAGGCTGCGCCTTCGGATATTTTCTCCAGGTTGCAAGCTCACGCGGATGGAAGGCCGAGGGGGTCGAGGTTTCCCCGTTCGCCTCACAGGCGGCCAGGGATAAAGCAAAGGTGAGGGTGTACACGGGAACGCTCGCACACGCAGGGGCGCCGACGTCCTCATACGACGTAGCCACGATGTGGGATATGCTCGAACACTCGTTCGACCCCACGAACGAGCTGGCCGAAATCAACCGCATTCTAAGACCTCGCGGATACCTTTTCATGACCGTGCCGAATTCGGGCAGTCTCCCGGCTCGCATGATGGGGGGCTACTGGTACGGATTCAAGAAGGCGGCCGAACACAATTACTTCTTCTCAAAGGAAACCCTCGAGCGGATGCTTTCGAAGACGGGGTTCAAACTGATCGAAACGCGGCCGGGAGTGTGGCCCTGTAGCATGCGGTTCCTGGTGACCAAGCTGGAACCTTACAGCAAGACCGCCCGCCGCGTCGCCGACAGGCTCGTCCAGTGGCTTGGCATTGAAGACACTATCGTGAAATTCAGGTTCATTGACATGTTCGTGATCGCAAGGAAAGAGGAAGAAGCGTCTCAGGCCCGCCCGTCACCTGAAGCGGAAGGGCGTTGAGATTGACACGCAGCGGAAAAAGGGACGGTTCGCCGCTGTCGCTCGCCGTTTCCGCCTGCAGGGGAGTCGGCCCGAAAACCGGGTTGGTGCTCCACAAAATCGGCGTATCCACGGTCGGAGAGTTGCTGTACCACTTCCCACGCGCATATCTCGACCGTCGTAACATCGTCCCCATCGGGTCCGTTCGCGCATCGCAGCCCGCCGTCGTGCGGGGCGAGGTGACCCGCGTGCGATGCTTCCGCCCCTTGAGGCGGCTCCATATCACTCAGTGCCTCGTGAGCGATGGAACCGGCTCCCTGAAGGTCGTCTGGTTCAACCAACCCTACATCAGGAGAAATCTTCCGGCAGGCGCGAACGTAATCCTTTCGGGCAGCGTCTTGGAACGGCGTGGCCTGCAGATGGAGAATCCGGATGTCGAGCCGATGTCGGGCGAAGAGCATGATTTCCTCCACACGATGGGGCTCGTGCCGGTATATCCGCTGACCGAGGGACTTGGACAGAAGAGACTGCGGCGGCTCGTGCATGATGCGCTGGAGGATTTTCTTGACGGCATTCCCGAAAACCTGCCTGCCGGGGTTATCGACGCCCACGGGCTGGTTTCAAGAAAGGATGCGCTCCGTGCGATCCATTTCCCCCACGTAAGCGAGGAGTCCGAGACGGCTCGAAGGAGGATTGCCTTCGAGGAATTTCTCGCGCTTCAATTATCTATTCAGTCGGCGGCCGGCGGCGAATACGGCGGCGGAATCGCCCACAATTCGGCTCCGAGCCTGACCTCTCGGCTTGATTCCTGCATTCCTTTTAGACCTACACGCGCACAGCAGCGAGCGATCACCGAAATCTTCGCGCGCATGGAATCCCCCCGCCAGATGAACGTCCTGCTTCAGGGCGACGTCGGCTCAGGCAAGACAGTTGTTGCCGCCTATTCGATGCTGAAGGCCATCGAAAACGGCAAACAGGCCATCCTGATGGCGCCGACCGAGGTTCTCGCCGAGCAGCACCTGTCCAGTCTGCGCGAGTTGCTTCGGGGCATCGAGCTCAGGACAGCCCTGCTCTCGGGAAGCCGTTCGACGCCCGAGAAGGAGCGCGCTTTGAAACTGCTGGCGTCGGGAACGCCTTCCCTGATAGTCGGCACTCATGCGCTCATTCAAAAGAAGGTCAGCATCCCGAACGCAGGCCTGGTAATAATAGACGAACAGCATCGGTTCGGCGTCAGCCAGCGCGCGGCGCTCAGGGAGAAGGGCGTCAGCCCCGACCTCATCGTGATGACCGCCACCCCAATTCCGCGCACGCTCGCGCTCGCTCTTTACGGCAACTTCGAGACGATAGTCATCGACGAATGCCCGCCGGGAAGACATCCGGTCGAGACCCGCCACGTCTCCGAGTCGGAGCGCGGGCAAGTGTGCCAATTCGTGCGTGAAGAGATTTCGGGCGGCAGACAGGCATTCGTCGTTTGTCCCGAAATAGGAGAGCAGCGCGTTCCGGCGGGCGCGCCTCGCGGCGACGCGGGCAGAACCGCCGCGACGGCGAGCAGGACTTACGCGGACTACAAGAAGCTCTTCTCTGAGCTGTCCGTTGCGCTGTTGCATGGCAGGATGCGGCCCGAGGATAGGGAAAAGACGCTTCTGCGATTCCGCAGGAATGAGGCTCAGATTCTGGTAGCGACCACCATCGTCGAGGTCGGCGTCGATGTGCCCAACGCGTCCGTCATGATCGTCGAGAGCGCCGACAGGTTTGGGCTGGCTCAGCTACACCAGTTGAGAGGGCGCGTCGGACGCTCCCATCACAAGTCACGCTGTTTTCTGATGGCCGAACCCTCGACGCCGGAGGCGGTCAGGAGGCTCGAGATCATGGTCTCGACGAATGACGGTTTCGCGATAGCCGAGCACGACATGCTCCTCAGGGGCCCAGGCGAGTTTCTGGGAACGGCGCAGAGCGGACTCCCTCCGTTACGCGTCGGCCATCTGGTCAGAGACGCGCAATTGCTCGAACGTGCCCGCGAAGCCGCAGCCGCGATTCTCGACGCCGACCCGCGTCTCGAATCGTCCGAAAACGCACCGCTCAGGCTTATGCTCGACAAACCCCTGCCCGAGGCCGTTCACCTGTGACGGAGGACTCTGTTTGTGAGAGTGACCGGCGGCAAGGCGAAAGGAATACCCATCAAGGCGCCTGGGGGCATGCGCACCCGGCCGACGTCGGACAAACTGAGGGGAGCGCTGTTCGATACCTTGCGTGAGAGCGTGGCGGGCGCCAGAGCGCTCGACCTTTTTGCCGGCAGCGGCGCGCTGGGCATCGAGGCTCTCAGCCGAGGTGCGGAGCATGTAGTGTTTGTCGAGAACGACTCCAACGCCGTTCGCACGATAGCCGACAACCTCGCGAAGACCCGGCTCTCCGAAAAGGGTGAGATCATCAGGGCGGATTTCCGTTTGGCGGTCAGGAAACTCCGGAAAAGAGGGAAAAGATTCGACCTGGTCTTCATCGACCCGCCATACGAAGCCGGCCTGCTTGCGGACGTGGCCGGTGTCCTCACAAAGCATTGCATCACCTCTCCAGAGGCGATTATCGTCGTCGAACACTTCAAGAAGACCGAACCGCCACCCTCTATTTCGGGCATTCCACTGGCCCGAACCCGCACCTACGGACAGACTGCGCTGTCCTATTTTCAGCGCATCGAACGAGCACGACGGAGCCCCACTTAAGCGGCCGGACGCGAAAAATTTTCGCTTGACACCCTATATGTAGTATGGTATAATCTGCGCAAACACCAAATAATGGACTTTCACCATCCCACCGCGCGAGGACCCCGGAGATGAAATGCCCCTTTTGCGCACACCCCGACGACAAGGTCGTTGACTCGCGCACCATCAGAGACGGGGAACTCATTCGTCGCAGACGCGAATGTCTCGCGTGCACGAAGCGATTCACCACGTACGAACGTATCGAGGAAATCCCACTCATGGTCGCCAAGAAAGACGGGCGACGTGAGCCCTTCGACCGGAGCAAGATCGTGATAGGCATCCTCAAAGCCTGCGAGAAGCGCCCGGTCGGCGTCGAACAGATAGAGGACCTGGTTGACAGGATCGAGAAAAGCATCAACAGCTCGATGGAAAAAGAGGTTTCCTCCGAGACTGTCGGCGCCATGGTTATGGAAGAACTGAGGAACCTCGACGAAGTCGCCTATGTGCGGTTCGCCTCGGTCTATCGCCGGTTCAAAGACATAGATGAGTTCATGGATGTGCTGAAAACCCTTTACCGGCCTGAGAAGACATAGCTTCGACTTTGGCTGCGGAGAGGGCGATGTGGGCTGCGCATCAGACCGGACGTGAGGAATCTACATCCCTATCTACATCAGTGCTATTGTGGCCCACGGCCAGAAAACCGGGAGCGGAAGCGGAGCGATGAGTTGAGCCCCTCCGCGGCCAACTTAATTCGTTCATGTTTTTGCAGATTATGAATGGATGCCGGTAGCGTCTGTTCAACAAAAGGGCCTTCCGTAAGAGGAGATTGAGCGGCTTGGAACAGAACGTCATACGGCACTACGATGAGAAGTCCGGGTTGTGGTATGTCACCTATTGGGACGACGTCCTGAAGTGTTACGTCACCCAGCTCGAATCCGGGCAACACTCGGTAGTGGCTTGTAGCGAATAGACGGAATCCCGCTCGCTTTTTCCGCCCGCATTGTTGGGGGAAGCAGAGGTCGCGGCAGTCATATCTCTCCACTCGGCGGCCGCCTGAAGTTCCTTGCACGCCTGCGTAAATCTTTCAAACAACGTTGACATTTCTGCATTTATGTACTATACTGTCTCTCCGGATGCCGGGAGCTCTCCCGGCTGTTTTGTGGTAGGAACCGGATGAGGCTTCATGTTTGAAAACCTGAGCGAAAAGCTTCAGAAGACATTCAGGAACCTTCGAGGGCTGGGAAAGCTCTCTGAGAAGAATATGAAAGAAGGGCTCCGGGATGTTCGTCTGGCCCTGCTCGAAGCGGACGTAAACTACAAGGTCGTCAAGGACTTCATCGGCCATGTTCAGGAGAAGGCGATGGGCCGAGAGGTGCTTGAGAGCATCACACCCGGCCAGCAGCTTGTAAAAGTCGTCCATGACGAGCTCGTCCAGTTGATGGGAGGCGAGGCCGAGCGGCTCAGTTTCGCGTCGGAGCCTCCGACAACCATCATGCTCATTGGCCTGCAGGGTTCGGGCAAGACCACTACCGCGGCCAAGCTGGCTCGCAGCCTGCGCGCTCGCGGCCACCAACCGCTCCTCGTTGCGGCCGACGTGTACAGGCCCGCCGCGGTCAGGCAACTGGAGATACTGGCCGAACAATTGGACATTCCCGCGTACAGCGTCGAAAAATCCGACGACCCGGTGCGGATATGCAAGGGTTCAGTTCAGCACGCACGCGAAAATGGTCGCGACGTGATAATACTCGACACGGCGGGCAGGCTTCACATAGACGATAAACTGGTCGAAGAACTGCGGCGCATCCGCGACGCGCTTCGTCCCGAGGAGATACTGCTCGTCGCCGACGCGATGACGGGGCAGGACGCGGTCAACGTGGCCGAGAGCTTCCACACCGGCGTCGGCATCACGGGCGTCATCCTGACGAAGCTGGACGGCGACGCCCGCGGCGGCGCAGCCCTTTCCATCAGGGCGGTGACGGGGAAGCCGATAAAATTCGCAGGCGTGGGAGAGAAACTCGACGCCTTCGAGACGTTCCATCCCAACCGGGTCGCGTCGCGCATTCTCGGCATGGGCGATGTGCTTTCGCTCGTCGAAAAGGCCCAGGAAACGATCGACGAAAAGCGGGCCGCCGAACTACAGGAGAAGCTGCTCAAGGCTCAGTTCACGCTCGAGGATTTTCAACAACAGCTCCAGCAACTGAAGAAGATGGGGCCGCTCGACGAAATCCTGGCCATGATGCCCGGCATGTCGAAACTCAAGGGGCTCCAGCCGCAGGAGAAGAACCTCGCCAAGGTGGAGGCGATAATCAACTCGATGACGAAAAAGGAACGGCAGACGCCCCAGATAATCGACGGGAGCAGAAAGAAAAGAATCGCGCGGGGCAGCGCCACGAGCGTGGCCGACGTGAATCGCCTCCTGAAACAGTTTCAGCAGATGCAAAAGATGATGAAACAGGTGAGTCGCATGGGGCGGCTCCGGGGCTTGGGCGGCGGCTTGAAATTCCCGATTTGAGCCTGCCGCTATTTACGAAGGTTTTGAATTCTGTTAAAATATCAATGATGGAAAGGTAGTGATTCTGCCGAAAAGGGAGGAAAAACGATGCCAGCGAAGATCCGACTGATGAGGGTCGGACGCAAGAAGGTGGACCAATACAGGGTGGTGGTTGCGGATGTCAGGCGTCCGCGCGACGGGCGATGCCTGGAAAACATCGGTTATTATCATCCGCAGAATGAGCCGCCCAAAATAAACATAAACGAGGAACGCGCGCTCTACTGGTTGAGCAAGGGAGCCGTGCCCACGGAGAAAGTGCGCAACCTGCTCAAGAAGCAGGGGATTCTCGCCAAGCTCAATCAGGCGACCGAATTACAAGCAGGATAGCGTTTGACTTACATTCAGCGGCCGGCGAAATGGCTCCTCATTGAGGAGATCATGCGAACGTCACAGCGGAGGTCACAGCCATGAAAGAGCTCGTGGAGTACATTGCGAAAGCGCTCGTTGACCACCCCGAAGCCGTTCAAGTCAACGTAGTCGAGGGAGGCAAGACGAAGGTATTAGAGTTGCGGGTCCATCCCGACGACATGGGACAGGTAATAGGCAAACACGGCCGCACCGCGAAGTCCATGCGCACACTGCTCAACGCAGCCGCGACCAAGGATAACATTCGAGTGGTGCTTGAGATTGTCGAGTGATACCCGAAGGGGTCCACTGGGTGGAAGCCCCGACGAACGCGACATTGTAATTGGAAAGGTTGTTTCGGTCAACGTCCCACGGCGCGAGCTGCGCATCGCGCCCGAAACAAGCCATCCCGAACGTTTCCACGCATTGCGTCACCTTCGCTTGAAAACAAGAGAAAAGCAAACGGTTCTCTTGACCGTCGCGAGCGTGAGGGTCACGAGGTCGGCCGTCATAGCGAAGGTTGAAGCCGAGGATGACAACCAGGTGGCATCCGCGAGGGGGGCGCTCGTGGTGGTTCCGCTTTCCGAGCGGTTTCCGCTTCCCGAGCACGAATATTACGTGGACGACCTGGTCGGGCTTACCGTGAAGGACAAGGAAGGCTCGGTGGTCGGCAGGCTTTGCGAGATATGGGAGACTCCCGCAAACGACATTTATCGGGTGCTTGACGACGAGGGTCGCGAGACTCTGCTGCCGGCGATCGAAGACATAATCCTCAGAGTGGACGTTGAAAGCGGCGAAATGATAGCCGACATCTCCCGCCTGGAATAAAAACGGTCTGAACATGCGAATCGATGTCATCACACTGTTTCCGGGAATGTTCGCCGGGCCTCTGTCGGAGAGCATAATCGGCCGCGCCATCGAGAGAGGGCTCGTTTCGGTAAACGTGGTGAACCTCAGGGATTTCTGCGCGGGCAAGCATCGCCAGGCCGACGACAAGCCGTATGGCGGCGGCGCAGGGATGGTGCTGATGGCGGAGCCGATATTCAAGGCCGTCGAGTCGCTTTCGCAACAGAGTTCGCTCAAGAAAATAATTCTGACAAGCGCGCAGGGGGTCCTGTTCAACCAGGAGAAGGCCCGCGAGCTTGCCCGGGAGAAGGACGTCGTCATCATCTGCGGTCGATACGAGGGCGTGGACGAGCGCGTCGCGGCGGGGCTTGGCGCCGAGGAGATCTCCATCGGCGACTATGTGCTCACCGGCGGGGAGCTTCCCGCGCTTGTGTTGATAGATGCAATCTGCCGGCTGATTCCCGACGTGGTGGGTTCGCCGGAATCGCTCGAGCAGGATTCATTCAGCGGGGGATTGCTCGGATATCCCCAGTACACGCGGCCGCCTGAGTTCAGGGGCATGGAAGTGCCGGAGGTGCTCGTGTCGGGCCACCACGCCGAGATATCGAAGTGGCGCAGGCGAGAGAGCATTCGCAAGACGTTCAACAATCGAAGGGAGCTGCTTGCGGAAGCTTCGTTGACAGAAGAAGAAGAAGAGTTCTTGAGAGAACTGGAGCGAATCGAAGGGTAGAGTATCCATGCCGCGAGCGGGTGCGTTCGCGGTCGGAAGGTGAGCGGAGGAATGACATGAACATCATTGACACGGTGGAAAAGGAGCAGCTTCGGACTGATTTGCCCCGGTTTTCGGTTGGCGATACCGTGAGGGTTCATCTGAAGGTCGTGGAAGGAAGCCGGGAAAGAGTACAGGTCTTCGAGGGGATAGTCATAGGCCGGAAGGGCACGGGAATACGGGAGACATTCACGGTGCGTAAAGTGACGTTCGGCATCGGAGTGGAACGAGTGTTTCCGCTTCATTCCCCCAAGATCCAGGAGATAGAGGTCATCACGCTCGGGAAAGTGAGAAGAGCGAAGCTGTACTATCTCAGGGGCAAGGTCGGCAAGAAGTCGCGCGTGAAGACTCGGAGCGCCGCCCGTGCAGAGAGGCCTGCTCCCGCCGAGCCCGCTCCCGAAGAATAGCACCGCCGGAATCGTTTGACGACGCCGAACGATGCTCCGGACTTTTTCGTGAACCCGCTCCACGATGAAGAAGAAGCTGAAAGCTTTAATCGGCGACATCGGCTCGATGAGCCTTTCTGAGATAAGGCGGGCTTTGTCGGAGCTCAGCCCTCCTTATCCGGCGCGGTTGCTCGACGCTCTCGAAAGAGACGGCAGGGCGGGCGCGCGGCAGTTGCTCAAGGGGCTGGAGTCGAGACAGCGCGCGGATGAACGGCGAAAGAGACGCGTTGAACACATGCTCCGGCACGAGCGTTGGGCTTATGCCGATGGTTTCAGAGTTGTCGCGGGGGTCGATGAGGTCGGACGGGGGCCTCTTGCAGGACCGGTGGTCGCCTCGGCGGTCGTCTTGCCTCCGAGCATGCAGCCGGTGGAGATTAACGACTCGAAACTGCTTACCGATGCCCAGCGGCGAAAGGCTCTGAACATCATAGCAGGCGTGGCCGACATCGGAGTGGGCGTCGTAAGCGTTGAGGAAATAGACCGCACGAATATTCATAAGGCCAATCTGCTTGCCATGGAGCTGGCGATCGAAGACCTGCCCCGTGCTCCCGACCTTGTCCTCGTCGATGGCCGGCCCGCGGCAGGGTTGAAGATTCCGCAACGCGCAATCGTTAAGGGGGATAAACTTTCGATGTCAATCGCGGCCGCTTCCATAGTAGCCAAGGTTGTCCGAGATCAGATGATGCTGGAGTTTGACAAAAAGTATCCGCAATACGGATTCGCAAAACACAAGGGTTACGCCACGTCGGAACATCTGGCGTCGATAAGAAAGTTCGGAGTCTCCCCCATTCACAGACGCTCGTTTGCGCCCGTGAGGGAATGTTTGCTCCCTTCACTATTATGAAGACATTACTTAAGTTCTGCGTTCTGATTCTGCTCGCGCATGGGCTTGCGGGGTGCGCGGCGGCAAGCGGCGTGACGGAAAGGCCGCGTCCCGCATTCAATCTCCCGGTCGAAGAGGTCGAGCCGCCGCCCATCGCGAAGGCGTACTCGGAATATACATACGGCCTTCTCCTGCTTCGCCAGAACGACCTCGACGGCGCAATCAGCGCTTTCAAGAAGGCCGCCGAGCAGGACCCCACCGCCGCCCGCATCCACGTGCAGCTTGCCAAAGCGTACCTCAGGAAAGGCATGATGGAGATGGCCGCCATCGAGGCGATTCGAGCCGTCCATCTGGACCCGGACGAGTCCAGCGGCCACATGCTGCTGGGGGCCATGTACGCCCACCAGGGAAGGTACGAGGAAGCCGCCCAACATTTCAAAGAAGTGCTCAGAGTCGAGCCCGACGACCTTATCGCTCTGAATTCCCTCGCGGAAGTATATGAGCAGGAACAGGACCTGTATCAGCTTGTTGAAATCTATAAGCAGATTGTCCAGCTCCGGCCCGACCTCGACTGGGCGCACAATAAGCTGGCGCTCGCCTACATAAAGCTGGGCAGGTTCGACAAGGCAGAGGATGAGCTGGAGAGGACTCTCGAACTGTTCCCCGACTTCACCGAAGCCCTCTACAATCTGGGCGTGATTTATGAAATGCAGGGACATCCTGAGAAGGCGATCGAAGAGTTCGAGAAAATTCTTGCTGTCGACCCGAAGAACGTCGATGCGCGCAAGAAGCTCGGGATCCTGTATGCGAGCCGGGAAGAATGGAGCAAGGCGATCGAGCAGTACGAGGCCCTCGTGGAGCAGCGCCCCTTCGTCGTCAATTTCCGCAAGGCTCTCGGTCTTCTCTATCTCCGGAACAATCAGTTGGATGAGGCGCGGGAGCAGTTTGAAGAGGCGATAGCGAAAGATCCGGACGACGCGACGACTCACTATCTTCTGGGAGCCGTTTACCAGGAGCAGGGCGAGCTGGACAAGGCGCTAGAACAATTCATTCACGTCACCGCGATAGATGACGACGCGCTGAAGGCGTACCTCAAACTGGGCATGCTCTACGGGGAGAAGAATATGCCCGACATGGTGATAAGAACGCTCAACAAGGCGATCGAGCTCGGCGCCCGGAGCGAGCCGGTTTACCTCGTGTTGGGCACCGCATACAGCCAACAGAAGAAACCCGAACAGGCCATAGCCGCCTTCGAGGAAGCGATAAAGATTCGTCCCGACAGCAAGATCGCCCACTTTCGCCTGGCTGTGCTTTACGAGGAGCAGGACCGATTCGACGATGCCGTGAGAGAGCTAAGGAAGAGCATCGAGCTCGACCCGGACAACGCAAATGCGCTGAATTACCTCGGCTACATGTTTGCGGAGAAGGGAGAGAATCTGGACGAAGCCGGCGAGCTGATTCAACGCGCACTCGAAATCGAGCCCCAGAACGGCTATTTCATCGACAGCCTCGGCTGGGTGTACTATCAAAAAGGCGACTACGAGAAGGCTCTGCTCTACCTGGAAGAAGCGATAGAAAACGCGGAGGAGGACGACCCCATCATACGCGAGCATCTGGGCGATGCCTACCTCAAACTCGGCCAGCCGGAGAAGGCCAAAGAACAGTGGGAACGCTCTCTGGCGCTTGACCCGTCGAACGATGCAGTTAAGAAAAAGATCGAAGACTTGAAGCTCGAACCATCGCCGCTGACTAGTAGCCCCGCCCCCTGAGCCGGACAAAGAAATCCCGCAGTATCGCTCCGCATTGTTCCTCCATCACCCCGGCCGTAACATTTACGCGATGATTGAGCCGCGAATCCTGCAAGATGTTCATCAACGACCCGACCGCGCCCGCCTTCGGGTCATGTGCGCCGAAGACGACCTCGGGTATTCTTGCAAGCACGATGGCTCCGGCGCACATCGGGCACGGCTCGATTGTCACGTACATTACGGTGTTGTCGAGCCGCCAGCTTTGCAGACAGGAAGCCGCCTGCGTGATGGCGATCATCTCCGCGTGCGCGGTCGGGTCGCGAAGCAGCTCCCGCTGATTGTGCGCCTTGGCGATGACCTGACCCTCATGAACTATGACGGCGCCCACGGGGACTTCCTGAATTTCCAAAGCCTTCTGCGCCTCACGGAGCGCAATACTCATGTAGTCCTCGTGTCTCATGGATGATTCTCGGGGCTGTTTCAACTCCGGGATTGTGTAGGACGCCTCCCATCGCTGAAATCTGATGTGGAGGAACAGATACGGCTCCGTCTTCAGGCCCTAAGCTTGCGCGCGAACTCTCCGCCGAATTCGAAGCACCTCTTCAGCTCTTCGGGGCTGGGCATGTATTTGACGGTGAGCGGCTCTGCGACGATTTCGACGCCGGCCTCGCGAAGAATCTTGTCCACCGACTCAGCGCCTCCTCCGCTCCAGCCGTAGGAGCCGAAAGCCGCCCCCACTTTCTTCTTCGGCTTGAGTCCCTTCAGGTCTTCGAGGAAAGGTGAGAGCGAGGGGAGCATTCCCCGGTTTATGGTCGAGGAGCCGACGAGGATTCCTTTCATCAGCAGGCAGTCACTGATGGCTTCGCTCTTGTCGGAGACCGCGATTCGAGTGAGCTTGGCCGGCACGCCTTCCGAGCGGATTCCTTCGACCATGGAGCGCGCCATCTTCTCGGTGGCGGTCCACATCGTGTCGTAGGCCACGAGCACGGCCTTCTCGGCCTCTCCGCTCGCCCAACGGAGGTAGGCGTTTATGATCTTTTCCGGCTTGCGCCAGATGAGGCCGTGGCTTGGAGCGATCATCTTTATGCTCAGTTTCAGCTTCTGGACCTCTTCGATTTTCTTGGTGACCAGCGCCGACATCGGCATCAGGATGTTCGCATAGTACTTGGCGGCCTCCTGCATGACTATGGCTTCGTCGTAATCCTCGACGAAGCGTTCCGTCGAAGCCAGATGCTGGCCGAACCCGTCGTTGGGCAGCAGGAGCTCGTCTTCGGGAATGTACGTGAACATGCTGTCGGGCCAGTGCAGCATGGGCGCCTCGAGGAAGGTGAGGGTCTTCTTGCCCAGCTTTATGGCGTCGCCGGTCTTCACTATCTGGTAGTTCCAGTCGCCGAAATAGTTCTTTTCGAGGCCGTCCTTGCAGCGGGCATTGCAGACGAGTTTCGCATTCTTTGCGACGGAGAGTATGGCCGCCAGTGCCCCCGAGTGGTCGGTCTCAACATGGTTCGCGACGACGTAGTCGATCTTCGCCGGGTCGACGAGCGCGCGAATCCTCTCCATCATCTCGCCCGTGAACGGCGCATACACCGTGTCCACGAGGGCGGTCTTCTCATCTTTCACGAGGTAGGCGTTGTATGTGGTGCCTCGCGGAGTGGTATAAGTGAACCCGTGGAAATGCCTTATGTTCCAGTCCACGGCGCCGACCCAATAGACTCCTTCGACAACTTTGGCTTCCGTTATGACGCTCATCTTCGCTCCCTCAGCCTTCTACCCAGATTCTCGAGTAAGGATGACACACCTTCGTTTCGATCTTGGAAAAGCGTAGCCTTTTTCCTCAATAGGGTAATGAGCTTCTCCCGATTGAGAACAGTAAACTCTTCTCCCTCTCCCATTCCTTTCGGTCTGGGAGTCTCATGCGAGAAATATCTTCTTGTTTATGCAGCCGGCCGGCAGGGCACTAATATCTTCCACCTCTGCCGCCACCGCCGCCGCCACCACGGTAGCCGCCGCCACCGCCTCTGCCGCCGCCGCCACGGTAGCCGCCACCGCCACCGCCTCTGCCGCCGCCACCGCGGTAACCGCCGCCGCCACCGCGGCCGCCTTCCCGGCGGGGCCGGGCCTCGTTTACGTTCAGGGAACGTCCCTTGAGGTCCTTGCCGTTCATGCCTTCGATGGCTGTCTGCGCCTGGGTCTTATCGGGCATTTCGATAAACCCGAATCCTCTGGATTCTCCGGAGAACTTGTCCTTGATGATGTTGACCGACGCAACTTCTCCAAACGCCTCGAAAGCCTGCCTCAGGTCGTTCTCGGTTACCGTGTGCGCCAAGTTGCCCACGTAAATGTTCATCTGACCTTCTTTCCTTTCTGGGCGCCGTCGCCCATCATGGTGTGTGTTTTCTCCGTGCCGTCACAGGCAACTCGGAGCACTTTCTTGCCGAGAGACCGTCCTGACCCAAATAAGCTCTCCGGGCAAGCCAAAAAGCCTCGGCGTCGAATGTCGGCCGATGCTTTGCGGGTTCCTTCGGTGAGTGCGCTCATGCTCTTACATATAACTATGAGCCTATCCCGCTCAACAGGCAAGCGAAAGGGAACGGAAAGGATCGGGTATTCACGGAGTCGGCGTCATTACACAAAAGCTTCCCATCGCGGATTGGCAAAAATGGCGGAGAGGGAGGGATTCGAACCCTCGATAGAGTTTCCCCTATACACGCTTTCCAAGCGTGCTCCTTCGGCCTCTCGGACACCTCTCCCCAGCCCCGCTCTCGATTCAAAAGGATAGCAGAATAGCCTCCACAGTGTCAACATCCGCGGTCCGAATCACAAGGCCCGAAAAGAGGTCGAAACGGCGGGGCGAAGGGAGCAAAGGCATGTTTGCCTGAATGTCTCGGACCCGGTTCTGACCTAGATATTTCGTGAGGGACAAAGGTCTCTTACGACGCAGCCGTCGTGGTTCGGCTTCTTGGCGAAGCACACCCGGCGGCCGTGGAATATCAGCACGTCGGCGAATATTTTCCATTCCTTCTTCGGCGCGAGCTCGCAGAGGTCGGATTCTATCTTTTCGGGGTCGGCATTCGTTGTGAAGCCGAGACGCTGGGCGAGCCGCTTGACGTGCGTGTCCACGGCTATCCCCTCGATGACGTCGTAGGCGTGCGAGAGAACGATGTTGGCGGTCTTTCGGGCGACGCCGGGCAGCTTGAGCAGTTCCTCCATCGTCCGGGGCACTTCGGAGTCGAACTTTTCGACAATCATCCGGCAGGCGCCCTGTATACTTTTGGTCTTGTTTCTGTAGAAGCCGGTGGAGCGAATCTCCTGCTCGAACTTTTCATGAGACGCTTTCACATAATCTTCCGGCCGGCGGTATTTCTTGAAAAGCGTTTTGGTCACGATGTTCACGCGGTCGTCGGTGCATTGTGCGGAAAGGATCGTGGCGACGAGCAGCTCGAGGGGAGTGGAGAAATCCAGCTCGCAGCGCGCGTCGGGATACTCCTTCTTTAACAGCGCCAATATCTTTTGAGCGTGTTTGCGCTTCTTCTCGAGCGGTTCTTTCGCAGTCACTGCGGCACCCGTCGTTCGTGCTTCCGTTCATCCACGCCGACCCCAGTATCTCATAACGGCGCCGGAAACGCAACCATTGTCGGGCTTGCGTAATCCGGCAGGCACAGGTATAATGATGAGGCCTGTGTCCCGGTTGAATCGATTCGGCGCAGGGGGAGGTCGTGTGTTTGGCGCGAGTGCCTGCCTTGTTGGGTTGAAAACTCGATTTGACGGCACAGACGCGTCCGACGCCTCGATTCGGCGGCTCTTTGTCGATGGAAAGGTTATTCCCCTCTGTCCCGAGCAACTGGGGGGATTGAGCACTCCGCGTCTTAAGTCGGAAATCACCCGAGGGTCCGGCGAAGACGTTCTTGACGGCAGGTCCGCAGTTCTCCTCGAGGACGGGACGGATGTGACGCTTCAATTCCTTCGGGGCGCGAGCGAGGTTCTGAGAATTGTCGAAGAGACGGGAATAAGGCGATTTTATCTGAAGAGCAACAGTCCTTCCTGCGGAGTAGGCAGGATATATGTTAAGGGCAGGCTGACCAAGGGGAACGGAGTATGTGCGGCCGCGCTCCTGCGGGCGGGCGTTGAATTGATATCTGTTTGATATGCTTTCCATCCGGGCTTACAATCCATTGCGCCGTTCGATAATATTACTCGCACTACTCGCCTCTCTTGCGTTGCCCGCTTTGTCAGTCCGGGCGGAAGAGAATGAACTTGCCGGCGACGATGCGTTTCTCGAAGGCCGGCGCCTGCAACAGTCGGGAGAGTGGGCCGCATCGATAGAGCAGTTCCGAGCCGCGGCCGAAGCGTATTCAGTAGTTCCCGATTACGCCTTGTACCAGATGGCTGAGAGCGCCTTTCAAGAGGGCAACATCGAGCTGGCCGCGTCGTCTCTTGAGAAGCTGCTCAACCTGTATCCCAACACGCCCGTCAGGCGTACAGCGCGACTGGAACTGGCCAACCTCTATTACGAGACGGACCATCCCGCCAAGGCGGCTCCCCTGATAGAGGCCTCGCTGCCCGGCGCCGATTCTTCCCGAGAGACCGTGGGCCTGATGCTGATGCTCGCGAAGGCCTATGCCCAATCGAACAACCTCACGAAGAGCGACAGCATATGCTGGCAGTTGATACACGGATGGTCATGGATGCCTGAGGCGGTCGAGGCGGCGGAGTTGGTTCGCGAAGTCGGCACCCCGCAGAGGCGGCTGGCCATCGCGAAGGTGTACCTCCAAAACAAGAAATCGAGGAAAGCCCTCGCCATTCTGGACGAGATGCTCGCCGACCCTGCCGACGCCGCCCTGATGCCCGAGCTGCTGCTCTACAAGGCGCAATCGCTGGCGATGGAGGGGCAGAAGCAGGTTGCCGCCGATTTATATGACAAGATCATCGCGGACTACCTCGATTCTTCCAGCGCGGCCGACGCGTTGCTGAACCGGGCCGATTACAGGCGGCGGCTGGGACTAATCGATGAGGCGCTGGCGGACTATGCCCGTGTGGTCGAATTGTTTCCCGGCAGCGACGCGGCTCCTCAGGCGTTGCGCGGCCGGGCCAAGATTTTCGAGAGCCTGGACGACCCGCGGGAATACGTTGAATATGAAAAGCTTATTGAGAAGTATCCGCGTTCCGCGTTGACCTTTCCCACGACGATGTACTGGGGTGTGAAGCTCTTTCGAGCGGGCGATTATGCGGGCGCGCGCGGGGTGTTCGAGAAGCTCCTCGCCGCGAACCTGGGCTCCGACGCCAACGCGGATGCGGCCTTCTGGCTCGCGAAATGTCAGGTCGCCGAGGGAAGGACGGATTCGGCCAAGATTCAGCTTGCGGGCGTCATAGGGCGGTTTGAAGAATCCTATCAGGCGTTCCGCGCTCGTGCGATGCTGCGGAGCCTGAGCAGGGTGGCAGACATATATTCGGAGCATCAGACGGGAGAATGGCAGGACCTGTTCGCCTT
>CAZSKP010000008.1:0-145477 GCA_964607485.1 uncultured bacterium | reverse complement strand
TGTATCATCAGGTCGAGGACCACGTCCACGTCGCAGCCTCGGGGCGTGAACTGCGCAAGGCGGTGCGACTCGATGAACATCGGCCTGTTTATTCGTTCGCGCATGGTTTGCACGGCCGCATTGAATCTCTCGAGATGGCCGACCTGGAACGTCACGCCGTTTTCGTCGCCCAGCCGGATAAGCTCCTCGGCATCCTCCATCGTCGTGGCTATTGGCTTTTCCAATAGCACGTGCTTCTTCCTTGCGAGAAAATGTTCCGTCACCTCGAAATGCTTGCTCGTGGGCACGGCAATGGTCACGGCATCCACGAGTGGAACGAGTTCTCGGTAATCGCTGAAGGCTTTTGTGCCGAGTTCGGCGGCCACTTCTGTGACGCGCTCCTGGTTGGTATCCGCAATGCCCACCAGCTCGGCCTCGGGCAACGAAGCGAGGTTTCGGGCGTGATGATAGCCGAGATGGCCCACACCGACTACGCCTGTCTTCAATTTATCCATAGATTCCGAATCCGGGAAAGCGCTGCCTTGGAAATGAAGCCGGGCGAGGCAAGGTCCCCCTATTTGCAAATGCCCCGATTGGACTTTTCGATAAACTCAATGAGGTGGTCTATCTCCGCGCAGGAGTCGAACTCGGCCCGAAGCTTTTCGAGCGCCTGCGATGTGTTCAAGCCAGAGCGACAAACGATTTTGAGCGCCCTTTTGATGTTTGAACGAGTCTCCTCGGCCAGCCCGTCTCTCTTCAACCCGACAAAGTTGACGCCGTACCATTTGGTCGGGTTTCCGTCCACCATCGAATAAGGCAGGATATCTTTTATTACTTTGGACCATCCGCCCACTATGGCCAGCGTCCCTATCCGAACGAACTGATGCACGCCCACCATCCCGCCCAATATGGCCTTGTCCTCGATCGTCACATGGCCCGCAAGTGTGGAGTTGTTCGCCATGATGACGCCGTTGTGGATGATGCATTCGTGCGCAATGTGGGAATAGGCCATCAACAGGTTGTCGTTTCCTATGCTGGTCGCGTTCTCCTCGGAAGTCGATGTGTTGATGGTGGCGTATTCCCTTATCGTGTTGTTGTCGCCCACAACGAGCCGACTCCTGCCGCCGCGGTACTTCAGGTCCTGAGGCTGCGAGCCGACCACCGCGCCCGTGAAGAAACGGTTGTTCTCTCCTATCGTCGTGTGCCCGTCGATGACCACGTGAGCGCCGATGCGGCATCCGCGTCCAACAGTGACGTTGGGGCCGATGATGGAACAGGGTCCTATCGTCACGTCGGAATCAATCTGCGCGCTTTTATGGACGATGGCGGTTGGATGGATCCGTTGTTCTGTTTCCTGGATATCGTCGGTACTTCGTTTTTCCATCACACGAATTCTCGCTGCTGGGAGAAGGACGAGCGTTTCGGGTGCCGTTCAACTGCGGTCGGGACGAACGGGCTCGTCAGAGCGCCGTCAGGGTGCTCCGCATATTATCTCCGCCTCGGCGGCAAGGATTCCGTCGACCCTCACTTCCCCCCGAAGCTTTCCATACCTCCTGTGGAGATTGACAATGTTAACCCGAATCTCCATCCTGTCGCCCGGATATATCGGCTTCCTGAACCTTGCCTTTTCCACGCCGAGGAGGTAGGGCATCTGCCCCTCGCGGCCGGGTTTGCTCAATATCAGCACCGCGCCCACCTGCGCCATTGCCTCGATTATCAGCACGCCGGGCATGATTGGGTGTTCGGGTATATGCCCTTGAAAATACGGCTCCGAGATGGTCACGTTCTTGATGCCGATAGCGCACGTGTCGTCCAGCTTCGTAATGCGGTCCACGAACAGAAACGGAAACCGATGCGGGAGTATGTTGCGTATCTGATTGACGTCCAAATTGACGCTCGAGCCCCCCTGCGCCGTTTCGGCCGCTCCGGGCGAGAGCGCATCTTCTTTCGCGGTCTCGGAGCGAAGGCGCTTGACGAACTCGACGTGGGAGGCATGGCCGGCCTTTATTGCCACGATATGACCGACGAGCGGGCCGCCCATCAGCACCAGGTCGCCGAGAAGGTCGAGCACCTTGTGGCGAACGAACTCATCGTTGAAGCGAAGTCCATCGTTCAGAATACTCTCGTCGCCTATGACGATGGCGTTCTCGAGGTTGCCCCCCTTGATGAGTCCGAGCGCCTGCAACTGCTCCACGTCGCGCAGGAAGCAGAAGGTGCGCGCAGGCGCTATCTCGCGCGCGAACACCTCGGGCTCTATGACGTACGAGCCGAATTGAGCTCTCAGGGCCGGGTGCCCGTACTCTATCATGTAAGAGAGAATGAGTCGTTCGGAAGGCAACGCCAACAGCGTCACGCCGTCGCGTTCGTACATGATGGGTTCGGAGACCTTCGCCTCTTTTCTCGGGCGGTCCTGCTCGGACAGCCCGGCTTCCGTCAGCGCTTCGACGAATGGCAGGGCGCTGCCGTCTCCGACGGGCGCCTCGCTTGCATTCACTTCGGCAAATATGTTGTCTATCCCCAGTCCGGCGAAGGCGGCGAGCACGTGTTCTATCGTCAGCACCTTCACCCCATTCAGCCCGATGGTGGTCCCCCGCGCCACGTCGGTGACATGGGCGACATCGGCTGTGATGCGTGGGCGGTCGGGCAGGTCGGTCCTCACAAACACCGCGCCTGTATCCGGCGGGGCGGGCTTGAAGGTGATGGTCGTCTCGTTCCCCGTGTGAAGCCCGACGCCGGAGTATGAGACTTCTTTATTTATGGTCTTCTGTTTCGGCATTCTTCAGACCTTCCATCCTGCCGAGGCGTTTCTGGAAGTCGCGGATGTCGCGGACCATGGCCGGAAGCCGGTTCATGCTCGCATATATGCGCAGCCATTTTTCGTGATTCGATGCCGGAAAACCGGAGACGATCTGGTTGGCCGCCACGTCTTCGGTCACCCCCGCTCTGGCGGCGACTATGGTTCCCTCGCCTACCGCGACGCCGTCGAATATGCTGGCCTGTCCCGCTATGGTGACGCCGTCCCCCACCCTGCATCTCGCCCCCACGCGGGCGTGCGAGACGATTATGCAGTTGCGTCCCACCGTCGCGCCGCTGCCGATGTGGACGAGGTTGTCAATCTTTGTGCCCTGCCCGATGACGGTCGCGCCGGTGTGGGAACCGTCGATTGTGACGTTGGCGCCTATCTCGACATCATCCTCGACGATCATGGTTTTCCCCGAGATTGCGTCGGCCCCGTCGGCCGGTATCAGGTCGGACTGAGGCTGGCCACCGACGATGGCGCCTATGTGGATTATCACGTTGTTCCCGATGAATGCATTCTCAGAGATTACGACTCGCGAATATATCGTGCAGTCCGCGCCGATCTCCGACCCGCGGCCGACGCACACGCCGGGGTAGAGCACCGAGCGCGCCCCGACCTTGCAGCCGTCATCCAGAACGACCCCCGCGTGGAGGCCTACATCCTCGCCCAGAGAGACGTCCTGTCCTATTATCGAGGCGGGGTGAATCCCCTTCGGGACCGGCAACTGGACCGCAAACAGCTTGAGCACCTGCGTGAACGCAAGATACGGGTGTTCCGTTCGGACCAGGTTTCTGTCGCAGGCCGGCGCGTCGGGCCCGACGATTACGGCCGAGGCCCGCGTGGTCGGGAGCAGTGGAAGATACTTGGGATTCGCCAGGAAGGTGATATCTCCCGGCCCGGCATCCTTGATTCCGGCGACCCCGGTGATGACGACGCTCTCGTCGCCCTCCACCACTCCGGTGACGAACTGTGCGATTTCGGCAAGGCTCTTCTGCATGGACTTGGCTCACGCGCCGAGTGAGGGGTTCCTATTCCCCACTGTTTGCGCTCATCTCTTTTATGATGACGTCGGTGAGGTCGAAGTTGGGCGAACCGTAGAGCAGGATCCTTCTTTCAAATATCATGCTGTAACCGTCCCGTTCACCCACTCTCCTCACCACTTTGGCTATTTCGGGGAGGAGCCTCCGCAGTATCTTATTTTCCTCAACGTCGCGAAACCGCTGCGCGCCTTCAGAATATACCTTGAGGTCGTCGACCTTGTCCCGAATCAGTTTCTCCTGTTCCTTGCTCTTGTCCTCGGACCAGATGACACGGTTGGCCTTGAGCTGCTCTTCCAGTCCGTTTATCTCGGCCCGGCGTCTCTCCACCTCGGCCCGCCTTTTTTCGAGTTCCTTGTCGAGTTCTTCGTATTCCGGAGTCTGCTTTGCGACGGCCTGCACCACTCTGTCAAGGTCGATATACCCAATCTTCACCTGTTCCGCCGCCAGCGCCCGGCCGGTGGGAACCGCAAGCAGAAGCGCCGTCACTACGAGGGCCACAAGCCCCGTCGTTCGGCTTCGCGAGCACCTTCGTTGAATCAGCATACCATCCTCCCTTTTCCGGGACCGAACCTTTCAGTGAGTAAGGTCAACGACTACCTCCAGCTCAAGTTCTCAATCAGCGCGTCGGTGACGTCGCTGGTACCGTTGCCACGCGTGTTAATAAACAGTATGTGAGGGGTATTGCTGTCGAATATGACGGTCAACTGCTGTTCACGGCCAATTGTCGCCGCCGCTCCCCTGATGTCCGTCATGAGCCCCTCGACCGCCTCCTTTTCCCTTTCCCTGGCTCGTTCGGCTTCCTTCTCCCCCATGCTCTTCAGTTCGTTCCGCTTCGCCTGGATCTCTTCGCTGACCTGCTTGCGCCGCAGGAACCAGAAGTGTTGGCCCGCGAGCTCTCGCTCGAGCTCGGCCACCTCCGCCTGCTTGCGTCGGAACTCCTCGCTCGTCTTGTACTGCTCCAACTCCGCCCTCACCCTCGGGGTACGCCAGTAGTTGCGCAGGACTTGTTCCACGTCCGCGACTCCCAGCCTGGTTTCGACCCTGGGCTTCTCCTCTTTCGCCGGCGTGGCAGCGCAAAGGAAGAACCACAGTGCGCATGCCGCGATGGCTGCGCGGAGGGCATTGCGATATGAACCGAAATGATGCACGGATCGAACGGGTTTATGCGCTCTATTGTCGAGTCAACGCGCTTGGTCAAGAGGCAGGATTAAGAGGTAACTCAATTCTTTATACATTATTATAGCAAGGCCTGCCCGGATTTGCAAGCGAAATCTCGATCAGAAACTGATGCCGGTGCTGAAATGGAGTCGTCCGCTTCCTTGGTCATCGTCGGGGTTCAGCGGATATCCGTAGTCGAGCCTGATGGGGCCGACGGGCGTTCGGAGCCCGACGCCCAGCCCGACCGATGTATTTATCTTGTCCTGCCCGAATTCGTCGATATCCCTCCATACCTGCCCGAAGTCGAAGAAGGCGTAGGCTTTGATGATCTGAACCAGCGGATAGGAAAGCTCCAGCGTGCCCTCCATCTTCGACTTTCCGCCGATGGGGTCTCCGTTCTCGCGCGGGCCCACATCTCTGTAATCGTACCCGCGCACCGAATTCGAGCCACCTGCGAAGAACCGCTCGAACAGCGGAACGAAATGGGAATCGCCATATTCTTCGATGACCCCGGCTTCGAGACGTGTCATGAGGACGAACTTCTCGGTGAGGGGCTTGTACCACCGGGCTTCCCCCAGCAGTTTGGCGAAATCCGTCTCCGCCCCGAACGGTCCTCCGGCCAGCTCGAAGGCGGCCGTGTATCTGTGGCCGGTCGTCGGGTCTATGTAACTGTCGCGTGTATCGTTGGTGAAGCTGAGGGTCATGCTGCTCTTCGTGCGGCTGCCTTCCTCGTCCTTTATCGTCTGGGGAGCGTCGTCGTCCACGTTGGATATGTCGTACGTGGAAAACGTGTAGCTCAGGCCGAGCGAGCTGAAATCCGTTATCCTTTTCCCCGTCCTGAGGCCGATGCCGGAGGTCGTCTGGTCGTACTCGCTGTATTCCCTGTCTATATAATAGAGGTCGAAACCGGCCGCGAACGGGTAGCCCATGAAGTAGGGCTCCATGAGGCTGAGCCGGTATTCGCTCAGGACCGTGCCGGGCCTCGCGGCCAGGTTGAGCTTCTGGCCCGCTCCCGTGAAGGTGGGCGGGTTGAAAAGGTCGAAATTGTTCTGCGAAATCTGGATCTGGCCGATCAGCGCGTCGTTTGAGCTGTACCCGGCGCCGAAGTTGAACTGGCCGGTCTTCTGTTCCTCCACTTCGAATACCAGGTCGCGGTATTTCGGCCGGTCGGTGGCTTCGGTGCTTATGTACACGTCCTTGTAGAACTGGGTATTGAGCAGCTTCTGCCTGCTGCGCCTGATCATGCCCCCGTCGAACCGCTCGCCGGGCGTTATCGTCAGCTCGCGCCTTATGACCGCATCCTTCGTTTTCACGTTTCCTTCTATGTCCACTTTGGCGACGTAGATGAGGTCGCGTTCGGTCACCTGGTACGTGATCCCGACTTCTCTTTTTTCCTTGTCTATCGCCGGGCGCGGCCTCACGCTGGCGAGAATGTATCCCTCGTCGGAGTAAAAGTCCTGGATTTCGAACGCGTCCATTTCCGCCTGACTGCGGTTGTAATAGCTGCCCGGCTCACTCTTGGTGAGCCGCAGAAGCCGGGCGTCGTCGAAAATGCTGTTGCCGTCCACCTGAATCGAGTCGATGAAATACTGGTCGCCTTCATCGACGAATATCTTGATTCTCACCCGCTTGCCTTTTGCGAAGAATTCCACCTTGGCGTCGGTGACCCGGGCATCGATGTAGCCGTGGTCGGCGTAGAGGCTCTTTATCGCCTCGAGGTCCTGGTTGAGCACGTCCTCGTCGAAGACGCCCCCGAACCAGAGGAATCGCGCCTTCGTCCGCATCTTCTTCCGAATGGCCTTGTCGCTGAGCGCCGTGTTGTTCTCGATTTTTATCTGCCGCACCCTCGCCTTCTGGCCTTCGGTTATTTCATAGACTACCTCGACCTCGGTGGGGCTGATCTCGCGGTAGCTGGCAGTGACGGTAGTCTCGGAATAGCCCTTCTTGCTGTACACGGCCTGAATGGCGGCGATGTCCTTTTCGAGCGACTTGGGTATGTACGTGTCGCCCCGCCTCAGGGATATGGCGGCCCTTATGTCTGCCTCTTTGATCCTCTTGTTGCCCAGGATGAGCACCTCGCGGACTATCTTCCTCTCGCTCACGATGTACGTAACCGCCACGCCGTTGTCCTTCCGGGACACATCGGCTTTGATGTCTGAGAAGTATCCGAGGGAAAACAGCCGGGCTATGTCCTTCTGGACATCGGAACGGGCGAACGGCTTGCCCTCCCTGACTCTGAGCTGCGCGCGTATGAGCTGCGCGCTGACGATCTGGTTTCCCTCAATCTGGACGGAAACCACGGGGAGCCCTTCTTCGGACTGGGCGAAGCCCGGGGATGAGAGCAGAAGGAGCAGAACAGGCAGAACAGTGCACCGGAGAAGCCAACACAAGTTCGAGGGTTTCAATCTGCGAAGCCTTTCGAGTCAGCTCAAGCCCCGGAGGTTTGGATTGACGTCTGCTGTTGTGCGGGGCCTCAATTTCGAACAGGGTCTAGTTCTTCAACTGATGCTCGGGCTCTTCGACCGGCTTCGGCTCGCCGGTGACCACGAAACGGAGCCTTTCGCCCTTCTCGTCGGGCTCTACGTAAACGTGCGAGCCGTCGGGGATGTGTCCCCTGAGGATTTCCTCGGACAACGGGTCCTCGACGTGCTGCTGCACCGCCCTTCGAAGCGGACGCGCACCGTAGGCCGGATCGTAGCCGACCTTGACAAGAAACTTCTTCGCCTCCTCCCCGAACTCGATGGTCAGCTCCCGGCTCTTGAGGTTTTCACCGCACTCCTTGAGCAGGAGCCCGACGATCTTCTTCAGGTCGTTATTGGAAAGCGAATGGAAGACGATTATCTCGTCGATTCGGTTGATGAATTCCGGATTGAATATCCTCTTTGTTTCGGCGAGCACTTTGTCTTTCATCGCCTGATAGCTAAGCTCGGCGGTGGCGCGCTGGAAGCCGAGCGTCTTGCCCGTGCTTATCTCCCTCGTGCCGATGTTGGATGTCATTATAACGACTGTATTCCTAAAGTCAACCGTCCGGCCCGTGGCGTCGGTGAGGCGGCCGTCCTCGAGCACCTGCAGGAGCGTGTCGAAGATGTCAGGGTGCGCCTTCTCGATCTCATCGAGAAGCACCACGGAGTAAGGGCGTCTCCTCACCTTCTCGCTCAGTTGGCCTCCCTCGTTGTAGCCGACGTAGCCGGGAGGCGCTCCGACCAGACGCGAGACGGTGAACTTTTCGGAGTACTCGGACATGTCTATCCGCACAAGTGCGCTTTCGTCGCCGAACAGGAACGCCGCGAGCGCCTTGGCCATCTCGGTCTTGCCGACGCCCGTCGGTCCCAGGAACAGGAACGAGCCCACCGGCCGCTTGGGGTTCTTCAGGCCCGCGCGCGAACGTTGTATCGCACGAGTCAGCGCCTCGATCGACGGGTCCTGGCCGATTATGCGCTTGTGTATCTCCTCGCGCATGTTGAGCAGCCTCTCCGACTCGCTCTGCTCGAGCTTGAAGATGGGCACACCCGTCCACTTGGAGACGATGTAGGCTATGTCCTCCCCCGTGACGGTGTAGCTCACGTTCTCCCGCGTCTTCTCCCACTCGCGCTGCTGGCCTTCGAGTTTCTCCTTGAGCTGCCGCTCTTTATCTCGCAGCGAGGCGGCCTTCTCGAACTCCTGCGATTCTATGGCCTCCTCTTTGTCCTTCGTGACGCGCTCAATCTGGAGCTCGATGTCCTTGAGGTCCGGCGGACGCGTGGTGCTCTTGAGCCTCGCCCGCGAGCACGCTTCGTCTATGACGTCGATCGCCTTGTCGGGCAGGTAGCGGTCGGTGATGTACTGGTTCGAGAGCTTGGACGCGGCGATGACCGCGTCGTCGGAGATTTTCACCCGGTGGTGCGCCTCGTACTTGTCACGCAGCCCGCGGATGATCTCTATCGTATCGTCCACGGAGGGCGCCTCGACCATTATCGACTGGAACCGGCGCGCAAGCGCGGCATCCTTCTCGATGTATTTTCTGTACTCCTCGAGCGTGGTCGCGCCTATGCACTGCAGCTCTCCCCGGGAGAGCGCGGGCTTGAGCATGTTCGAGGCATCGACGGCGCCCTCGGCTGCGCCGGCGCCGACGATCGTGTGCAGCTCATCGATGAACATGATGATGTTGTCGGCCCTTCGGATTTCCTTCATCACCGCCTTGAGCCGTTCTTCGAACTGGCCCCGGTACTTGGTTCCGGCCACGAGCCCCGCCAGGTCGAGGGTGAGCACCCTCCGGTTGGCGAGCAGGTCGGGAATGTTCTTCTTGTTCACTATCGCCTGGGCGAGTCCCTCGACGATGGCCGTCTTGCCCACGCCGGCCTCTCCGATCAAGACGGGATTGTTCTTCGTGCGCCTGCTCAGTATCTGAATCACGCGCTCGATCTCGGACTCGCGTCCGATGACGGGGTCGAGCTTGTCCTCGCGGGCCAGCTCGGTGAGGTCTCGGCCGAAGGCGTCGAGGGCGGGCGTCTGCGTCTTCTTGCTCTCGGATGTGGCGGAGAACTTGCTCGACGGGCCTCCCAACAGCTTGACGACCTCGCGCTGCACCTTCTCCACGTCAACCTTCATGTTTTCGAGCACGTGCGCCGCAATCCCTTCACCCTCCTTTATGAGTCCGAGCAGAAGGTGTTCCGTTCCTATGTAATTGTGGCCAAACTTGCGGGCTTCTTCGACCGCGAGCTCCAACACTTTCTTGGCCTGAGGATTGAAGGGAATCTCGCCCACCGACACGGTCGAGGGCCCCTGCTCGACGAGCTTCTCGATCTCGAGCCTGAGCGTTTTGAGGTCGACTCCGAGGTTGGAGAGCGCCGCGGCGGCGATGCCCTCGCCCTCCTTCACGAGGCCCAAAAGCAGGTGTTCGGTCCCTATGTAATCATGATTGAACCGCATGGCTTCCTCGCGCGCCAGTTGAATCACTTTGCGCACGCGTTCGGTGAATCGGTCAAACATGCGATATCACCCCTCTCCGTATTTAAGTGCTTCCTTTATAAGTTTTGCACGCTCAATGTCGCGCGCAAGAGGGTCCAGATGCTTCGGAAAGCGCTTCTGCAGGTGCGCCGGCTGCATCTCTATCAACAGGGCGTCGAGCGTCTCCGGATTGATGCCGGGAACCATTCCGCAGTATATGCCCAGCCTTATGCTCGACAGCATCTCCATCGCCTCGCGGGTGCTGAGTATCTTCGCGCCCGAGAGTATGCCGATGGCCCTGCCGACCTTGTCCTCGACGATTGTCCTTTCCTTCTTCATCAGGTCTTCCCGGGCGCTCCGTTCCTGTTCGATGAGCTGCCGCGTGAGTTTTTCCGTCATCTCGACGATCTCGTCCTCAGGCTTGCCGAGGGTGACCTGGTTGGATATCTGAAAATAGTCGCCCAGCATCTCGGAGCCCTCGCCGTGCAGGCCCCGTATGGCGAGCTGCAGCTTGCTCACGGTCTGCAGGATGTTGACGATGCGTTTCGTCATGATGAGCGCGGGCAGATGTATCATGACCGAGGAGCGAAGCGCGGTGCCGGCGTTGGAGACGCACGCCGTCAGGTAGCCCCACGGCTCCTCGAAGGCGAAGTCGAGATAATTGTCCAGCTCGTCGTCGATCGCGTTCAGCTCCTCCCACGCCTCGGCCAGGAGGAGTCCCGAGCGGAGCACCTGCATGCGCAGGTGGTCCTCTTCGTTTATCATGAGGCTTATGCGCTCCGAGCCGTCCACGATGACCCCCTTTTCGCCCGCGCTCTGCGCGAGCTCGCGGCTTATCAGGAACCGCTCCATCAGGAATTGGCGGTCGATCATGGCCATGTCTTTGAAACTGTAATATTTCGCCCCTTTCAGCCGGGTGCATCGGTTCGAGCAGCTTCTCGCCAGCGATATGATGTCGCGCAGTTGTTGTTCGCTGCAATGGCTGGAGAAAGGGAATCCCTTCAGATTCCTCGCCAGCCTGATGCGGCTGCTGAACACTATATCGGAATCTGGCCCTTTGTCTTTGAGCCAATGACCGATGCTTGATACCATCTGCTCGAACATTCTCTTGTCGTTCCGTCGGGTCCGTTCTGGCCCGTCACATGTTTTCGTACTGTTTTATCTTGTCTCTCAGCTTTGCGGCGCGCTCGTAGTTTTCCGAAATGATCGCCCTCTGCAAGTCCTGCTGCAACCGTCTCATCTCGGTCTTGAGGTCGAGGCTCCTCGCGGCCTGCCGGGGAACCTTGCCCCGATGCTCGGTCGAATTGTGGATCCTGCTCACGATGGTGTCCAGCGATTTGGAGAACGTCTCGTAGCAACGGGCGCAGCCGAGCCTTCCCTTGGCCCGGAATTGGTCCTCCAGAGTTCCGCACCCGGGACATTTTCGGGGTTTGGCCTTGCCCCTGGTCCTCTTTTTCTCCGGGTCCGTCAGTGAGTCGAGCATCTTGCTCGGAGAGGCGGTCGGGACGGAGCCCTCCCTCCGCTCTCGGAGTTCGAAGCATTCCTCACACAGGTGCAGCTCGGTCACCACGTTGTTCACTATTTCCTTGAGCCGGATGGTGGCCACCTTGTCTTTGCACATGTGACAAATCATCTTGCCCGTCTCACCCTTCTATTCGGCCGTCAACCATGTGGAGCGAACGATTGGCCGCGCGTGCGAGGGACGGCTCGTGCGTGACAATGACAAACGTCGTTCCATATTCCTCGTTCAAGTGTCGTATCAATTCGTACATCTCGCTGCTCGTCTTCTCGTCCAGATTTCCGGTCGGCTCATCGGCGAATACCACCTCGGGTCCGTTCATGAGAGCCCGCGCGATGGCCACCCGCTGCTGTTCGCCGCCCGAGAGGGCGTCGGGCTTGTGCGTCTCCCTTTCGCTGAGCCCGACCGAATGCAGCAGCCGGCGCGCCCTGTCGCGCGCATCTTTCATCCGCTTTCCGTTCACCATCGCGGGGAGAAGCACGTTTTCCAGCGCCGTGAATTCCGGCAGCAGGTGGTAGAATTGAAATATGAAGCCGATTCGCTCGTTGCGGAGCCTCGCGAGCGCCTTCTCGCCGAGGCGGTTTATGCTGATGTCTCCGTAGCTGAGCGTGCCGCTCGTGGGCCTGTCGAGAGTCCCGAGGATATGAAGCAGCGTGCTCTTGCCCACTCCCGAGGGGCCGTGAATCGCCACCTGCTCTCCCTTCCCGATGGTGAGGTCTATCCCTTTGAGCACCTCCAGTTCGGCGCCGCCGGAGCGATACACTTTCGTGAGTCCTTCGGCTCTGATCAGCTCATTCATAACGCAATGCCTCGACAGGGTTAAGCTTCGACGCCTGCCAGGCTGGATAAAGAGAGGCCAAAAGGCTCAGTGCGATCGCGCTTCCGGCAATCCAACATGTGTCGAAAACGCTCGTGTCGACCGGTATCTTGTCGAAGTAATATATCGTGCTGGGAAAGAGTTCGATACCTGCAACCCTCCCCATAAAGTTTACCACCGAATCGAGGGAATTAGCAAGTGCATAGCCCAGCGTCACGCCGAAGAAGGTTCCGATAGCCCCCACCAGCAGGCCGTCTATGACGAAGATCAGCTTAATGCTTGTCATCGAGGCGCCTATCGATTTCAGTATGCCGATGTCGCGCGTCTTCTCCATGACGACCATTATGAGGGTGCTGGCGATGTTGAACGCCGCCACCACGATGATGAGCACGAGTATGACCGCCATGATAATTTTTTCGTGCCTGAGAGCGGCCAGAAACGTCCGGTTCAGGTCCATCCAGCTCCTGGCCCAGTAGTTTTTCCCCAGCTTCCTCGAAATCTCCAGGGCGACCGTCCCGGCCTTGAACGGGTCTTTTATCTTCACCTCGATGCCCGCGATTGTTCCCTCGACCCCGAAAAGGCGCTGCGCCTGCGCAAGCGTGACAAAGCAGAACGAGGCGTCGTACTCGTACATCCCGGAAGTGTAAAGTCCAGTCACCTCAAGCGTTTTCTTATATGGTACCTCGCCCATCGGAGTGGAAACGAAGTAGGGCGAAATCACCTTGACGGTGTCGCCGGGCGTAACGTGTAATTGTCTTGCAAGTTCTGTGCCCAATACTATGCCGTCGTCGGTCAGGGTTCCGCTGAGGTACTGGGCGAAGTCGGACACCTTCTGTTCTTCCTTGGGGACGACTCCCCGTATGGCGGCGCCGAGCACGCTGTCGTCGGAGCGGATGAGCACCTGGCCCGCGAAAAACGGCGCGGCCTCCACTACTTGCGGCATGGCCTTCAGCTCGCGTATCAGGTGCTCGTAATTCTCGATGCCGCCGTCGGCGCTCACCACGATGTGCGATGTCGTTCCGAGCACCGTCTTGAACAGCCTCTTGTCGAAGCCCGTCATCACTCCGAGCACCACGATAAGCGTCATCACCCCTATCATCACTCCGAATATGGAGAAGAGCGTGATGAGCGAGATGAACGCGTTCCTGCGCTTCCCCCTGAGATAGCGGAATCCCACAAAGAGCTCGAACCGCATTCATCACTCCTCTGTGACCGTGTCGGAAACCGTCCTGAGCTGGGGGAACAATATGACCTCTTTTATCGTTGCGGAATCCGTCAACAACATCACCAGCCTGTCGATCCCGATTCCGAGCCCGCCCGCCGGCGGCATGCCGTATTCGAGCGCGGCGAGGAAATCTTCGTCGAGCGTCTGAGCTTCGTCGTCGCCGCCTTCGCGGAGTTTCATCTGCTGCTCGAACCTCGTCCTCTGCTCCAGCGGGTCGTTCAGTTCGGAGAAGGCGTTTCCTATCTCCAGCCCTCCGATGTACGGCTGAAACCGTTCGGTGAGCCGGGGGTTGTCCCTTTTCCCCTTCGTGAGCGGCGAGAGCTCGACGGGGTGGTCTATTATGAACGTGGGCGCAATCAAGTTGGGGACGACGTACGTCTTCAGAAGCTCGTCGCAGATTTTTCCGTAACCGGCATTTTCTTCCATTTCAAGTTTCAGATGCGCGACGGCCTCGCGCGCCGCGGCTGCGTCGGCGACCGTCTCCATATCGACGCCCGCGTATTCGCGTATGGCTTCAAAAAACGCCACCCTCGGCCAGGGCGGCCGGAGGTTTATCTCGCTGCCCTGATACACCAGCGTGTGGCCGCCAGTGACGGCCTTCACCACGTGGTTTATCATCTCCTCGACGAGTTCCATGACGGCTTCGTAGTCCACGTATGCGTGGTAGAGCTCCAGCATCGTGAACTCAGGATTGTGCCGCTGGGAGAGGCCCTCGTTGCGGAAGTTGCGATTTATCTCGTACACCTTCTCGAAGCCGCCCACCAGGAGCCGCTTCAGGTAAAGCTCCGGGGCGACCCTGAGGTAGAGGTCTCTGTCGAGCGCGTTGTGGTGAGTTACGAACGGCCTCGCCGTCGCGCCGCCGGGGATGGGATGAAGCATGGGCGTCTCGACCTCGATGTATCCGCGCGCGTCGAGGAAATCCCTGATGCTCTTTATCACCTGGCTGCGCCTGCGGAACACGGTCTTCACTTCGTCGTTCGACAGCAGGTCGAGGTACCGTTGGCGCAGACGAATCTCCACGTCCTTGAGGCCGTGCCATTTCTCGGGCAGCGGCCGGAGCGTTTTCGACAGCAGCGAGAAATCTTCCACCCTGACCGTTACCTGCTTCGTGCGAGTGGTGAAGACGCTTCCCTCGACTCCGAGAAAATCGCCTATGTTCACCAGCTTGGTGAGGAACTCGTACCGCTTTTCACCCAGATCTTGCAGCCCGAAGAAGAGCTGGATTTTGCCCGTATCGTCCCGCAGGTCGGCGAAGGTGCTCTTGCCATGCAAACGCAGCGCGACCAGCCTGCCGGCCAGTTTCACGCGAACGCCGGAGTCGTCGTCTTTGCGCTTTTCGTAGTCTTCGTAAGCCCGTTCGACCGTATGCGTGCGGGGATAGGAGTATTTGAACGGCTCTTCCCCCGCCTCGCGTATGCGAGCGAGCTTTTCGAGACGCTGCCTGTATAAATCCTGTTTTTGTTCCATCGAGCGCGCCCTTCGGGGTATTCCCGGACGCCATTATAGTTTCCGATGCTCGGGGTGTCAAGGAAACTAGAAAGCGAAAAGCCGTCTCTGTCGCGGACTAATTATCAGAAGAACACGTTTGAGCCTATTTCGCGAACTGCTTCTGCAAATAGCCGCTGATGAACGGGTCGATGTCGCCGTCGAGGACGGCGTTCACATTCCCGATTTCTATCCCGGTGCGGTGATCCTTCGCCATTTGATACGGCTGCAACACGTAAGAGCGTATCTGGCTGCCCCAGGCGATTTCTTCCTGTTTGCCCCGCTGAGCGGCAAGCTCGGCCTGTCGCTTCTTCTCGTAGTGGTCGTAAATCTTCGCGCGCAGAAGCTTCATCGCCATGGCCCGGTTCTTGTGTTGCGACCTTTCGTTCTGACACTGCACCACGATGCCGGTCGGCATGTGCGTTATCCTGACGGCGGAGCTCGTCTTGTTCACGTGCTGGCCGCCCGCGCCGCTGGCCCTGTACGTATCCACGCGAAGGTCGGCATCGTTGATATCGACGACGATGTCGTCTTCGACTTCCGCTATCACCTCGACGGAGGCGAAGGAGGTGTGGCGTCGCTTGTTGGCGTCGAACGGGGATATCCGAACCAGCCGGTGAACTCCGTCCTCGCTCTTGAGGTATCCGTAGGCGTACGGGCCGCTGATGGTGAGGGTGACGCTCTTTATGCCCGCCTCGTCTCCCTCGATGGAATCGACAATTTCGGTCGCGTATCCGTGTTGCTCGGCCCAGCGCGTGTACATCCTGAGGAGCATGGCGGCCCAGTCGCACGACTCAGTCCCGCCGGCTCCGGAATGGATGGTGACGATGGCGTCGTTGGGGTCGGTCTCGCCGTTGAGCATGCTGAGGCGGACCCACTCGCCGACTTCCTTTTCCAGTTCGTCCAGGCTGGCCCTGATCTCCGATTCGAGCGACAGGTCGGCCTCTTGTTCCGTGAGGTCTATGAGTTCGGCGAGTTCTCTCCGGCGGCCGTCAAGCGTTTCGACCTGCTGGAGCGACGCCTTGAGGGAGCTCAGCTTCTTCAACGCCTTCTGGGCGGAGTCGGCGTCGTTCCAGAAATCGGGGGCGCTGACCCTCTTCTCGAGTGCTTCTATCTCGTTCTCGACCGAGGCTGGGTCAAAGGCAATCACTCACTTCCTTGATGCTTTTTCGGATCGCCTCTATTCGCTCTTTACATTCAACGCACATGGTCTTTCATCTCCAGACTGGTTTGTGATGTCGGCCTTACGGGTTCGCGAATTTCAAGAAATAATAAAACAACGGCGCAGCGAAAAGCAGGCTGTCGAACCGGTCGAGGAAACCGCCGTGGCCCGGCAGCAGGTTTCCCGTGTCCTTCAGCCCGGCGTCCCGCTTGAGGTACGACTCGCACAGGTCGCCTATCTGCCCGGCGACGGAGACTCCCAATCCAACCAGCAGATACCATCCATAGCTCATGTCGGGGAAGAGGGCAATATCAAAAGCGCCAAGCAGCCGGCCCGCGTCCTTCACGAGCAGCGCTCCTATGAGCGTCATCGCGATGCCCCCGAGCGAGCCCTCGACCGTCTTGTTCGGGCTGACCTCCGGAACCAACTTGTGACGTCCCCAGGTGGTTCCCGCGAAAAACGCGCCGCCGTCGCCCAACCAGAGCAGTATCAATATCATTATAACATACCCCGCGCCCCCGAAGTCGATGGCCGCCTCGCTGTGCGGGAGCGAGAGCCGGCGGAGCAGAATCACATGGCTGCAGAACCATCCGACGTACAGTATGCCGAACACCGTGACGGATGCGTTGGCCATCGCGTCGCGGATGTTCCGCGCCATGGCGAACGTGCAAATGATGATGACGGACGCCGCGAGCCAATAGAGCATGTCGATCGGGCTTCCCACCCACGCGAGCAGACAGACGGCGACCGAGCATGAGGTGCCGATGATGCTGTGGGGCGAAAATCCCCGGTGCCGGGCCATGGCGTAGAACTCAACCACGCCCACGTTGATGAGGACGACGGCCATCAGGTCGAAAAACGAGGGGAAAAAGAGGCAACTGCCGACTCCGACCGGGATGCCGACCGCGGCTGAGATGTACCTCGCCTTCCGGCTCTTCGTTCCCTCACTCAAAGGGAAACCCCTCCGAAACGGCGGTCCCTCTTTTGATAATCAATGATGGCGCGGCAAAAGTCTTCTTTGGTGAAATCGGGCCACAAGGTCGGCGTGATGTATATCTCCGAGTACGAGAGCTGCCACAGCATAAAGTTGCTCAACCTGTATTCTCCGCTCGTGCGGATGAGAAGGTCGGGCTCCGGACATTTGGGCATGTACAGGTGCTCGGCGAACAGTTTCTCATCTATGTCGGACGGCTTCAGCTCCCCCGCCTGACAGCGAGCGGCCATCTTGCGGGCTGCGTCCACTATCTCCATCCGCCCGCTGTAACTGAGCGCAAGGATGACGGTCATCTTGTCGCAATGCGAAGTCTTCGCGACGGTGTCCTGTATCTCAGCCCTCAGCTTCGGCGGCAGCGTCTCGATGCGGCCCATGACCCTCATCCCGATGCCGTAGTGGAGCATTTCCTCCAATTCGTCCTTCATGTATTTTCGCAGCAGGCCCATCAGAGCCCGGATCTCCTGTTTCGGACGCTTCCAATTTTCCCTGGAAAACGTGTACAGCGTCAGGTACCGAATCCCGAGCTCGCGCGCCGCCTCGACAACTTCGCGAACGGTGTTTGCGCCGGCGCGGTGACCGGCCACCCGCGGCAGCCCCCTCTTGTGCGCCCATCTGCCATTGCCGTCCATGATGACGGCCACGTGTGTCGGCACCCGCGCAAGGTCTACCTGCGATTTCAGCGCCGGCGGTATGGGTTTCTCGGGACCCTGAAATTTTTCAGTCTTTTTCAGAGATTTCGCCATTGCTCAACGGAGATTTCTGATTCCGGGACAAACAAAGTGGGGGATAGTTTCCGCGCTTCATTATACATTCGGCAATTTTCAAAGTCAACAGAGGTTTATGGTTAGGATAAAGCGTTCATTGATTTTTCCCGTCGGTTCTTGCTAAAATAGCTCATTCGTCGCCCGGCAAGTTCATCACGACCCGGATTTATCATTTCGGTGGTTGGAGGAACACATGTTGGATAATAGCCTCGCAAAGCTTGTCGTCCGAAACGTCTATACCGGCAAGAGAACGGAAAAGCTGACAAAGATTATGTCCGAAATGGCGCGCAGAAAGATTAGCTGCGCGATCATCGTCGACGACCACAAGCCGGTAGGCATCCTCAGCGAACGGGATATCGTCCGGCTGGTGTCGAAAAAGAAGATCAACAATTCCACTCTCGCTCAGGACGTCATGAGCTCGCCCGCATGCACGTTGAAGGAAACCACCAGCGTGGAGAACGCGATAAAATTCATGCGCAAGGAAGGATTCAGGCGTTTCCCCGTCGTCAACGAGCACAACGAGCTCATAGGCTTGGTGACGCAGTCGGACATCGTGAAGGCGGCGGAAAAATCGATGCGGGAATATGCTCGCGAACTCGAAATTCGAATGGAGAAGGCGTCGAAGAGAACGGCCCAGCTCATCATGACCGACGACCTCACCGGCCTCTACAATCGACGCTACCTGAAGGAGAGACTGAGCGAAGAGTTCGAGCGGTCCAAGAGGTATTCCCTGCCGATCTCCTGCATGATGCTCGACATCGACCGGTTCAAGGCCGTGAACGACCGGTTCGGACATCCCGCGGGCGACATTGTGCTCAAGCGGTTGGCAAAGCTCCTCGTCCGCACCCTCCGGCACGGCGACGTGTGCACGCGTGTCGGGGGCGAGGAATTCTTCATAGTTCTCCCCCACACGATGCTGGCGGGGGCGCTCGTCGTGGCCAACCGGCTGCGCACCTCCGTCGAGGACACCGTCTTCAAGCTCGGCCGGAAACAGACGAGCATCACCCTGAGCATAGGACTCTGCAACCTGCCCGCTCACGGGCCCGCCGACGCGAACGATTTCCTCCGAATGGCCGACGACGCCCTGTATGCCGCCAAGCGAAAAGGGCGCAACAGGGTCGAAACCTATTCGCCTTCCGCCAAGACCAAGGCGAAGAAGAAACGGCCGGCGGCCCGCCCCAAAAAAATCCTGGTGACAAATCGGACGGCTGAATGATATAATCTTTGCTAAGGAGAGGAAAGGAGAAAGCGAGGAATTCGGAAGGCTCTTCAAGGGGGGCGTCATGAAAGGGCAACACAAAGAAGAGCAGTCCCGCTACACAATCGGCTTTTTCCTGCTTGTGCTGATTCTGGTCGCGTCGGTGCTGGCCGTAACGCTCAAGTCGCTGATGATTTGGCTAGGCCAGTGAACCGCGCGGGCGGCTCAACCTGAACATCATTCCCTGGAAAATTCTCTCGAGTGGAACCTCAGCGAGTGCTCGAGCCGTTGAACGCTCGGGTCGATGAGGTTCTTCAAGTTCTTCCAACCGTACCGCCTGCGGAGTTCTTTTTCCGACATGCCCCGTGTGCGTTCCGCGACGAGCTTCCCGCCTAGAAACCCCGGATACGTGTGACTCGAGACCGGCGACAGCCCCTTGACCAATTCGAATTGCACCGGCGCCCCGCGCTCGCTCAAGGCGGCGACGAGTTCGCGTGCTCCCAGGTCATACTTCCTCTTGTCCCCCTCGGCAACATCTATGTACATGCTCAGTCCCTCAAAGGCCCGCCCGCGTGCGAGGTCGATGGGGTTATTGGCCCGCCACGTCTCCTCGTTTGCAAAGATTCTGCGAAGCAGGTTTATCGTGAAGCGTTGGGCGACGAATTCGCCTCGCTTGGGGTCGAACTCCACAAATGCTTCCCCTGCGCGGCGTGAGAACGGCGAGCAGGAGACCAGTATGGGGGCATGCGCGCTGACCGAGTCGAACAGGTCGGCATTCTGAAACGCTATCGACAGGGCGCTATGGCCTCCGGTCGAGAAACCGCAAACGGCGCGGAAATTTCTTTCGCCCTTTACGCGGTAGTTCTCCTCTATGTGCCGGAAGAATTCGGTCGTCAGGAAATCGGCATAATCGGAACGCGTGAGGTCCCACCGGTGGAGAAAGAGATAGGTGCCCAGGTAGGTCGGCTCGGCGGCGGAGCGACACGCGCCCCGCAGCAGCCTGAAGGGAAACGTGAGCGGCGGCGGCAGCCTCGGCGGAGGATAGCGCCCCCAGTTTACAACAATCCCGCTGGCAAAACACTCGGGCATGACCACGACCATTTCCCGAACCGCCCCGGCCGCGATCAGTCCGTCAAGCAGTTCGTCCAGATGCCAGGTGAGCCAGTCTTGATACCCGACCCCTTTTGTGTCGAAACCGTGCAGATAGTAAATGACGGGATACTCTCGAACGGGCTGCTCAAAGTAGCTCGGCGGCAGATAGATTGAATAATGAATTTCACGGCCGAGAATTTGGGAATGGAGCGTGGCGGAAGTAGCATTCGTGCGACGGTCGAACTTGTCGCTGTAAAAATGTTCGCCGCTCGCCGGACATACGCCAATGAAAATTATGAGGAGTGCGGCTGTGAGGGCTGAGCCGAGGGCGGCCGTCTTCTGCCTGCGCTCGGCGGGTTCGACTCCTGCGCCGAAATGGAAGCGGACGGTCATCTCCTCATCAGCATGGTCTGTATCTTCAGGAGGCGTGTCTTGAACTCGACGATGGCCTTGTTGGGATTGGAAAAGAAGTCTTCGACCACGTCGTTCGACGCGCGGAGGCGTTCGGCAAGCGCGCAGGCTATCTTCATCGTCACCTTATAGCCGATGCCCGGTCGTCTTGCGACCAGTTTCTCGAAGGAGTGTCTGTCAATCCTGAGCAGCGTGGACTCCTCGACACAGGACACATTGGCCGACCGGGGACCGCCGTCCAGAAACGCCATTTCACCGAAAAATTCTCCCGGCCCGAGGGAGTCGATCTCTTTTTCGTCACCGGCGTACAATGCTTTCCCGATGCGCACCCTCCCCGAAAGGACCACAAAAATATCCTGCGAAACGTCGCGCTCTCTCACGACGATTTCTCCGGGCTTGAAAACGTGCACATCGCACACTCTCAACAACTCGGCTATCTCTCTGTCGGAGAAATCGACAAAGAACCGGCTTTCTCTCACGTCCGACGGAGTCAATTTTGCCTTCGCAGAAACCATTACCTGACTCCGGAAAAGAGATTTCTTGCGACCCCTTCCCCGTTATCCTCCTCCCCGGTTGTTTCGCAATCTATCGAAAACCGAAAGGCTCACGGCGACACGTTGTCTATTTATATTATCACACCCATACTGGGCGCGCAATCGGGGAAATTACCTTTGCGATTGCAGCTCCGACCCGCAGCCGACCGTTGCAACCGTGAGGCACGTGCAGGAGGCGGACCTTCCGACCGCCCTCATGATTTCCTCGGCGTGCTCGAACGATTCGGCCAGACCGAAAACCGCGCTGCCCGACCCGCTCATCAGCGCGCCCTTCGCGCCCGCCCCAAGCAGCAGAGCCTTTAGCTCGGCGATTTCGGGGTGCAGCGAGAACACGGGCTGCTCCAAACTGTTATGCAGAACCGTTCCGACCTCCTCATTCATCCCCAGCGGGCTGGGCGAGTCGAGCGCCTTCACGCACGCGTTCAGCCTGCCGCTGCATTCCGACAGCTTTTCGGGCACGGGCCCTTCGCATTCCGGAGCGGCGACCATGCGATATGCCGCCGCAGTGGACACCCCAAGGTCGCGGGGTATCGCGAGCACAATCAAGCTCCTGGGCGGCGCCGGAAGCGGTGCGAGCTTGTCGCCTATCCGCCAGGCGGCGGCGAGTCCTCCCGAGATGAAGAAGGGGACATCCGCGCCTATGCCCGCGGCAATCTCCCGCAGTCGGTCGTCGGACAATCCGCCTTCTAGGAGGTGATTCAACGCCACGAGCGTCGCGGCCGCGTTGGAGCTGCCGCCTCCGAGCCCCGAGCGCGGTGGAATATTCTTTTCTATTCTTATTCTGACGCCGCCCCTGTAGCCCAGGGCTTCTTTCAGCCCGAGAAACGCCTTGCAGGCGAGGTTGCTCTCGTCGGTTGGAACGGCAGGGTCGTCACAGCTTATTTCGACTCCCGTCGAGGTGACCTCTATCTCCATGACGTCGCTGAGCCCGACGGTCTGGAGCACGGTCTCGATGTTGTGATAGCCGTCGCGCCGCTTGCAGACGACGTCGAGGAAGAGGTTGATCTTCGCGAAGGATGTTATGACGGCTCTTCTTGCCACGTGAGTGCTGTCGCTGTGGATGGGCCGGAAACCGGGCCGCTTTCGGAGGGCGGTTGGCTCAGTTCGCCTTCACGAAAAGCCCGCAATGACACTTCCCGTGCTTCTCTATATCCTCTCGGTGAACCCGGCAAGGGCATATGATTTTCTTGTCCTCGTCGGGGTCGCCGGTGACAAACATGCACGGACAATATGCGCGCCCGTGTTTCGCCTTGTTTTTCGCGAGTCCGGATATGATGGTCCTGACCACCTCGGTGTCAGGGTTCAATTTGTAGCCCGCCCGCTGTGCGTATTTCTCGGAACCCTTGAGGAGTCTTTCCTCTGTCTGTTCGAGCGTCTTTCCATCAGCCGTGTCGGCCATTACATATTCTCCCGGATAAATTTGCCATCATCGTGACGCGTGACGGTTACAATCATATTCTATCAGATACGTTAATCCAGAGCAACCCGACCTGGATAATGTCCTGACGAGAGGAAAGGAGTCTCGGCATTTACAGCGCATAGCTCAACCTCTCTTGACTTAATCAGTTTGACACGATAACATCTAATGACTTACGAGACATATAGGGGGTTTCAGAGTGTGGTGGCTATATCTTGATGAGAGCGGTGATTTGGGATTCGATTTCGTGAACAAGAAGCCCTCTAATTTTTTCACAGTTTGCATACTCGCCACTTCTGACCGGAATTCCTTCAAACATATCGGGAAGATGGTTGAGAAAACATTGAGAAGGAAGCTCAACAAGTCAAGAGAAGATAGAGTTCAGGAACTCAAAGGAACTAACACGGCATTGAGTGTCAAGAAATATTTCTTTAGCAGAATCGAAAACGACAAGTTCGGCATATATTCAGTGACCTTGAACAAGAAGAGAGTTTTTGAACACCTTACCAGGGAGAAAGACAGGGTCTATAATTGGATCGCAAGGTTGACGCTGGATAAGATTCCTTTTGAGCAAGCTACAGACAGGGTGCAGCTCGTCTTAGATAAATGCAAAGCAAAACCGGAAATCGCTGAATTCAATAATTATGTATTGACTCAACTGAAATCTCGGTTCGACCCGACGAAAGTTCCCGTGGCAATAGACCATTTGTCCAGTCAGGACGATAAAGTCTTACAGGCCACAGACTTGTTCGCTTGGGGAATATTCAGGAAATACGAAAAGCGCGATAGAAAGTGGTACGATATATTTCAAGGCAAGATTCTTCATGATGGACTCTACTTGCCATAAAAAAAGAGCGTGCCTCCCGGGGTCGTTCTTTCCTGAGCTTTTGCCCACCTATGGAGGGGAACACTCAGGACCCCCGGGAAGGGCCTATCGCTCAAACATATTTTAACATGTATCTCGATTTCTGTCAATAGCAAGAAGTCTTACGTGGCGCCTGTTTTTTTTGGCGTAATCTGAAAGGAGCGCAGGAGGCAGCAATGAACCTGGCTGAGCTGGCTGGACGGAAAATTCGTGAATTCGGAGAATACGTCACACTGATTTTCGAGGACAAGGAACACACGAACGTGCAAATGCACGAAAACTCCAAACGACTCGCGCGCGGGCTGAAACGTCTCGGCATTCAGCCGGGCGACAGGGTCATGGTGCTCATGCCGAACTGTCCGGAAGTGTTGATGTCATACCCGGCGATATGGCGGATAGGGGCCGTGATCGTGCCGGTTCTTTTCCTCCTGGATGCGCACGAAGTTTCCTACATCGCCGCCGACTGTGAGGCTGTCGCCATAATAACCGCGCCCGAGTTCCTGTACAAGGTCGAGGAAGCCCGACAAAACGCTCCCTCGCTGCAGCACGCGATAATCGTCGGGGACGAGGAGCATCCCGGCACGATTTCGTTCAACCGGCTCGTCGCCGAGTCGGAGCCGGAAGATTCCATCCACCCCACCGACGACGAAGACATGGCCGCACTGCTGTACACCTCGGGAACCACCGGCAGGCCAAAGGGCGTCATGCTCTCGCACAAGAACCTCCGCGCCAACGCGCTGAACTCGAAGAATACGGCGGGCGACACCGACCGAGGCGACGTGTTCCTGTCGGTGCTGCCGCTTTCGCACTCCTACGGGCTGGGGCTGCTCGTGGCCGGGTATGTGAGCGACAGGAAGGGAAGGGGGGTGCTCCTGCGCTGGTTCGACCTCGAGGTCGTGTTTCGCTCCATAGAGAAGTACCGCGTCACCGCCATGGCCGGCGTGCCGACGATGTTCATTTACATGCTTCACTATCCCGACGCCGACAAATATGACACATCATCCGCTACCTCTTGGCTTGTCGGCGCGGCCCCTATGCCCAAAGAAAAACTCCGACAGTTCGAGGAGAAGTTCGGAGGAGAGATGTATCAGGGCTACGGGCTGACCGAGGCGTCGCCCAACGTGGCCGTTCAGAGGGAGTCAGTTCCCCGCAAGCTGGGTTCCGTCGGCCCGGCGCTGGTAGGCGTCGAGGTGAAGATTTTCGACGAGAACGACAACGAGCTTCCGCCGAACACGGTCGGAGAAGTCGTGTGCCGGGGCGATAACGTGATGAAGGGCTACTACAAGATGCCCGAGGAGACGCAGCAGGTGCTCCGGGGCGGATGGCTGCACACGGGCGATATGGGATATCTCGACGAGGACGCCCACCTGTACATCGTGGAACGGAAGAAGGACCTCATCATTCGGGGCGGGTTCAACATCTACCCGAAAGACATCGAGGAGGTTCTCCACAAGCACCCGGCGGTCGCCGAGGCGGCGGTTGTGGGCATGCCGGACGAGCTGATGGGGGAAGAAGTGGTCGCATACGTGACGCTCAAGCCCGACGGTCGGGCGAACGCCGAGGAACTGATCGCCCACTGCCGGTCGCACCTGGCAAAATACAAGTGCCCGAGAAAGATCGAATTCCTAGACTCGATGCCGAAGAATCCCATCGGCAAGATTCAAAAAAAGGAGCTTCGCAAGCTGGTCGCGAACATGGTCAAGGGCGACCGTTCCTGACCCCGCTTTCGGCATGAGCCGCGGAGAGTAGGCGGCGATGCTCAGGGCTATTCGGACGGCGGAAAGTACACGTCCCCTTCCATTTCTCCTTCGACCGCCTCGTTCGGTTCCCAGTCCTCCCAGTGGCCCTTTTCAGGTTGCACTTTGGGTTCTTCAGCGCGACGACGCTCAAGTCTTTCCCGTAGCGCTCGCTCCCTGCGACTCTTCTCCGCCAGCCCGCGCTCTATATCCAGCTCGATCCAGTTGTAGTGAGTTCCCTTCTCGTCCTCGACGAGGCTCTGCCAGTCGTTCTTCGCAAGCCTCCACGATGTTCCCGAATAGTAATTCCGCGGGTCACCGTCATAGATGTCGGTCGAGGAGGGGCTCACATCGACGTTGTCAAACAGGCAGTTGAGTTTTCCATCCTTCACGTACATCCTGCCGTTGGTGAAACGCTCCGAGAAAAAAAACGCTCTGCGCTTGGCGGTTGTCAGCCGAAAAAGCACTTCATCATCGGGCGTCGCCTTGGCAAACGCTTCGACCATGTGAGGCGTCATCCGGTAGAGTTCGTCGGCCGTGAACACCCTCTTGACCTCCGTCCAGCCGAAGAGTCCCTTTTCCTGGTAGCCTATCGCTCCCAGAAGGAATTTCAAATCGTCAACCGCAAACGCGGCGGGGTGTGAATAGCCCTTGGCGAAAGGAACCTTGTCGCGGCCGACCGCCCTGTGGAGCGTTACGCCCGTCCGCCGGTCTTCGTATATCTTCGTCTTGACCGTCCGGGTCTGCGCACACGAGCCGAAAGCGAGCGCGCACAACAATACCGCCACCAGCCCTGAGATTCGCATGCGCCTCGACCTCCTCCCGCTATGGAATTTCGATTTCGATGCGCTCACCGCCCAGCTCCAGATAATACGTGTCGCCGGCCTCGTCGTGCCTTATGAACTTGGCAAGTTGATAGTAGGCCGCCCTCAAGAACCGGGCCTCCAGATCGGCCCGCACCCGACAGTACGGGACGTTCGCATCTCTAAACTCGAGCGTTCGCGCGTCGAACGGCTCGAGGCCGCCGTCGTTCAGCAGCAGCGTAAGCCCGCCGCGCGGCCCGCTACTGCGTGGCTCCTCTGTTACGCGAACGACCACGAACGGCGCGTCTTCGACGACGACGGGGGATTCGTCGGCCCCTATCCGCACGCAATAGCCGCCGTCGTCGCAGCGCGCGAGGTTGCGGGAAAAGAGATTGCGGATGTCTTCGCGAACGATCTCGACACCTTCATGGAACCACCTTCCCTCGCGGTCGATCCGGAGTTCATAGCGAGGCGCACCGTCTTCGAGCAGATATATCTCCCTGCTGTCTTTGCCGAATTCGACCGGCCTCGACTTCTTGGGTTTCCTTGAGGAATCGTTTCTCTTCTCGCCCATATCAGTTCCGCAGCAACGAATCAATCGGGTTGATTCGGTTTGTCGACAGCCTCACGTTTTCCTGAGCAGGCTCTTGGCTATTATCATCCGGTGTATCTCGGACGTGCCCTCCCCTATTCGCATGGCTCTCACGTCGCGATATATTCTCTCCACGGCGCTCCCGTGCGTGCAGCCCGCCTCTGCGTGAATCTGCACGGCGGCGTCGGCGCAACGGTCGGCCGTCTCTGTCGCAAACAGCTTCGTCATCGAGGATTCTCGATGGACGTCATCGCCGTTGTCGGCCCGCCACGCCGTGTCGTACACCATCATTCTCGCGCCGTACAGCTCCGTCGCCATGTTTGCCAGCATATTCCGGACGGCTCCCTCTTCAGCCGTCGAGCCGAACGGCCGGCCGCGGCTCTTTACGTGCTTGACCGACAGGTCGAGAAGCAGTTCCGCCAATCCGACGGCCGTCGCCGCCATCGCCAGCCGCCCGTCGGCGAGCCAGCGCATCGCCATCACGAACCCGAATCCCTCCGGCCCCACCATGTTCGAGGCAGGAACCACGCAATCCTCGAACACGATTTCCACCGGCTCGGTGAACCCGCCCATCGGGCGATGTCGCCCCGCGATCCTCAGGCCCGGACTGTCCATGTCCACGACGTAGCAGGATATGCCGCCGCGTGCCCTCAGCGCCTTGTTCGTGACGGCGAACACTATGGCGTAGTCGGCGCGGGCGCCCTGCGAGACCATGTGCTTCACGCCGTTCAGCAGATACGAGTCGCCGTTTCTCACGGCCGTCGTCTCGATGCTGGCGGCGTCGGAGCCGGCATTGGGCTCCGACAGGGCGAAGCAGGAAAACTTCTCGGCGCGCATCGCGGGAATCAGATAGTTGTCGCGGACGTGGTCGCTCGATTCGAGCAGCAGCCGAGACGGCCCGCCGTTGTCGCCGAGAACCAGCTCGGCAAGATGACTGCCCGACCGCGCGATTTCCTCCTTGAGCGCGACCATTCCGACGCGCCCGAGCCCGCGGCCGCCGACCTCCTCGGGCATGAATACTCCGTAAAACCCCAGCTCGACGGCGCGTCTCCGCGTCCAATCCATCAGCCCCCGGGGCAGCGCAGAGTCGTCCTCCAGGCACACCTCATTTTCGCGAGGAAGCAGTTCCTGCTCTATGAATCGCCGGAGCGAGTCGCGGAGCAGGCGAGCATGTTCGGGTAACAAAAAGTCCATCTTGATTTCGACCGGGAAAGAAGCTGGGATGCGTTTTTTGGATTATACACGATTGAGGAGCAATCCTCAACGGCGGAGCAGTTTCCCCATTTTCTCTCCCCATATTTTTTTATCACGAAGGGATGTCATGCTGAGCGCAGCGAAGCATCTCGTTTTGCCCCAACGCGATAGAGATTCTTCGCTTCGCTCAGAACGACCATGTGCCATTGCGATCAGAATTCCGGAGAGACTGGCGGGTCAAGACACCAAGGCTTTCGGGAACAAATTGTTGGGGAAACTCCACTCAACGGCGGCATGAAGCCGGGCGCACAAAAGGGGAAGGGGCCGCATTTTCTACGGCCCCCGGGGAAAGGAGAAGGCAGTTTTCGGCCTGCCCCACCCTTGTTCGACCATCCGTCGAAAGACTATCCGAGATCGTGTCTCCGGTTTCATTGTATCCTGCATTGTTTTGTTTGTCAAGATAAAAAATTACTGTATGTATATTACAACACACCCCGGTCCGCGGCAGACCTGCCGAAAAGTGTGGAACCCCATGTATGTATCGTGCCATAATTAAGGGAAGTAAGACTTGCGCTCTGTTCAGGGTCGAAAGAATACTAGAACAACCGGAAGCGAAGGAGGTTGTCATGATACCGAAATTCAAGTTCCTGAAAGTAGCAACCGCGGATGGGGTTGCCACGGTCACGCTCGACCGTGCCGAGAAAATGAACGTGCTCAGCGTGGCGCTGAGGGATGAGATAGAGCAGTGCCTTGATGTTCTTGAGGACGACGACGATATTAACTCCGTAGTGCTGACGGGAGGCGAGGACGTTTTCTGCGCCGGCTTCGACATCGGCGAAGCAATCGCAACCGACCTCGACTCCTTCAGCCACCGGATTTTTGAATATCACTCGAAAATCTACGGGTTCCCGAAGCCCATCGCTTCGGCTGTCGGCGGATTTGCGCTTGCGGGCGGGTTCGACCTCGCCCTCTGCGGCGACGTCATAATCGCCTCGGAAACCGCAATATTCGGCCATCCCGAGGTCCGGTTCGGCGTCAACCCGCTTCTCTCTCCGCTTTGGCGGAAGGTGGGACCGGCCAAGGCAATGGAGATAGCGATGACGGGAGAAACCATAAACGCCGAGGAGGCGCACCGCATCGGGCTGGTGGTCAAGGTCGTTCCGGCGGGAAAGCTTCTCGACGAGGCATTCGATTTTGCGAGAAGGCTTGCAAAAATAGACCGCCGCGCACTGGCCGCCCTGAAGCGGGCAAGCATGGTCGTGCCGAGGCTCGACCTGCCGGCGGGGTTGGAATACGAGTTTGGCCTGACCGCCGAGATTTTCCGTGATTCGGAATTGAAAACGAGGATCGAGACTTATGCGAGGAAGATCGGCCTGATCCCATAACGCGGAGCGACACATAAGGCTGTCTCAAAAGATACTCTCATAGTCTTATTTGCGGCATGACCCGGGGCGTAACGAGGCATTCGAATTGCCTCGCGCCGAAAGGGGGTATGCACATAATTATCGTGTTCCCAGAAGGTTGGAGGCCCTCGTCGGAAGTTTCTCTGGGCCTTGTTTCTGGTGGTACGCTTCTTGCTTAACTAATTATGTCAAGCTATTCGCGGGCTGTGGGACTAGCGGGGGGATTATGACGAAGCGAAGAAGCATCTTAGTGGTTTCACACAATCCGGAACTCCATCGGGTATTGGAACTCATCGCGTCAACCTACAACTTCAGGTGTATGGGGGCCGAGACGGCCAAGAAAGGCGTCGGCCTCCTCTCGACTGACCATCCCGACTGCGTCATCTTTGACTTTGAGACTCTGAAAAATCAACGACAGAGAGCTCTTGCAAGGAAACGGCTTGAGGGAAACGGTGTGCCGGTTCTGTTTCTGAACGAGAACGGGAACGGCGTCCACACTCGAGGTCCTGAAAACACACCCTTGAAGATTGAGCCGATAGTGAAGTTTATCTTGGACAACTGCGGCAAGAACAGCCGGAGTTCAAACGGGGGATTCTTCAACCGCCTGCTCTCTCTGGTCAGGCTGCGGCGTACTTAGCGACCCATCCGCCACCGACGCACCCACCACGATTTCCAAACGCCGTTCACAACGCGCCTCGGAGTCATGTGCGCGACCTTGCGTAATCGGTCAGGATTCTCTCGACATCCTCGTCCTCGACCTGGTCGAATGCTTCATAAAACTGGCCGACCGCCATAAAATCAGCCGGTGTGGAAAGACACACCATCTCATCGACATCGGGCTCCAGCGCAGCCACCTGCTCGGGCGGCCCGACAGGAAGCGCAACGACCAGCTTCTCCGGCCCGGCGCGTCGAGCCATTTCGATGGCAGCTTTCATCGTCGCCCCGGTGGCTATGCCGTCGTCGGTGATAATCACGATGCGGCCCTCCATGGGGATTCTCGGATGAATGCGGCGATAGGATTCCGCGCGGGCACGAATGACGGCCAGTTGTCGCTCCCTCTCCTCTTCTATCGTTTCATCGCTTATTCGCAGGATACTCACGACGGACTCGTTCAGATACACGAGCCCGTTTTCATCGACGGAACCCATGGCAAGCTCGGGATTGCCGGGCGCGCGAAGCTTGCGCGTCAGGACGATGTCAAGCTCGCCCTTCAGCTCCCCCGCCAACACGGAGCCGACCAGCACGCCGCCGCGAGGAATCCCCAGCACCAGCGGCTTCCGGCCCTTGTACTTCTGCAGGCGGCCCGCCAATCGCAGAGCCGCATCCCGTCTGTCCCTGAACATGGCCTGCCTCGAAACCGAAATTAACCGTCAGCTTATCGTCTATCGTTCTCTAAGATAAGTATATCAGAATGTCACGACGATACCTATACCGACTTCGCCGTGTCTTGGTGGGAGAAAAGAAAAGGCCGCAGGATGTTCGGAGCCTGCTGCCCAGACCATTTGGGGTCATTGCGAGGGAGGGTCAGCGACCCGACCGAAGCAGTCTCGCATGCGGGCTCCCCGTATTATCGAGATTGCTTCGTCGCTTGGGCCTGTGGCCCTTCGCTCCTCGCAATGACGAGACGTAGGAACGATTTCGTGAGCCAAATGGTTTGGGCAACAGGCCGCTCACAGGGAGCAGAGTGTTCTGCTGATAATCTCGTCCTGCGCCTTCTTGCTCAGGCTGGTGAAAAGGACGCTGTAGCCCGCAATCCGAACGACCAGGTCTCGATGCTTGTCGGGATGCGCCTGCGCGTCCAGGAGGGTTTCCGTGTCCACCATGTTGAATTGGAGCTGCATTCCACCCAGCTCGAAGTAGGTCCGTATCAAAGAAAGGAGCTTGTCGGGCTGGACCGAGCGAGGATGGAACCGGAGAATCAACGTGTTGCCATTGGAGACGGCGGTCTGTCCCAGTTTCGCCGCGGACCTCGCGATCGCCGTCGGGCCGTCCGTCGCCACGCCCGTCTGGGGAGTGATTCCGTTCGCGAGCACCTCGCTCATCTTCCGGCCGTCGGGGGTCGGGCCGGTAAAGGCGCCCATGACGATATGGAACGCAACGGAGAAGATTCCCATGATGAACCGGCCGCCGCGGAAATTCTTATACTCGGCCAGTTCATCGGCGAAATGACCGACGACCTCGCTCGCTATCCGGTCAACGTAATCGTCATCGTTGCCGTACTTGGGCGCGCGTTTGAGCAGCATCTGCCGAAGCGGCTCAAACCCGGAGAAGTCGCTGGAAAGCGCGTCGGAGAGCTCGTCGCCCGTCACCTCGCCTTCGTCAAACACGAGCTTCCTGGCTGCCGCCAGAGAGTCGGCCACGTTGGCAAGCCCCATGAGCTGCACTCCCGTGAAATTGTATTTCGCGCCGCCTCTGGTCAGGTCCAATCCCTTCTCAAAACATCCCTCCACAAGGCTCGACGCGAACGGCGAAGGCACGAGTTCCGCGATGGCCATGTCCAGAGAGGACATCGCCTCGACCATGCTCCGCAGGAAATGGCTCACCTGCTTCTTGTATGCGCCGAGAAGCTCGCCGTACGACGAATAGCTCCGCAGGCTCCCGCAGGGCAGGCCGTTGGGAAGTCCGAACACGGAGCACTCGCCGTTATTGAGCGCAAACTCGAGGCACTTGGCCGCGTTGAATTGAACCGCGAACGTGGAGCCGAACGTCTTCCCGTGCGGGTTCGGCTCGACGCATCCGACGGCGCTGTAGTCGCGGGCGTCCTCCAGCGAACATCCCCCTCTGACGAGCGCCGGCACGATGACCTCGTCGTTGAAAAAGTGAATGAGGACGCCCTCACGGCTGAGCTCGCACACGCGCAGGAAGATGTCCTCGGGCGTGTTTCGATTTATGCGGATTCCGAAATTGGGCTGAACGGTGCGCAGGTCCGCGTAGGCTTCGAGCGCGAGCCGCGTCAATTCGTTCGAGTCGTCGCTTCCGTCGGGTCGCATTCCTCCGACGACGACGTTCTGCGTGGTCTTGCCTTCGGGCCCCTCGCCGCCCGGCAGGTACGTCTCCTCCAGCACGTTCCAAATCTCGCCCATCTTCAGGAACATGCACTCGACGAGCGTCTGAGCGCGTGCAGCGTCGATCGAGCCCGCTTCAACGTCCCGCTTGTAGAACGGATGCAGTATCTTGTCGATCCTCCCGACCGAGATCGAATTGCCGCCGCTCTCTATCTGGGCGGTGAGCTGAACGAAGTAGAGCGACTGGACGGCCTCATGGAACGTGCGGGCCGGCTTGGCGGGCACGCGGTCGCACACCGCCGCGATCTCCTCCAGCTCACCCCGGCGAACGGGGTCGCTTTCGAGCGCCGCCAGCCTTCGCGCTTCGTCGGCGTACCGGCGCGCAAACTTTATCGCCGCCTCGCACGCGATGCGGACCGCGCGAAAGAAATGAGCCTTCGACTCGTCGTCGCCCGCCCGGGCCTCCTCACGCTTCGCCTCGTCTATGACCGCCTCCAGCCCGTGCGCGAGCACCTGCGAGGCGTTCATGGTGAAGTGGCCGATGCCGTATGTGATCTCCATCATCATCGTGAAGATGAGCTTGTTCATTTCCGCCTTCAGTTCGTCGGGCATGAGCGCGTTCATCCGGTCCTCGACCGTCTTGCCGCGCCAGTATGGGAGGATGTCGTCGCGAAGCTCTCGCCTGTCATCCTCCGCAATGGAGACGCGTTGAAACTCGCGCTGGTTGAACCCGTCGATGTTCTGCTCGAGCCAATCGCTCTTGTTTTCGGGATAGAGCGGCGCCGCCTTGAGCTTGCTCGTGCGGCAGCCGACGATCAATTCATCGTCGCGGATGATAGCCGAGATGTTCGAGAGCACGTGGCTGAGCGCTTTCGCGAAACGAATCGGCTGGGGCTCGTCCTCGGTTCGTCTATACGATTCCGTCAGGTAGCGGGCCCGCTCGACGCATATCTCGTGCGGCGCGTCCAGCAGCCGCTGCCGGAGCCTTTCAATTCGGGGATACGCGGATGTCCTCTGGCCTGTCGCAAGTCGTTTCACCTGAAAACCTCCCTGTATGAATAATCAAGAAGAAATCTATCATTACTATAACCCCCGAACGCGATAGTTGTCAAAGGAACAAGCCCCATTCGCAACCGCTTTGTGGTGTTGCATCGTCGGCAGGAGAAGAGAAATCGGGGGTTATGCGAAAAATGAGTTCGACTCATAAAAAAGGGGAGTTTCCCCAAAAAATTCTTCATGAAAGTTGTAATGTCTTTGACCGCTGATCTCTACCCAATCCTGAATGTAGCAGTCTCTTGCTACCTCTGGTCGCAATGGCAGGTCGTCATTCTGAGCGAAGCGAAGAATCTTCTATCGCGCTGGTGCAAAACGAGATGCTTCGCTACGCTCAGCATGACATTCCTGTCGGAATGAAAAACATGCGCGGGGAAAGTGGGGAAACTCCTCACAAAAAACGCTTGACAGGAGGAGGATCGTGTGGTAGGCTATATGGAGTGACTGGTCACTCTAGACCCCCAATGCCATGAAGACCAAAACAAAACGACTCCAAGAGCAAAAGCCCGATAAATACGCGCAGATCATCCAGGCAGCCACGCGCGAGTTCGCCTCGAAGGGGTTCGAAAAGGGCAACGTCAATACCATCGCCGAAAGCCTCGGAATCGGCAAGGGCACGATGTACAACTATGTCGAGAGCAAGGAGGCGCTGTTCCTCGAAACCATCCGGTACAGCGCCGCCCGTCTCACCGGGACTGTCATGGAAGAAGTCTCCAAACACGACGACCCACTCGGGAAGCTGAGGGCATTCATCCTCGCAGACCTCCAGTTCATGGACAGCCATCCCGACTCGTACCAGCTTATCGCCAGCGTTTTCTACGGTGCGAACATCGTGTACGGCAGAAATTCCCGGTTTGTCGACGCGGTACACAAGGCCTACGCCGAGTTCCTCGACCTCCTCGGACGACTGATATCCGACGCCGTCGAGCATCACGGAGGCAAGGTCGGCGACCTTGACGCGAAAGTATTCATGGCGTTCGGACTGATCGAATCGCTTATCCTGTATTCAACGATCCAGAAAGCTTCTTCGCCCGACCGCAGGAGGGATGCGGACAGAATTATGCGGCTGTTGCTCGAGGGGATCTGTGCCTGACGCCCGGCGGAGAAGCAAGTGGGGATTTTTTGGGGCGACGATTCAGAGTGACCGGTCGCTCTGACACTCCCCGGCGGGCCGCGAACCCATGCCTGACGAAACAACAGGAGGTAGCTTATGAAACCGGGTGTGAAATGGCCGACGTTTCCGTATGAGGAATACAGCGCGCGTATCGAACGCGCCAAACAGTGCCTCGCCGAGCACGGGCTCGACGCGATGCTCCTGTTCTCGCCCACGAACTGGTGGTACTACGGCGGGTTCACCGATGCCGCGCAGATGCACAACGATGTCTGGCGCAGTTGCCTGCTCGTGTGCCGCGACCGGGACCCCGTGGCCGTCGTCCACGCCGCCTTTCAGTGGTGCATCGCAACCATGTCGTATCTCGAAGACGTACGCGTCTGGAGCGAGTCGAACCACTTCATGGTCCAGATGTTCCCAAAGTCCTTCTACAAGCTGCTCTTCGATACGCTCGAGGAGCTCGGGCTGGCGGACAAGAGACTCGGCATCGAAACAGGGCCCGACATCGACACGTATCTGTCCTTCGACGAATACGACTTTATCCGACGCGAACTCGCGCGCGCCACAATCGTCAGCGCCGACAAGGCGATCTGGAAACAGCGCATGATAAAGACGCCGTTCGAGCAGGCGCTCATCCGCGAGGGAGCGAAGCGCTCGTGTGAATGCGTGAGGACTGCGTTCGAGACGATCCGGCCCGGCGTGAGCGAGCTCGACGTGCACCGCGCGTTCTGGCGGAAAGCGGCGGAATTCGACATGATTGAAGCGCCATACCATGGAACGTGGCTGTGCTTTTCGAGCAACAGAGACGAGGTGATGGGCGTGGACCGCTGGATCACCGGCCCCGTCGACCGCATCATTCGCGAGGGCGATCAGGGGCTGTGCGATTGCGGCCCCACGTACAAGGGCTACCAGCTCGATTTCCAGAGGACGTTCTACGTCGGCGACCCGCCCGAGAAGATGGTCCGCTACCACGACATCGCCACCGAGGCGCACCTCGAGACCATCTCCGCCATGAAGCCGGGCGTGCGCATGTGCGACCTGTTCGGGAAATCGCTCTCGGCCCTGAAGAAGCGGGACTATGAATACCCGCACATCATCTCTTTCATCGGACACCAGGAGGGCCTGGCCAACCATGAGCCGCCATGGGTGACGGCGGAGGAACAGACGCCCCTCCAGCCCGGCATGGTGGTCGCCATCGAGATAGGCGCATTCGACCCCGAGCGCGAGTTCTTCGGCGGAATGCCCGAGGACATCATCCTCATCACGGAACAGGGGCACGAAAATCTCACCGCGGGACTGCCGCACGGGCTCTGGGTGGCAAAGTAAGCGCGCCGTGATCGAGCCCGGCGCGTGAACGGGAGGAAGCCTACTTCAACGCGAGTTCCATCTCCTGAAGCTCGTGGATGCGGTCGCGCAGCTCGGCGGCCCGCTCGAAATCGAGCTTGTCCGCCGCCTCCCTCATCTCGCGTTTCAGATCTTCGAGCAGCTTCGGAAGCTCGCCCGAGGCGACGTACCCCGCCGCCGGCTCGGCGACGGCCGACACCGTCACGTAATCCGCCTCGTAAACGCTCGTCAGCACCTCGGGCATGGCCTTCACGATGGTCGTAGGCGTTATCTTGTGCTTCTCATTGAATTCGGCCTGCACACGGCGGCGGCGGTTGGTCTCGTCGATAGCCTTCCGCATCGAGTCCGTCATGTTGTCCGCATACATGACGACCGTTCCGTTGACGTTTCTCGCCGCTCGTCCGATCGTCTGAATCAACGATTTCTCGGCGCGCAGGAAACCCTCCTTGTCCGCGTCCAGTATCGCAACCAGCGACACCTCGGGAATATCCAGTCCCTCCCGAAGCAGGTTGATGCCAATGAGCACGTCGAACAGCCCCCGTCTCAGCTCGCGAATAATCTCGAACCGCTCGATGGTCGCAATGTCCGAATGCAGGTAGCGTACGCGCACGCCGACCTCCTGATAGTAATCGGTCAGGTCCTCCGCCATCCGCTTTGTGAGAGTGGTCACGAGCACGCGCTCGTTCTTTTCGACTCGCTTCCGTATCTCCTCCAGCAGGTCGTCCACCTGGTTCCGGGCGGGTTTGACAATCACCTCCGGGTCCATCAGGCCCGTCGGCCTTATGAGCTGCTCGACGACCACTCCCCCGCTTTTCTCCAGCTCGTGTTCGGCCGGGGTCGCCGACACATACACCAGCTGGTTCGTGAGCTTCTCGAATTCCTTGAATTTCAGCGGGCGGTTGTCGAGCGCCGACGGCAGCCGAAACCCGTAGTTGACAAGCGTCTGCTTGCGCGAGCGGTCGCCGTTGTACATGCCGTGAAGCTGCGGAACCGTCTGGTGGCTTTCGTCGATGAACAGGAGATAGTCGTCGGGGAAATAATTGATCAACGTAAAAGGCGGCTGGCCGGGACGGCGTCCGTCCAGATGCCGCGAATAGTTCTCAATTCCCGCGCAGAAGCCCGTCTCTTTGAGCATTTCCAGGTCGAAATTCGTCCGCTGTTCGAGCCTCTGCGCCTCGAGCAGCTTGTCCTGCGACCGCAGCTCCGCGAGGCGCTCCTTCAACTCGTCCCGAATGCTCCGTATCGCCCGGCTGAGCTTGTCGTAGGAAGTCGCATAGTGACTGCCGGGAAAGATGAGCGCCCGCTCGAGCTTCCGGACGACGCGCCCCCTGAGCGGGTCAACCTCGGAGATGGAATCGATTGTGTCGCCGAAGAATTCGACCCGCACGACGCGGTCGCTTTCGTAGGCGGGAAAAATCTCGACCACGTCGCCGCGCACCCGGAACGTGCCCCGGTGAAAATCGTGGTCGTTGCGCTCATACTGTATCGCGACGAGGTGCTTCAACAAGTCCTCGCGCGTCATGTCGGCGTTGTTCTCGACCGAAACGAGCATGCCCAGATACTCCTCGGGCGAGCCGAGCCCGTAGATGCACGACACGCTGGCGACTATCAGAACGTCGCGCCTCTCGAACAACGACCTCGTTGCCGAGTGGCGCATCTTATCTATCTCGTCGTTTATCGACGCGTCTTTTTCTATGTACGTGTCGGTGGTGGGCACATAGGCTTCGGGCTGGTAATAATCGTAATAGCTCACGAAGTACTCGACCGCGTTGTCGGGGAAAAGCTGCTTGAACTCGCTGTAAAGCTGGGCGGCAAGCGTCTTGTTGTGCGCCAGAACGAGGGTCGGCCGGTTCATCCTCTCGACGATGTTGGCCATCGTGAACGTCTTGCCCGAGCCGGTCACGCCAAGCAGCACCTGGTGCTTCACACCATCACGCAGCCCATCGACGAGCTTATCGACCGCCTGCGGCTGGTCGCCTTTCAGCGTGAGGTCGGTCACCAGTTTGAACTCATCGGGCATTACAGCGTCTCCCGCCATTTCGTTCTGTGCATATGGCCGTCATTCTGACCTCTGGCCGTCATTCTGACCTCTGGCTGTCATTCTGAGCTATGGTTGTCATTCTGAGCGTATGGTTGTCATTCTGAGCGCAGCGAAGAATCTCAAAAAACTCCAACTCCTTGCCAAAAGAGATCCTTCGCTTCGCTCAGGATGACATTGTTATCGCTTAGGACATTTCTTGGCCGTCTCAATAATTATGTCGATTATCGGAGAAAAAAGACACGGCGCTCCCCGCCGGAGCTATTCGTGCCCCGGGCAGGGCCGCGTGTTGTGCACGTGCACCCATTCGCCACGGGCTATCGCGCGAGTGGCTTCGACTATCGGCTCGCCGTATCGAAACACCGTATCGCCGGCTGCGATGGGCGCAAGGGCAATCTTGTGGCCGCCCTCGATGTCCTCGGCAGCCTCGAGCAGCTGCTTCCCGTCCACCACGACCGGCTCGCCCTTCTTGACCAATCGGGTTGCTATCACGACAGTATCTTTCTCATTCATCTTCACCGCATTGTTCTTCAACGATGCTCCCTCCTGCTCTCAGGGTTACTGGTTAAAGAGCTCCGTGCCCTTTAGGCCGTACATACATTGGCTGACCGGGACAACCCGGCTTATCTTCTAATTTTACCACATGCGGCGCGCCGGAACGAAATCTCCGGCGCCTCGTCCCGAGCGATATCCAACCTCAGACGCCTTTAATTTGAGTACAGAAAATGTTATAATTTCGGTAGATTCACAGGGTAAAGGCTATACGTGTGTCGTGAAGAATAGAGGACGTGGAACAATGGTATATGAAATGCCGCCTTTCAGGCCGCCGAGCGAGGCGTACAGCATGCTGCTTCGCGTGACGCGGGGCTGTCCGTGGAACCGCTGTAAATTCTGCGGCATGTACAAGATGATGCGATTCGAGAAGCGACCGGTCGAAGACGTGAAGGCCGACATCGACGCGGCCCGCGAGTTCTACGGCGACCGCAAGATGAACGTCTTCATCGGCGACGCCGACAGTCCCGTCATAAAGACCGACGACTTCGTGGAAATACTCAAGTACCTGCGCACCCGGTTTTCCAATATCGGCAGGGTCACGAGCTACGGTCGCGCGAAAACGCTCGCGCTGATGGCGCCGGAAAAGCTCAAGCGCCTGGCCGAGGCCGGGCTCGACCGCCTGCACCTCGGGCTGGAAACCGGAGACCCGAAGCTGCTCCAGTTCATAAACAAGGGCGCCACTCCGGAACACATGATAAAGGCGGGCCGAAAAGTGAAAGAGGCCGGCATCGAGCTGTCGGAATATTTGATGCTGGGACTGGGCGGGGCCGACGGATGGGAATCGCACGCCCGCCAGAGCGCGGCCGTCCTGAACGCCATCGACCCCGACTTCATTCGCGTCCGCACGGCGACGCTGATACCCGGCACCCCTCTGTTCGAGGCGTATGAAAACGGAGAGTACAAGCCGCCGAACGTGCTCGACATGCTGATGGAGGAAAGGCTGTTGGTCGAATGCCTGGAGGGCATCAGCTCGGAATTCCACAGCGACCATGTCTCCAACCTCGTCCCCGTCTTCGGAAAGTTCATGGGCGACAAGCCGGGTATGCTGGAAACGCTCGATACGATAATCGAACGCGTCGAAAAAGACAAGGACAAGCTCACGAACGAGCCGAGGATTGCGACGGTGATGTGACCGATGCCTTCCGCGAGAAATATTTCGACCGTCTTCTTCGACTTCGGCGACACGCTCGTCGAGGGGAGCCCGACGTACCTGAAGCGCGTGACCGAACTGCTCGGCGAGGTCGGCTTCCAGCGCGAATACGCCGACGTCGTTCGCGCGTTCACGAAGGCCGACTACCTCGTGTACCTCGACACCCGCTCCGGCTCGCTCGTCGAAGACGGCGAGTACCTGCCGCGATTCCTCGACCACTTCGGCCGCTGCCTCGATATATCCGTCGATTGGCCGGCCGTGCTCCCGATGATTCTTCAGAGATTCGACGGGATGTCGTACATGAGGACGCTTTCCGAGGGCGCCGTCGAGACGCTCGAAGCGCTCCGGCGAAAAGGATACCGGCTCGGCGTCATCTCGAACAACGACGGCAGGTGCAAAGAGAAGTGCGAGGGATTGGGCATAGACGGATACTTCGAGGTCATCGTTGACTCTACGCTGGAGGGCGTGCGCAAGCCGTCGCCCAGGATTTTCGAGATCGCCCTGGAGCGGATGCGCATCCGGCCGGAGGAGGCCGCGCACGTGGGCGACATGTACGGCAGCGACGTGTTGGGCGCGCGCGACGCGGGCATGGTTCCCGTGTGGTACAACCTGCGCCGGTGCGAGGCGTTCGACAGCTATCGGCCCGAGCATGAGGTGGAGCGCCTCAGTCACGTCCCCAACATTTTCCCGTGTTGCGTTTAATTGAGGATTTGCCATCAACACATGGTGCAGACTATGGAATGAGGAATAAACTAATGGTTGTCATTCTGAGCGCAGCGAAGAATCTGCCGATGCACAATGACTTGCATGAAATTGAGATCCTTCACTTGGGCCTTCGGCCCTTCGTTCAGGATGACATCGAAAAGAATGCTTCGCATTCCTGAAGGTATCTGTACAAGTTTGTGAAACATAACACTAGTCCGCGACCGGGTAACGACACATCTGGGAGGTGCAGGCGAGGCGATGTTCTCTCGCTCGTTCAAAGTTTCGCTCCTGATTTCCACGCTGCTCCATCTCGGCGCATTCACGGCGCTGAATCAGGAGACGATTGCTCAGAAGTTGCTCACCTCTCCTGAGGTGCTTCTGGCGCGAAAGAGCGAACCCAGAGTCGTGCGGTTCGAGTTGGTGGATACGCCCGCCTCGGCTAAGACGCCGGAAGCCCCGAAGAAAACCAACCTCATGTCCGACAAGAACACGCGCGCGCAGGACAGGTTCCAGAGCGAGAAGAAGCTTGAGGATTCGCCCCACATGGAGGGCAAGCACGACGAGTCGAAGGACACCAGGCCGAGGGCGGTCGTGACGCCTGCGCCCGTTGTGCCGAAAACCCCGCCGAAGCCCCGGCAAGCGGAGAAACCGAAACCTCGCGAGGAAGCGAAGAAGCCTCTTCCGGAAGCGCCCGCCGCGCCCAAAGAGAAACCGATGGAGCCCGAAAAGAAGATAGAGATTGCGCCGGAGCCGAAGGAGAAAGAGGTAATCCAGCTTGCGAAAAAGATGCCGTCTCGGGCCGAACCCGCCGTATCGCCCCCGCCGCCGCCAACGTCGCGGGTGATATCGGTGGCGAGCGCAAACAACGCGGGCGCGGACGCGCAGATAACGGGCGAGCTGTCGTTTGGGGCGACGCGCCATTTCTTCGGCGAATATCTTCTCGGCATGAAACAGGCCGTCGAGAGACAATGGGTCTCGCGCCTGGTATCGACGTACACGGGCATCGTGACTTCGCGCGCCGTCGTCGATTTCAAGATTCAGCCAGACGGCAGCGTGACCGACATGGTCGTGCACTCGACCGAAGGCGACCCGTATTTCGCCCTGCTGTGCGTCTCATCGATAAACGACGCGCAGCCGTTCGACAGAATACCGTACGATAAGATACAGGGGCTTCCCGACGAATTCGTGAACAAACCCCTCAACATCCGTTTCACGTTCCGGTACAATTAGTCCCCCAAGAAGCATCGGCCGAACATCGCGAGGAGGAAAAATTTGGAAACCGCAATGCATCTCCTTCGAGCGGGCGGGATGACGATGGTTCCATTGATGCTCTGCTCCATTCTCGCCCTCGCCATCATCATAGAGAAAGCCTACACCCTGCGGGTGCGCAGGGTCATCTCGCCGGAAATAGTCGGATTGGTCGAAAACATCCACCGTGGCGACGACGCCGTCGCCTCAATCGCCGTGTGCGAGCGAACGAACACGCCGTTTGCGCGGGTGATAAAGGCCGGCCTGGTCAATCGCAGGCTGCCCCGCGCGGACAACGTGGAGATGGTGCAGGCCGCGGCCCGGCAAGAGGTGGGCACGCTCGAGCGGGGCCTGCTGATGCTCGAAATCATCACGGGCATCTCTCCGCTGCTGGGGCTGTTGGGCACGGTGCTGGGGATATTCCACGTGTTCAACGTGATAGTCGAGCGCGGCGTGGGCGAGGCGTCGATCCTTTCGGGCGGCATCTCCGAGGCGCTCATCACGACCATCGTCGGGCTATTCATCGCGATACCCTCCCTCGTCGCGCACAGCTACTATTCAAAACGCGTTGACAACCTCGTGCTCGAAATCGAGCGGTACGCGAACCTCCTCACCCTCAAGCTCTACGGCGGCGCGCACGCGGAGGCGTCGAAGAGGCCGCGAGTGGAGCAGGAAGAATTTTCGAGGTAGCGGCGAAGATGCAGATTCGTGAAAAAAGGAGAAAGCGGCCGTCGATAAACATCACGTCGCTCATCGACGTGATGTTCCTGCTGCTCATCTTTTTCATGGTATCCACGACGTTCGCCGAGCATCCCGGAATCAACCTCGAGCTTCCCACCGCGAGCACGGCCGAGCCGAACAAGCTGGAGCCGCTCACGCTGACGCTGGACAAGGACGGGCGCATGTTCCTCAACGACATGCGCGTTCAAGAGAGGGAGCTTCGCGCCGAGCTGCAGAAAGCGGCGAAGGAGCGCGAGACGACGCTCGTGCTCAAGGCGGACAGGAAGGTTCCGTACGGCCACGTGATACGCGCGATGGACATCTCCCGCCAGAGCGGCATCCGCCGCATCGTCTCCCTGACGGAAATGCCAAAACCGGAGAGCTAGTGGTTCTTTTCAATTTTGTTCTTGTCGGCTCTTGTAAGGGCGCACGGCCGTGCGCCCCTACATGATCATGGGGTCGCGTAATTGGGGAAACGCGTAACTAGGTGATGCGTTTGCTCCAATTCACAGCCGCAGGAGCGCCTGTGCGTTTGTCCCGAAAATCGCAGTCCTGAACTCATCGCCTATCGGCAGCGCCCGCACCGCCTCCACGCACTCGCCGAAACCCGACAGCGGGTTGTCCGTCGCGAACAGCAGCTTGTGCTCGACGGCCTTGGCAGTATAGGCATCCCACGGGAATTGCCCGTACAATTCCTTGAACGCCGAGATGTCCACATACACGTTCGGGTATCGGACGGCCAGCGACCACGATTCCCACACCCACGGGAACCCGCAGTGTCCGAGAACTATCCGCAGGTTCGGAAATTTCATCGCCACCGGCTCGACCAGTATCGGCTGGCCCAGCCGGGCGTCGGTGCCGGGCGTGCTGCTCTGATGCGCCGCGTGAGTCCAGACGACGATGTCGAGCTCGGCCGCCTTTCGCCACAGCGGCTCGTGGCGCGGGTCGTCGAACCTGAATCCCTGCATCGGCGGCACGAGCTTTAGCCCGCGCGCCCCAAGCTCCGTGACCGCAAACTCCAATTTATCAACGGCGACGCGGCCGAACGAGGGGTCCACGCTGCAGAAAGGGATGAACCGGTCGGGATGAAGCTTCGCCATCCGGGCGACGTCTTCGTTCGTGACAACGACGGTCCCGTACGCGCTCGAATAGTCGGCCGCCACGATGACCGCCTTGTCGATGCCGGCCTCGTCCATTTCACGGATGATGTCGTCGAGCGACTTGTGCTCGAACACCCAGCGGAACCCCGCCAGCAGCGGCTCAAACCGCTCTTCCGCCCCGGCATACATCCGCTTCATCGCTTCCTCCGGGTTGGGCAACACCGTCGCCTCTTTGCAAAATGGGTGTATGTGAACGTCTATTATCATCTGCTCCTCCTCCCGAATCTGTCCGATAACTGGGCATTCGAAGGCACGTCCCGTAGGTGCGAATTCATTCGCACAGCATTTCCGGCCTTTCTCGCATCCTTTGTGCGAATGAATTCGCACCTACGTGATTCTCGGACAGTCTTTCTGTCCTCAAATCTTCCATCCTCGCACCCCATCGCTCTCGCGGATATTTCTGTAAGGGCGCACGGCCGTGCGCCCCTACAACAGGACGCAGCATGAAAACCACGACAGGAATTAACCAATTTCACAGATAGCAGTACACTCCCCATCGCACATGTCCACCCGCCGTTTCCGAAGTATATATCATCGAGCTATTGGTTGCCAAGCGGAGATACGAACGCAAGTTGAACGGTCGGGTGCGCTGTGCTAAAATGGAGGCGGAAAATCCTCGTCGATAAGGATACGCAAAAGATGTACGAATTGACGGTAAAATGCACGTTTTCGGCGGCCCACAGCCTGCGCGACTACGAAGGCCCGTGCAGCAAATTGCACGGACACAACTGGGTCGTCGAGGTCGTCGCCGCCGGAGACGCGCTCAAGCCGAACGGGATGCTCGTGGACTTCGCCGACGTCAAGCAGGCCGCCTCCGAGGCGCTCTCCCGGCTCGACCATAGCAACCTGAACGAAGTCCCCCCGTTCGACAAGATTAATCCGACTTCCGAAAACCTCGCGCGGTGGGTGTACGAACAGGTCGGCAAGCGGATAAACACGAAAGGCCTCGCCGTCACGCGGGTAAACGTCCGCGAGGCGGAATCATCGTGCGCAAGCTACTTCGAGGACAGCGTTGAAGATAAATGAGATTTTCTTCAGCATTCAAGGCGAATCCACGTACGCCGGGCTTCCGTGCGCGTTCGTCCGGCTCACGGGCTGCAACCTGCGGTGCAGCTACTGCGACACGCGATACGCGTACGAGGAGGGCGAGGAACAGACACCGGAACAGGTGATTGACGCCGTGACCCGGTTCCCGACGGGGCTGGTCGAGATAACCGGCGGCGAACCGCTGTTGCAGCCGGAAACCCTCGCGCTCGTCACCGCGCTTGCCGACCGGCGCTACAAGGTTCTGCTCGAGACGAACGGCAGCGTATCCCTCCAGGGCATAGACGCCAGGGCCACGACGATCATGGACATCAAGTGTCCCGGCAGCGGCATGTCGGAGCATATGCTCTGGGACAATCTCGGCCTGCTCAGACCTCGCGACGAAGTAAAGTTCGTGCTCATCGACCGGGCCGACTACGACTGGGCGGTTGAAATCATGGAAGAACATCGCCTGTATGAGAAACACACCGTGCACCTGTCGCCCGCGTTCGGCGTATTGGAGCCGTCGGAGCTGGCGTCGTGGATGCTCGCGTCGCCGGCACCCAACGACGTTTCAAACGTGCGGCTTCACTTGCAGCTTCACAAATACATTTGGCCGCGGGTCGAAAGAGGTGTGTGAGCGGTGGCGCGCGAACTCGCGATAGCGCTCGTGAGCGGAGGGATGGATAGCTGCGTGGCTGCCGCCGTGGCGGCGCGGGACCACGAACTCGCGATGCTCCACGTGAGCTACGGCCAGCGGACGCAGCAGCGCGAGCTGCGCGCCTTCCGTGAGATAGCCGGGCACTACGGCGTCGGGCGCACGCTCGTGGCCGACATCGGCTACCTCCGCGCAATCGGCGGCTCGAGCCTGACCGACCCCGACATGCGGGTGGAGCGGGCCGACCTGCGACGGGCGGGCATCCCGTCGAGCTACGTGCCGTTCAGGAACACGCACTTCCTCGCCGTCGCCGTCTCATGGGCCGAGGTGATAGGCGCGGCGAAGATATACATAGGAGCGGTCGAACCCGACAGCTCGGGCTATCCGGACTGCCGCGAGGTCTATTACGACGCCTTCAACGAACTGATTCGGGTCGGCACGAAGCCCGAAACGCGTATCGAGGTCGTCGCCCCACTGATAAAGATGAAGAAGGCGGAGATAATCAGGCTCGGCGTCAAGCTCGACGCGCCGCTGCACCTGACGTGGTCGTGCTACAAGAACAGCGACGTGCCGTGCGGCGAGTGCGACAGCTGCGCGCTCAGGGCACGAGGATTCGAGGAGGCCGGAGTTTCCGACCCCATTTTGAACGTAAGAAACTCTGGAACACAAATCTGAGTAGTCCAGATGGGTCAACCATACATTCATCATAGTCAAAGAAAAACATTTACCACCAAGGCACAGAGACACAAAGAGAATCTTTGCTTCCTTTCTTCCTTGGTGCCTTTGCGGTGAATAACATCGAAGGAAGGTAGATTAACTTGTCGAAGAAGAAGATGAGAGACGTACAGAGCGAGCCGGCCAACCACCATGTGGAGGTGGACAAGGTCGGCGTGAAGGACGTCAAATATCCGATAGTCGTCCGCGACAAGGCCAGGAGAGAACAGCACACCGTCGCCGACATCAACATCTACGTCAACCTGCCGCATCGATTCCGCGGCACGCACATGAGCCGCTTCATCGAGGTTCTCAACAAGCATCGCGGCCGCATGTCGGCGCACCACATGGAGGAGCTTCTTCGCGAGGTTGAGAAGGCGCTCGACGCCGACAGCGCTCACCTCGAGATGAGCTTCCCCTACTTCGTCGAAAAGGCCGCGCCCGTCTCCGGAGCGAAAAGCCTCACGGAGTATCGCTGCAGATTCATCGCGACACACAAGGGCTCGCTCGACTTCACCCTGGAGGTCAACGTGCCGGTGACCAACCTGTGCCCCTGCTCGAAGGAGATAAGCGAGCAAAGCGCTCACAACCAGCGCAGCCTCGTCACCGTCCAGCTCAAGTTCAAGGAGTTCGTCTGGATAGAGGACGTGATCGCGCTGGTCGAGGACTCGGCAAGCTGCGAGCTCTACTCGCTCTTGAAGCGCGAAGATGAGAAATACGTGACCGAGAAGGCCTATTCGCGCCCGATGTTCGCCGAGGACGTCGTGCGCGAAATCGCCCAAAAACTCGACTCCGACCCCAACATCACCTGGTTCGCCGTGGCATCGGAAAACTTCGAGAGCATCCACAACCACAACGCATACGCGTTTATAGAAAAGAAGCCGGTGAAGTGACGCATGCCCGACCTATTTGCTTGAGTGCACGTTTTTTCCGCTTGACGCCGTTATTTAAGTTTGAGTATACTTTCAATTGATTTCGTTTTCATCCGCGAGGTGAACGCAACATGGAAGCAAAAAGGGAATGCGACTGGGCGGTGACGCCGGAGAAAGTCGAACAGGCCGTCCGCCGGGTCATCGAGACAGCCCGACCGCTCAGGATCATTCTGTTTGGCTCCTATGTCACGGGCGGCGGCACCATCAACAGCGACCTCGATATCCTTGTGGTTACCGGCGATGATGTCAAAAGCCCCCGGAAGGAAAGCGTTCGCATCCGTCGGGCCTTGCGCGGCATTTCCATGCCCATGGATATTCTCGTCGTACCGCGGACAAGGTGGGAGCAATTGAAGGACCGGCCGGGTATGATTTACCGAGAAATCCTGCGCAATGGGAAAGTCGTTTATGAAGCCTGAAGACTCGGGAAAGCTGCCGGGGAAAAGGAGTCAGAACTGGATACACCCCTAAGGTGTTGGAAGAAAGGCAGCAAATGTCGAAGGCCAAGATTTTCTTAACACTGTCCCTTGTGTCGTTTTTTGCAGCTTGTGCAGGGAGATTTCAATATTTCCCACCAACGACAAATCCTCTACCCCATAATTCGGTCACCATCAGTATGAGCAAAGATGAGTTTTGGAAAAGAATTATTCCTGCTTTAGGTAAGAGCTTCTTTGTAATAAATAATTTGGATAAAGACTCTGGCATTATCAACGTAAGTTATAGCGGCGATCCAGAAAAATATGTTGATTGCGGTCAGGTCAATTCATATGTGAAGAATGCACGAGGAGAAAGAGTGTATGATTTCCCAGCCGCAAGGGCTCATCAAACGTACGAAGTGATGGACATGGAACATGGGGGCGGACTTTTTTTCATAGAGCGTCGAATGAATCTTGAAGGAAGAATAAATATAATCATTGAAGAGATTTCATCAAAGACATGTCAAATTACAGTCAACACAAAATATGTCTTGACAAAATCCATCACCGCAAGAAATGTCCAAGGTGCATCCAGCAACTTCTCAGATACGATTTCTTTCGTCTCTGGACAGCAAGCCAGATTTCCCGGTTCAGGGTCTTTCAGCGGGACTCTCTGCCAGCCAAACGGGAAACTTGAACAAGAAATCTTGGCAATTCTTACGCAACAGATTGAATAGTAATTTTCTAGTCGAACAACCGCATCAAATGGGGCGTGTCTTTCCCCAGCACTCAAAAGACCAGCCAACTAAGAACTAGTTCGCCTACAAGAGGAGGTGCAAGATGGATTGGCGAGAAGACTTCGACTCCTCACTCCTCGACGAGGAAGCGTTGAATTTTTTGATCGAGTACGAGCTGGAGAAAGCATCTGCGGGAATCACAAAGCAGGTGATGACAGACGGATTGAATAGTCTGTCTGAAAAACAGCTTCACGTTTTCAAGACTTACGTTGTGGACGAATGGCTCATGCGGAAATGCAAGTGCGGAAACCATGATGTCGAAGGGCACGAACTGATCGGCCTTTGGATGAACGACGGCTATTGTAGCCGTTGCGCGAATCGGATGGCTAAAGACGATCGACGAGAAAACATCTAAGAAGCGAGGTCAGACCCCAAACGCGTACCTATGTTGCGGAAATGACCCATGATACCCCCAAAGGTATATATAGATACGACCGTCTTGAAGTTTTCAGCAACTCAACTACCCAGATTGTGTCCAAGAAAGCAAAAGATCAATTGGGGTGGTCAAGTATTTGATGTAACCGTACATGAGTCTGTCCGCGTTAACCCAAACGATACCATTGACAATCCTGACTTGAAGTCAGAGACTGAATTACTACCATCGTTAGCCGATGCGGGGAAGACCGGTAGTGTCAAGTACGTCGTTCAGGCGGAAACTCTTTTCGAGAGCTGGGGAATACCCAAGATGGATAGCGAAACAGGGAAATTCTATGGTGCGCCGTATGAGCTTGTAGATGCTCCGATAAAATACGGCAGGGTCCTTAATGCGTCAGGTTTTGATGCCAGGGAGATGCAATTCCGATTTCTATCATCAATCAAGAATCAACGTTTTCTCGAATTACAGAAAATAGTCGGAGCCTATCAAGGGCCGGGAAAATTTTGCCGGAACCAGCTTCTGGATGCGTTTCACTTATGGTGCGCGGAACATAATGAATGTGACTATTTCTTAACACTAGACTTCAAGCTGATAAGACTTGCTCGAAAGCAGAAAAGTCGTGTTCTCAGTTACGTTGTAAAACCGTCAGAACTTGTGAACCGAATAGGCCTTTAACGGGCGAATCAGAGAGGGCGCGGAAGCTGTTCCGAGGACATAATCTCTAAGTTTTGCTCTCTCATTAAGGTCTGAAGGGGATCGAAGCATAACTGTAAATGGAAGAAGACGACAAGGGAGAAACGGATGAGGAAGATAATTCTTGTAATCTCGATATTGATGTTCGCAAGTGGTTGCTATGCCAGAATGCAGAAGACTCTTAGGGACGACAGTCTCAACCCAATAACATTCAATCATAGTGAGAAGATTGCAGTAATGCTGACGGATGATGGGAGCCATACATTTATTTATCATGATGATGTGGGCAACATGACGTCACGGACAGCGAAAACCACTGAGAAAACTAAAGTATACTTGGGAAGCGGCATTGTTGTTGCTAATAAAGTGCAGGCAGCACTATTAGGCCTCTTTTCGCAAGTAGAAAGGTTTAATACAAAGGATAGAGAGCACGCTATACTTCTATGTAAAGAGCAAGACATCCAGTTTCTAGTTGTTCCTACAATTCTACATTGGGAAGACAGGAATACTCCTTGGAGCGGAAGGGCAGACAAGGTAGAAGTGAAAATAGAAGTCGTTGACATAACACTCAACAAAACCGTGAACAGTATAATTTTTAAAGCCCACAATGAATGGGCTACGTTGACAGACAAGCCACCCGAAGATTTGTTAAACGGAGAATTTAACAAAGCAGTTGTTGACATGTTCTTAGTGGGCAGATAGGAACGGGGAAGGTGGGGGATCCAAGATTTTTCTTTACAAACTGGATTCCCACTTTCGTGGGAATGACATAAACGGTCAGCGGTGCGTCGGGTGAATTTGTAAAGGTACTTCTGGAACAGAGCGCCAGCAGGCAAGTGAATTCCAGAATTCCGGGGACATAATACCTATTTTTTGCTCTTTCGCGGGCGGTCAGTGGGAAAGGAACGCGGCTACGTAGTTTTTCGGCGGCGTGTCCAGATGTGTCTTAGCTGGGCGGTTTCTTTATAGTTGCGGGGTCTGTTCCTCTACTAAAGCGATGTCTTGCGCAGCCTCAATGCATTTCCCACGACCGACACGGAACTGAAGCTCATGGCCGCCGCCGCAATCATGGGGCTGAGCAAAATGCCGAAGAACGGATACAGGATTCCTGCTGCGATTGGGACGCCGACAGAATTGTAAATGAAGGCGAAGAAAAGGTTCTGTTTGATGTTCCGCATTGTCGCCTGGCTGAGGCGCCGCGCCCGAACGATTCCCTGCAGGTCGCCTTTCACGAGCGTCACGCCCGCGCTCTCCATCGCCACGTCCGTTCCCGTTCCCATGGCGATCCCGACTTGCGCCTGCGCCAATGCCGGCGCATCGTTGACACCGTCTCCCGCCATGGCTACGATTCGGCCCTCGCCTTGCAGGCGCTTCACGGCCTCTGCCTTCTGGTCGGGCAACACGTCGGCTATCACCTCTCCGAGGCCCAGTTTTCTGGCGACGGCCTGCGCCGTCGTCTTATTGTCGCCCGTGAGCATGACCGTGCGGACACCCTCGTCCGCAAGCCCGCGGATGGCTTCCGGCGTCGTTCCCTTGATGGGGTCGCCTACTCCCAACAACCCGGCGACCGACCTATCGGCGACCAGAAACATGACGGTCTGCCCCTCGGACCTGAGATCTTCTGCATCGGTTCCCAGCCCTGCCGCATCAACGCCGAGCGCCTCGAGCAGCTTCTGATTTCCGAGAGCGAGCGATTGTCCCTCTATGACGCCCTTTACTCCTTTTCCCGTGACCGACTCAAAGTCTTTCACCCCGACCAGCTCGACCTGGCGTTCTTCCGCGCCGGCGATTATTGCGGCGGCTAAAGGATGCTCGCTCCCCCGCTCCAGCGAACCCGCCAGGCGCAGGATATCCGTTTCGCTCCATCCTTTGGCCGGCAGAACAGTGACGAGTTTCGGTTTCCCCTCGGTAAGAGTGCCGGTCTTGTCCACAACGAGTGTGTCAACCTTGCGCATGACCTCGATTGCCTCGGCGTTCTTGAACAAGACACCCGCCGTCGCCCCTTTTCCCGTGGACACCATGATGGACATGGGCGTGGCCAGTCCGAGCGCGCAGGGACAGGCGATTATGAGCACGGCTACGGCGTTCACCAGTGCGTGCCCCATACGGGGCGAGGGACCGACTATGCTCCAGATGATGAACGTCAGCACCGCCACCCCGACCACGCCCGGGACAAAATATCCCGCGACTACGTCGGCCAATTTCTGGATTGGAGCGCGGCTTCGCTGCGCCTCTTCCACCATATGAACGATCTGGGCAAGGAGCGTGTCGGACCCCACTCGTTCCGCCTTCATCACGAATGAGCCGGTGCCGTTCACGGTTGCGCCGATGACCCTGTCTCCCTCTTTCTTTTCCACCGGTATCGGCTCTCCGGTGATCATCGACTCGTCAATCGCGCTTCCCCCGTCGATGATGGCGCCATCGACCGGAACTTTCTCGCCGGGGCGCACCCGCAGACGGTCTCCCACCGCCACCTCTTCGAGCGGAATGTCTTCCTCCGTGCCGTCGTCCCGCACGCGGCGAGCGGTCTTTGAGGCAAGTCCAAGCAGAGCCCTGATGGCCGAGCCGGTCTGGCTTCGCGCCCTCAGCTCAAGCATCTGGCCGAGAAGCACCAGCGTCACAATGACCGCCGCGGCCTCGAAATACACCGCCACCTCGCCCGCTTCGTTGCGAAACGATTCGGGGAATATCCCCGGCGCGACCGTCGCAATGACGCTGTACGCATACGCGGCGCCCGTTCCCAATCCGATCAACGTGAACATGTTAAGACTGAAGTTTACTATGGAGGACCATCCTCGCTGGAAGAAGGGCCATCCGCCCCAAAGCACCACCGGCGTGGCCAGCGCCAACTCGATCCATGAAACGAGGTGCCGGGGTATGAACCTGAGCAGAGGCTGGCCGGGAATCACCTCCGACATGGCTATGGCAAACACGGGAACGGTGAGGATCACGCTTATCCAAAAGCGCCGGGTCATGTCGGCAAGTTCGGCGCTTTCCGCCTCTTCCGGCTCAGCCGTCCTCTTTTCCAATGCCATGCCGCACTTCGGGCAATTCCCCGGCTTGTCTTGAACGACTTCCGGATGCATCGGACAGGTGTACTCGACTCGGGCTTCGGTCCGCCTTGTAGTGACGGGTTCGAGCGCCATACCGCACTTGGGGCAGGCGCCGGGTTCCTTCTGCCGGACCTCCGGATGCATGGGGCACGTATATTCCGGAGCCTCCGGCTTCGTTTCGGCGAAGCGCCCCCCGGTTTCGCGTGTACGGTCATCCTTTGTGTCCTTTAGATAGGCGCCCGGATTCTGCGCGAATTTGTCACGGCAGGCCTCGCTGCAGAAATGGTAAACCTTGCCGTCCAGTTCATAGCGGATTGAGTCTTCCGGATTCACCGACATCCCGCAGACGGGGTCCTTTGTCCCATGAGCTTCCGCGCTCTTCTGGGTCTCAGGTGAGTGATGATGGGCTTGATCGTCGTGAGACGACTTTTCTTTTTCCATCATGGCGACACTTTCTCCTTATGAATGTCCGGAGCGGTCTCTCTTGCTGGAAACGGGGAACCTCGCATTCGAATATTCGCAGCCTGGAAGACGACATGCGTACCGATGCCGGGATACACTAACTCAAAATGTAACACACCATCGCCAGATACGCTATTTGGGGAAATAGGCAAAGTGGGGAAATGCACCTAATGCGCTGCGTCTATGTCGTTTTCCGTCGGCGGGTCCAGATGTGTTTTAGCTGGGCGGCTTCTTCGAAGTTGAGGGCGAGGGCCAATCCCACGTAGAAGAGGGTGCCGCCGAGTATGGGAACCACGACGTGCACGAGCTTGCCCCATATCGTAGCCGTGCCCGTCGCACCCGCACAGCCCAGCGCCAGAACGTACACGCACACGCCCATCGCCAGCGACAGGCAGCATATCTTCGCCATGGCCGCCGCTATCGTCCGCACGTCGAGGCCGCCGATTCTCCTTTCGAGGAACATCCACAGCACGACCATGTTGATCGTCGAGGAGATGGACGACGCCAGCGCCAGCCCGCCCTGCCTCAGCGGAATCATGAGCAGCAGGTTGAGAACGACATTCGAGACCATCGCAACCACCGCGACCATGACGGGAAGCTTCGTCTCCTTCATCGAGTAGAAGGCAAAGGCGAGCACCTTGGCGCCCGCGAAGGCGAAGAGGCCGAACGAATAAAACAGCAGCGCGAACGCCGTGTTGTCGGTCGCGACGGCGTCGAACCGCCCATGCTCGAACAGGAGCCTCACGATGGGCACCCGCAGCACTATCAGCCCCACCGTCGCCGGCAGCATGATGAAAAACACCGACCTCAGGCCGAGCGACAGGGTTCGCTTGAGCTCGCCGATGTCGCCCGTGCTCGATGCGCGCGACATCGTCGGCAAAATGGCCGTGGCGATGGCCAGCCCGAACACCGCCAGCGGCAGGTGCACGATCCTGTAAGCGTAGTAAAGCGCGGAGACCATCCCCTCGCCGAGATACCATGCCAGCATGGTATCGACGATGATGTTCACCTCGCGCACCGCCTGGCCGAAGAACGTGGGCAGAAGCAGCAGGAATATGCGATGCAGCCCCGGGTGCCTGAAGTTCCACGCGGCCCGCAGCGGAATTTTCACCCTCCGAATGAACGGAATCTGCAGGAGAATCTGGAGCACTCCGCCCACGACCACTCCGACCGCCAGCCCGAATATCGGCTCCCTGAAACTGTGCCGGAAGAGATACGCGCAGGCGATCATTGAAACGTTCAGCAGCATCGGCGCGTAGGCGGACGAGAAGAAGCGGTGGAGCGAATTCAGAATCGCCATCAACAGCGAGGCCATGCCGATGAGGAGGATATAGGGGAAAAGGAGCCTCGCGAGACGAATCGCCAGCAGCAGCTTGTCGTTCGGCGGCCCGAATTCGAGCGTGATAAAGCGCACGATGGCCGGCGCGAAAATGACCCCGAGCGCCGAGACCGACATCAGCACGGCGGCCATGGCGCCGATCGCTACCGCCACCAGTTCCTCCGCCTCCTCGCGCGGGCGCGTGGCCATGTAGTCGGAGAACACGGGTATGAAACCGGCGTTCATCGCCCCCTCGGCCAGCATCTCGCGGAGCATGTTCGGAAGCCGAAACGCGACGAAGAAGGCGTCGCTGACCGCCTTCGGGTACAGGTAGGCGATGACCATGTCGCGGACGAGCCCGAACACGCGGCTGAGCATCGTGCCCGAACCTATCAGCGCCGCAGAGCGGGCGATGCTATGTCCGGCAGGCGGTTGTTCTGGCATGGCTCACGTGCGGTCGCGCTGGGCGACCGGAACGGGCGCGTTCACTCGGGCCCTGTTGACTTTCGGAGCGGAATCTGCTACCATGTGGTTCCAATACGGCGCAACCGGGAGGTGAATTCAGGTTCGTGAAAAAAAGCAAGTCAGTCCTCAAGCGTATTCGCCAGAACGAGCGGCATCGGCTCCGCAATCGCGGGAACATCTCGAAATACAAGACGGCGATAAAGAGGCTTGAGACCGCAATAGAACAGAACGATTCCGACGGCGCGCGGAAACTTCTCCCCACCGTTGCCGCCGCCATCGACAAGGCCGCTTCCCAAAAAGCTCTCAGCAAGAACTCGGCTTCGCGGAAAAAATCCTCGCTGACACGGCGCGTCAACGCTCTCGCGTAGCGCACAGCTCCCTCACCAGCAGGTCCAGGTCGATATCCGGATGCCAGCGTGAAGTGGACTTGAACTTGTTGTCCCACTCCACAATCGTGTGGTACTTCGCCTTCAGCTCGTCCAGCGAGAAGGAACGCACCTGCTGGAGGAAGCGCGACTTGAGGAACGGCCGTATCTGCAATGCCTCGGCGACCGCGTCCTCCCCCATTCCATCCTCCAGCAAACACTTCGCGCGCAGCATCCTCTTCATCGTAAAGTCGAGATGCCACAGAATCCGGAGTTCCTGCTCCCCCTCGGCCAGCATCTGTCGCAAAACGGCCCACGCGCCGATGAGGTCCTTGTCGGCGACGTGCTCGGTCAGCCTGTAAATGGGTTCCTTGCGCCTCGAGGTGACGAGCGCATCCACGTCGGCCTGCGTCACCTTTTCCCTCTCACCAAGATATTCCAGAAGGTTGTTCACCTCGTTGGAAACATCGGAGAGGTCGGCGCCCGTCAGCTCGAAAATGCTTTCGGTGAGCTTGGGAGATATCTGCTTGCCCCGCTCCCGGAGCGCTTCGCGAATCCACGCCTTCACCTCGGCCGGCCGCAGCGGCTTGAGCTCGACGACGACACCCTCTTTCGCAATCGCCTTGTAAAGCGTCTTGCGCTTGTCCATCCGGTCGGCGGTGAGGATAAGTGTGAGGAAGTCGGGCAGGTCGGCCAGCGAGGTCTGAAGCGCCTCCTGCGTCGAGTCCGCCAGCGACACGACTTGGCGAATGAGCACTACGCGCCTCGATGCGCCCAGCGGGTACGAGTTGAGTTCCTGAAGAAGAGCGGGGGCTCCCGTCGCGGAGGCGTCGAGCTCGGCGAAGTTGAAGTCTTTCAGCCCGTCCCCGAGCGCGAGCTCGATTATCCGGGAGGTCAGTCGGCGCGCAAGATACTCCTCCGGACCGAGAAGCAGGTAAAGCCGTGAGAGGTTGTCGCTTCGGAGTTTCTTTTTGAGCTCGGCGTATGTTGTCATTCAGAAGACGGTGCGGGTCGAGGTCATCAGTCGGCAGCTTCGGCGCGACGCGGCACGTTCACCAGTAACTGTCGAAGCACTCGTATATCAGCGTCTCGACGAGGTTTTCCACCGCCTCGTCCAGTCCTTCCGCTCGCGTGCGTCCGCCGAGCGTCTCGTAAAAATCCGACCCTCTCAGATTGTCATCCTGCCATATCACCCGGCCGGTCTTTGTGTCTTCGAGAGTCGCCCTCGCCACGAGGGTTATCTTGAACTGGCCGATGTTGTCGTCCGTGCTGAAGCTTATCGCGTGCGCTTCGAAGCCGGTTATGGCCCCCCTCAGCACCAGGTCGGCGGAGCCCGGGTCGTCAACGACGCGAAGCCGCCCATCGGCTTCCATCTCGCGAATCAGCAGGTTGGTGACGCGTATCTGGACTTCCTGCTCGAAGCTCTCGTTCTTGAATGCGGGAATCGCGATGGTTCGATAGTCGTCCGAGAGCCTGGTGTTCGCGACGGAGTAGCCGCAGCCGAAGACCGTCAGGCAGACGCAGAGAGCGGCCCACCACCTTCCAACCGGCCTCACGGCATTGCGCTGAGCGTTTCGCGAGCCTTGCTTGCGCATTGTGTCTCCGGATAATCGCGCACGACGGAATCCAAGTACAGGCGAGCCGAGTCGAACTTCATATTATGGTGATAGAACATGCCGATCTGGTATTCGTGCTCGGCCGCGGTTTCCTGAACCTGTTTGAGCTTTTTGCGCGCTTCCTCCGCCCGCGGGCTTTGGGGATACGCCTTGAGGAAATAGCTAAACTTCTCTATCGCCTGCTCGGCGGCCGTCTTGTCGTACTCACAGGGAAGCGCCTGGAAGAACTTGCATTCGGCGCATCCGAACGCGGACTCCATCGTCCAATTGGAGGCGGGATAGAAGTCGATGACCTTCTGATACTCGGCGCTCGCCTCGTCGTACAGCTCGAGCTTCGTGTAGCAGAGACCGATACGGTACTGCGCCTCGGCCGAAAGCTCGGTGAACGGCTGGTTGTCGATGACCTTCCGATACGTCTCGATCGCCTTATCGAAGTTGCTGCCCCTGAACAGGGCGAAGCGTTCCTCGCGCTGGACGCCCAGGTCGAAGTAATGGTCGGCGATCTTTCGCTGCTTCTCCAGAACGTGGCTGAACAGCTGTGTGTTGGGATAGTCGTCGATGACCTTCTGGTACTCCTTGACGGCCTCTTCGTAGTCGCCCTGCGCCTCAAGCGCCCTGCCGATCGAGTATTGGGCGAGGTCGCAGTAGTTGCTCTCGGGGAAATAGCGCAGGACTTTCTTGTACTCGTTGATCGCCTTCTCCGTGTCTCCATCCGCCAGCAATTTCTCGGCATACTGGAATTGAAGCGCAGGCGTCTCCTTCGGCTGACGTCTGGGGTCGATCCAGCGGCCGGTCTGCGGGGTCCATATCAATGCCGCATCAGCGCCGGCGCACATCAGCGCGAGCAACAGCGCGCCCATGACAGATGCGGACAGCAATCGGGCTCTTGTGGACATCGCTCAAACTCCTCCACATTACACTTCTTTCCCGTTTGAAGCCGTATTCTACCAGAAAGAGGGTGCTATGTCAAAGCGGGCGGGCGGCTCGAAGGTCGCAAGCGAGCGAGGCGCATAAGCCCCGGCCATCAGGCGTCTTGCTTTATCTGCACGATGCGGTCGCGCGCATAAACGGCGTACTTGCTCTGGGGGAACTCGTTGATGATGCGCTTAAGAATCGCCACCGCCGAGGCGCGATCGTGTTTGAATTGCAGATACACGTCGGCGATGCGGTTCATCAGGTCGCAGCGTTCAGTCTCGGACATCTCTCCCGGCATGCTCAGCGCCTCGTGCATGTACTTAAGACAATTGTCGTAATCTCGCAGCTTGTAGTAGAGGTTGGCCAGCTTCTTCCTGGGGGCGGGGTTCTTCCTGTCTTTCTTGAACGCTTGCTTGTAAAGCTCTATCGCGGCCTTGTACTTGTGCTCGACCTCATATTTTTCGGCCAGGCTGTACGTCTGCTTCACCTTTCCGCCGCCCGAGGTGCCCGATAAGAACCCGGCGACTCCGCCCGAGAGCCGGGACGAAAACCACCATATCAGAACCATCCCTCCTATGACTCCGCCGTAGATCGCTACCGCCAGCCACACATTCTCGAACGAAGGTCCGACGAGCAACAGCGCGATGATCGCCACCACCATCAACATTTCTATCAGCATAGGCTACCTGAGCGCCTTTCACTTACCACTCGGAGCAGTTGATGGTTGTCGTTCTGAGCCTTTCATTGCCATTCTGAGCTACTCACTGTTATTCGGAGCCCCTCTTTGTCATTCTGAGGGAGCGAAGCGACCGAAGAATCTCGAAAAATATCACGGGTTCAGACCAAACATGAGATCCTTCGCTCGGGCTTGCGGCCCACGGGTCCGAGCCCTTCGTTCAGGATGACAAAAATGTGATGTATCTCATGCTCCTCGTAGTATGAGGCGGCTGTCACGGCGTCACGAGTCCGACTCCCTCCGAGGAGGGTGAGAGATGTATCCGAGCCTCGACCTGCTCCGAGGAAAACTGTTCCGGCGTCGAATAGAACGGGAGAGGAACGTACTCGTCCGCAACCCACTTGTCGATCAAGTCGTCATAGTGCGGACTCTCGGGGTCGCCGCTCTGACCGCCCGGGAACACGCCGACGGCGCCGCCCACGTCGCTGAAATCGACGACCATCCGCCAGCTCGGCCCGCCCGTCACGTCACCCCCCGTGCCTCTCGCGCAGAGCGTGAGGTCGCTTCCGTTGAGCGGCTGACCCCCGCGAACGAGGAGCGGGTCGCCCGAGAGGTGGTCGATCCGAAGCCGGTTCACCCTGCCCCAATTCCATTTGGACATATCCTCGCCAAGATTCTGCAACAACTCATCCACCGCCTGGCGCAGGCTCCTGGTGGCGATTTCCCTCAGCGTTTCCCTCTCTTCGGTTGTCACGTCGTCGAACCACTTCGAGGTGGGCTCTTCCACCACCATCCGTTCGAGAACCTCCAGCGGCGGCTGCCACTTGTTCAAATCGGTGAAACCCCACGAGTCATTTGGCAGCTCGATTCCCGCCGCCTGCCATTCGTCCTCCCACACCGCGTTGCGGAACTTGTCGAGCCACTTCCACCAGATTGTCGGAGCGGCTTTGTCGATAGTGGTCAGAAAATCCCACTTCGACAGTGTGTCGAGAGCATTCGCGTAAGGTTTGTCTTTCTCGAACTCGTCTTTGCACGCGGCTATCAGGTGTGGGAGCATGGATTCGGCGGCCATATCGTACGTGTCGGCCTGAAAGCTTTTCATCATGTCCGCCGTGATCGAATCGTTCGAGGAAAGCAGCCGATTTATCCGGCGCGCCCTGTAGCCGGGGTCCCACTCGTAGCCGAGATAATACGGATAGTCCTTCGGCGCCGGACGCTGGTTGGCCGATGCGAGGTAGTGCTGCGCGGGGTTGACGCTGTGCGGCGTGTCTATCCGGGGGATAAACCCCGTCCAGTCGTACTTTCCCGAGGCGCCGTCCACGGGAACGCGGCCGAATCCCGCCTTGCGAACGGGAAAGAGACCGGCCACCCACATGGCTATCATCCCGTTCGAGTCGGCGTAGTCGAAATTCTGCGGGGGCGCGTTCAGGGTTTGCATGGCGGTGGCGAAGTCGTCGTAATCGGTGGCGCGATTGAGCAGGCTGAAGGCGAGCGCGTCGTCGTCCGGCTCCGCGCCTATCCACTGTATCGCCAATTCGGCTTGGGGCGTGGAGAGGATTGGTCCGTGCGCCGTCGCCGCAACTTTCAGCTCGACCGGGTCTCGTCCGAGCACCTTTATCGTTTCGTTGAAGACTTCGAGGGGCTTCCATTCGCCCTCGTGCAGATACTGGGTCTTCTCCTCGTTCAATGTCTCGACGTAAAAGTCGGTCACGTCGGCCTGCGTGTTGGTCATTCCCCATGCAATGTGCTGATTGTGCCCTATCACTATCATGGGCACGCCGGGCAGCGAAACGCCGATGGCGTCGAGGTTGCCGCCCTTCACGTGAGCGACGTACCAGACGCACGGCATGTTGAAGCCGAGGTGGGGGTCGGAAGCCAGGATCGGCTTGTCGCTCGCCGACTTTGTTCCGTCTATCACCCAGTTGTTGCTCCCGATATTGTCGTAGTCGCCAAGCATCCGGAACCGATGCGACGCCATCCGGATGATGCTCAGGCACGCGTCACCGAGGCCGCCCTCGCCGGTTTCGGCCGAAGACTTCATCGTTGCCTCTCCCCCGCTCTCTGATTGGGCGCTTGACTTTTCCGAGGGGATGATGGGTATCTCTTTGTAACGGTCAACGGGGAAGAGCTGGCTGACCGTCTCCCAGCCGAGCTTTTGGACAAGCGTTCCCATGTACAGGTCGTCGAGGCTGCCGCACAGCTCCCACGCCATCGCCTTGCCGATTGCAACCGAATCTGCCGGCGTCCACGGCTCCGGCTGGTAACCGAGCCGCTGAAACTCGACAGGAAGGTGGTCCGGCATCTTTTCGGCGATGAAGGAGTTCACGCCCCACGCGTAAGCGGTCATGTTCGCGTACAGCTTGGGATCATTTTGCGCTCGTTTTGCAGACAGCCGCGCGAGTCGATTGAGCCCGATGGTACGGACGAAGACGTCGTGGTCGAGCGCATCCGGTCCCATGATTTCCGACAGCCTTCCCTCTGCGGCGCGACGGTTGAAATCCATCTGCCACAACCGATCCCTGGCGTGCATGTACCCGAGCGCAAACATGGCGTCGGCCTCGCTCTCGGCGTAAATGTGGGGAAATCCGTGCTTGTCTATGACAACCTCGACATTTCCCTTCAGGCCTCCGAACGACTTCTGCAGGCCGGGCGTCTCTTCCGCCGCGGCACTGCGCACGCATGGGAGCGACAAAGCAATCGCAAAGAACGCCACACAGAAAGCCTTTCTCATGGGATGTGACTCCTTTCATTCACCCGATTCAAGCGCGATGTTCAACGCCCCATTGAACTTCTTACCACTCGGAGCAGCTAGTAGTTGTCATTCTGAGCCTTCCATTGCCATTCTGAGCTACTCACTGTTATTCTGAGCCCCTCATTGTCATTCTGAGGGAGCGAAGCGACCGAAGAATCTCGTGCGTTCAGTCTAAACATGAGATCCTTCACTCGGGCCCGCGGCCCACGGGTCCGAGACCCTTCGTTCAGGATGACAAGAATGTGATGTATCTCATGTTCCCGGTAGTATCTGCTCCGCGCGTTCCGCCTACTTCTTCCTCTTGGACATCTCCTTTTCCCTGTCCCACGTCGTCGGTGTGACACCCTGCTTCTTCAACTCGACTTTCTGAAGCCTGTGCGTGCCCGTCTTCGGCAGCTCCGCCCGAAAGTCGATGTAGCGCGGGATCATGAAGTCGGCCATCTTGTCGGAACAGAATTCCACCAACTCCTTCGGCGTGAGCGACGCCTCCGGCTTCAGCACGACGGCCGCCATCACGTCGTCCTCGCCCAGGTCGGACGGCACACCGTAGGCCGCGCACTCGAGCACAGCCGGATGCTTCATTATCACCTGTTCGACGTCGTACGAGGAGATGTTCTCGCCCCGCCGGCGCATCGAATCCGTCCTTCGGTCCACAAAATAGAAGTTGCCCTCCTCGTCGGCGTACACGAGGTCGCCGGTGTGCAGCCATCCGTTGCGAATCTTGCCGCTCGCGGCTTTCTCGTCCTTGTAATATTCCACCTTGCGCCTCTCGATGTCGTCGATCTTGAAAACGAGCTCGCCCACCTCTCCCGTCGGAAGCTCGTTGTTCTGCTCATCGAAAACCTTTGCGACGGCGTCCTCGGGCGGCTTTCCCATCGAGCCCACGGGCGCGTTGCCGATGTTGAACAGCGTGAATCCGCCGCCGTCGACGGCCCCGTAGCCCTCCCAGATTTTCACGTTGAACCGTTTCTCGAACTCTTCCCACAGGTGCGCGGGGCACGCCGCGCTCAGGACCAGCCGCACGGGGTTGTCGCCGTCGTCGGGGCGGGGAGGCTGCTTCATGAGAATGGGTATCATGGCGCCGAGCGCGTTGAAGGTGGTCGCCTCGTATCTCCGGATGTCGTCCCAGAACCTGCTCGCGCTGAAACGGCGGCTCAGGCCCACTTTCGCGCCGGCTGCGATGGCGCGCATGACCGTGAGCACGAGCGCGTTTGCGTGGAACAGCGGCAGGCAGGTGTACAGAATATCGTTTTCGTTGTACACCATCTGCGAAAACATCGTGAACATCTCCAGGTCGAAGCTCTTGTACCGGATGACGACCCCTTTCGGCAGGCCGGTCGTGCCCGAGGTGTACATGAGAACCGAGATGTCCTCCGGGTCGGGCCGCACGGCCGGGTTCTCGCCGTCCGCCTGTGCGAGCTCGGCGAGAGTCATCGCTCCCTCGGGCAGCTCGAAATCGGCGGGGGCGTCGGTGGTGTCGTAAATCACGTGGCGGAGCTTCGGCAGCCGCTGCCTGATATTCTCAAACTGGTCTCTATACTGGTGGCCGACACAGATGGCGCTCGAATCGGAATGGTCGATGATGTACGCCAGTCCGTCGGCCTTCAGGCCCACGTTTATGGGAACCGCGCAGGCGCCTATCTTCTGCGTGGCAAAGTAAACGTACAACCATTCGGGCGAGTTGGGCATCATGATGCTGACGCCGGACTTCGCCCCGATGCCGAGCTTCGCCAGCCCGTTGGCGACACGATTGATCCTACGGTTGAACTGGCCGAATGTTATCTTTTGATCTTCGAAGACGAGAAAGAGCGAATCGGGCTTCTGCTCGGCGCTCTCTTCAATGACATCGGTACAGTACCGCATGTGAGACCTCTCTTTTGCTCCAACAGTGAATCTCCTGAATTGAAAAGTATCGACATTATAATATGTGATGGGGGAAATTGACAAATCCCATGAGGGTGATATAATGAGCGTGCCCGCTTTCAGGATCTCCGAAGAAAAGAGGAGACACGATGACCGGAAAAGAGAGGATTCTGGCTGCGCTCAATCTCGAGCAGCCCGACAGGGTGCCTCTGTTCGAACTGGCCTACAACGAATCGAGCATAATCGGCATCGCACGGCACTTCACCGACAGGCTCCCTCCGATGAAATCGGTCGCCGACATGACCCCGGATGAGCTCCTGATGATATTCGAGGCGCTCTCGCTTTTCATCGAAGAGCTTGAGATCGAGGGAATCTCCGCACGGGTTCTCGAGCAGGAGGAGCCGCTGGGCGAAGGCTGCTTCAAAGACAAGTGGGGCATCACCTACAAGCGCAATCCCTTCGGACTCGCCTTCCCGATGGACGGCCCGATAAAGTCGCCGTCGGACCTGAAGAGTTACAGCCCTCCGAAAACCGACCCCGACGTTGACCTGATGATGCTCAGCATGGTGAAGGCGCGGTTCAAGGACGAGACCGCAATCGTGTTCTGCTCGCACGACTGTTTTCGATATAGCTGGGGATTGCGAGGCGGCCTCGATCACCTGTTGATGGATTATATCGAGAATCCGAAGCTCGTCCACGAGCTCGCCCGCATGTCGACCGACTACCACAAGCAGCAAATCACCGAGGCTCTCGATGCCGGCGTCGATGCGGTCGTGTTTGAGGACGACATTGCCTTCAACGCGAACACGATGATGTCGCCCGCGCAGTTCGATGAGTTCATCGGGCCCTATATGAAGGAACTCGTCGAGGTCGTTCATCAAAAAGGCGCCAAGGCCCTCAAACACTCCGACGGCAACCTCTGGCCGATACTCGACCGGCTCGTGGAGATCGGGTTCGACGGAATCCATCCGCTTCAGCCCCAGGGCGGAATGGATCTCAAGAAGGTAAAGCAGCACTGCGGCGATAAGATCTGCCTGCTGGGAAACATCGACTGCTCGGAACTCCTGCCGTGGGGAACCGAGGACGAGGTCGAGCGCGCGGTCAGGAAGGCCATCGAAGACGCGGCGCCCGGCGGCGGATACATCATGACCTCGTCGAACACCATCCACCCCGGATGCAAGCCCGAAAACTACCTCGCCATGGTCCGCGCCGCCAGGAAATACGGGAAGTATTGAGAATCTTCACTCGCACGCGTCAATCCTACAAAGGGAATCTTCCGAATGATTCCTGACCCGCCGAAGCATCGTCGCCGGTCCATCCGACTGAAAGATTTCGATTATTCGCAGGCGGGAGCATACTTCGTGACGATTTGTGCGCGGCAGCGTCGATGCTTGTTCGGGAAGATTGTGGATGGCCAGACGATATTGAATGAAATTGGAGCGATGGTGCATTCTGTGTGGCACGATTTGCCGCAATACTATCCGGGCATTGATATCGACGCGGTTGTAATCATGTCTAACCATCTTCACGGCATCATCTTTATCAAACCACTGACTGAATCCGTTGTAGGGGCAGGCCCCTACGACAGATTCGGCGGATGATTTGGGGCCTGCCCCTACAAAGATGTCCTTGCCCCTTGTTGTTCATCGTTTCAAATCACTGACTACCGCACGGTATCGTCGAGGAATTGCCGAATGCGGCTGGAAATCGTTCCCAGACAGGCTGTGGCAGCGCAATTACTACGAACACATTGTCCGCAACGATGAAGAATTCAATCGCATTCGCCGGTACATCATCGACAATCCTCTTTGTTGGGAAAGCGATCCCGAGAATCCATCTGCGGGAAAGGTGGAACCAAAGAAACCGTGGGAAGTCTGAAGAATTCGAGGATAGCGGACAAGAAAAGAGGCGCCGCGGGTGGCGGCGCCTCTCGTCATGATGCAGTTTCCAGCCTGCTTCCGTCTCTTCTCCCTTACGGGCCGAACGGACCGATTTGCCATGTCTCGCGCGAGAGGGTGGTCTGTCCCTGTGCCGACGGATGGAAACAGTCGAGGTCGGACACATCGCTCTCTATGAACGGATAGAGGAAGGGGAGTTCCGTGAAACAGTAGTGATGGTGCGAATCATTGGCCTGATACTCGTTCGTCACTGTCTCTAATATGTCGTTGAATCCCTCGATCCGCGCGCGGGTCGCCAGGCGGTCGGCCTCTGTGTTGAGCGGGCTGAGCATCGTGCCGCAGGGGAACCAGCCCAGCAGCGAGGTGGCCCATAGCACTTCGCAGTCCACGATTCCGAGCGCCTTCTTGTCCTTCGCTTCCTCGTAGAGCTGCTTGATGTCAACGATTGCCAGCACATAGACCGTCGCGCCATGGGGCAGACCGTTTTTCAGGTTCTCCATTCCGGCGCGGAAGTTCGCCTCGAACACATCGTCGGAAGGAATCTCCCATGGATGATTCTGGCACACGTCGTTGTGTCCCATGAAAACGGTCACATACTGAGCGCTCTGGCTCGCGGCCTGGGCGGTCTGTGCGGGGAAGTCGAACATGTCGGCGCCGCTGACGGCATCCATATAGTTCGCGCGCCCCCACCTGCCATATTTGGCCGTGATTCGCTGGTTGTGGCTGTTGACATTGGTGAGCCCGAAGAGCCATTGCCAGAAACCGTAGTAGCCGTTGACCCAGCTCGCGTTGGCGTTCTGGCCGTAATACTCCACGTCGATTCCCGCGCTGATGCTGTCGCCCGTGGAGCTGAGGCGTTTGGGAACGAGCTGCGGGTCTTTTGCATAAGCGGTTGTGGTGAATGCGAACACCAGCGTGACGGTCAGGATGAGGAGAAAGACTATGCCGGTGTTCGTCCTGCGTAAATCACGAAATGTCATCGGTAGGTCTCCTTTCGTTGTTCCAGAAGAAAGGCCTTGAGAACGGAACAAACGGAATGAAACGAGAGTTCTTCCTGTCGATCCCCCCTTTCTCCACTGCGGCGCGCAGTGGCCCGTCGCAACCGTATGCCGAGGAAAGCCGCTAATCATCCGCGCGGCGTTGCGCTAAGGCAGAGACTCGGCCTCCTTCTCCGCCTTCGGGCTTGCGGCCTGCAGTTCTTCCTCGACCATTTGCTTGAGTTGCTCGTACGGAAACGTGCCGCTTGTGTAGCGGCCGTTTATGAAAATCGTCGGCACCCCTGTCACACCGGCCTGCACTCCATCCTCGATGTCGTGCTTTATCTCGAGAATATACCGCGCGTCTTTCAGCGCCTGCTCGTATTGGGAAGCGTCAACCCCCACCGCTTCGAGCATCTTGCCGAGGTCCTCCGGAGCGAAATCGCCATGGAGCGAATAGACGTAGTCGTGAAACTCCCAGAACTTGCCCTGAGCGTGTGCCGTCTCGCCGGCCTCCGCCGCCTTGAGGCCGCGTTCATCAAACGGGTTCAGGAAATCGCGGTGGACCCATCGGATGAGTCCCGGAAATTCCTCGGTCAACCGCTTGATCTTGCGCGCGCTCTCGGCGCAGTGGTCGCACGATAAGCTGGCAAAATGGATGATCGTGACGGGCGCGTCGGGGCTTCCTCTCACCGGGTCGTCGTCCACGCTCACCCGCACGCGCGGGCGCTCGGGCGGCTCGAGCAGGAACCGGTAATCGGACTTCTTGCGAAGCTCCTCGAGGAAGTCGAGCTTCTTCTGAATCTTGGCGCGTTCGGTCAGGTACGTGGCGATTCGGGCGCGTACTTCTTCGTCGGGCTTGTCTGAAATCTGCTGTTCCTCGATGTAGGCGTCTATTTGCTCGTCGGTGGCCGGCTGCATCCCTTGCTCGACCTCGACATGCAACAGTTCCTCGACACTCACGCCCCGGCGTTTCGCCTCCTCGGCCAGCAGGCGCTCATCGACCAGTTTTTCGGCCTCGGTCTTGAGCGTGTCGTATATCTCCCATCTCAACCTGTACAGTTTCGTGGCGGTGCGCTGCTCGACCTGCTCGCGGGTGATCGGCTCACCGTTCAGAGTCGCAATCGTCTCCTTCCCGGCCGAGGCCCTGGCCGGCAACAAGAACAGTGGCAGCGCCAGGACTGCGCTAAGGCTTGCTCTCAGGAAGATATTCCGTGACAACTTCATCGTCAATTGCGCCCCTTGGGTCGTCTCCAAACTTGACTGGCGCGTCCTTGCCCACGAAGAACTCGCCGGGCGACATGCCCGTTATCCGCACAAATTCGTCCGTCGCCTCATTCACGTCATCGAGGGCTTGCCTGAAGCCCGCCGAGTTCATACCCGTCCGCTCCATCGAACGCATCCTCACGTTCGCCTCGCGAAACTTCATGATCGAACCCGCCAGCCGCTCATAATCCGCGTCGGACAATTTCAGCCGCGGGCGGCTCTGCTCGACGAAGGCGCGAAGCGACCGCTCGATCTGCGCCTGGTCGATCTCGCCATTTTCGCTCCCATCAGTCGAATGAAACACCTGCTCCAGCGTCGCGGCTTCTTCGGTTTCCTCGGGTGGAAGAGACGCCTGTTCGTTTGTTGCAGTGTTTTGGTTGGGCGTCGGCGCTGCGGGGGTGGCCGGGGGCAGCGCGAGAGGAGCCGGCCGGGTCGATTCGCTCTTCACGCTGGTTGCGGGGGTTTTTCGGCCCAAAGAGGGGCGGGCGGTGCGAAGAGCCGCCTGGATGGCCATCGCCACGAGGAGCACCAATGCAAACCCCGCGCCGAACGCCGCCAGAATGACTACCCTCTTGCCCAATCCTTGCATGCTGTCAAACAGAATGACGTGGGAGTGCAGCCTGTGGAAAAGTCGATGGAATGTGCGGGCGCCGACTGATCCCCCCTGCGTCTTCGAGTCGACGTTTACCTACCGTGCTAGAGACCACAGTATACCACTGCGTCAATTACCTGTCAAGCGAACTCTTCGGCCGGCAGTGGGTCACTTTGAAAGCGGGAGGTATCGGGAATGATAAAGCGATCAATTACTGTCTATGTCGTTGTGTTCTTTATATGTGGTATAGAAATCATGTGCTCTGGTGTCATAGATAAAGCAGAAGGTAATCCAATGGTCTTTCTCGAACATATCGCTATACCTAATAATGCCGTGAACATAGAAATGCTCTGCATCGGCGAGAACATTTTCAGCGAAATTGGAATCTTTTTTAATCCACCTCGATTGCCCGGGCTGTATTATCAATTGCGGTTCCGGCTCGCTGTTTTCCTTAGCATAATCAGGCACAGTATTTTTTTCACAAATTATGGCGCTAGTTACATTGTAGGCAGGAGTCTTGCCAGCGTTTTTAACAATTATGGCGATTTGTGTCGGTTGCCCTCTTGCTGGGTAGCCGCCCGCCGGTTCAACGTGCAACCAAGGGCGTTGGCCCAAAGCAAATTGTTCCCCTACCTGCTTTATTGCTCGCCTTGTTTCATCGACCTGTTGGGCGGCAAACTTAGTATAGAAGAACATGATAGCGACGATGACGATAGTACAGATGGCAACAATCCAATCTGGCCAGCTTACCTTCTGTTTGTGCTTGCTTTCTTTCTTATTGCATTGGGCTATTTCATCATTCTTATTATGCGTACGGCTAGTATATGTAGATTCCTCATTTTTGGCACTCTTGGCATTACTATCATTTTGCTTGGAGGGAAATGCATTCATGTTGGCCTCGCTTTGTTGTTGGGAGAATGAGATCAGGACACAAGTGTTCTGAAATTATATCTTTCCTGAGGTAAAGAGCCAAATGCAGGGTAATAGGTCACTTTGCTTCGGCCGGCCTACGCCGCTTCTTTCGGCTGCCTGGGCGCCCTACGTATCACGATAGTCCGGGCGGCCATATCGCCCACGCGCTGCCAGTCTTTGGTAAAAGCCACGATGAGTATGCCGACCATGAAATTGAAGAATCCATCGACCACCTTCAGGAAATTTCTCAGCAGGGCGCGCCAGAATCCGCACGGTTTCAGGTCGGTGCCGACCACCCGTATCCCGAGCAGCCACTTGCCGGGAGTTATCCCCCAAATTCCCTCGGTGGCGCTGAATACAAACAGCAGGATGATCGGCCAGATGAAGCTGAGCAGGAAGGTCGTCAGGAAATAAACGGGAAAGAACGGCGCGTCCATGTTGGTGCTGAGCGTGTCGAACGCGTGGAAAATATGGATGATGAAGGGGAGCATTCCGGCCACAAGAATGACGCCGTCCACCACCTGCGCGAACGCCCGCCTTATCAGCGACGCGTACGGCGCCGTCTCCCCGCCGTACGAGTGAGCCGACACGCGGTAGCGCAGCATCAGACCGGAAAGGATGAAGGCGAGTATGATCGGAAACATGAGGTTCGCGAGGTGAGGAACGAACATTACCGCCATGAACCCAGGCGGGAAAGGAAACCCTCTGCCTATCCGGCCGTTCAGAATCAACCGGTTCCCTTCGATGGAATACACCGCGAACGAAAACGGCATGTGTGAGACTGCAATCCTCACGTGGCCGCCGACGGGAGGCAGCGGGAAGAAACCTTCGACCGAGGGACCGGCGGAGACTTTGAAAAATTCAGACCATCTCCCCCCCTCCAGGCGGACTCCGCTCAGCCCCTTCTTGTCCCGAAGCAGGACGGCGGGTTTTCCATCCGACACAAAGCTCCGCCACCCGCATTCCGGAAAGCCCACAGTCTGCCAGTCGTCGCCGAGATGTTCGGAACTCCCGGACGGAAAGCCGACCCGGTGAAAGAGTACCTTGCCGTCTCTCAGGAACACATGGCTTGCGCCGTCTATCGTTACGACCTGCAGGTATCGACCGATAGTGCCGAACTGCGGGTTCTTCTTGAGATCGAGGATACTCTTGTCCCATTCTCCGTCCCTGAACACGTCCAGGAAGAGCGCGTTGGGCCGGCTCTGCACGACGGCCGGCAGTCCCTCGTAGTAAAACGGCCGCGAGAAGTTGCCAAGCGAAGCGTAGGAGCCGACCGTGACGAGCTTTCCATCCCTCAGCTCCCACATCTCCGACCCGGATAGCACCAGCAGTTTCTTCCCATTCGCGAGAATCGAGAGAGATTTGCCGCTCAGCTCTGCGACTTCCTCCGGCTCCGGCTGCCGTGCGCGAGCGGACCCGGGGAGCATCCACCAGGATTTATCCCGCGCCTCGGTTGCCGGAATCTTGCTCAGGTCGAGCCGCATCAGTTTGGAGGGTTCTTTGCCCGCGCTCGGACCGACGTCCTCGACAAAGAAATAAAGGTGGTTGTCGAACACCGCCGCGCCGTCGAGGTCGTACTCCCGAAACTGAAAAGCGCCGAGGAAAAGGGCGGGAAAGATGAGCATCATCGCGAAGAACGGCGCGAACATCTGCAGGAAGAAGAACGCCGCGCCGAGGATGCCCGCCGTGATGCTGAACTTCCGCTTGGCCTCCTCAGACAGGTATCCGTCGTGCATGCTTGCCGACGACATAGTTGCGGAAGTATTTTGGTTCACTTGGCCCTCCCCTGGATTTCGATCTTGGCGGGCGTCGCCGAATTCGTCGTCGGCGCGGCAGCCGCTCAGCGACGCTGCCCGCCCCCCGCCTTCGCGTAAGCCTCGGCCCTGCACTGGTAGTAATATCTGTCCGAACCCCAACAGCGCTTTTCAATATCCGTGCCGATGAGCTGGAACTGGCGCACCGCCTCCCCGTAGTCGTGCGCGTAGAATGAGTATTTTGCGAAAAAGTTCCTGTCCCACACGGATTCGGGATGCTCGAGCAGATACTTCTCGTACATCCCCTTGAGTTCCCTCCAGACTTCGGGATTCTCGTAGTATTTCGCCCAGTCTCTCTCATAGTCACCCAAGTCATAGGACATTTGCTCGTGCGCTTCAAGCAGCATCATCGCCACGCGCGACCCTTCAGGCGGATTGGCCGCACACTTTCTCGCAAAGGCAAACATTTCCTCACGGCTGCCGCCCCATTTGGGCATCAGGTAGGTGAGCTTCATTCTGTATGCATCGTAATGCGGCGGGTATGCCTCGACAGCCCTCTTAAACCACTTCTCCATTTGCCCGCGGCCGTACCCCAACCCTCTGGCGACTATCATGAGTTCGGTGGGAGCGCGCGGGTCGGTCGTATTGAGTTCGCATGAGCGCGAGAGATATTCCTCGGCCTGCGGGAGGCGTTCGCGGAATTTTTTCCAGCCGTCTTCGGTGACCGTCCATGCCCACCCGCTTCCGCGCGCGTGCCAGGCGTAATTCACGTAGAAAACGCCCTCCTCCAGAAGTGGCAGGTACGAATCGGGCTCGTGCGTCCTCCAGAAGTCGTAAAGCGACACAGCGCTCTCGCCCAGGCCGAGATTCATCAGGTCTCCGTCCATCCTTTGGTAGAGCTCTTCGTTCCGATAGTCGGTTTTCAGGAGTTCGAGGAACTTCGGAACAGCATTCTCGTCGTCGTCGTCGGAGCGATACCAGTCCGCCTCGAGGAACCTCAGGAGCTCATGGCCCCCTCCATCTCTCAAAGCCCCGGTTATGTAATTCAACGAGTCGTCCTGCTTCTCTCCTGTGGAGACAAGGTAGTAGCGGTAGAGCGCGAATATGGAACGGGGATTGAATCTCAGGAAGACTCTCCAGGGCTCGCGGTTCTTCCTGCCGGCCTTGTATTGAGTTTCCAGCTCGAGCAACTCGAATAGAGCGGCGGTGTCGCTGAGGTCGGGCCTGTTCACGTACTCCTGTTGCGCGGGAGACAGGTCCATCCCGCAATATTCATGGACGCAGCGTGCTATCCATTGCGGCACGTGATAGAGCTCGCCCTTCGGGCCGCTCGTGGAAAACTCTCTGTTTCCGTGTTCTCCCTCGAAGCTCAACACGACGCGGAATGAGCCGTCGGCGGCGAGCTCCAGTGTCCCGACGGCCGAGTCGTTCGCGCCGAACCGGGCCATGATTCTCTTGCGATATTCCGGCGTGAGAGGTTTTCCCGCTTCCTCGAATCCCACGTCGCTGTAAAGGCTGCTCAGCCTCGGCGCAATGATAGAGGGCACGTGCAGATTGAACATCTTGTGGGGAGTGTAAGTCGCTTTCAACATCCCAAGCTCCGAGAGCAGCATACCCAGCTCCGTCGTCTTCCCGCTTTCGTCCAGCAGGGGGAAAACGATGACGGCGTCGTGCAGCCGCGGCGGCTCGGAGTCGGACGACACGAAGCGCGCGATATCCTCGGACAGCGCCCGCAGCATCGCGTCTCTCTTCGCCGCGTCTTCGACCTTTATCAACACAACCGTGTTACCCTCCATGAAATAGGTCAGACCGTACGGAGCGAGAATATCCGCCACCGCCTCTTTCCATGGCTTGTTCTCAAAGTCCGGCTGGATCCACTGGCGGCATATCGGGTAGGTGTTCTTGTGGGATTTCTGATGGTTGTACTTTTTTCCAACCTGCTTGGTGATCGCCCAGACCGCGTTTTGAATCGTGAGCCTCGAACTGTCGGGCTTCTTCTCCCAATCCCACTCGGTATACGGCGGCTTCAGGGTGGCAAGCTCCTGCTGCCGGGCGGTCCACTGGGCTTTGCGGACTTCCCAAACTTCCCCAGTGTCCGATGGACGTTCGATTATCCCGCAGGTGGAGAGAAGGAAAAGGATGATGTAAACGAAGTATTTCAGATAGTAGACAAGCGTGCTCATCGGCCCCCCGTACGGCTACTGCCCCTTCTGCCCGTTCCCAAACGGCATGCGACTTGGTTCTACCAATGACCGAGCCGGGTCATTGAGCTTCTTGCATCTGTTCGACCGACTTGACGCCGCGCCGCTCGACCAGGATGTATACCGTCTCGCCCGATTGGTCCTTCGGAAAGAAATAGAACCGCCGAGCCTGCTCTTGGTAGTCTCCTATCAGGTAGCCGGGGAGCTCTTCGTCATCTCTAAAGCAGATGGTGGCCGGGTGCTTGCGGAGCTGTCTTCCGCCCTTGAGGAGGTTGTTGCGCACGTCTTCATCCCAGTCCTGCATGAAGTAAACACCCCTGAGTTTTTCGAAACGGATGAATACCGCCTCGACCCACGAGGCCGCCCTGCTGGGAATCAGCGTAAACCCGGCGCTGTTGATATCCCACGAGGTGGGCACTCCCTCAACCACTCTGCCGTTCCTGTAACGGACCTGCACCTGACGATACTCGGTCGGTCTTTCATATTGGAATCGGAACGCTCCAATCCTCACGTCGGCGTTGTCGGCCAGCGGCATGATCCGTTCACACACGTCGTTGACGGCGACCTTTCCGCCCCCCAGTCTCTCGATGTAGGTGACCACATGCCCCTCGAACCTGCGTGCACAGACCCGGGCATGCAGCGGTTCCACCGATTTGTGAGAGAGACGAATGTCCACTCCCTCTCCCGAGCCGACAGTCAGCCGCCTTTTCCTGAGCAGCCTGGCTTGATACCATATGTTGATGTTGCTCTTCTCCGCCCTGGTGGGGCCCTTCACAATCAAAAGCCTGCCCTCAGGCAAAGGCCGCCAGCGGTAGTACAGCTTCCGAATGGAATCCTTCAGGAGAAATCCCAAGGTCACGAGCGCGGCGAGCGTATAATACCAGTACACCCAGAGCATCTTCACAAAGTCCCAAAGCCTGTTGATTCGCACCAGCGGACCCCACCGGGGATAGCGCCGATCAATCGGCACGTCGAATGTTGTCACCACTTTCGCCTCCAGGGGCTTGATCACCTCCTGGGGCTTGATCGCCACCCGTGGCTTGATTTGAAGCGGCTTTGGTAAAGGCGGGGCACCCGGGCCCGTTCTAAAAACCACTATCTGGGTTATTCGATTCCCGCTGAACCAGAACAGTAATCCGTATTCGTTATAGAACAGTTTGCCAATGTTTCCTTGTCTATATAGTTTCCTGTTGTCAAAACACGGCTGAATGTTGTCAACAAACTCTTCAGCCACCGGCCTACCGTACACAGAGAATACATCATCCATCAAGGAGGAGAGAGAGATGTTTGTGCTCAGCTTGCCCCTGAATCCCCTGTTCAGCCTGATCTCAATCAGTAAATCCCCTCTATTCGCCATCAAGAAATCCAAGCCGGTGGTGCTTTGGTAACTAATCCAGTGCTTTATTTCCTTATCCGGAGGTCCCAGCTTCGACTTGATGAATTCCTTGGTGCACCGGCGGTTGCCAAGAATGATATCGCCGAATCCAACGCCCTCTCTGACAATGATATTCGAAGTGTCTGTTATGACTGCGGCTGCGTTCGAGGAAGAAAGTGCGAGAATGAGGATGACTACTCCCATCCTGAAGAATGGTAGAATCGGGACCACCGCCTCCCCTCCTTCACTCTGGCGGTCCTTCCCAAACCGTAGGTATATAAATTCTAACAGTACGCGCGGGGAATTTCAACAAAAAATCCGAATCGAGTGTGCGACACAATTGGCAGTTGTGAGGGAAAATTGTGTAGGGGCGCACGGCCGTGCCCCCCTACGGTGAGTGTATGCATACTGTCAGAGAGCAGGTACGTCACAAGGGCAAGATGGTTGCCGAACAACGGACAACCATGCGAGTGAATGTAGGGGCAGGCCCCTGTGCCTGCCCTGCTTGCTCTCAGAAGTCGCGGCGATACCACCGTGCGATGCGCGGCAGCGAGACGCCCGCGTAGTAAGCCGCAATCGCCATCTGATTGAAGAGGGTCGTTCGCCATGGGCCCAGAGCCAGCCACCGGCGCGCAGAAGTGACGACGGGAAGGAAAACGATGCCGACGGTGCCCCGCCGGCGCAGACGCCTCACAAATTCAAAGTCTTCCATGATCGGGATGTCCGGAAAACCACCCATCTCGCGAAACAGACGCGCCCTCAGGAAGAGCGCCTGGTCGCCGTACGGCATCTGCAAGCGTCCGGACCGCCAATTGATCACTCGCTCGATGGCCCTGAACCTTCGCGCCGGCGCGTCGATTCTCAGTCGAAAAGCTCCCGCGACCGCCCCGGGCCGGTCCAGCGTCCGACGCACATGCTCCTCGAAACCTCGCGGCAGACGAGTGTCGGCATGGAGGAACAGGAGCGCGTCGCCCGTCGCGGCGGCCGCGCCCGCGTTCATTTGTTTGGCTCTGCCGGGGGCCGAGACGAGTATCTTCACATCAAACGCCCTCGCCGCTTCCACGGTCTCGTCGCTGCTGCCCCCGTCCACAACGATGACCTCCATGTCCGACGCGTCCCCGATGCTCGCCAGCGTCGCGGCGACGGTGAGCGCCTCGTTGAGCGTCGGGACAATGACGGACACGCGCATCGCCGAGCGGCCCCGCACCTCCCGTTCCCATACGGGAAGATCCTCCGGCCGGTCCACGTCGTCCAGCGTCTCCAACACCACGGTCGATATGCCGACGCGCTCTGCAACGTTCATCGTGCGCTTCATCACCTCTGCCGTTCCCCACGGCATGTCCACGAACAACTCCGGCGCCATCCGCCGCAGACCGATCAGATAGTAGCCGCCGTCGCTGGCCGGTCCGAGCACGAGGTCGCTTCCAATCAGTGCGTCGAATGCCCCCTGCATGATAGCCGCCGTGCGGCTCGGGCAGTCCGTTCCCACAAGCACCACCCGCTCCATCCCGGCCTCGAACGCCTCGCGGAATGCGCGCGCCATCCGCTCGCCGAGGCCGCCGTTGCCCTGCGGGCAATAGGAGAGGCCTGGTCCTAACCATTTTCTTATCAGTCGTTTATCGCCACCCTCATATCGCACCTCAACTGATACTAAACGTTCGTTTATGACCTCCCTCGCCTGTGCCATGGCGTGCTCGGTCATCTGCCTCTGAAACTCGGCGGCGCCCTCCGCTCCAAGAACGGGAATAAGGCGGCTCTTGGTCTTGCCCGGCTCCGGATAGCGCGTGAAAACAATCAGACGCTCGCGAGGCGCTCTCTCTTCGTCACCCGGAAGCGCCCCGGCCGCAGCGAGGAAAATGGTGTAAAGAATCTTCGTGCCTGCTCCGAGCACGCCCCTGACTGTTCCGGACACCTTCGACTTCCCTATCCGCCTTCGGTAGCTGACCGGCGCCTCCCTGATTCTGATTCCCTCACGCGCCGCCTTGATCTGCATTTCGACCGTCCAGCCGTAGTTACGGTCGCGCATGTCGAGACGCCGGAGCGTGGCAAGTCGGACGGCCCGGAAGGGCCCGAGGTCGGAGTAGCTGACCTTCCAGAGCAGGCGGATGAGCGTGCAGGCGAGCCAATTGCCGAACCGCGCCTGCGGCGTGAGCGCTCCGGATTCGCGCCGACCCAGCGTGCGGGAGCCGATGACCATGTCGGCCTCTCCCTGTGCGATGGGGTCCACGAGCAGGCTCATCTCCTCGGGATAATCGCTGAAATCCGCGTCGAGAAAAACGACTACGCCGGGACCTTTGAGGGCGGCGATGCCGGTCAGGCAGGCCGAGCCGTAGCCGCGCCGCGGCTCCGAAACGACACGCGCTCCGTGGGCGCGGGCGACCTCGGCGGTGGCGTCGCTCGAGCCGTTGTCCACGACGACGACATCGTCAATCCATGCGGGAATGGCCGAGACGACTTTGCCGACGGACGGCTCCTCGTTGAATGCGGGAATGATGACGGCGACATTGGCTTCGTGTCTCATGTCAGGCGGCGGCCTCCGAGGGTGAAAGCGGGCGGTGCCGACGGTCGAGACGCCATTCTCGAATCAGGAGACACCAGACGGGCACGTACTCCAGCCACACGACGCCGTAGTCGAAGATGTTCACCTTGTCGTGGGCATAGAGATAGAACCGCAGATAGTAGAGCGGCAGCAGAACGGTCAACAGCAGCAGCGACGCCCGCGGCCGAATCGCCAGGAACGGCACGATCCAGATGTAATAGTGGGGGAACTGTGCGGGACTGAACAGGAAGACCGCCGCCACTATCAGGAGACACCTCTCGCAGAAATCGGCGGGGTCGCTGGACTCCCTCCGAATGAGCCAGGCGATCCACACGATGAGAATCAGCGACACGAAAACGCGGGCGGCGAACCGCGCATGAGCCGCGCCCAGCCCGGCGCTGTTCACCACGAACCCCCCCCCCCACAGCAAAACCATCAACCGCGGGGCGTCAATCCCCCCGCGCTGACCAAACGCCGTCAACCCCGAGCCCCCCCCACCCCCGGCGGCCACCACCGGAACAAATATTGCGCCCACCACAAGGCCGAACAGGCACAGCGCCGGGATGAGCCTTGAAGGGCGGGATAGGATGGGTCGCAGCACAACCGGCAGGAGCACCACCGGCCAGAGCTTGGCGCCCGTCGCCAGCGCCAGAGCTCCGGCGGCCGCCACGTGCCTGCGGCGAACGGCCAACAGCACCGCCCCGAGCACGAACGGCAGCACAACTACGTCCATGTGGGTCGAATTGAAAATTTCCTTGATGAGCACCGGGTTCCACCAGTATATGGTCATCGAAAGGAGTGGCAGGCCTAACGTTCGCAGGATGACAATGAGGATACCCAACGCGGCGAGGTCAAATGCGAGGAGCACAAGGCGCAACGCGGTGATGCTCCACGGACGGAGCCAGTAAGCCAGCGCGAATGCCGCCTGGGCGGTCGGCGGGTAGACGGTACGCAGGTGGGGATGGTTGACCCGTGAGGCGACTACTCCGGATTGCGAAGCGAGCTCGTGAAGCACGGAAGGAACCGGGCCCGAATCCTCACCCCCTTCGACGACACGGTCCGGCGCATAGGCATAGGGATTGATTCCGTTCGCGACGACCGCCCCGTCCCACAGATAACGATAGTAGTCGTCCTCCAGCATGGGCGTCGAGAATAGCAGGCTCAGCCGAAGCACCGAACCGACGACAATCACCCATACGAGCAATGACTTGCTCCGAGGGGCACGACGGATGTCCGGCACCACAATCAGATACAGGATACCGCACAGCGCCTCAATGCCGACAAGCCGGAGAATTGGTCTCTGAAGCAGGTCCCCGCCGTAGGCAAATCCGGGTGAGATGAAAGCCAGCACAAGGTGGAGACCAACGAGCAACGAGCCGCACAGTCCCCACCTCAGCCATCGTCGCATCAACGCCGGGGCAGGAGCAGTCGCATCTGCTATGTCACGGCCATGCTGGATTTTTGGACGCAATGCTATATTTTATTGCTCGGGCTTGGCCTCCTCCGCGGGCTTCGTTTCGGTGGTTTCTTCCACCTTCTGGGCGCCTTGCTCCATCATCTCGCCGGTCTTCTCCGTCATCTCGCCGGTCTTCTCTTCCGTCGTCTTGGCGCCTTCTTCCATCATCTCGGCGCCTTGCTCCTTCATCTCCTCGCCGCCCTTCTCCATCATCTCGCCGGCGCCTTCCTCCATCTCCTCGGTGCCCTCCTCCACCTTCTCGGCGCCTTCTTCCATGGCCTTGGTTGCGGTGCCTTCCATCTCTTCCATCGGCATAGCCTCGGTGCTTTCCGGCGTTGCTACCTCTTCCTCAGATGTCGGTTCGGCCGGAGGAGTCTCTTTCTTCGAGCATCCCACCAGACAGATTGTCACCGCCAACGCGATCATCATCGCAAAGATTGACTTACCCATGCCACACTCCTTTCACAAATACCCATTGCGCCATGCAACCTGTTCCACGACGTGTTCCTTCTCGCCTATCAGTTCGTCACCTCCTCCCGAATTTGTGCTATCGCTGCCAAGCCAGCAAACGAGTGAACAAGTTCTTGACAAAGGGCGTCAGTCGGGTGCGGTTATAGGCATCGGCCACCTGCTTGATGGCCTCGGCCTGAGTCGGATACGGGTGAATGACGTTCGCGATGGTCTTGAGGCCCAACCCTCCCACCATAGCCAGGGTGATCTCGCTGATCATCTCTCCCGCATGTCGGGCGACGACCGTAGCTCCCAGAATTTCGTCGGTTCCCTTTCTGAGGTGCACCTTCACCAGTCCTTCCTCCTCGCCGTCAACGACGGCGCGGTCCACCTCGCTCAGGGGTCTCGTGAAGGTCTCCAAGGGAATGCCCTTTTCCCGGGTGTCCTTCTCATACATTCCGACGTGCGCGATCTCCGGGTCGGTGTAGGTGCACCACGGGATCGTCAGGGCGCTCAGCTTCTTGCGTCCCCAGAAAAGGGCGTTCTGAATCACAATCCTCGCCGTCGCGTCGGCGGTATGGGTGAACTTATAAATCAGGCAGATGTCGCCTGCCGCATAGATGCGAGGATTGGTGGTTTTCAGCGTGTCGTCCACGACGACTCCCGCCTGTCTATTATACTCGACGCCGACGGCCTCGAGGTTCAGGCCCTCCACGTTGGGAGCCCGGCCGGCGCCGATGAGTATCTCATCGACTGTGACGGTTTCTGTCGTCCCGTCGCGTTCCAGATGCACTGCCTTTTCGCCACCTGTGGTTATAACACTTTTGACCGTAGAATTCAACTTTACGTCGATTCCGTCCCGTCCAAGGGCTTCCGCTATGATTCGGGCGGCGTCCGGGTCTTCGCGGATCAGGATCTGCGGCGCCATCTCGATGACGGTGACGTTGCTGCCGAGTCTGTGGAATGCCTGCGCCAGTTCGCAGCCCAGCGGGCCCGCCCCGAGGACGACCAGCCGGCGCGGAAGCTCCGTCAGGGAGAAGACGGTCTCGTTGGTGAGATACCCCGCCTCTGCCAGTCCGTCGATGGGCGGCTGAATGGCTCGTGCGCCCGTGGCGACGACGGCTTTCTTGAATCGCAGCGTCTTTCCCGCGACCTCGACCGTGTCGGGGCCGGAGAACCGACCTTCTCCAATGAACACGTCCACGCCCAGCTCGCGGAACCGCAAGGCCGAATCGTGGTGGCTGACCCGGGCACGCAGTCGCCGCATCCGCTCCATGACGGCGGGGAAGTCCGCCTCCGCGCCCTCCGGCACGCGCACGCCGAAGTGATGAGCGTCGCGGATATCGGCGCTCACTCGCGAGGAACGGATGAGGCATTTCGAGGGCACACAGCCCACGTTCAGGCAGTCGCCCCCAAGCAGATGCCGCTCGACGAGCGCAACCTTCGCTCCGAGGCCGGCCGCGCCTGCGGCGGTCACCAGCCCCGCGGTGCCCCCTCCGATGACCACAAGGTTGTAGCGCCGCGCGGGCTCGGGGTTTGTCCAATCCGGCGGATGCGCATTGGAAACGAGTGTCGTGTTGTGCTCGTCTTTGGGCAACACTTCGGTCGTCTCAACCATCGGCACACTCCCTTTTGCGAAAGCCTTTCAGGCCTAAGTCTTCATCTCCTTGGCTTGCAGCCTTCGGCGCGCGTAGCGCACCAGAAGCGCAAGGATGACGGCTGCGAGCGCCAATATCACAATCAAGGCCCACGGTATCCGTCCTTGAGAGATGCCCTTGGCGAAAGCGTCGGCTCCGACAACGTACAGAACGGTTCCGGGCAGCATGCACAGCCAGGACCAGAACACATAGGTCCAAAATTTCACCCGCGTGAGGCCGAAGCCGTAATTGAGGAGATTGAACGGAAATATAGGCACCAGCCGCGTCAGCGCGACCATGACCGCGCCGTGCTCTTCGGTGAGCCGGTCAAGCCGGCGAAATTTCTCTTTCGTGGAAAGCCACCGGGCGACGGCGTCCCTGGCGAAGTAGCGCGAAACCAGAAAAGCCAGGCTGGCCCCCAGCGTGGCCGCGATGCTGACCACAACAACACCGAGCACCGACCCGAACAGCGCTCCTGCGGCCACCGTGAGCGCCGAGCCGGGAAGGGCCGCGACCACCGCCGCCGCATACAGCAACACGAAAACAGCCGGACCCCACGGGCCGAGCGCATGAATCCAGTCGCGCAGAGCGCCAAGCCGCTCGCCCAGCCCGAACACCCTCGCCAGCGCGATGACGGCCACAAGGGCGACGATGAGCGCGACCGGCCGCCACAGGCCCTGAGCCTTGCCTCTCTTGCTCGAACGGCCGCCCGCATCCGTGTCGCCGACATGCGTCTCGGGAGAGTTCATTTTATCCGACCCCCTGCCGCGCTATTTCCCCTTCTGTTCATTCAGCGACCAGTCGTAGTCGAGGTACTCCACGTCATATTTCCCCGTGGCAAGGTATTTGGCGATATCTTCATCGACGTATCCGCTGATGAAGTTCAGCACCGCCCGCTCTGCGTCGCTCTTGCCCGCGAACTTCTCGTCCGTTCCGTACTTTTTGATGAAGTCTTGTCCGAACCACTTGAAAATCGACGACAGATAGACGCGTCCGTTGACCGGGTCGATGCGGAATTTCTGCGGATTCTGCAGGAAGCGCCGGGTCTGGTCGTCGAGCTGGGCGTCGAGCCTGTCGCCCACATACGGCTCGTTGCGAAGCGGCGGACAGCCCATCGCCGCGCACACCAGCGCCATGTGTATTCGCGGTTCGTTGAAGTTCTTGCGAAGGTTCTCGTGCTCGATATGGTCGAGTGTCATCTTTTGTCCCATCACGGCGAACTGCAGCTCGTCCCATACTCCCGAAATCTGGCGGATGCTGTTCTTGGGATAAAGCAAGGACTCGAAAAGTGAGGATTGAATGGGATAGTGATTGATGATCGTTTGAAGGGTGAGAGCGTTGTATGCGTTGATCCAGAAGGCGAGCTTCTGCTTTTCCGTCCATTGGTCATAGACCGTCGGGTCGAGCGTCGCGAGCGCAGTGGCAAACGCATCAAGCTTTTCTCTGTGAGCCTTGAGTCCCTCGTAATCGACCATGCCCTGGTCGTTCACATACGCTGCGAGCACGTCGCCGTAGTCGCCGTAATCAAAGCCCTGCCCGGCAACTGCCGTGGCATCGGCTGCAAGCAGCAGCATGCCGAGTCCGATGATGGCGGTAATCACGCGCATTCTCGGTTCACTCCTTTCCCTGATGTTCCCATTATCCCTTCGCGGGATAGCTCATATGAGAGCGCCCCCGCACGACGACCCGAAGCCGGCCGTGCAGCCGAAGCAATGCTCTCCGGTGACTATCCGGCGCGCTCTCAGAAGCGACGGGTCGAAGTATCGGATGTGGTCGGGCGCGCCATGATTCACGGCATGACCGAGAGAGAGGTTGAAGTCGCAATCGTACAACTTTCCGTTCCAGCCGACGCTGAGCTGATGCCTGCACATCAGGCCGTCGACGGTGGTCGGATTGAACGATTCCTGCAGAAGCCGAAGATATTCGTGCTCGCGGTCCTCCCGACGCAACTCAGCCTGAAACCGGCCTATGGGCATGTTGGTGATGGTCAGCAGTCGGGAGAAGGTGATGCCGAAGCGCCCGCCCAGCTCGCGCCGGTAGTCGTCCTCGAGCGCCGACTGCTCAGGCGGCAGGAACGGACCGCCGGGATTATAGACAAGATTCAGCGGCAGCCGGGACTCGGAGCCGTAGCCGACGGCGTTCAACCGCTTGATAGCCTCGATGCTTTTCTCATACGCTCCCGCGCCGCGCTGGGCCCGAACGTTCTCTTCGAGATAACACGGCATGGAGGCCACGATCTGGACCTCGCGTTCCTGAAACCATTCGGGTATCGTCTCCATGCCCGGTTCGAGGAGCACGGTGAGATTGGTGCGCACCTGCACGCGATTGCCCGTCTCGCAAAGGGCATCCAAGAAGAGTCGGAAATGGGGATTAAGCTCCGGCGCTCCTCCGGTCAAATCGACAAGCCGACAGCCGACCCTCCTGGCCGCCTCCAGCACGGCCTGCATGGTGGGCCATTCCATCATCTCACTTCGCTGCGGCGAGGCCTCAAGGTGGCAATGCGCACACCGTTGGTTGCAGCGCAGGCCCAGGTTGACCTGCAGGGTCTCGATTTCAAGGCTGTGCAGTCCTCCGCCGGTGACCGCCTCTATCTGCCTTTCAAAATTGTTCATTTCCCTTCACCCCATCCCAAGTTCTCCCAGAATCGCGTCGGTACTGACCGCATGCGCTCATTCTTTCTTCCCACTTTATCATGCTTTCTCCCCGGAGGCCATGTTCGGCGGCGCTTTGGACGACACCGGTCCACCGTTTACTCCGCCAGGACGTGTATGCCGCCTGTCTCGCCGGCCGGTTCCCGCACCGAAAGCGTGCCGTCGGGCAGGCGCCAGTATTCCCTCTGTTTCCGAAACGGCAATGCCAGCAGGCTCCACAGCCCGTTATCTCCCGGTTCGCGGTAGCCGGCGACGCCGATGTCGATGTCGGACTGGGGTATGTTCAGGCGCAGGCTCCGGTGAAGCGGGTCCCACCACCGAAAGATCACCGAATAGTTGGAATTGGTCTCGCCCTTCACAACGGAATGGTGGATGCCGTGCATGCGAGGGGTGACAACGACCTTGTTCAGCAATCGTTCCGCCCGGATGGGTAGGCGCAGGTTGCTGTGTTGAAACATCGTCGCGGACTGAAAGAAGAATTCATAGACGATATAGGTGAACGGCGCGAGCCCCAACAGCCCCACCTGAACGACCCGAAAGCACGTCGAATACAGAATCTCCGCAAGGTGGAACCGAAACGACGTCGTGACATCGAGGTCGGGATCGACATGGTGGACGTTGTGGAATCGCCAGAGCAGCGGGACAACGTGGTTGGCGCGATGCCAGTAGTAGAACGTGAGGTCCATCAGCAGAAACCCGATGACGAACCGGACGCCCGCCGGCAACGCGACAACGTGCAGCAGGCCGAAGGCTCGGTCCGATGTCCACGCCGACAGCCCGAGCGAAGCAGGCCTCACAACGTACGACCCGACGAGGAAGGCCACCCCGGAGAGGCAGAGATTTACAAAGATGCGAGGCGCCCGCGAACGCTTCCGTCGGCGAAGCGGGAAGACGGCCTCGAGCGCCAGCAAGAGCAAAAAGCCGCCGGCCAGTGCCGCCGCCTCCGGGTGTCCGGGCTTGAGGAAAGAGACGTCCACTTCATACCCTCGATATGTTTCCGCCGTAAGGCGAGGTGAAATAAACTCTCGTCATGCGGGAATTGGTCACGCCGTATTGTACTCTAACACTTTTATCGCCGGCGGCTAGGAAATTCGGCGTCATTGCGAGGGAGAGTCACTGACTCAACCGAAGCAATCTCGGAGGCGTTTCTCGCTTGTCATCGGGATTGCTTCGTCGCCGGAGCTTGCAGCTCTTTGCTCCTCGCAATGACGAGACGAACCTACGAATTTTAGTGCTCTGTCAACTTTGCTCTTGGATATCGACTTTTTTCGGACGGGCGCAGCATGCTGCGCTCCTACGGTTAGATGAGGCGGTTGTACAAGACAGCGAGAAGGAACGGAGCCCGTCACGGGCTCGGCTGGTTGGTCAAATCGTACGTCGTCTACAACGGCTGTAGGCGCGGCTCGCGAACCGCCCCCGCAGAAATATGAGAACGGCCTCGCGGCTATGGTTTCACGACGACCTTGATCTCTTCGTTCGGGCCGAAGAGGGTCTTCATGGTTTCGGGCAATTGCTCCAGTGAGATGACGCTCGTGATGATGTCCTCCTCGTTTATGGTTCCGTCGCGGAGCATCTCGACGGCGATGGGCAACTGGTCGGTGAATCCGAAGGCGGCCTGGATGTTTATCTCCTTCGTAATCCAGAGTATCGTGTTGAACTGGAAGAATTCCATGTGAATGCCCACGAGCACAACCTGTCCCCCGCAGCGGGCGTAGCGGATGGCCTCCTGCAGCGTCTCGGCCCCTCCGGCGCATTCGTACACCACGTCGGCGCCCACCTTCTTGATGTCGGTGCAGGCGGTCAACACGTCGTCCTCGAGAGGATTGAGCACATACTGCGCGCCCAGCTTGCGCGCGGCCTCGGCCCTCTTCGGCAACACCTCGGTCGCGAGTACCGGGAAGGCTCCCGCCCGCCTGGCGGCGGCTATCGTGAAGAGGCCGATCGGGCCGGTCCCCATGACCACGGCGAAATCCGACAGCTTTTGCAGTGACAACTGCACCGCGTGAATGGCGTTGGTCAGCGGGTTCCACAGCGCCGCCGCCTTGAGCGACACGTCGTCGGGGAGCGGGTAGAGGTGGTGGGGCGAGCATGTGGCATACTCGGCGTAGCCGCCGTTGCTCGCCGATCGTTTGTTCCTGCACATGTCGGGCAGCTTGTTCATGCAGTACCAGCATTGGCCGCACGGGAGCGAGCGATCGAATATGACCCGGTCGCCCTCGCGCCACCGCTCGACCTTCTTTCCGACCGCGGCCACCACGCCGCTGGCCTCATGGCCCATCATGATGTTGTCGGGTTCCTCCATTCCATACTGAACCTGATGGATGTCCGAACCGCACACGCCGCAATAGGCGACCTTCACGAGAACCTCATCATCCTTCGGCTCGGGCGTCGGGATTTCGCGGACTTCCATCAGGCCGGTGTCAACGTAAGCAACTATTTTCATGACGATTTCCCTTCAAAATAGCCAGAGACATATTCCTTGCCGGGAGGACACGGTGTGCCGGACCGGGCTGGGAGGATTGGTCCGGTCTCCTAAGACTACCCCAGCGCTCAGGGGGTTGTCAACAGGTTTTATCAGCCTCGCGGCGGCATAATCACATCAAACGGGTCGAAAAAAAAGAGAGAAAAAGGGTCGATTGTGCCTGAACCATTGTTAATCCGTAACCTTTTGTGATAAACTATATGGAACGGGATCTGGGCGCCTGCAAACTGCCCTGCATAATATTTTCGTAAGTGGTGATGTATGCCTGCGGTCCGGGTGGTGCATGAAGCGTGAAGAGAGACCGTGAAGAGGAGCAGAGGAGGTCGCGTTTCGTCAGCGAGGCGTTCGACATCGTGGCCATCGCGTCCTCTGCCGGCGGCCTGAAGGCTCTGGACCAAATCCTTTCGTCATTGCCAGAGGATTTTCCCGCCGCCCTCGTCGTGGTGCAGCATCTCGACCCCCGCCACCGCAGCCTGATGGCCGACATCCTCAGTCGGCACACGTCTCTGAAGGTCAAGCAGGCTGAGAATGGCGACAGTCTGAGGCCGGGCACGGTCTATATCGCGCCGCCGAATCGTCACCTCCTCGTGAACTCCGACGACACCCTCTCACTCACCCAGTCGGAACTGGTACATTTCGTTCGCCCGTCGGCCGACCTGTTGTTCGAGTCGGTGGCCGCGAGCCACAAGGAACGGGCCATCGCAGTCGTTCTCACCGGAACGGGCAGCGACGGTTCGATGGGCGTCCAGGCCATCAAGAAGATGGAAGGCACCGTAATCGTTCAGGACGAGCAATCCTCGGAATTCTTCGGTATGCCCAATGCGGCCATCCAGACTGGAAACGTCGATTTTGTTCTTTCACTGAAAGAGATTCCGCTCGCCCTGGTGACGCTGGTGATGAAAGGAGAAACCGTATGACTGCGAAGCAGAGTTCCGAAAAGAACCAGGAACTCGAGGCCCTTTTGGAATTCATACGCGAGTCGCGCGGGTTCGACTTCACCGGCTACAAACGCAGCAGCCTCATCCGCAGGATAACCAAACGGATGCAGACCGTCAACGTGGACGGGGTCTCCGATTACAAGGATTACCTCGAGGTCGAGCCCGAGGAGTTCATCCAACTGTTCAACACTATCCTGATAAACGTCACCAAATTTTTCCGGGACCCCGAGGCCTGGAACTGCCTCGCGGAAGAGGTAATACCGAGCATAGTGGACGAGAAATCCTCGAACGAACCCATCCGGGCATGGAGCGTCGGCTGTGCCTCGGGCGAGGAAGCCTATACCGTGGCCATCGTGCTTGCCGAGGCGCTGGGAAAAGACGAGTTCCGCAAGCGAGTGAAGATTTACGCCACCGACGTTGACGAAGAGGCGCTGGACCAGGCCCGCCACGCTCATTATCGCGACGCCGACCTTGAATCCGTTCCTGACAAGCTGAGGAAGAAGTATTTCAAACAGGTGGGAGACCGGTTCGCTTTTTCGCCCGACCTGCGCCGCTCGGTCATCTTCGGCACCAACGATGCCGTACAGAACGCCCCCATCTCGCATCTCGATTTGCTCGTGTGCCGCAACACCTTAATGTATTTCAACTCCGAGATACAGAACAGAATCCTGGCACGGTTTCACTTCGCCCTGAACGACAACGGTGTCCTCTTCCTCGGTAAAGCCGAGACGATGCTCACGCGCGCACGGCTCTTCATGCCGGTGAACCTGAAGCATCGCATCTTTCAGAAGGTGGCACGAGTGCCCCTCAGAAACCATGCGCTTCTCATGGCGCAGATCGGGAACGCGGAAGCCGGCACACAAATGACCCGGGGCTTGCACCTGCGTGAGGCGGCCTTCGAGACGACGCCCGCGGCGCAGCTCGTGGTGGACATGGACGGCGTTCTCACGTCGGCCAACAACGAGGCCAGGTCCCTCCTGGATGTGGATACGAGGGATCTCGGTCGTCCGTTCCACGAATTGAGAATCTCATACGAACCGATCGAGCTCCGCAAGTCCATCGAGCAGGCCTATGCCGACGGAAAGGCCGTGCTTCTCCACGATGTCGAACGACCCTTGCCGGACGGGAAGGTGCAGTATCTGAATGTCCACGTGCTGCCTCTCTTCGACAACCAGAGCAGCACGCTCGGCGTGTCCATCACGTTTACCGACGAGACACGCTGCAAGCAACTGGAGCGAGACCTCGGTCACGCCAACCAGGAGCTGGAGACCGCTAATGAGGAGCTCCAGTCGGCCAATGAGGAACTGGAAACCACCAACGAGGAGCTCCAATCGTCGAACGAAGAACTCGAGACGACCAACGAGGAGCTGCAGTCCACCAACGAAGAGATGGAGACGATGAATGAGGAGCTCCAGGCCACAAACGAGCAACTGCGGACCATCAACGACGAATTGAATGAGCGAAGCGATTTGCTCAACCAGACAAACTCGTTCCTGGAGTCCATTCTCACGGGCCTCCGCATTGGGGTGGTCGTCGTGGACAGCGACATCAAAATCCTCAGGTGGAACACGAAAAGCAACGACCTGTGGGGACTGCGGGCCGACGAGGTCAAGGACCAATTCTTGCTGAACCTTGACATCGGGCTTCCCGTGAACGAGCTCAAGGGGCCCATTCGCGCGATCCTCAACGGCAAGGTCGAAGTGGAGGAATTACAACTCGACGCCACCAACCGTCGCGGAAAGTCCATACGGTGTGGGGTTACATGCACGCCGCTGATCGGTACGGAGAAAGAAATACAGGGAGTCATCGTACTGATGGAAGAACTGTGAGAGCACGCCGTCGCAACTGTTAGCAAGACAGTGTAGGGAGGCATTGCCATGCGCTCAAAACCGAGAACGAAAGAACACATAATTTTGAACCACCAAGACACAAAGACACCAAGGAACAAGAAGAAATTCTCTTTGTGCCTTGGTGTCTTGGTGGTTAACATTCTGCCTTGAGCCTGATAAATCTCTTGGCGTCTTGGCATGAGTAACGTAGTAAAGATGTAGCATTTTTTTTCTGAAGGCGGGGAAACATGGGGAAACACCATGAAAGAGCCTGCACCCAACCATCAAATCGAACACCTCCAGCAGCGGCTGACTGAGCTCCATCAGCGCGCTGCCGAAGGTTCCGACAATCGCGACGAGCTCATGTCCGACGTGCTCGAGGAATTGGTCACCACTCTCGAAGAACTGCAGGTGGCAGATGAGGAATTGCGCCAGCAGAACGAGGAGCTGGCCGCCGCCAATCAGGCCGTCGAGGCCGAGCACAAACGCTACCTGGACCTGTTCGACCTGGCGCCCGACGGCTACATCGTGACCGACGCCAAGGGGGTCATCCGCGAGGCAAATTGCGCCGCCGCGGCCATGCTCAACGTCTCGCAGCAGTTCCTCGCGGGCAAACCGTTCTTTCTCTATCTCGCCGAGGGGGAGCGCAAAAACTGGCACCCTCAACTGGCTCAACTGACGGAGAGCGACCGGGTGGAGAACTGGCAGGCCGTCCTGCAGCCGAGAGATGGAGAGCTCTTCTATGCTTCCATCACCGTGGCCCGTGTGCGCGACCGGGACGGCAAGCCGACGGGGCTCCGGTTCCTTATCCGCGACATCAGCGAGCGCAAGAAGATCGGGGAGGAACTGGACAGACACCGCCACCACCTCGAGGAACTGGTGAAACAGCGCACCGGCGAACTGCGGGATTCAAACGAGCTCCTTGAGAAGATATTCTCGGACACCCACGTGTTGATCGCATACATGGACACCGATTTCAACTTCATCCGGGTGAACGACGCGTACGCCAAAGCGGATGAGCGCAACCCGGACTTCTTCATCGGCAAGAATCACTTCGCCCTGTTTCCCAACAAGGAGAACGAGGCAATCTTCCGGCGCGTCGTCGAGACGGGCGAGCCGCATTCCGTCTATGCGAAGCCCTTCGAGTACGCGGAGCACCCCGAGCGGGGCGTGTCGCACTGGGACTGGAGCCTGATTCCGGTAAAGGACGCGTCGGAAAAGGTGGAGGGAGCGCTCCTGTGCCTGGTGGACGTGACCGACCGCATCCGCGCCGAAGAGGAAGTCAGCAGACAGCGCGAGCGGGTCGAGGCCACCGCGAAGGCCGAACGCCAGCGGTTCCTCGACGTGCTGGAGACGCTGCCGGCCTACGTGGTGTTGCTTACGTCCGATTATCATGTGCCCTTCGACAATCGCTTCTTCCGCGAGCGCTTCGGCGAATCGCACGGCAGATGCTGTTACGATTATCTGTTCAACCGAACCGAGCCCTGCGAAACATGTGAGACCTTTACAGTCCTGAAGACCATGCAACCCCACGAGTGGGAATGGCTCGGGCCGGACGGCCGCAACTACTACATCTACGACTTCCCCTTTATCGATACCGACGGCTCCACGCTCATCCTCGAGATGGGCATCGACATCACCGAGCAAAAGCAGGCCGAGGAGACACTCCGCAACATCAATGAAATCCTCGAGCAACGCGTGCTCGAGCGCGAGGGGCAGTTTCAGTTGCTGTTCAGCCGGATGAACGAAGGCTTTGCGTTCCACGAGATCATCTGCGACGAAAAAGGCGAGCCGTGCGATTACCGGTTCCTCGAGGTGAATCCGGCCTTCGAGCGTCTCACGGGCCTGAAGCGGAGCGACGTGATCGGCAGGACCGTCCGCGAAGTGCTGCCCAATATCGAACCTTATTGGATCGAGACCTACGGAAAGGTGGCGCTCACCGGAGAGCCGGTACGCTTCGAGAACTATTCATCCAGGCTCAATAAAGACTATGAGGTCTTTGCCTTCTGCCCCTCGCCCCGACAATTCGCGGTGCTATTCAGCGACATTTCCGCGCGAAAGCAGTTCGAGGAAGCGCTGCGCAAGAGCCGGGAGGACCTGAACCGCGCCCAGGCCGTGGCTCATACCGGAAGCTGGCGGTTGGATTTGCAGAAGAATGAATTTCTCTGGTCCGACGAGACCTATCGGATATTCGGGATTCCGATAGGGACGCCGCTGACCTATGATGCGTTCCTCGGCACAGTTCATCCCGACGACCGGGAGTATGTGGACACGAAGTGGAAGGCCGCCCTCCGTGGCGAGCCCTACGACATCGAGCACCGCATAGTCGTCGGCGACACTGTTAAGTGGGTCCGCGAGCGCGCTAAGCTGGAGTTCGAAAAAAACGGTGAGTTGCTCGGCAGTTTTGGCACGACGCAGGACATCACCGAGCGAAAGAATGCGGCGGAGGCACTGAAAGAGAGTGAAGCGCGCCTTAGACTCGCTCAAGTCTCGGCGGGAGCCGGCATGTGGGTTTGGGATATGTCTGCCGACAAGCTTGAATGGTCTGAAGAACTGTTCCATCTCTATGGCCTGGACCCCCAAAAAACCGAGGCCAGCTTTGACTCCTGGCGAAGCATAATGTATCCCGACGATAGAGTACTTGCCGAGAAAAGGATCGAGGAGGCCATTGCCAACGGTACGCCTCTCGCGAATGAATTTAGAATAGTGCTTCCATCCGGTGAACTACGATGGGTCAATGCCCTGGGGGACACGATATACGACAGCGATGGGAAGCCGCAACGCATGTCCGGCATCTGCATTGACATCACGGAGCGAAAGCAGGCCGAAGAAAAGGTGCGCGAGAGCAGAGAACGGCTGAGAACGGCGCTTGACGCATCCGGCGGCGCGATATACGACCACCGGGTACCGCTCGACGAATCGACCTACCATGATGAGCGTTGGGCCGAGTTGCTCGGGTATAACCGCAACGAACTGCCCCCGCACGATCGTTTCCTGGACTGGCTCTATGAGCGTGTTCATCCAGAGGACCTCGACCTCCTAAAGCGCACCTACGAAGACTTCATTGAGGGCAGATCTCCGGGCTATCATGTCGAGGTGCGCCTCCGACACAAGAAGGGCCATTGGTTTTGGGTTGAGGGCTACTCTCATGCAGTTGAACGCGACGAGAGCGGACGCGTGCGGCGGGTGGTCGGCGTGATGACCGACATCACCGAGCGAAAGCAGGCCAATGAAAAGGTGCGCGATGCGCTTGATGAATCGCGGCGACACTCCGCCGAGACCGAGGCGCTGCTGGAGAGCTCGCACGCCGTTTTGGAACGCCAAAGTTTCAAAAAGGCAGCGCAGGCAATATTCAATTCGTGCAGGAATCTGATCGGAGCCACCGCCGGATATGTCGCCCTCTTGAGCAGAGACGGAACGCGGAACGAAGTTATCTTTCTCGAATCGGGAGACTTGCCGTGCTCAGTTGACCCGAAGATCCCCATGCCCGTCCGCGGGCTCAGGGCCGAGGCGTACCGCTCGGGCAGACCGGTGTATGATAATAACTTCGCCGACTCCGAGTGGGTCGCGTTTCTGCCTCCAGGCCACGCGCGGTTGGACAACGTGATGTTCGCGCCGCTCATCCTAAACGGCAACGCTGTCGGCCTCATGGGACTGGCCAACAAGCCCGGCGGCTTCACCGACGATGATGTTCGCCTGGCATCGGCCTTCGCCGACCACGCGTCTATCGCTCTGCAAAACAGCCTGTATCTGGGTGCACTGCGCAGTTCAGAAGCCAAATATCGCGGCCTCTCCGAGAATCTGGATCGGGAGGTAAAGAAGAAGGTGCAGGAACTCAAGCAGGCCGAGAGTCTTGCATCCATCGGGCAGATGGTGTCGGTCGTGGCGCACGAAATCCGGAATCCCCTCCAGAACATTCGCATGGGAATCGACGCGGTTCGCAAAGGAACAAAGGGAGACAAGGGCACGGGGGAGCTTCTGGAAGAAGTCGATTACGGCATCAACTCGCTGAACCGAATAGTCGAAGACCTGCTCGAATATTCGAGACCGGTCAAACTGCAATGCTCCACGTGGGCGATTCGGGATATCGTCGAACAGGCATTGCATTCCCTGTCTCACAGGCTTCACAAAACGAACATCCGTCTGGAGTTGGAACGGGAAGACGGCGAATTTTTCGTGGATGCTCCCAAGATGACCCGGGCTCTCGTGAATCTCATAGCGAACGCCGTGGAGGCGATGCCCGACGGAGGGGACCTCTGGATACGCTCCAAGTTTGTCGAGAGCGACGGCGCACGTCTCCTGAACCTTTCCATCTCGGACACCGGCTGCGGAATAGATGCGGAAGGTCTGGAGCGAATCAAGGAGCCGTTCTTCACCACCAAGACATCCGGAACGGGGCTGGGCATTCACATCTGCAAGAAAATCGTCGACGCACACAACGGCGGTTTCAGCATTAAGAGCGCAGTTAACGAAGGCACCACGGTCGAGATCAGCCTGCCCGTCGGAAACTCCTAGAGCCTTGTTAACCCTGTTCTCGGCGGTTCTTGTAGGGGCGGTTCGTGGATTAAAGGGCGGCAAGGCAAGGGCGAAGAAGCTCTCCGCCAAGAAGCGCAAAGAGATAGCCCGTAAGGCCGCAAAAGCCAGATGGAAGCAAAAGGATAAAACATAGATGGCGATGTTACAACTTCATTAGAGTTAGATTTCCCCAATCACACACTCCGTTTTTTGTACAATTTTTCAGTGATGTATCATACTTAAATACATCTTCCTTCGGAATTCCAATGGGCGGAATGGCTTCTTTCCCGGCCATGAGCAATTCGTACTGCTCGTCATTTGTAACATAGAAACCTCTAACATCCTCATCCCATATGCGGCAAACTACGGGACTATTGCCATAAGCCCTCACAATTACTCTTTCGCTTCTCATAACCACCCTCCTAGCAATTAGTTGTAAATATTTCATTACATCATTACCATCTCCCCGCTGATTCCATAATTGACATCGATGTCTCTGTCGTTTATAATTTCGTTAAAGCCTTACCAGCTCCCAACTATAAAAGGAAGGAGCCGCCCCCTCATGCGGCCTGGCTAGAGCGGCAACGAGGGAACAGCTTCTCAACCGGCGCGTTCAGCCTCCGCGCCAGGTACCTCTCTATGCGACGATCCTTCGAGCTATTACTCCCGTTTATTATCTGGCCGACAAACTGCTCGGTCACTCCCATCGCCCACGCGATCTCGCGGTTCGTCACGCCCAGCTTCCACTGCCGAATCTTAATCGCCAGCGTGTCGGCCCTTAGAATTTCCTCTTTCTTTTTTTGCCCCATCCGGTTTACCTCTAAATGCCCTGAAAAGAATTATACACTAGGCTTTGTATTCTGTCAAGAAGAAAATACAAATGAGAGTGCACCACTATAGAGAGGGGCTTTTAGATAGGCTCCGTGTGCTAATGGGCCAAGGTACTGTGGCCGACTTCGCCCGGCAACTGGAGGTTAAACATCAAATCGTCTCTGCGTGGATACGGGATGAGAGGCTGCCTAGTCCTGAATCTCTCGCTATGATTGCGGATAAAACTGGGTGTAATCCGACGTGGCTTTTAACCGGGGAAGGTGATCCTTATATAAAGGAAGGGAAACCGATGGCGGACCGGGTTGCGGAGGCCTCCGCATTCTACCACGCGGATATGAGCGGACTCATCGAACAGCTTCGACGGGGCGCCGCCAGACTAGAAAGCCTCGCGACCGACCTCGAATCCATCCTCAATAAGCTCGACGCCACTACAAAACGCCGCTGAAAAAGGAGGGGAAACTATGGCTCTCATCGTCTGTCCGGATTGCCGCACCCAGGTATCAGACCAGGCCCACGCCTGCCCCAAGTGCGGCCGGCCACTCCGGCGTGCCGTCGCGCCGCCTCCTGCGCCACCGAAAATACCCTGGTATCATTCGCACCTGGTAGTCGGAATCTCACTGCTGTTCTGTCTGCCCATCGGGCTTATCCTTATGTGGACCGCAAACCGATGGGCGCTCTGGCTTAGGATCGCCGTCACCGCCGTCGCTGGCCTGGCAGTCATCGCAACCCTGTCGGCGGATAAAGGGCCATCTCAGATCGCGCCGCCGCCCGCGAGGGAATCCCTCTCACAGAGTTTCGAAGAGGTCGATGACATCTTCGGCGCAGACAGCAAACTGACCGACCTTCAAAAGGATGAATTATGGAAAGATTACGAGGGGAAATATGTGACGTGGACGGGAGAGCTGACGTACCTTAAGGAAGGCCTGGGCGGGGGAGGTATCAGCGCGGGATTTAGGCACAAGCCCGGCACCCTCACCTACGACGTGCTCGTGTCGTTCCCGAATACATTGCGCGGCAAGCTGCTTAATTATACCGAGGGCCAGGTCCTCACCTATACGGGAAAACTCGACACCAGGACGGGCGCGATCCTGCCATACAGCCTCGACGGCAAAGATGTCCGCGAATGACGCCTGCCGGGCAGGGTCCTGCAACGTCCCCGGGAAACCTCACAGCCATCGACGACGCCGTCCAAAAAATGTCCAGAGACCTTCGTACATGGTGCGAACCGTTTGTACTATGTGCGAAGCGCCTGTCCAGAAACAGGGAAATTTGTCACCGGGGGAACCACCAGTTCGCGCTGATATTCCCCTTTGACCCCCCACCCCGTCCCCCTCCGGAACAGGTTCGCGAACCGCCCCTACATTTTGGAACGTCCTCATCCACTATCCCCCGCGCCCAAAAAATTCTTTCTGCCCGGCCCTTTCCTTTTGGCCTCCTTTTGGACATAGTTGCTTGATATACTTAGGTGTCCTGTCATTTGTCCTCTCTCGCATTTATTTATTGCGATGCCGGCAGAAAGGAAATCTGCAAATGCATCGCGCACGACGAGGCCTCCAATAAGGGGCACGCGTGGAGAATCGTCATGCCGAAGAAGATCATCCTTCTTGTCGTGGAAGACGATGACGTGCAGAGGCGGCAGATGTCTCGCCTGTTGAGTGCGGAAGGCTATGAGGTCTTGCAGGCCCCTTCGGGGGATGAGGCGATCCAAATGCTAGGCGAACGGGAATTCGACCTTGTTCTGACCGACAGGAGAATGCCGGGCGTGGACGGCGTTTCATTGCTCAATCATATCCGGGCCATTTATCCCAGCCTCCCTGTCGCAATCGTCACTGCGTATCCTGAAGGTATGGAAAACCTCAAGCCCAATGCCGTCCTTGTCAAGCCGTTCGGTTCGGAACAGTTGGTGCAACTCGTCCGGCGCCTGACCGAAGAGAGCAGCGCCTGATCTCCCCTCGAGCCTTTTCGCAGAGGGGTCAGGTCTTAACGGCGTGGTGCCCCGGCTCTCTCAAGTCGCAAAAGCCGAATGCAACAAAACCGCTTTTTGAAATATTTCCGCAAATCGTCTATAATTCCGTTTGAATGACAGAGCTAAACAGAGGTCCCGCTCTGCGCTGTTGCCCTGGCCACAAGACTGAACACGTCATCTTCTTTAAGGATACCCCGGCGTCCCATAACAACGGGCGAACCCCGGACACATCGTAGTCCGACTGCGTAAGACCCGTCCCCAGGAAAAGGAATCATGGAAAGACGCGACGCCATTTCCGACAGATACAGAGACATCATTTTTGGAATTCCATTCCTGGCCGGAATATATCTGACCAGCTATTACAATTACCTCCTCTTCCACAGCCTGGCGGAAATATTCGGGGTGGTCGTGTCATGGTGCATTTTCATGGTCGCCTGGAACTCCCGCCGGTTCATGGATAACAATTACCTCCTGTTCATAGGCATCGCCTACCTGTTCGTCGGCGCCATCGACTTGATTCATTCATTGGCTTATACGGGGATGGGAGTGTTCACCGGCTACGGCACCAACCTGCCCACGCAGCTCTGGATCGCCGCTCGGTATGTCGAGAGTCTTTCCTTTCTGTTCGCCCCCCTGTTCCTCGGCCGAAAGTTGAGAGCCAACTTTGTCTTTGCCGGATACGCTGGGGTTTTCCTCCTGTTGATGGTGTCCATATTCTACTGGGGCATCTTCCCCGAGTGTTTCATCGAAGGTGTGGGACTGACGCCGTTCAAAAAGATCAGCGAGTATATCATCTCCGTCATTCTGCTCGGCTCAGCCGGATTACTGATTCAAAAGCGGAGCGAATTCGACCCGAGCGTGCTGAGGTGGCTGGTCGCATCTATTCTGGTCACCATATGCTCCGAGCTCGCGTTCACGTTGTACACGAGCGCGTACGGCCACGCTAATCTCATCGGACATATTCTCGAAATCATCTCCTTCTATCTCATTTACAAGGCCATCATTGTGACCGGCCTGATGGACCCATACAATTTGCTTTTCAGGAACCTGAAGCAAAGCGAGGAAGCGCTGCGCGAGTCGGAAGGTCGATATCGCGGCCTCTCCGAGAGACTCGAAGAAACGGTCAAAGAGAAAGTGGCCGAGCTCCAGCAGGCGCAGAGGCTGGCGACGCTCGGGCAGATGGTATCGTTCGTGGCTCACGAAATCAGGAATCCTCTCCAAAACATTCGCCTCGGCGTCGATGAAATTCGAGCGGAGATCGGCGAGGATGAAAGCAAACTGGAAATCCTGCAGGACATCGAATCCGGCATCGAAACGCTCAACGGCACCGTCGCGGAGCTTCTGGAATATTCGAGGCCGGTCAATCTGGAATACACTCCGTGGACGGTCAGCGACATCGTTGGTCAGGCACTGAGCGCCGCCGACCATAAGCTTCGCAACATCAACACTCGCTTAGAGTTGCAATCGGGCGACAGGGAGATATACATTGACGCGCAAAAGATCGCCAGGGTGCTCGTGAATATTATCTCGAACGCGGCGGAGGCAATGCCCAACGGAGGAATTCTGACGATACACTCACAGTTTTCCGAGAACGAAGGCGCGCTGAAGCTTTGCGTATCCGACAGCGGCTGCGGAATCGAGGAAGAGAATCTGGAGCGAATTCAAGAGCCATTCTTCACAACGAAAGCACAGGGCACGGGGCTGGGCGTTCCCATCTGCAAGAAGATCGTCGAAGCGCACGGCGGGAGACTGATCATAAGAAGCAGCGTCAACGAGGGGACAACTGTGGAGATCGTGCTGCCCGCCGGAAAACCGTGACTCGACCCCTTTGGATTTCCTTACACCTTCTCCAACAGTTCAAAATATCGCTCTCTCGTCATCCCGGCCGTGGTCATGTTTGTTCGGATGTGGGAAACGGGAACCAATCCAGGACTGGTTTTTATGACGATGGGTCTGGCCACTCCCGGTTTAGTCATGCTAATGTGGTCACCTTTTCGTCTGCCGATTTTGAAACCGTCAAGTTCGAATATCCTGATTGACTTTCGATAATCAATGGGAACAATTCTTGGCACTTAGGCCACCGTCCGAATATCTATCTCTTCGGTCGCAAACGGGTGTGGAGCCAACCATTCATCATGGGGGTGGGTTCTATGCTCGAACCCCGCCTCCTCCAGGACATCCTGCAGAGTTCCCATGCTTTCACATTCTTCCAGAAACAACGACACAGCTTCTTTGAGACTCTCCCTCGCCTCCTCCGGCGTATCCCCGTAACTCGACACATTGAGTTCGGGACAAAGACTCATGTATCTGTCGCCTTCTCTGAAGATTTCCACTCGTATCCGTACTCTATCAAACATTGTTAGTCTCCCCCTTGTTTCATCACCGTTATTATACCACGAACGTCGCGAATTAGGAGCAACAAAGGGGTCAGGTCTTGTAACTTCAGATTTCAAGACCTGACCCCTCTGTATCTACTTATGCGGGGCGTGGATGACGGCGAGAATTCTCGCCTCTTTGTCTCCAACACATTCGACGCGATGCCGCAGCCGGGAGTCGAAGTAGATGCAGTCGCCGGGCTTGAGCACGTCGGTGTGGTCTTCGAGCGTGACTTCCATCTCTCCTTCGAGCACGAAGATGAACTCCTCGCCTTCATGTGAGTAGGCGTTGCGGTCTTTTTTGGTGGCCGGCTCGAGCGTGACGAGAAACGGCTCCATGAACCGGTTCTTCTTGTCCTGCGCCAGCGACTCATACGAATAGCCGAACTTCACGCCTTCCTTCGATGCCACGCGCGAGACGTGCTTGCGTTCGGCGGAGCGGACGATGACGAACGGCGCCTCGGCCTTGTCCTCGAAGAAATAGCCGATGGGCACATCCATCGCCTGCCCGAGCCTGATGAGCGTGCCGAGCGGCGGCGAGATCATGTGGTTCTCTATCTGAGACAGCAGCGCCGATGAAAAGCCCGACTTCTCGGCCAGCTCCGGCAGCGACATCCCCTTTTCCTCGCGCAGCTTCTTGATCTTCTCGCCAACGTGCATTTCCTCTATTTCGGCCATGCTATCCGTTCTCCTGAGTTCGAGCGCACTCGCCCATATTTTCTCTTCTGTCATTGCGAGGGAGAGACAAAGCGTCGACCGCGGCAATCCCGAATGCGAATCCTTCACCTATCGGGATTGCTTCGTCACTTCGTTCCTCGCAATGACGGGAAAAGTTATTGCTATGAACAATTGTGAAGAGCCGCTGGAGCGCCGAGATGACCTCACCCATACCACCCTTCGCTCAAATCGCTCCAGTCTTTATTCATCCCTTCAATCAGCTCTATTTTCCTTTTTCGAGAACCCGCCTTTATTTGCTTCTCTCTGGCAATGGCGTCGTAGGAATCATCAAATTGTTCGTAATAGACTAACTTGTCGATATTATACTTTCGGGTAAAACCTCTGCTTGCTTTCTGTTTATGTTCGTATACTCGCCTCTGCAAGTCGCTGGTGACACCTGTCTATAAGACCGTGTTTCTCCCGTTTGTCATTATGTAAACGCAAAAAATCTTGCGTTGCATTTTTCGACTTCGCTGAGGAACTCATTCCTCTCTCACGGCGAAAACCCGCCCCGCATGGCGCAAGGTTCGTTTTTATCGCTCCTTCTTCTGTCATTGCGAGGGAGACGCAAAGCGTCGACCGCGGCAATCCCGAATGCGAATCCCTCACCTATCGGGATTGCTTCGTCACTCCGTTCCTCGCAATGACGTACGCCTCTACCCTCTCCGCGCGAGTTGCGCGCCGGTTTCTATCGCCTTGATGTTCAGCGGAATCGTTTTATGATAACGCTCGGCGATGGCCTTCGGCAGCGTGTTCTTGATGCTTTCGAGCGAGACCACCTGCGTCCGTTCGACAAACCCGCCCAGCGCGACCATGTTCGCCATCTTCGCGTTGCCCAGTTCGAGCGCGATGTCGTTCGTGGGAAGGAGCAGCGTGTCGATGTCGGTCCGGTTGGCCTGCTTGCCATCGATGAGCGAGGTGTTGACGAGCAGGAACCCGCCCGGCCGCACGCGCGGCTGAAATTTCTCGAGCGACGGCCCGTTCATCACGATTGCCGAGTAGGGGTGGCCGGTCATGGGCGACCCGATTTCCTCGTCCGAGATCATGATGGTGCAGTTGGCGGTGCCGCCGCGCATCTCGACGCCGTACGTCGGCATATACGTGACGCGCTTCTCCTCGCGCATGGCGGCATAGGCGAGGATGTCGCCAATCAGCATGATCCCTTGGCCGCCAAACCCGGCCATTATGACGTCGTAGTACATGTCGTTTCCTTCTGAAGTCGCACACCACTTCGGAGGCAACCATCTACATCACATGTAGGGACGGTTCGCGAACCGCCCCTACAAAATCGTGACTTTACCGGTTCGCCGAAAATAATATGCGCCATCCAGCCTACAGAAAATCCTTTCCCGTGCGTTCTTTGAAGACGCCGATTGGGAAGTAGGGAATCATCTCTTCTTCGACCTTCTTCTGGCCGTCGAGCGGGCTGACGCGCCAGTTGGTGTGGCAGGCCGAGAGCACCTCGACGAGCGAAAACCCCATCTCGTTCACCTGCATCTCGAAGCCCTTGCGGATCGCCTTCTTCGCGTTCAAAACGGCCTTCGCGTTGTGGAGCGACACGCGCGCCGAGTAGGCCACACCCTCCAGAGTCGCCAGCATCTCCGCCATCCGGATGGGGTAGCCGTCGGTGCGGAAGTCGCGTCCGTACGGGCTCGTGGTCGTCTGCTGGCCCAGCAGCGTCGTCGGCGCCATCTGCCCACCGGTCATGCCATAGACGGTATTGTTCACGAAAATCACCGTGATGTTCTCGCCGCGGTTGGCGGTGTGAATGATCTCCGACGTGCCGATTGCCGCCAGGTCGCCATCGCCCTGATAGGTGAACACTATCCGGTCGGGCTGGGCGCGTTTGGCGCCCGTCGCGACCGCCGGCGCTCGGCCATGCGGCGCCTCTATCACATCGACGTTGAAATAGTCGTACATGAACACCGCGCACCCGACGCACGCTACGCCGATGGTTTTCTCCTGCACGCCGAAGTGGTCGATCGCCTCGGCGACGAGCCGGTGCGCCGTGCCGTGCGTGCAGCCGGGGCAGAAATGCGTGGGTTTATCAGACAGCGTCCTTGGACGTTTGAATACTTGCTGCGGCATGTGCGCTCCTTTTCATCTCTTCGAGGACCTCTTCCGGCGTGGGCACTCCGCCGCCGGGACGGCCATAGAAGAATATTTCGGCTCCCTTGTGCGCCGACACCTGCACATCGGTGAGCATCTGTCCCGTGTTCATCTCGACCACAAGCACCTTCGGTATCCGCTCGGACGCCTCGTAGATGGCCTTCGACGGAAACGGGAAAAGCGTTATCGGACGGATCAGCCCGACGCGAAGCCCTTCCTCGCGCGCCATGTTCATAGCCGTCTTCACGATGCGCGAGGCCGTGCCGAAGGCGACGACGAAAAGCTCGGCGTCGTCGAGAGCCTTGGCTTCATACAGGACTTCCTTCTCGCGGATTTCGTCGTATTTCCTCTTGAGCTCGAGGTTGTGCGCCTCCTGCTCGCCGTCGCTCAGGTACAGCGTTTTCAAATACTGCGGGCTCCGGCCCATCGCGCCGGTCACCGACCACGGCTTGTCAAAGAACCGGACGGGCTCGCGCGGCTCGAGCGACGCGGGCTCTTTCATCTGGCCCAGTATCGCGTCGGCGAGTATCATCGCGGGGTTGCGGTATTTGTCGGACAACTCGAATGCCTTGATCGTGAGGTCGAACATCTCCTGCACCGACGCGGGCGCGAGCACGATGTTGTAGTAGTCGCCGTGGCCGCCGCCGCGCGTGGCCTGAAAATAGTCGCCCTGCGTGGGCGAGATTCCGCCCAGCCCGGGGCCGCATCGCATGATGTTGACCACGAGGCCGGGAATCTCGCTGCCGGCCATGTAGGACATTCCTTCCTGCATCAACGAGATGCCGGGGCCGGACGACGACGTCATGGCGCGAACGCCCGTGGCCGATGCGCCCATCACCATGTTGATAGAGGCGATCTCACTCTCGGCCTGGATGAATATGCCGTTGGCCTTCGGCAGGTGCTCGGAGAGGTATTCGGGGATGTCGTTCTGAGGGGTTATCGGGTAGCCGAAGTAGTAGCGGCATCCGGCCTGAATGGCCGCCTCGGCCAGCGCCACGTTTCCCTTAATCAATTGCGTCTCTTTCACTTACGCACTCCTAATATGGGGACAGACACCATATTTTCGGGTGGTTCGCGAACCGCCCCTACATAATTGCTCTAGGGACTGTCCCCCAGAGCCCCGCCGGAACCGCCTACTTATAAACCTCTATCGCCGTGTCGGGACACACCTCGGCGCACAGGCAGCAGCCGGTGCAGCGGCCGTTGCCCTGAAATTTGGCGGGATTGTAGCCCTGCGAATTGATTTCCGTGCCGATGACGATGCAGTCGAGCGGACAGGTATCCACGCAAAAACGGCAGCTCTTACATCGCTCTTCCAGTATGACGATGTAGGCTTCCCTCTTCTTTTTTCCGGGGGATTCGGATGACATGTTTCTGATGCCTACAGCGGATTTTTCCGCGCCGCGCTTGTTGAGGACAAGTGATGACCCAATAATTAATTATAGCTGGCCGAGCAGGTGAAAGTCAAATGCGGCCCTGCATGGAGCCTGGTGTTCCGGCGCCGGAATTTGTTACGTGGCCGGTGCGTCCCTTCTGGTACGCACACCTGTGAACCTTGAGACAGGCGACCCCTTCTCGTCCGCCCCGGCCCAAACTGCGGGCCGGAGATGCCTTCCATGGCGGCGCAAGCGGCCGGTGACCCGGTCTGTCGTGGGGTTTCTCCGCGGGCCTGCCGCTGAAGGAAGCGGGGGTTCCCATGGGTACGCCCTCACCGGTGCCAGGCGCTCAGACACCGCGGCATTCCGCCAGAGGGATTCAAACTCGCGGGCGGATACGGTTGATCGCCTTTTCCACGATCGCTTCACTCTTGATCTCCTTTGTGCGGTTCGGGGAGCGCGCGCGTTCCGTGCCATCCAGGCTGTTCTTCAGTCGACTGGGGCTATTGTTATCCGCCACCGCGAATTCCAGCAAGGAAGTTTTTGTTAATTTTCATGGCGCAGGAAGGAATGCAGGAATAATCACCGCAAAGACGCAAAGAACGCAAAGGAAAGATTCATCCGCAAAGGGCCACGAAGGAATGGGATAAAGACTTATGAAACCACAGATGAACACAGATAAACGCAGTTTTCCCCTTCCCCTTTTTCTCCTCGCTTGTTTCAGGTGACCACTTTTGACATGACCGCAAACTCTTTTCTATAATATCTGTGTTATGGATGCCGAGACAATCAGAGTTCTCGTTGAAGAAGCAATACACAATGCAGATACGTTTGATTGGTCGTTTTATGTAGCGCTGCTCATAGCAGTTGCCATAGGCATTTTTCTGGGGTCGTATTTAACGAAGAAAGCCGAAAATCTTGCCACCAAAGAGGATATTGCAGAGATTACGAAAAAAGTTGAGGGAGTCCGATTACAACTCAACACTCAACTTGAAACCCACAAGGCCTCCCTACAATTATCAAATCAACTGAAGCTAGCTGCCTTGGATGAACGTCTGAGGAAGCATCAAGAAGCTTACGTTCTGTGGAATAAGCTTCTTTGGAGCTCGGACGATAACAAGAAGGCAATGGAAACAGCATATGAATGTCAAGAATGGTGGATTAAGAATAACCTTTACTTAGACGCAGAGGCAAGAAAGGCGTTTCGCCTCGCATTCATGGAGGCGGGAAATCTTAGAATAATATCAGACGCTAATGAAAGACGGGAATGCGTTAAGGTGATCCGAGAGGCTGGAGAAAAGCTGGTTGAAGCTGTAAGATTACCATCTCTAGGTGACGATGAGACGAAAAGGATGGACCAAGAGAATCGAGACAATTTGATTAGTAATCCATAAAACACAAGTGAATGAGGTCAAACCTATCGCTTACCTTGAGCGCCAGAATATATCACGGAGGATCGGACCCTGGCATGACCTGTGGATATTAATGAGCAGGTTGCCAATAGACTTTCCCTATCGTTGATCGCATATGTAATGGCAGAAGATTCGCGGGAGGGCACCCCATAGAGTGAGAAGGAATGTGGTGGGGTTATGGAACTTTTCGGAAGTCTGACAGTTGCTGGCTGGATTGCACTTATATGTTTGGTACTAGTGATTGGATCGCTCATATATGTGGCTCTGATTGCACCACTTTATGCGAATATGGCCGAACAGCTAAGACAACGCCATTCAAGACGCCAATCGCGAGGTTTTAAAGAAAGTGAAATTCTCCGCCTGCAAAGCTTGCCATATGCCGACTACCTGAAAACGTATCATTGGTGGCAAATTCGCGAAGACGCGTTGGAACGTGCTAAACGTCGATGTCAAGCGTGCAGTAACGCCGATGGTCTGGAAGTCCATCACAATAGCTACGAGCGGCGAGGACAGGAAGAAGCGAACGACGTGATTGTATTATGCAGAGAATGTCATAGAAGAATCCATGAGGGACGTGGGACTATCGGTGAGAGCACTAACACATAGAGTAATCCCGCCCGAAGGGCAATCCCGAACAGAAAATCTCTTGGCGGCTTTGCGACTTTGCGTGAGAATATAAAGACAAACGACGTGGAACGTCAAGAGAGATGAAGAACGGACAATGTCGCAAGGCAAGAACTGGACTCGTAGATCGAGGCAATAGAAAAGATTTGTCTCACGCCAAGACGCAAAGGCGCAAAGAAAAAAACCTTGGCGGCTTTGCGACTTTGCGTGAGAATATAGACGGGAATAATGTTGGCGATTCTGAGACCATTGCTGAAGAGCTTCAGTTATGACAGAAAATGAAATCGCACGGATCATTGTGGATGTGTGCTACCAAGTACACTCTCAACTTGGGCCGGGCCTGCTGGAATCGGTTTATGAGGTGGTATTGGCCCACGAATTGACCGAGCGCGGTCTGCGTGTCCAGAGGCAGGCTCCCGTGCCGATCAGATGGAAGGACCTTGAGTTCGAGGAAGGTTTCCGCGCAGATCTGATTGTCGAAGACAAGGTGATCGTCGAGCTGAAGTCGTTGGAAAAGGTTGCTCCGGTCCACGGCAAACAATTGCTTACATATCTCCGGCTGATGAACAAGCGTCTGGGTTTGCTGGTGAACTTCGGAGAAGCACTGATTAAAAATGGTATCAAGCGAGTGGTGAACGGCTTGCCGGATAGAACCCCAAGTTGAACCGCAGAGACACGGAGAAAATCTTGGCGGCTTTGCGTGAGAATATTGAACCCTAAACCATAAACCGTAAACCCGAAACCGATTTCCCCTTCCCCTTTTCGCCTTTTCTCTTTTTAACCCTGCGACAGCCCCGGCGGCGGTCTTGACTTGGGGCGGGCGGAGAGATAAAATGAGGGGTTGCCGGCCCGAAGGCGGGACCACATATTTCCGGGAATGATGGCCGGAGTTTGTCTATTTTATCCTGAACAATGGAAACATCAAGGAACAATCCAGTGATCTCTGAGCTTCTTGAGAAGAGCGAACTCGCCGACATATACCACAAGGTGCAGGAAGGCCGCCGGCTCGAACCGGAGGACGGCCTGCGACTGTATCGGAGCAACGACATCCTCGCGCTGGGGCACATGGCCAACATGGCCCGCGAGCGCAAGAACGGCGACCTCGCCTATTACGTGGTGAACCTCCACATAAACTACTCGAACATCTGCAAGAACAACTGCCGCTTCTGCGCGTTCAGCCGGAGAGGGCCCGACGAACGCGGCGCGTACGAGATGACGATGGCCGAGATGATGGAGCGCGCCAAGCAGGTGCGCACGTTGGGCGCGACGGAAATCCACATCGTCGGCGGCGCGCATCCGACGTGGCCGTTCTCGCGATACCTTGAGATGATAGGCAAGCTGCACAACGCTTTTCCTCACGTGCATCTGCAGGCGTTCACGGCGGTCGAGATCGCGCACATCGCGGAGGTGGCCGGCCTGCGCGTCGGCGAGACTCTGCAGGAGCTGAAAAAGGCGGGGCTGGGGTCGCTCCCGGGCGGCGGCGCAGAGGTGTTCTCACCCCGCGTGCGCGAGCTTGTGTGTCCCGAAAAACTGTCCGCCGAGAAATGGCTGGACGTCATGCGCGAGGCTCACCGGCTCGGCCTGCGCAGCAATGCCACGATGCTTTACGGCCACATCGAAACCGAAGAGGAACGAATAGAGCACATGGTCAGGCTGCGCGAGTTGCAGGACGAGACGGGCGGATTCATGAGCTTCATTCCGCTCGCGTTTCATCCGGCCAACACGGAGTTGAGCGACAGACCGCCGACGACCGGCTTCACCGACCTCAAGACGCTCGCCATCGGCAGATTGATGCTCGACAACTTCGACCACGTGAAGGCGTTCTGGATAATGCTTGGGATAAAGCTCGCGCAGGTGTCGCTCTGGTTCGGCGTTGACGACATCGACGGGACCGTGGTCGAGGAGCGCATCACCCACGCCGCCGGCGCCGAGACTCCGCAGGCGCTCACCGTGAAGGAACTGGAGCGGCTCATCGTCGAGGCCGGACGCGTTCCCGTCGAACGCGACACCCTGTACGGCGTCGTGAAACGCGGGATACCGGGAGCTCGCAAATGATGGGCGGGGCAACCGGCGCGCTCCGACTGGGAGCGGTCCCATTTCTGAACGGGAGGCCGCTCGTACGCTACTTGGACCCGGCCGAGCCGCCGACGACTGAATTGACGCATGAGGTCCCGAGCCTCCTCACGCAGATGATGGAACAGGCCCGGCTCGACGCGGCGCTGCTGCCGTCAATCGAGTACTTTCGGAACAATGGCTATCGGATAGTGCCGGGCATTTCCATCTCCGCCGACGGAATGGTGGAGAGCGTGCGCATTTTTTCGAAGAAATCCGTCAGGGACATCCGCTCGCTGGCGCTCGACGAGAGTTCGCGCACCTCGGTGGCGCTGTCAAAGATTCTGCTGAAAAGGAAGCTCGGCTCGCTCCCGAGCCTTACAAGATGCGCGCCCGACGCGGCCCTGAGCGACATCGACGCCGACGCGATGCTGCTGATAGGCGACCCGGCGATGACGTTCCGGTCGGAGAGTCCCACCTTCGTTTTCGACCTGGGCGAAGAATGGAAAAAGCTCACCGGGCTGCCGTTCGTTTACGCGATGTGGGTGGCCAGGGGCGACGTGGACGTGCGCGCGTTGCGGCCGAAGCTGTCGAAGGCGCGCGACGAGGGGCTGGCGAGGGTGCGCGAGATAGCCGCTGAGGCCGCCAAGGATACCGGCTTGAGCGAAGAGACCTGCCTGAATTACTTGAAGAACATCATGAGGTACGAACTGGGCGAGCGCGAAGCCGAGGCGCTGCGCACGTTCCAGAAGCTCGCCGCCGAAGACGGGCTCTGCCCGGGAGACGTTCGGATTGCCGTTGACGACCGCTAACATCCTGCGTTCCGCGCTCGAAGGCCGCCGCATCGACGAAGAGTCCGCGCTGGCGCTGTTTCATTCCAACGACCTGCTCGCCATCGGCGGCGTCGCCAACGAAATCCGCCGGCGGCTGCATCCCGACGGCCTTGTCACCTACGCTGTGGACCGCAACATCAACTACACGAACATCTGCGTGTCCGGATGCAAGTTCTGCGCGTTTCACCGGTCGGCCGGCATGCCCGACGCCTACGTGCTGTCCCGGCGGGGACTGGCCCAAAAGATAAGGGAGACGGTCGAGCTGGGCGGCACACAGATATTGCTCCAGGGAGGGCTTCACCCCGACCTTCGGCTCCAGTTCTACTGCGACATGCTCAGGTTCATCAAGCGCGAGTTCAAAATCCACATACACGGCTTCTCGCCGCCCGAGATCGTTCATTTTGCGCGACTCAACGCGATGGCCGTTCCGCAGGTGATTTCGCGGCTGCGTTCGGCGGGGCTCGACACGATTCCCGGCGGAGGCGCGGAGATTCTGGCGGAACACGTTCGCTCCCGGATAAGCCCGTGCAAGTGCACCGCCAGGGAATGGCTCGACGTGATGAGGACCGCGCACAAGATGGGAATGCGCACGACGGCGACGATGATGTTCGCGCATGCTGAAAACTATGCGGACAGGGTCGAGCACCTTTCAAAGGTTCGCGAACTGCAGGATGAGACGGGCGGCTTCACGGCGTTCATCCCGTGGACCTTCCAACCGTCCAACACAGAAATGGGCGGAACGCCGGCGGGCGGCGTCGAGTACCTGAAGACGCTGGCCGTCTCGCGCCTGTTCCTCGACAACGTTCCGAACATTCAGGCGTCATGGGTCACCCAGGGCGCAAAGGTAGCTCAACTGGCGCTTCAATTCGGCGCGAACGATTTGGGCAGCACGATGATAGAGGAAAACGTCGTGCGCGCCGCGGGGGTCACGTTCAGGATGAGCCTTTCGGAGATGAGGACAATCATCGAAGATGCAGGCTTCGCGCCCCGGCAGCGGGACTGTTACTACAATCTGATAGACGAGCTGGAGAAGGGCTAGCACGCACTCGTGGAAATGCCGAGATTCTCACGGTTGCGTCTCCTCAAAAGCCGAAGAAGGGACCTTTCCTTTGAAATGAAATTCCTGCATAATACCGCTAGAGTGCGCATATCGCTTAATATATTGTTATGTCAATTAAGTTGGAAAGGAAGTCGATACAAACGAGGCCTGCAAAGGAGATCCGGGCATGTTCGCCATAAATCATGCGGCCACTGGTTTGATTATCAAAAGGATATTTCCCGACGCACCGATGGTAGCGATATTAGTTTCTGTTCAGCTCATAGAGGGCCTCTGGGTCGTACTCAACTTTCTTGGCATAGAAAAGACATCGACCGAAAACAGAGTGGAATCGGTCAGGGACGTGCATCTTGAGTATATGCCGTTTTCTCACTCAGTTGTCTCTACGGTCGTTTTGGCGCTGGGCGCATGGATGCTCTTTGCCTTGGGCTTCAAAACGCATGATGTAGGAATGGCCCTTGCAGTGGGAATCTGTTCGCATCTCGTGCTCGATTTGATTAGTCATGCCCGTGATATTGTCATAATGCCATTTTGGACGGACAGGAAGTTGGGCCTAGAGCTCTACGAAAAGCCCCCTGTTGCCTTCGCCTTCGAGACAATCTATGGAGTTTTCTGTTGGTGGGTTTACGGAGGAGGTACAGCGCTATTCTGGATTATCGTGGTCTTTAATCTAGCGAATGCCTCCTTCTTTATCAAAGCCATACCTGGCCCGGAAAGATTTATGGCAAACAGGCCGTCCTGGATTACGGGTATAGTTGCAGTGCAAATCATCGCGACAGCGGCACTTGTGGGGGTGTTCAGCTGAGGTGATGTAAGGGAGTGCGTTTGCGCAGGACGAGCGCGTTCGCTAGGGCGGATGCCCGAAAAAGAAGAGACCAACGTGGACAACATAGAGGGCCGGTCCAACAACCGCGCGGCTGCGGACCGCTCCCAGAGACAAAAGAAGACAATCTCTGACAGGAACACCGCCAGGAGTTTTGGGGCGAAGCACTGGTACCAATGAAGAATCTGATGATACAACTCCTGATATATCTGCCATGGGCGAGTGGTGTTTGCGTCGGCCAACGTGGAGCGCTTGACGGTCCTAAGGCCAAGATGATACCAGCGTGCCTGGTGAGCACGAAGCGCAGTCTGAATCTATCTGAAACTGTCCAGTCCGCGCAATTAAGCAAACAGCATGACGGCGAATTGCTGAAAGCAGCTAAACTTCTTCACGTTGCGGTCGCCTCCGTGCTCTCTGACAATACGCCCGAACTCATGTCTCGGAACCAAATCAAGCAGTTGATTCATGACCGTGTTATAATGTGCCATCGGCTTGTTCTCCTTATGTGGCTTGTGTTTCTCGCAAAGCTACAATATCACATAAGGCTCTTGAACAGGCCGATTTCTATTTGCTATCCCGGACAGCGCTGGGATTGAGGGGGATTTCAAGATGGGACAAGACAATGCCGATTTTTGCAACCAGGCACTAGGACTGATCACATGGAGATGAGCAGGGCGATTGAATTCCCGAAGGGGTTCCTCTGGGGCGCCGCGACGGCCGCGCATCAGGTGGAGGGAGGCAACCGCAACAACGATTGGTGGGAATGGGAACATCGCGGCGGCAAGATAGCCGACGGCACGACGTCGGAGATCGCCTGCGACCAGTACAACAGGTACGAGGAGGACTTCGACCTCGCACGGGAACTCGGCCACAACGCGCACCGGCTGTCGCTTGAATGGAGCCGCATCGAGCCGCAGCAGGGCGTGTTTTCGTCCGAGGCGCTCGCACATTACCGGCGCGTGCTCGAAGCGCTTCGCGAACGCGACATCGAGCCGCTGGTGACGCTTCACCATTTCACCAATCCTCTCTGGCTTTCAAGAACGGGCGGCTGGGAAAATCCAGAGGTCGTCGAGTACTTCACGCGCTACGCGAAAGTGGTGGCGAGCGAACTGGGCGAACTGGTCCGCTTTTGGAACACGATAAACGAGCCTTCGGTTTACGCCTACGAGGGGTACGTCGAGGGCATCTGGCCGCCGGGTTCGAAGAGTCTTCGGAGCGCGGCGATCGTCATGACCAACATGCTGCGGGCGCACGCGCTGGCCTACCATATCATTCACGAGACCTCGCCCGGCCGGGGCAGCAGCGTCGGCATAGCGAAACACATCCGGCTTTTAGACCCCCTGCGTCCGCGACACGTGTGCGACAGGGCGCTCGCCAGGCTGGGCGACTTCATACTGAACCAGTGGTTTCTCGACGCCGTCGATACCGGCAGGCTGGCGTGGCCGCTGGGCATGGGGCAGAAGGTGCAGCTCCTCGCGGCCACCCACGATTTCATCGGGCTGAATTACTACACGCGCGAAATGATTCGCTTCAATCTGTTGAAGCCGCATATGCTGTTCATGGAGAATATGAACCGTCCCGGCTGCGCCACGAACGACCTCGGATGGGAACTGTACCCGGAAGGGCTGCACCGGGTTCTGATGTGGTTGAAGCGCTACGGCAAGCCGATATACATTACCGAGAACGGAATCGCCGCCGCAGACGATTCGCTCAGGCGCGCCTACCTGCGAGACCATCTGACCCAGATTCACAGGGCGGTCTCCGAGGGCGCCGACGTTCGGGGCTATTTCCATTGGTCGCTGTTGGATAACTTCGAGTGGGCCGAGGGGCTGACTCCCCGTTTCGGGCTCGTCGCCGTCGACTACGAGACGCAGAAGCGGTCGCCCCGACCGAGCGCAAGGGTGTACGCGCAAATAGCCTCGCAGAACAAGCTCGACCCCGCCTGGTTTGAATGAAGAGTAGGGCAGGCGCAGGGGCCTGCCCCTACAAACTCTCCTCTGTTCGGCAAACACTTACGGTATATGGGGGAAAAAGAGGGGACAGAGCGGCGTTCAATCTCAGTCGGGGTCGGAGTGGGAGATCAGCGTTTCGCGGCGGCCTTCGGGCGGGTCGGTATCGACGGAAGGTCGCCAGAACGATTTTCGGGGCCTCCGAAAGAACTTCCCGAACTCGCGCTCGACCGCGGTCGGTCGTTGACTCCGCCGCTGACCGAAGACGGCCATCGTGATGGTACGGAAGAAAGAGGCGGGCGCCGCACTCTCGTCGATTTTTTTCGGCACATGATGCGCATCCGCAACTTCGAGAAGCGTGCTTCCCACCTTGATGCGGTCGCCTATCTCAAGTTCCCGCTCGCTCACCGAAACGCCGTTGACGAGCGTGCCGTTCTTCGTCCCGAGGTCGAAGAGGAACAGCGAGCGGCCCAGCTTCCGTATCCTGCAATGTTTGCGTGAGACCCTGGTGTCGAGCAGCCTGATGCGATTAGTCACGTCCCGGCCGAGCATATTGATGCCATCGTGCAATCTGAATTCGGTGCCAGTTCCGCTTCCCTTTACGACGATGAGTTTCATAAGAACCCTGAATCTCGTCGAATCCGCACGAGGCTTGCCGGCCGGACCAACCGGACAGCCAGTATCTTTTACGTATTTTACGGGAAGAAATAAATCTTGTCAACCGATTAAAGCAGATTTCTTTGATTTTTTTCAACATTTCAGAATTCGAGCTGGCATTGCAGGAGAAATGCATCTTCGTCGTCAAGGGTTTTCCCGTCAATGACGAGATCGTCGTCGAACTCAGTGTGCTCGTAGTTAAATGTCACCCGGAACAACCGGTTGAGATACCAGTTGAGCCCGACGGTGAAGGCCTCGGTCTGGTCGGTGCCTTCGGCCATTCCGAGGTCGAAAAGGTCGCGGTCGCTATGGAACACGGAGTACCGCGCCGCCACCTCCCACGCGCCCCAGGCGCCTTGAGAGGGGTCGAACGGGTGGTTGGGAACGACCCTGCCCAGCGGTTTCGTCTCACCGGTCAGAAGGTAGCTTCCCGAAACGTACCACGCGTAGAACTGAAGGCCCTCTCTCATCGGCTCCAGTTGGAAGTTATCCAGCCACATCTGCATCCACTCCGCCTTGAGCGAGGCGGGCCCGACGGGCCAGATGAGCTCGGTTCCGAGGCGCTTGCGGTTTCCCTTGTGCATGGTATCGGCCGCGAAATCGACGAACGGCGTTCCGGCGGTCGTCTTGAACGAAGTGCTTGAGTAATCCGTGTTCTGGTCGCCCCACGTGCCGGAAACGCCCAGATGCAGGTCGGAGAAGATTCCGCCTTCCGCGCCCCGGAACGGCTGCACGAAGAGCCGGCCCGCGAGGTCTTTCGCGTCGTTGTCGTCGCCCTTGTTCTCGCCCGTTCCGTTGAGGACGGCCAACTGGTATTCAATCATGTCGTCGCAGAATCCGCCGTGGAGCATGATGCCGATGTCGCGGCTCGGCAGACGCATGTTGTTCACGGCGATGGAGCGCTCGGCGAAGTCGATGTATTTGTGCGATTCGAGATTCTCCCACGTAAAGGGAGGCTTGTATTGACCCATCTTCAAGCGGGCCCACGGGACGTAATGGATGTCGAGATAGCCGTCCTTGAGCTTGGGGTTCTCGGCGAACTCGACTTGAATTCTCAGGTCATATTGGTCGAGCAGGCTCAGATTGGTGTACAGGCGCGCCCGCTCGACGGAGAACTCGTCATTGGACGGATGGTCCGAGTCCAATGCCATGAACCTGGTCGTGACGCGTCCGCCAAGCTTGAGCTTGTACAGTCCGTCTTCGGAAGAAACCGCGAAGCCGTTCTTATATTCCCCCTTGAGTCGGAGATTGAATTCCCCGGGCTTCTCCGCGGCGCACACGGGTTGGGTTTCGCCCGCCGTCTCCGTCGCAGCTTCCCCGCCGGCCTTCGCGGCCGCGCATTGTCCGGCTTCCAGCTTTTGCCTGAGAGCGCTCACCTCATGCTCGAGCCGTTCGTTCTTTTGCCTCAGCGTCTGTATCTCCCGTTCCATGCGGAGCAGCCGTTCCTCGACGGTCGCCGGCTCCTCAGCCCATGCGGGACCGACGCCGAAGAGGAGACATAAGCAAGCTGAGAGAGGAACAGCTAGAAACAGCCTCCGGGGAATACTCAGCAGGGCCGCCAAAACGGATTTTGCGTGCTTCATTCGTTACCTCCTGTCTGATGAAACAAGTGGTGAATGTGATACAAGGGCCTGTTCGCTCCAAAAAGAAAAGCCAGTCCCCAAACCGCGTGGAACCGGCTTTCGTTTGGCGTCTTCTCCTTTCCGAGGATGGGGGGCACGGACGTTTCCATCCGCACCTGCCGTTCAACCGCCATAGCCTCTTGCCTTAGGCGGGTTGAATCGGAGAAAAACCTGACACCCTTATATGATTTGGTCGATTATAGTCTCTGCAACTTCTTTAGTCAAATACTTCGACGCGGCCGCTCATCCTATTGAGCGAGTATCGGCATGCCCATGAGCGGCCATATGACCCAGACGAAAGCACCCAGCACAACCATCAGCATGAGGCTTGCAGGCACGCCGTACATGAAGAATTCGCCCGAGGTAAACTGCTTGCTCTCGTAGGCGATGGCGTTGGGCGCCGCCCCGACCAGCAAGACGAAAGGCATGCCCGCCGTGGTGAGCGAGGCGAACAGAATCACCTCGGGGGCCACATTCAGGTAGCCCGCTATCACCAGCGCGACGGGCAGGGATATGGCTATCGCGGCCACGTTCATGATGAAGTTGGTCATCACAAGCACGAAGAAGGATATGGCCATGACGAACACAAACCACGGGGCCTCCTGGAACAAGACCAGCCACTTGACCGCGAGCCAACTGGCTGCGCCCGTCTGCCACAGGCAGAAGCCGATGCTCATCGCGCCGCCGAACAGCAGGATGATGTTCCAGGGGATTTCCTCGAGGTCCTGAATGGTGAGGATTTTGAACAGGAAAAACAGGACGGTCGTGACGAGTATGATTGCGCTCTTGTTGAGAGGGTCGAGCGCCGGGATGAACGACCGCAGGCTCAGCACCGCAATGGCGGAGAACACGATCACCAGCGTGAGTATCTCGGTGCGGCTGATAGGTCCCAACCTCGCGCTGAGGGCCTTCGCCCGCTCGCGCAGGCCGGGGATGGTCTTCTTCTCCGGCTTGAAAAAAATCATGAAGAATCCCCAGAGGAGCAGAATCATCGTCCATCCGACGGGGAACATGTAGTAGGACAGCTCGAAGAAGGAGATCTCGCGCCCGGCCATGTCTTTGAAGAAGCCTATGGCCACCGCGCCCCGGGCCGCGCCGAGCAGTGTGATTATGCTGCCCGCTCCCGCGGTGAACGCCATGCCGATGAACAATCCTTTGCCGAATCGGGTGGGCTTTTCGTCTTCCTGATAGAGAGTGTATATGGCCATGAGCAGCGGGTACACGGCGGCGGCCACGGCAGTGTGGGCCATGATCAACGTCAGCGCCCCGGTCATGACGAAACATCCGAGATAGATCAGGCTGGTGCGTTCTCCCACGAGCGCCAGCATCTTGTACGCCATCCGCCGAGTGAGGCCGGTCCTCGTGAAAGCCATCCCGATGACAATCGACCCGAATATGAACCAGACCGACGGGTCCATGAAGTCGCTGAAGGCCACGCGCGAATCCCGGATGAGGAAGAGAGCCTGGATCACGCCGACGGCGATGCTGGTCACGCCGATGGGCACCACCTCGAACACCCACCACGTGGCGGTGAGCAGGAACAGTGCCAGGGCGGCCTTGCCCTCTCGGGTGAGCTCGAACTGCTTTCCCGCGGGGTCGATGGCGTCGGGCCAGGACGGCGAAAGGTACACGATGGAGAACAGGGCGATGCCGCCGAACATGAACAGCAGCCTTCGCCAATCGACCCGTTTGACGGCCTCGGACAGGTATGTGCGCCGGGCCGCAGGCGGGGTTTTCGCCGACCGAGTCTTCGCCTCTGAGCGTTCCGGCGGAATGCGCTCCTCGTTAATCCGTTCTTCCGACATCAACGCGTCCCTTTCATGTGCCGTTTCACCGCGGCGTTCGCAGATGCCGATTACTGTGTGTCATCAAAAGCCAAGAAAACGCGGGGGAGGGATGTGCGACGATCAACCTCAGGCTGCGATGTTCCCGTCACGGCCATGGGCTGCCGCATCGTGGACCGGCGGGAAACATGGGGTCACCTGTCCGGTCGAATCACTATCACTTCGGTCGATTTCGCTTCCATCGCCTCACCCCCACCGACGTTTTATGTCACCAACCTTTGGATTTCAGGATCTTCCGGATTTTTTCCTCGGTCTCTTTTTCCACTAAAATCATCGTCTTGACCTTTGCCTCTTTTATCTTCTCCACGAGCTGCTGTATGTCGGCCGGCTTCTCCAAGAAGTCCATCGCCCCCAGCTTCACCGCTTCGATCCCCTTCTGCAGCGTCGCGTGGCCCGTGAGCATGATTATCTGAAAATCGGGATTGATCTCGCGAAGGCGCTTGAGCGTCTCGATGCCGTCCATTCCCGGCATGAGCATATCCAGGATGATCGCGTCGAACCTTTCTTTCTGCGCCTTTTCGAGGGCGTCGGGGCCGCTCTTGGCGGTGACAACGGAAACTCCTCTCGCATTCATTCTCTCGGACAGGATGCGGGTGAATTCCTCCTCGTCGTCCACGAGCAATATCTTTTCGTCCGGCATGGGAAACCTCCTTGGCATCGAGTCGGTCAGCGCCTGTCGATCGACTCAGGAACGAAGAGAGTCAATGAATGCTTATCGCCGGCGGTGGCAGCCTCCACTTTGCCCCCCAGTTCTTCTATCAGGATGGAGAGGAAGGACAGCTTTGAATCGACGGCCTCAGTTCTCACGAGCGGAGCGCCCGTTATCGCGATGGTTGCTCCCGATTGCGCCTTGTCGAGTGTGACGGTGACGGCTCCGCTCTTTTCCGACGCGGCCAGGGCAAGCTCGATGCAGATGAAAATAGCCTGCTGGAGACTGAAAGGGTCGCCCACTACGTTCATCGGTCCTTCCGCCGACTGGGTTTCGAGGCTCACCCCTTTCAAGAACGCAAAGCGCTGAGCTATGGCGCTTATCTCTTTCAGGAGTTCGGTCAGGTCGAAGCTCTTGACCGGTTCGTCAATGCTGTGGGCAAAACGGTTGAGCCGCTTGATTATGCCCTCCCCCTTTTTCACCTGAGCGGTGATTCTCTCGGAGAGGTCCTTCAGCTTTTGGCTATCCGGCGGGCGTCCCTCTTGAGCGCCCAGGAGGAGGTCGTCCAAGAGCCCGGAAAGCTCGCCGATGATGGCTATCACGTTGTTGATTTCATGTGAAAGGCTGGCCGTGACAACCCCGAAGAACGACAATCCTTTCTCCCGCAACAGGCGGTTTTCCCGTTCATCCATGCGCAGCCTTCTCCTTCACTCGCCCACGGCTTCCCTCATTTTCTTTATCAGGTCTTCGATGTCGATGGGTTTCACAAGATAGTCGAAGGCACCCTCGTCGATGCCTGTCTGGCTCTCCTTCTCAGACCCACGCCCTGTGAGAAGGATAACCTGCACCTTCGGGCGCATCGCGCGAATCTTTTTCATCACTTCCAACCCGTCTATTCCCGGCATCTTGACGTCCAACACCACCACACCGTACTCTTTTTCCTGTACGCGCTCAAGCGCCTCGGCTCCGGTGATGGCTCCGTCGGCGTCGATGTCCCTGAGCGCCAGACGTTCCGTCAGGGTGGAAACCAGTTCCTCTTCGTCGTCGACAATCAAGACTCTCAACGTGCCCATGTCTCGCTCCTAGAGTAAGGATTTCCTGACCGGCAACGTGACGGCGAAGCTGGTCCCACGACCCACCTCGCTCTTCACGCTGATAGTGCCCCCGAGCTTTTCCACGATGCCATAGGTTATCGACAGGCCCAACCCGGTTCCGTAATCTTTCTTGGTGGTGAAGAAGGGCTCAAAGATGTTCTTCAGGTGCTCCTCGGGGATGCCCCGCCCGTTGTCCGTGATGGTGACCTTCACCTTGCCGGCATCCTCTTTTTCGAGCGAGATGTCCACCTGGCCGCCGCCCTCCAGTTCTTCGATGGCGTTATTGATGATGTTCAAGAACACCTGCTGGAGCTGTCCGCGGTCGCTTTCGATTGAAGGCAGACCGTCGCAGGCATGAACATCTATCGCTATGTTCCGGTAGCCGGCCTCCTTTTCCAAGAAGCCCAGCACCTCATTGATGAGGACTTCGAGGTCGATGGTCTCAACGTGCACGTCCATCCGTTTGGCAAAGCCCAGCAGGCGGTGAGTGATGGTGCTGCAGCGTTCGACGGACGCCTGAATGGATTCGAGCAGCTTCGAGAACTTTTCTTTTTGAGGGAAGTCTTGCGAGAGAGAGATGAGGTCCTTCGCCAGGCCGGCTTTCTCGTTGATGATGGCAAGGGGATTGTTGACTTCATGGGCCACGCCGGCGGCGAGTCGTCCGATGGAGGCCATCTTGCTCGTGTACTGAACGCTATGCAGAGCCTCGGCCTGCCTGAGGTCGGCCTCCCGGATGCGAGAGACGAGATAGGACGAGGTTCCCATTATCAGCAGCACGATGACTGCTATGCTGAGTATGAGAAATCCCACCAGCTTGCGCCTCAAGGTGAACCAGTTCTCCATCAACGTGCCCGGTTCTTTCATCACCACCAAAATGAAGGGTGAGCGGTTAATATACGCATATCCCAATACGTACACCTTCCCCTGCCGGTCGCGTATCTCCTGCACTTCCGCATTTTCGGAGAAGGGGGGCACGGGTATGGGAACGGTCTCCAGAACGTTTCCATAAATCTGCGAGGGTGTCTGCAGGACTCCCTTCCGGTTGATAATAAAGGCGTCGCTCGACGGCCTGAGCCCAAGCGAGAGAATCTGTCGGTCCAAGACTTCGGTATCGATGGTTGCCCGAAGCACGTAGAAGTCTCCGTCGTCCTTTTCGTACTTGACCGCTATCACGAAATGGGGAAATTTTCGGTACCCCATGAAGACGTCGCTGACATACACGCCCCTCAGGCTGACCTCGTGAAACCAGTCCTGTCCCTGATAGTTCTTGCCCATAAGCTCGTAGGGGCCGACATACGACCTCTGCATGCCCGTCGAGTCGATGAGGCCCACGTCCACAAAGCCGCCGAACGACCTCCTCATATTCTTGAATATGACCCTGAGTTTTTCCTGGTCGGACAGCTCGACGAAAGGATTATCGTGGATGATGAAGTCCAGCGCCGACCAGCGCTCTTCGAGGAAGAATTCCAGCGACCGCTTGGTCGTGGATGTGAGGCGGAGGATGGGGCGAATCGTCTCCTGCTTGAAGGCCTGCCGATTCGAGTAGTAGTCGAAGACGGTCATCACGACGAGCGGGGTCAGTGACACGCCGGCGGTGAGGATGACCGTGAATCTCCACAGCCGATTGTAGCGGGACAGCTTTCTTCTCTCGCCGGCTCCGATTTTCCAGCCGGCGGGCGTAAGCTTGCGGAGGGACAGAACCAGAGAGCTCCAAAAACCTTTCGGCTCAGGGCTTTTTGTGTCAGTCGTTTCCACGCTGCCTTTCGGCCTTTTCTCTTCTTATCTTTTCATAGGCCTCTTTCACCGTCTTGGCAAGCTTGTCAATCTCCACCGGCTTCTCCAGGTAGGCAAACGCTCCCAGCTCGCGCGTCAACTCTTCGTCCTTTTCCGTGCCGTGACCGGTCAGGATGATGACCTCCACGCTGGGGTGGCTCTTCTTGACGCGCCTGAGAACCTCGACGCCGTCGATTCCGGGCATCCTCAAGTCCAGAATCATGACCTCCGGCTCGTCTTCCTTGATGTAGGAGAGCGCCTCCTCGCCGTTATAAACCACGGCGGTGCTCAAATCCCGCATCTGCAGACGTTCCGACAGGGTCTGCACAAACTCCCGTTCGTCGTCCACCAGGAGCACCTTCGAGGGCAGCTCGAAGTCCATTCCCGGATATATGGCAGGCCGCTTGTATTTCGGTCCCGGACGCACTTCCGTACCCTTCACGCCCGGCACGGCCTGGGCGATGTCGCTCAGCTCTTTCTTCAGATGTTCCAGCCGCATCGTGTACTTGTTTATCAGAATCGTGATGTTCCCGTCGTCCGAAGACACTTCGACGTCGTGGCCGCGCTCGACAAGGGCGACGTTGACCTTCGAGGCGAACACGAAGTCGTCCATCGCCTTCTGCGATTTCGGCGTCGTCTTGACGGGCTCTTTTTGGACGTTTTCACAGATGATTTTCACCGCATCCTCTACGGACGTGGTGTGCATCGGAATCTTGATGTCGTAGAGACTCTTGTCCCACGGCCCGAGGTCGAAGAGGTACTGCGTCCATTTCTTGCGCTCGTCATCGTCTTTCCTGATTGTCTTCAGGGCGCTCTTTTTCGACACACCCTCGCTCTCGGCGGCGAGCGCGACCCTGTAGTCGCGATTGGCCACGAGGCATACTTTCAGCACATGGGCGATGTCCCTCGGCAGGAGATGCCCGGCGAATCCGTGATAGACGACGTTGTCGCCCTTCACGCCCTCGGCAATCGCCGCCCTGATGCAGGCCACGCTCCGCTCTTTGTCCTGGCCCAATTTATCAAGCACCGAGCCGCCGCCGTGCATGGCGCGGAGGAGTTTCTCACGAGACACATCAAACTCCCGAGCAGCCCAGTCAAGCATCTCGTCGCCAATGCGGCCGTAGCCAAGCGTTTCGGCCACTTTCGCGGCGATTTCGTCCCCCCGGCAGTGTGACGCGCTGAAAATGGTGATGACAGACATGGCCCTCCTCCGTTTAAAACACGGCAGACTGCTCTCTTGACCAGTGTTCCGAATTCAGGCAAACGTTAGGGGTGTTTACGGCTTATTCTAAGCCCTTTCTCATCGCCGTGTCAACTATCATGCGTGACGGGGACCTCCCTTGTGGCCGGCTAATTCAAACTCCACCCCAAGACCCATCGCTTGAAACTGTCCCTTGAAACGATTATAATAGCGGACGCCCTCAGTAGCTTTATCCATACGACACTGATTTTGCAGGGGAGGTCTTCGCGATGATCGATTTCGAACTGCCGGAACAAGTAGTCGCGGCCCAGAAAGAGGCGCACGAAATAGCCATAAAACACATGCGGCCGGTGGCGAGAGAATACGATGAGAGGGAACATGAAAAGCCGTGGGATTACATAAAGCTCGTATGGGAAGACGTGAAGAAGGAGATGGCGGCACAGTTGGAGGCGCTGGAGCAGACCGATGAGCAGCGCGCCGAGGCCAAGAAGAAAAGCGTCGCTCAGTCGGGCGGTCAGCCCATGATCATGAGCGCCGTGCTCCGCGAAGAGAACTCGTGGGGCGACGCGGGCCTTAACCTGTGCAGCCCGGGCCCCAGGCTCGGCGGAGCCGCGGTGAACGCGGTCGGCACGCCGGAGCAGAAACGCCGCCTCTTCAAGCGATTCACCGAAGACCCTCCCAAATGGGGCGCGATGGCGATCACCGAGGCCAACGCCGGCTCCGACACGGCGGCCATCACCGCCTCAGCCGTTCGCGACGGAGACTCGTGGGTGCTGAACGGCGAGAAGATATTCGTGACCAGCGGCAAGATGGCGGCCGAGGAAAGCGACGGGTGGGTGGTCGTATGGGCGACCATCGACAAGTCGGCGGGCCGTGCGGGCATCAAGAGCTTTATCGTCGAGAAAGGCACGCCCGGCATGACGGTCACGAAGCTCGAACACAAGTTGGGCATACGCGCCTCCGACACCGCCACGATAGTGTTCGAGGATTGTCGTATTCCGCTCGACAACATCCTCGGCAGCCCGGAGGTGCAGAAGCGCGACACCACAAAGGGGTTCAAGGGCGTCATGGCCACATTCGACGCCACCCGGCCCAACGTGGCCGCCAGCGCCATCGGCATCGGCCGGGCCGCGCTGGATTTCGTCAAGCAGAAGCTCGCCGAGAAGGGCATCGAGATTCGCTACGGCATATCCCCTTACAGAATGACCGCGGTCGAGAAGGACATACACGCCATGGAGGCCAACCTCAAGGCCGCCCGGCTGCTCACCTGGCGCGCCTGCTGGATGATCGACCGGCGCGAGCGCAACAGCCTCGAGGCCTCGATGGCCAAGGCGAAGGCCGGCCTGGCGGTCACGCACATCTGCCAGAAGGCGGTCGAGCTGATGGGGCCGCTGGGTTACTCGCGCGATTATCTGCTCGAGAAATGGATGCGCGACTGCAAGATCAACGACATATTCGAGGGAACCGGCCAGATCAACATGCTCATAGTCGCACGGAACGTTCTCGGTTTCCGCCGCGATAAGCTGAAATAGACGCGCCGGCGAACAGATTCACTGTCTCCATAGAAATATATTTTGGCTTTTGTAGGGGCGCACGGCCGTGCGCCCGTACAAACCGTGAAAGCGATAGGGACCGTCCCCGGGGCACACCGGGGAATCGGATGCACCCACCAATCACCCCAAACATGAGAGACCGACCCACGGAGGAAGTTGACGCCATGAGCAAACGCGAAATCAAGAAGGTGGCAGTTCTCGGCGCAGGCGTGATGGGCAGCGGCATCGCCGCGCACCTGGCCAACGCCGGCATACCAAGCTTCATGTTGGACATCGTTCCGAAGGAGTTGACGGAAGAGGAGAAGTCGAAGGGGCTCACGCTCGACAGTCCCGAGGTCCGCAACCGCTTTGCGGCGACCGGGAAGCAGAAGCTGCTCGAGTCGCGCCCGGCGCTGCTGTATTCCAAGCGCGACGCGGAGCTCATCACGACGGGCAACTTCGAGGACAACTTCGACTGGCTCAAGCAGGTCGATTGGATAATCGAGGTCGTCGTCGAGAATCTCAACATAAAGCGGCAACTGTTCAAGAAAGTCGCCGAGGCGCGCGTGCCCGGCACCATCGTCAGCTCCAACACGTCCGGCGTGTCCATCGAGGCGATGGCCGAAGGGATGCCCGACGAGTTCAAGCAGCATTTCCTCGTGACCCACTTCTTCAATCCCGTCCGCTACATGAAGCTCCTCGAAATTATCCCGAACAAACAGACAAAGCCCGAGGTGGTCGAGTTCCTGGCCGACGTCGGCGAGAATGTGCTCGGGAAGGGAATCGTTTTCGGGAAAGACACGCCGAACTTCGTCGCTAACCGCGTCGGCGTGTTCGGCATGATGGACGCCATAAAGATAATGCTCGAAGAGGGTCTCGCCATGGAAGAGGTGGACAAGATACTCGGTCCCGCCATGGGAAGGCCCAAGAGCGCGGCGTTTCGGACGGCCGATATCGTCGGGCTCGACACATTCGTCAACGTATCGGGCAACGTGTACGACAACGCCCCCGACGACGAGGCGCGGGACGTGTTTGCCATCCCCGACGTGCTGAAGAAGATGCTCGAGAAGAAATGGCTGGGCGACAAGACGCGGGGCGGCTTCTACAAGCTCGTCAAGAAGCCCGAAAAACAGATACTCGCGCTCGACTTCGACACGTTCGAATACCGCCCGCAGCAGAAGGTGAGATACGACTCGCTGGGCGCCGTCAAGGACATCGAGGACGTCGGCGAGCGCATCAAGACTCTCGTGAACTACGACGACAAGGCGGGGAAATACGCCTGGAGAGTGCTGGTCGACAGCCTCATCTACGCCGCCAACCGAATCCCCGAAATCGCCGACGACATCGTCAACATCGACAACGGAATAAAGTGGGGGTTCAACTGGTCGCTGGGGCTGTTCGAGACGTGGGACGCGATCGGCGTGAAGGAATCGGTCGAGCGGATGAAGGGCGAAGGCCGGGCCATTCCGCCCATCGTCGAAAAGGTGCTCACGAAGGGCGACGGCGTCTTCTACAAGCGCTCGGACGGCAAACTCAGCTACTTCGACGTCAAGACCGAGAAATACATCGAACTCCCCGAAAAACCCACCATCATCCTCCTCCCCTCACTGAAGGAACGCAAGAAGGTCGTCAAACAGAATCCCGGCGCGACCCTCGTGGACATCGGCGACGGCGTCGTGTGCCTCGAATTCCACACCAAGATGAATTCGGTGGACGACGACATCGTGTCGATGATGCACGAAAGCGTCGAGGAAGTCGCGAAGAATTTTGCCGGAATGGTCGTAAGCAATCATGCCGACAACTTCTCCGTGGGCGCCAACCTGTTCCTGCTCATGATGGAAAGCCAGCAGGAGAACTGGGAGCGCATCAACCAGATAGTGAAGGCGTTCCAGGATGCGAACATGCGCCTGCGCTACTCCGACAAACCGGTCGTGTGCGCGCCGTTCGGCATGTCGCTCGGCGGCGGATGCGAGATACCGATGGGCGCCGACATGATCCGCGCGTACTCCGAGCTTTACATCGGCATGGTCGAGGTGGGCGTCGGCATCATCCCCGGCGGAGGCGGCACAAAAGAAATGCTCGTGCGCGCTCAGTCGGCGGCCAAGGCGGACGACCCGCTGCCCGCCCTGCAGGCCGCGTTCCAGACGATAGCGCTCGCGAAGGTATCGACAAGCGCGAAAGAGGCGATGCAGATGGCAATCCTCCGAAAATCCGACAGGATCACTCTGGGTCGCGACCGGCTCATCTTCGACGCGAAACAGGACGTGCTCGAACTGGCGAAGGGCTACAAGAAGCCGAAACCGCGAGAGGACATCCGCGTGGCCGGACCGGCGGGCAGACAGGCGATCGAGCAGGCGCTCGAGGCTTCCAAACAGGCAAATCAGATAAGCGAGCACGACGAGATCATCGGCAGGAAGCTCGCCCACGTGCTGTCCGGCGGCGATGCCGAGCCCTCCGGTCCCGTGAGCGAACAGTACCTGCTCGACCTCGAGCGCGAGGCGTTCCTCAGCCTCTGCGGCATGAAGAAATCGCAGGAGAGAATGCAGCACATGCTCATGACGGGCAAGCCCCTGCGTAACTGAGCTGTAAGGGTCAGGTCCACACGGCGTGTTGCCCGAATGGCGGTCACCGATTGTCATTCTGAGCTCAGCGAAGAATCTCTGTTGTGAGGTGAAATTTTCCGGAAAAATGAGAGATTCTTCGTCGCCCGGGTCTGCGACTCTTCGCTCCTCAGAATGACATTTCCGATGGACTCATGAAACAAGAACCTAAGTGGACAGCGGACCCCATAAACCTCACCCCAATTACAAGGAGCCGTCGTGAACGACATCGACTGGAAAGCCGCGACCGAAGAAGCGACCCGATACCTCGTTGACCTTGTGAAGTTCGACACCACCAATCCTCCGGGCAACGAGCTCGAATGCGCCAAGCACCTGGCGGAGCTGCTGTCGAGCGAAGGTGTCGAGCCGCTGGTGCTGGAATCGACGCCGGGCAGGGGCAACGTCATCGCACGCCTTCGGGGCGACGGCTCCAAAAAGCCCCTGCTCCTGATGTCTCACCTCGACGTCGTCCACGCCGAGAGTTCCCGGTGGACGGTTCCGCCGTTTTCGGGGGAAATCCGGGACGGTGTGATATGGGGCAGAGGCACCCTCGACACGAAGGGGCTCACCGTGATGCACCTGCTCGCGATGTTTCTCCTGAAGCGGCGCGGCGACCCGCTGAAGCGAGACATCATCTTCATGGCAAACGCCGATGAGGAGGCCGGGGGCAAGTACGGGGCCGAATGGATGGTCGATAATCACTTCGACAAAATAGAGGCCGAATTCGCGCTGAACGAGGGCGGGTTCGGAATGGACGTCGGGGGCAAACCGATGTTCCTCTGCGCGAACGCGGAAAAGGGAATGACGTGGGCAAAGCTGACCGCCACGGGCCGCTCCGGCCACGGCTCGCTGCCGCACTCCGACAATGCCGTACTCCATATGGCTCGCGCGATACGGAACATCTCGCACTACCGGCCGGAAATAGTCGTGACAGACACGTTCCGAAACTTCGCCAGAGCCTCCGCCAAGCTCGACGCGCGCGCGAATCTTCTCAAATTTCTCGACATCCCCATCCTCGGCAGGCTTCTTCTGGCGCTCTCGAATGATGACCGCATCAGATTCATGGTGCAGACGACGATAACTCCGACGGCAATAAAGGGCGGCGTGAAGGTGAACATCATCCCCGACGACTGCGAATTGATGCTCGACTGCCGCATCCTGCCCGGAGTGACGCGCGCGAAGCTGGAGGATACCATCCTCGGGCTTGTGGATTCAGACAAGGTACGGCTCGACTTCGAGATATTCAACGACGCGACGGAATCGCCCATCGACACCGAACTCTTCTCGACAATCGAGCGTGTGGTCACATCGAACCGTCCGGAAAGCGTCGTCACTTCCTTCATCATGCCCGGCGGCACGGATTCGCGCCTGCTCAGAGCAAAGGGCGTGCCCGCCTATGGATTCGTGCCGATGATTTTCAACAAAGACGACATCGCAACGATTCATGGGGACAACGAAAAGGTCTCGGTCGAGAACCTCTCCTTCGGCCTGCGCACGATGTTTCATGTCGTCGCCAGCATGTGCCTGTAGAACATCCCAAAGAGCTTGTAGCAGAAGCACTTGCCGCATTTTGACACCCGATGGGCTTTGTGGTAGAATGTTCCTAAAATAGCGAGTATAATTGAATGAACCGGGGGACTCACGGCGTCTAATATGAAACGGGAACTATCATGAAGATGCCCGATGGGAAGCTGGAACTTTCTGACATCCAGAGGGTGCTCGTCCACAAGCTCGTGAACGAGAACGCCGAGATAAGCCAAGTCGTGGACGTCGTTATCGAACAGGGAACGAGACACAAGGCAAGCGACATTCACTTCGAATCTTACAGGGACATGTTGCGTGTCAGGTACAGAATCGACGGGTTCTTCCGAGATGTCCTGACGCTGCCGGCGGAACACCACGACAAGCTTATCGCGCGGTTGAAAGTGATGGCGGAATTGAACGCGCACGAGAAGAGACAACCGCAGGACGGGCGGATTTCTATGGCGATGGGAAACAAGCGGGTGGACTTCAGGATCAGCACCATCCCGACCGTGACGGGAGAAAAAGCGGTCGTCAGGGTATTCGATTCGACCCGGTTCGTCTTTGACTTGGACAAGCTGGGCTTCTACCCGGAAACACAGAAGAAGTTCGAGGAAGTACTGCTGAGCCTCCAGGGCTCGATAATCGTCGCCGGACCGACCGGGAGCGGGAAGACGACAACTCTCTACGCGGCCCTGCAAAAACTCAGCAAGCTGAAGAGCGAGTGCGCGAGCATCCTGACAATCGAGGACCCCGTCGAGGTAAACTTCGGGCTCTTCCCCCAGATGGAGGTGAAACGCAAGCTGGGGCTGACGTTCGCAGAGTGCCTGCGCGCCGTGCTCAGGCAGGACCCGGAGGCGATAATGGTCGGCGAGATCCGCGACCCGGAGACCTGCGAGATAGCGATGAGAGCCGGGCTCACGGGCCACCTGGTGCTCACGACCGTTCACAGCGGAACGGCTGCCGAAGTGATAACGAGAATTCTCGACATGGGCATCGAGCCGTTCGTCGTCGCCTCGTCGATAACGGCGGTCGTGGCCCAGAGGCTGGTCCGAATAATATGCCCAAAATGCAGAGTCGCCTACGAGCCGCCCGAATACATGGAGGAAGCGCTGAAGAGATGGTTCGGCTCCGACAACGTTCGGCTGCTCAAAGGTTCGGGCTGCGAGAGGTGCAACCACACGGGCTACTCTGGCCGCACGGTAATCGCCGAGCTGCTCGCGGTAGGCGACAAGCTCCGGACCGCAATCATCGCGAAGGCAAGCACCAAGGAGCTGAACAAGACCGCCCGGGTGGAAGGAATGATCCCTCTGTTTCAAGTCGGGCTCCGCAAGGTGAAAGACGGACGCACCACAATCGACGAAGTCATTCGCTCGCTTGGCGCGGAAGCTTATATCACATAGAAAGAGAATTTTTGTTAAACTTCTCTTAGAGGAGGGAAGCGAAATGAAAGATAGAGTCGTACTGACGCTCCTCGCGCTGTTGCTGACGGGCCTGATGGTTGGCTGCACAACCACTCAACAGGGCGCGGTCGCGGGCGGCGCAATAGGAGCAGGAACGGGAGCCATCATCGGCCACCAGTCGGGCCATGGCGGCGAGGGCGCGCTCATCGGTGGTGCCGTCGGCGCCATTAGCGGCGGCTTAATCGGCCATGAGATAGACAAGAGCCGCCAGCCGCCACCGCCTGCTTATCAGTCTGAAGGCGAGTATTACGGCGGCGGCGACTACTACGAAGGCGATTACAACGCCGAGGGCCGCAGGTGGGTTCCAGAGCACGAAGAAACTCGTGTCTATACGGCGCCCGACGGGTCGAGATACGAGAAACGGATTCTCGTCCCCGGACACTATGAATAAACCGAACGGGGCTGCGTGGTGCGGACGCGAACCATCTCCAACCAGCAGCCCCCATTTCGTCTCCGGAGTAACGACAAACCCATGACGGATTATCCGCCCGACCGCACTCCACCCATCGCCGGCGCATTCGCCGCTCTTTACGAACTGGCGCACTACCTGCGGGGCAAACACGGCTGCCCATGGGATAGAGCACAGGGGCTCGAGAGCATTCTGAAATACCTGCGCGAAGAGACGTCCGAACTCGCGGAAGCCGTCGGGAGAAACGACCCCAACGGAACAATCGAGGAATGGGGCGACGTGGTGTTCATCCTGTTCATGTTCGCCGCCATCGCCGAGGGAGCGGGCGACTTCAAGACGGAGGAAGCGTTGCGCGCCATCGAGGCGAAGATGATTCGCCGACACCCCCACGTGTTCTCGACGAGCAGCGCGGGCGCCGTCGAGGAGATTATCGGTCAATGGGAAAAAATCAAGGCGAATGAGAAGGACGAACGGCCAAAATCGCTGATGGATAATCTCCCGCCCTTCTATTCCGCCCTCAAACGCGCAGACCATGTGCAGAAAGCGGCCGCCGAGGTCGGGTTCGACTGGCCCGACCGTGACGGGATACTGGAAAAAATCGAAGAGGAAACGGCCGAACTGCGCGAGGCACTCGCCGCCGGCGACGCGAGCGAGGCGGGCAAAGAGCTGGGCGACCTGCTGTTCTCATGCGTGAACCTCGCACGCTTCGCCAAGATGGACGCCGAATCGCTCCTCGGCGGAACGATAGACAAGTTTATCGCGCGATTCAAGTACATAGAGTCGGAACTCGGCCGGGCGGGCAAATCGGCTGACGAGGCGACGCTCGCCGAGATGGATGAGCTGTGGGAACGCTCGAAAGCGCAGAAAGAAAATGATCGACCTTCGCAGTGACACGGTGACGAAACCCTCGGCCGGCATGCGCCGCGCCATGGCCGAGGCAGAAGTGGGCGACGACGTCCATGGTGAGGACCCGACGGTCAACCGGCTGCAGGAGCGGGTCGCCACTATGCTCGGCAAGGAGGCCGCGCTGTTCGTGGCGTCGGGCACGATGGCCAACCTGACCTCGCTGCTCGCGCACACGCGGCCGGGCGACGAGGTAATCCTCGAACGCGGCTCGCACATCTTCAACCACGAGGCCGGCGGACTGGCGGCGCTCGCGGGAGTCCAGCCGTTCGTGGTCGACGGCGAGCGGGGAATCATGGAGGCCGAGCAGGTCGAGCAATCGATCAGGTTTCCCGACGTGCACTTTGCGCCCACAAGGCTCGTGTGCCTCGAGAACACTCACAACAAGGGCGGCGGCACCGTGTTTCCGCTCGAAAAGGTGAAGGCGATAAGGAACGTCGCGTTGAACTACGGCCTCGCCGTGCACATGGACGGCGCGCGGCTGTTCAACGCATGCGTCGCGGCCGACATCCCGCCCGAGGAATATGCCAAGCAGGTCGATTCGCTCTCCTTTTGCTTTTCGAAAGGGCTGGGCGCGCCGGCGGGCTCGATAATCACGGGCAGCGCCGAGTTCATCCAACGGGCGCACCGGTACCGCAAGATGCTCGGCGGAGGGATGAGGCAGGTGGGCATACTGGCCGCGGCGGCCATGTACGCCCTCGACAACAACATCGAACGGCTCGCCGAGGACCACCAAAATGCGCGACGCCTCGCCGAAGGGCTGGCGGGGCTCGACGGCGTGCGTGTGCTCAACGAGCCCGTCGAAACGAACCTGGTGTATTTCGACGTCGCCGGGGCCGACGCGAACGCGCTCGAAGCGATGAACGAGGCGCGCGAGCGCGGGGTGCTCATCGACCCGATGGGATTCACGCTCATCCGCGCGGTCACACATCTCGACGTTTCCGCCGGGGATATAGAGGAAGCTCTCGACGTCTTCGGAAAGATATTCCCGCGGTAACATTGGCGGAGGAAATCCGGAGGGATGGACACAAAGAAGGTCGACCTCATGAAGAAGGTCGATATTTTCAAGGAGCTCAGCGGCGAGCACCTTCAGCAGCTTACGCCGCTCGTCGCCCTTCATCGATTTGCGGAGAAGCAGGTTATCTACATGCCTTCCGACCCGCGCGCGAGGCTCTATGCGGTGCTGAGCGGCAGGGTGAAGCTCACGCAGGTATCGCCCGAGGGCAAGGAGCTCGTGCTCTGCGTCCTGGGAAAGGGCGACGTGTTCGGCGAGCTTTGCCTGTTCGACGAGGGCCCGCACAGCACTCTCGCCACCGCTCTCGAAGACGCCGAAATCTTCACCGTCAAATGCTCCGACCTCGCGAAGTTCATGGCCGAAGACCCCGCGCTGGTGACCGCATTGGGGAAACACGTGGGCGAGAGAATACGCACCCTTGAACAGAAACTGAGCGACCTCGTCTTCAAGGACGTGGCCCAAAGGCTGGCCAGCCTGCTCGTTGACCTGGCGCACGACTACGGCGAGAAGACGGAGTCGGGCGAGCACGTCATCGAGATGAAGATAACGCATCAGGACCTCGCGGGACTCATCGGCTCGACGCGGGAGACCACGACGACAACTTTGAATCAGTTCAGGGACAAGGGACTGATAGATTTTCGACGGGGACAGATAATCGTCCGCGACATCCGGCGCCTCGAGAAGGCTGCGAACCGCGGGTCGAAAACGTAGAGAAAGTCTCATGAAGAAGAAGAAAAGACCGTTCATCTGGGTGAACAAGAAATGGTGCAAGCGCTGCGGCCTGTGCAAAGAGTTCTGCCCGAAGGAAGTATTCGAGATGGATAAAGAAGGCTACCCCCATCCGGAACATGTTGACCATTGCGTCCAGTGTGGGCTGTGCGTGATCCAGTGCCCCGACTACGCCATAGTGGACGACGAAGAAGCCAAGAGGAAACTCATCGAGGAGTTCATCCTCAGCGAGTGAACGCTCGCGGGGTTGTTCCGGTGCGGGCGACGGCATTCGCTCGTCAGACTATCTTTACCCCTGACCGCCCCGGGAAAGAATAATGGGGAAGAAACCGAAAGCCGACAAGAGAACCGACGGTGATGTGAGACTCCTGCAGGGCAACGAAGCGTGCGTGCACGGAGCGCTCCTGGCGGGAGTCACGTTTTTCGCAGGCTATCCGATTACGCCCTCGACCGAGATCGCTGAATTGATGGCCCGCGAGCTTCCCCGCCGCGGCGGCGTTTTCGTCCAGATGGAAGATGAGATCGCGAGCATGGGCGCGGTCATCGGCGCATCGCTGGCGGGCGCCAAGGCAATGACGGCCACGTCGGGCCCGGGCTTCTCCCTGAAACAGGAGAACCTCGGGTTCGCCTCGTTTACCGAGATTCCGTGCGTGGTGGTCGATGTGATGAGAGGAGGACCGAGCACGGGGCTTCCCACCTCCGTCAGCCAGGGCGACATCATGCAGGCCCGGTGGGGCACCCACGGCGACCACCCGATCATCGCGCTGGCCCCCTGGTCGGTCGCGGAAACGCTGAGCCTCACCGTCACCGCCTTCGATTTCTCCGAGAAGTACCGCACGCCCGTCATTCTGCTTCTGGACGAAGTCATCGGCCACATGCGCGAAAAGGTGAGGATTCCCAAGAAATCCGGCGTCAAACCCGTCGAGCGGAAGCGGCCCGACGTTCCCGCCCACGCGTATCAACCGTACGAAATGACGTCCGACCTCGTGCCGCCGATGGCCGATTTCGGCAGCGGCTATCGCTACCACGTGACCGGGCTCACGCACGATCAGTGGGGGTTCCCGACCATGCGCCCGGACGAGACGAAGTCGCTGCTCACCCGGCTCAGGGACAAGATCGAATTGAACCGACACGACATATGTCTGAGCGAGGAATACAGGTGCGAAGACGCCGAGCACATACTCGTCGCAATCGGCAGCGCCGCGAGGTCGTGCAAGGCCGCCGTGGACGCCGCGCGCGACCAGGGGATCAAGGTGGGCCTCATCCGCCCGAAAACCGTCTGGCCTTTTCCGCGCCGGCTGATCTCGCACTATGCGCCTTCGGTCAAGAGGTTCATCGTCGTCGAATTGAACCTCGGCCAGGTCGTTCATGAAGTGGAGAGAATCGTAGCCGGAAAGACCGTTGTGAATTCCGTCACGCGCTACGACGGCGAGCTTATCACTCCCGCCGAAGTGGTCGGCCGCCTCACCGAGGAGGAATGACGGGCGATGTCGATCATGCACAAATATATTCGTTCGACGAAGAAGTTTCCGCACATGTGGTGTCCGGGCTGCGGCAACGGAGTCGGGCTCGCGGCGCTGGTGCGCGCGATAGACACGCTCGAGTTTTCGCGAAACGACGTCATCCTTGTCTCCGGAATCGGGTGCGCCGCACGCGCGCCCGTGTACGTCGATTTCAACACGCTCCACACGACGCACGGCCGGGCGCTTGCGTTCGCGACGGGCATCAAGCTCGTCAAGCCGCACCTCCACGTGATCGCGATAATGGGCGACGGAGACGCCGTCGCCATCGGGGGCAACCACTTCATCCATGCGTGCAGGCGCAACATAGACATCACGGCTATCGTGTTCAACAACCGCATCTACGGGATGACGGGAGGCCAGTGCTCGCCCGCCACACCCCGGGGCGAATACGCCACCACGGTCCCTTACGGCAACATCGACTATGCATTTGACATCTGCAATCTCGCGGCGGGAGCCGGGGCGACGTTTGTCGCGCGCGGGACGACGTACTTCGCGCGGGAGACCGAGCGCTTCATCAAGACCGCTCTCGCGCACAAGGGATTCTCGCTGGTCGAAATCATCAGTCAGTGTCCCACCATATACGGCCGCCTGAACAAGATGGGCGGGCCGGTCGAGATGATGAGGTGGATGCGCGACAACGCGGTGTCGCTCGACAAGGTGCGCCAGCGATGGGCGAGCGAGACGGACCTCGCGAAGGAAGACCTTGGCGGCAAGTTCCTGACGGGCGTCTTCGTTGACCGGGAGGCGCCGGAGTTCGTGAGCGAATATTACGATATGGTGGCGACCGTCAGAGGAAACGGCAAAAACAAGGGGAAATGAGCAGACAGAATACGAGGAAGGAATGCAGGCTCTGCGGCTCCGGCGGACAGGGCATCATCCTGGCGGGAATCATCCTGGCCGAAGCCGCCGCGCTGGGTGAGGGCAAATACGTGACGCAGGTGCAGGACTACGGCCCCGCGGCGCGCGGCGACTCGAGCAAGACGGATGTCGTCATCAGCGACGCCGAAATCGATTACCCCAAATGCCTCCAGCTCGACCTTCTCGTCGCACTGTCGCAGCGCGCATTCGATGAGAACAAGGCCTCCCTCAAGGAAGGAGGCATCCTCATCGTGGACTCGAACAATGTCCGCATCCACAAAGCTAAATCCAAATACCAATTCCCCATGACCGACATAGCGCGCGACGAAATAGGAAGCCTTCTAAGCGTGAACATGGTCGCGCTGGGCGCGATAGCGGCCGTGGGCAAAGTGGTGAAGCTGGAAAGTCTGAAAAAATCCATGCTCGCTCGGGTGCCAAGCCACACAAAGGACCAGAACCGCGCCGCCCTCATGGCAGGATACAGAATCGCCAAGAGACGGACGGAGCGCAAGGCCCAGAAAAGATGACACCGCCGATGAAGCGTCCTCCGCAGAACACGTACGAGGCGGCCCGCGAGATTGCGTGGGCGACGCTGGAGCAGCGCGAGCCCGCAACGGTCGCCGCTCACGGTTTGGTCGAGCTGGACGAATCGGGCGGACGGGTCGCGGTGCCGTTCCTCGCCGACCGCTACTTCGTGGACGTGGCGGCGCGAAAGGTGCTGTTTGAAGGCGGGTCGGAGGTGTATCCGTTCCTGTCCGTGTTGATACTCCACTATCTCGTCGGCGTGGATGAGAACCCGCTTGCGGGCGAGTGGACATCCTTCCGCGAGTTCGAGGGCGGCGACGCGTATTTCGGTTCTTTCAACGACAGGACGCTGGCTCCGCTCAAGAATACGTTCGGCGACCGGCCCGACCTGCTCCCCCCCGCCGCCGGACCGCTCGGCGCGGAACCGCTCGACATCGGCGACGTCGGCCTGCGGATTCCCGTCTTCCCGAAGGTTCCTCTCGCCGTCGTCGTGTGGCGCGGCGATTCCGAATTTCCGCCCGAGGTGAACGTGCTGTTCGACAGGACCGCCAACTCGATCCTGCGCACCGAAGACCTCGCCATCTGCGGCGCGCTCACCGCCAGCAAACTTCGCAAAGCCGCCGAGAAGATACAAAGTACAAAATGAATCCCTATCCGCAGATTTCGCAGATTCCCACAGATTTTCCCGCCTTCGTTCGCTCTTATGAAAGGGGCGACAAATGAGAAATTGCAGTTTTATGCTGAATTAATGCAGGCTTTCAAAGACTGAAGAATTCAGAAACTTCATGATCGTGCTTGACTCAACTGATTTGAATATGATATTTTTGTGGCCACAAAAGAAGCGCAGGATCTGTGATGATGACTTGATTTCAGATTGAGGATTGGATTGCTGGGCGGTATGGATTCTGGAACTGAGAAAAAACAGGTAACTTGGAAAGAAGTAGTGAGAGACGCCTTATTGGAACTTGGCGGACAAGGTCATCTATCAGAGATTAACAAGATTGTTGCAGAACATCCTAAGACCCGTACCAATCCGACTTGGCGGGATACTATCAGACGTGTTGTGCGACAGTATAAGCTTTTTGAGTCCATACCGCCTCCAAGAAGCGGGATCTATAAACTTACGGAAGAGGTCTTCGTGAAGCCTGACCGACAGAATTTCACAGAAGAGCCGGAAATTGACCATGGAATAGCGCAGGGAATGCTGTCGGCGCTTGGAAAGATCTATGGGTATGAAACGTATGCTCCTCCCCAAGACCAAACCATTAGAAGTTTCCAAGGTAAACCACTAAAGGATTTCGTGACAGTCTCCAACTGCACAGACATCTTTCGGGGACCAAACGTTGGGAAAATAAGGCAAATCGACGCTCTGTGGTTCGACGAAGATGATTATGGATTATTTCCTGTATATGCTTTCGAGGTCGAACACACAACGAGAATCAGGTCGGGATTGGATCGACTATTGAAGATTCCGAGAAGATTCGCCGTTCAGTTTTTTGTCATTGGACCTACCCAAAAAGAACATGAATTATTCCACCAATACACAAATCAGACCCCATTTCGAAACTATAAAGAGAAATTTCACTTCAGGCTCTATGACGAGCTTGAGGAGTTGTATAACTCTGCACTTGTTCACAATCAGCATAAGCTGAAATTCGGTGTCGTTGAGAGATGGAATGCAGAAAAATATAATGTCAATGCGAGAAAAAGTAATACTTGGAAGAACTAGAACTCTGGTGTTTGATTGCGTAGGCGTGGTGTGGAAATTCCCTTTTGCAAGAAGTAGGAGGGGGATCTTAAAGCTCCCCAAGACTCCTTGATTTAACGCCAGTTTCCACAATTAATCACTCGTCCTGCTCTTGTCTTTCAATCTGTGTCAATCTGTGTCAATCTGCGGATAAGGGATCTTTTGCGGCAAGAGAGAGTACGTCGCTGTGGCATTTTCCCCCTTCGGGGCTGCAATGCTCAAGGAGAAAGAAGATGACGCATGAAGAAGTGGAAAAGTTCGGGAATGTGACGGGCAAGGAGACCATCGACAATAAGGAGCTCGAGGCCGCGTTGCGTTCGAGGGCGAAAGAGAACAGGATCACGTGCGCCGAGATGTTCGCCGTCGCGGAAAAGCTGGGCCTGCCGAGGAAGAAGGTCGGCGACGCGGCGACGCAACTCAAGATAAAGATTTCCAGTTGCCAACTGGGCTGCTTCTGAGGCAGGACGCCGGACGGATTCGCCGCTGCGGGTTCCCCGCTTCGCTCACACGGCCATAGGGCTGATGAGCGAACGCATTCGCGCCGTGATGATTCTGAACAGGTTGAGGAACACCTTCGTGGCGATTTCGGGGTTCTTGTCGCGCAGTTTTAGGAGCCCCTTCTCGCTGATGGCGAGGACCTCGGAATTGGAGCGCGCCACCGCCGAGGCCATCCGCTCCTTCTTGGTCACCATGCCCAGCTCGCCGAACACGTCTCCCTCGCCCATCACGGCCAGCCGCCTGCGCTGATTGCCTTCCTTCTTCACGATGTCAATCACGCCTGAGAGGATGTAGAACATCTCCTCGCCCGCCTGCCCCTCGACGAACACCGGTTGCCCCTGGGGCACATGCATCACGTTGCTGTACTTCAGCAGCCTGCGTTTCTCGGCGTCCTTGAGCCCTCTGATGAGCTTGGGCATGGGCGTGCCCTCGGCTATGACTTTGCCCCGAATGGTTTCGCGCAGACGCCGGCCCGTCACGTAGAACAGGTTCATCAGGAGTTTCGACGCAAGGCCGGGGTCGCGGTCGAGCAGGTTGCGGAACACGTCTTCATGCACGACGAACATCGTGCTGTCCTTCGCCGCGATTGCGGAGGCGGAACGGCGGAGGGATTCTTCCCTGGTGGAACGCCGTGTGGACTTCGCGGTCAACGACATCTCTCCGAACAGCTCGCCCTCTCGCAGCAGGGCGATCCGTTTCGGCGGGTCCACCGTATCGTCCACGATGTGGACCGCTCCGTCCACGATGATGAACAGTTCCTTGCCGGTCTGTCCTTTCCGGAATATGGGAGACCCCTTCGCAAACCATTCTTGAATTCCGGCCTTGTTGAGGTGTTTCATCTGCGAGGAGCTCAGGCCCTGATACACGCGAGCGACGTCTTCCTTCTTCTTGAAGAATAGCATGATGGCGTTCCCCCTGGACAAACGGTCCCGGTTGCGGTTGAGCGGCGACGGCTCAAAAGATTATTCCGTCTTTTGCCTCTCCGAAAAATATATGACAGTGATATTATACCCTAAATGTTGCCAAACGGGAACGCACCCGAAGCCCGAATGCGCGCGATTTAGTCTATGCAATTTTTACGCAGAAAGTCAAAGCGGGAGAGTGCACTACTGCCCGGTGGAGAGGATGGGGTTAGGCGAGAGGACGGGTTCTCCCTCGGAGGCGCTGAGATTAATTTATAAAACGGCTTGCGCTCAGTCGTTCGCTCCCTCGGCTTGCTGAGCGGCTTGCCGCTGGATGGTGTCCTTTGCCTGTTTCCACCAGTCGGCCCACGCCTGGCGGTCCTGGCCGAAATCCTGGTTGGTTAAGCCCTTCAGTCGGCGACTGGCCTCCTGCCTGTACAAATAGGCGGGCGAACCCACCTGCGCTATCAGCGTTTCCATGCCGCTGAAATCGTTCAGGCGCGCAAGAGCCTCGGCGGCTTTTATCTGCACCGACGGTTCCGGCTCGTTCAGGAGTGGCTTCAGCACAGACACCGCTTGCGGGTCGCCCAGCATGCCGAGCGCTTCGGCGGCGTCGCCCCTGACGAGGTAGTGGGGATCTTTCAGGCATAAAATCAGGTGTGGCACCGCTTCGGGATTGCCCAGGTTGCCGAGCGTAAAGGCCGCCTCTTTGCGAACGTAGGCATAGTCATCGTCCAGCGAGTCGAGGACGGCCGGATAGGATTCGGGAAGGTTGAGCATTTGCAGGCCGTATATCCCCCATATCCGAACCTCCTCGGCCTCGTCCTTGAGCGATTTGGTGAGGATGGGCAGCGCCTTCTTTGAGACGCCCTCCTCGGTGATCGTATTGACGACATAGAAGCGAATGAGCCGGTTTGGTGACTCGATCAGGCGGGCGAGGCCGGCATAGGCCTCGTCGTCGCCTATTCTGACGAGCGCGATCACGAGGTGCATTTGAGTCGCCACGTCTTGTCGCTCGAACCTCTTCATGATTTCGGGAGCGTCGCCCGGGCGACCCAGCTTGGCCATCGCGTTGGCCGCAAACATCCTCGCTCGGGGGAATGGGTCGTTTTCGAGTGCCTTGAGCACATGTGGCTTGGCCGGCATTCCCACCTGGGTCAGCGCGACGATCGCCCTGACGCGCATATTCATGTCGGGGTCGGTGAACGTGTCGGCGAGAGCGTCGGCCGCCTCTTGCCCCCCGATTTTTCCCAGCGCGCGTATGGCCTGCGCCTTGACCTTGGGGTCGGAGTCCTTGAGAGCCTTCCTCAAGCTCGGCACGGCCGCTTCGCCGTAATCGATAAGGGAGACGACGGCGCCGAGACGCACGTCGGCGTCGTCGTTGCCGAGCGCATATTCGAGGTCCTCGATCTGGTGATTCTTCGCTGAGCTTCGGTTGCTCAGAGCGATTACAAAAGGAACGGGGAGAAACAAGAGAAGGAGGACAATCGTTTTTATTTTTTTCATCCTACTGCCTTTCTCACACACTCGAGGTTTCCGGCTGGGGTGGAGTGGACGTTTTGGGGCGGGGATAACCTCGTTATGTTTCTACATAAGATTATAACACACCCTCTATTATCTTGCAATTGTGGAAACTCACCGGCGAGAGCAATGAGAGGAGAGAGCAGGCCGAGGAATGGGGCGGCGCGCCGCCCCGTCTTGACGTTCCAAAGAGATATGCCATGACCATCAAGCAGAGATTGTGATAATGGCGGTCATTCTGAGCGCAGCGAAGAATCTATTATTGCGCAATGGCTTGCATTGAAACCCGAGATCCTTCACTTGGGCCTGCGGCCCTTCGTTCAGGATGACATCGAAAGGCATGCTTCGACTTCCTGAAAGTATCGTGCGGGACTCATGAAGTGAGCCTAGCCCAGCCACTTCACTTCTTTCGACATTCCGTCGCCGTATTTGGCGCGCATGTACATGCTGTTCGTGAGTCTGAGACGATGACAGAGCACGGTGATGATATTCGCAAGGAATTTCTTGGGCACCTTCTTCTCGAGCAGCTTCTTCAACACGTCCTCGCTGAGCACGACAATTTGAGACGGCTCCTTGGCCAAGGCGTGCGCCGAGCGCGTGTGTTGCTCGAACATGGCCATCTCTCCGAAAATCTCGCCCGGTCCCAATTCGGCCAGAATTTTCTTATGCGTATCGTATTCGTCGATGATGTTGATCGTTCCCTTCAACAGGATGTACATCTCGTGGCCCACATCGCCCTTGCGAAACAACAGCTTTCCCTTATCTATGGAACGAATCATGCCCAAGTCGATGACACGGTTTATCTCCGATTTGCTCATCTCACGAAAAATGTCGAAAGTAGCCACTCGACTCTCCCTTCCGCATGAGATTTGTCTGCTATTGAGCATTATTTTAGCTTGATATGCATCAAAAGTCAACGTGCAACGCCGACACAGCGGCCTGAAGTCGGTTGACTGAGTCTGAAACCCTATGGTAAAATGGGTGCTGTAAGATGAAGTCTGTTTTGAGGATATGTGAGTTCCTGCTTATGCTCTCACCGGCGCGGAAGGCTGCTCTCCTGTTTTTCGCACTCGTGTTTCTTGCCTTCTGTCCATCGGCGGCCTCGACCGCTCAGGAAGCCAATCATCCGCCCCAGACCAATGAGAAAACGCTCATAATCGCTTCACACTCGGACTATCCTCCCTACGAATATTACAACCGGCTCGAAGGCAGATTCGAAGGTTTCGACGTGGAGATTCTCAACGCGTTGGCAAAGCAGATGGGAGTGAGGGTCGAATATCGTCAATTGAGCAAGATGGAGGGGCTTGCGGAGCTTCGCCGAGGAGTCATCGATGGCGTTCTGGGAGTCGCCTACAGCATCGAGCGCGACGACCAATTCGATTTCACCAGCCCGATATGCACGATATCCGACGTCATTTTCGTCAGGGACGACACGACGGACATAAACAGCACCGTCGATTTGGAGGGGCGAACGGTCGCCGTCGCTCAAGGCGATTACATAGGGGAGGTTCTGCAGAGAGGGAAGCGGGTACACATAGTCGCCAACGAGTCGTATGAGAACGCGCTCAGGATGCTCGAGCGGGGCGACGTGGCGGCCTTTGCCGGGAGCCAACTGACCGGACAATACCTGATCAAGAGGCTCCGCCTTCAGAACATCAGGATTGTCGGCTCCCCGATACACCAGGTGGGCTACTGCATCGCCGTACAAGAAGGGAACCACGAGCTGGTTTCCCGGCTGGATAAGGCGCTGACCGCCGTCAAGCAAAGCGGCGAATACGACCGGATTTTCAAGGTCTGGTTCGGTGAGGACCTGAGAAAGAGCTCGCCGATGACCTTCCTCATCTTGTGGGTGCTGGGCATAGTCGTCTCCGCGCTCGGGTTCGCGGGCTGGATGGTGAACCGCAGGCTGAGGCGCAAGGTGGAGATGAGCGCGAAGGAACTGGCCGAGAGCCGAACCCGTTTTCAGAGAAAGGCCGACGAATACATATCGCTGTTCGAGGGCGCGAACGACGCCATCTTCATCATCGACCCCGGCGACGGCCGCTTCCTCGACGTCAATCGAAAGGCCGAGGAGCTGACCGGCTATAGCCGGGCCGAACTGCTTCAGATGAGCATGAGAGACATTCACCTTCCCCGGGATGCGGCGAGGGTGGACAAGCGCCTCGCCCAGATCGCCTCCGAGGGGTCGGCCAGCTTCGACGATGCGCCCATGCTGAGAAAAGACGGCTCGGTCGGGCTGGTCGATATAAGCGCCAGTCTCATAGAGTACTCGGGTCGAAAGGTGTGCCAGAGCTTCCTGCGCGACGTCACCGAGAGACGGCTGCTGGAGCGGCAGCTCGTTCAGACGGAGAAACTCGCGTCCGTCGGCACCTTCACCGCCGGACTCGCCCACGAGATACGGAACCCTCTGAACTCGGCCAACCTCCAGCTTCTGCTGCTGGAGAGGCGCATACGCGACGGCTCGAAATACTCGGAGGGGGAATCGCTGCAACTGATCAACATCGTCCGCGAAGAAGTGTCGCGGCTCGACAACCTCGTCACCGAGTTCCTCTACTTCGCGAAGCCGCTGAACCTCGAATGTCATCCCACCAAGCTTCATCGAATACTCGACGACGTGTTCGCGCTTTTCCACGCGCGGATGTCCCAGAACGCGATAACGCTCGACCGTGAATACGTGGATGACCTGCCTCTGCTCTCGCTCGACGCGGAGAAGATGAAGCAGGCGCTCATAAACGTCGTTCAGAACTCGATAGAGGCGATGCCCGGCGGCGGACGGCTGAACATTTCGACGCAGGTGAAACAGAAGCGGGTTATCCTGACAATTGCGGATTCCGGCACGGGATTTCCCGAGAAGGACCTCAACAAGGTATTCGAGGTCTTCTACACGAGCAAAGAGAAGGGGACCGGACTGGGCCTGCCCATCTCGCTCCATATCATCGAGATGCACGGCGGGACGATCGAGATACAGAGCAAGCAGGGCATGGGAACGACGTGCACCATCACGCTGCCGGTGGGTCCGGCCAAGTATCATCCCTTGAGAAGGGAGAATTCGACAGGTGCCTGGAGCTACAATACTGGTAGTTGACGACGAGAAGAACACCCGCGAGGCGCTCTCCAAGATCCTGAGCGAGGACGGATACGAAGTCGTCACCGCGGCGGACGGGTATCAGGCGATGAGCCTCGTCACGCGGGAGTTGCCCGACCTCATCCTGGCCGACCTGAAGATGCCCGGAATAGACGGCCTCGAATTGCTGTCGCGCACTCGCTTGAAGGGTTTCGATGTCCCGTTTGTGATGATGACGGCGTACGGAACGGTCGAGACCGCCGTTGACGCCATGAAGAAGGGCGCCGAGGATTATCTCACCAAGCCCGTCAACATCGAGGAACTGGAGATACAGATAAAGAGGGTATTGGACCACCGGAAGCTGCTGCGCGAGACCAAGGAGCTCAGGGAGCGGCTTCGGGATAAATACAAGTTCGAGAACATCGTCGGCAGCAGCCCGCAGATGCAGTCCATTTTCAAGATGGTCGAACAGGTCGCCCCCAGCCGCGCTACCGTGCTCATCACGGGCGAGAGCGGCACCGGCAAGGAGCTCATCGCCTCGGCCATCCATCAGAACGGCCCGCGCGCGGATGAGCCGTTCGTGAAGGTCAGTTGCAGCGCGCTTTCGGAGAATTTGCTGGAAAGCGAACTGTTCGGACACGAGAAAGGCTCCTTCACGGGCGCGCTTTCCACACGCCAGGGTCGCTTCGAGATCGCGGACGGAGGCACGCTTTTTCTGGACGAAATCGGAGAGATGAGCCCGCCCACCCAGGTCAAGCTGCTCGGCTTCCTGCAGGACAGAAAATTCGAGAGAGTGGGCGGAAACAAGACCTTCGAAGTTGACGTCCGGCTGATTGCCGCAACGAACAAGGACCTCGAGAAGGCCGTCGCCGAGGCCGCCTTCCGGCAGGACCTCTACTATCGCCTGAACGTCATCACGATCAAGATGCCTCCGCTGCGCGAAAAACTTTCCGACGTGCCCCTGCTCGTGGACCACTTCGTGGCGAAATACTCGAAGGAGAACGAAAAGCGTGTCGAGAGTGTCACGCCCGACGCGCTCGCGGCGCTGATGGCCTATAGCTGGCCCGGAAACGTGCGCGAGCTGGAGAACATGGTCGAACGCGCCGTCGTGATGTGCAACGAGAAGACTATCGGCCGCCACTTCTTCCCCGTAGCGGCGGACGCGAACGAGTCTGACCGGCGGGGAATGCCTCCCATACCGGGCTCATCTCTCGAAGACATAGAGAAATACGCCATCCAGAGAACCCTCGAGGCCGTCGGCGGCAACCGCACTCGCGCCGCCGAAATCCTGAAAGTCAGCCTCCGCAAAATCCAGTACAAGCTCAAAGAGTTCTGAGCCCTTTCCCCCCCGCCCCCTTCAAACGAGACTATCCACCGCAAAGACGCCAAGAACACAAAGAGGAAGAACGGTGTAAACGACGAATTACACGAATGCGCGGTGTGAAGGTCTGGTCTGAAAAGAGCGGTATTCTTTCCCCTTGGAGGCGGAGAATCACGTCCTTCTTGCAGTTAGGTCTTAAGTTTTCCGGTGATAACTACTCTCGTGCTGACTTCGGAAATTACCAGATCAAACGAGACGGTTCCATGTTCATCCGATCGTGTACGGCGCGGATTACTCCCCTCATGCTGGATTGTGATTTCACAGGATGGGGCGAACTCGGAAATCCTGAAAGCCGTCTTGCCGTTTCCAGATACCGTAAACTCTACATTGTCGTCTCTCGAAGCATAATTCCCCACATTGGCTCCCGGAGCGGAGAAGAAGAACTCTTGGTTACTCCTCAATGCAACCGTTTCTTCGGATGAAGCAACAACCGTGTATACTCCATCGCCATAAGGAACATTTGACAGTTGTGTCCTCTCCTCCAGAAATCTACATCCGAACCTAATCCCTTCTTCCGTCTCAACATCAAACAATTCCTCAATCCCCATCAACGCCAACAGAGCTCCCCATGGATAGAATCTATCGGAGCCGTTGGACCCCGGCGAAGAAGGGACCGGCACGTCATCGGCTTCACCGGTTGTAGCATTATAGTTCTCGTGGCAATGCCCTCTCAGCTTCCATTCGTGCATGAAAAGCCGAACGCTGCGACACGCAAGCTGGTGTGCCACATCATCGAATCCGTTTGCTCTTAATCCCAGATATACCAGATAATTCACGGGAGGCCATATACGCCCTCTCCAATAGAGCTGGTCCCTGAAGGCAGGATCGTTGCGGCTAATAGTGGGTATCACGAACTCGCCCCAGAACTCCTCTTCATTAAGCAAGTGCCGTTTCACAAGCTTTGCCGCGCGCTCTGCGTTCGGAATTTTTGCCAACAGCGGATAAAACATGGTCGGTCCCATCCTGGATGAGAAATCGCAGTTCCAGTACCTATCCAAATAGGCCTCGGCTTCTTCATTCCAAAGCTCGGCGTCTATTCTTTCCGCCAGTTCCAGATGCTCATTCTCCAAGGCTTCCTTTTCGGTTGTTTTCCCCAAAACGCCCGCTATCTTGGCGAGGTACATCGCATCGGCCGCGAAAAGCGCATTAAGCCCGACATCGGAGAGATTCATGGTGCCGATTGTCTGGTCGAATTCTGCATCGTCATATAGAGGACTATTGTCCATGCCCGACTCGCATTTGGCTGCAAACAGGGTTCCAGCATCGTTGCCCGGTTTGTCGGTTTCTATGTTGGAGCCCCACTCTAACAGGCCATCGGAGTTTCCGTCTCTCCTGGTTTTCCACCATTGTCGCCAACGCTTCAGGCGCGGATATATCCATTCGAGCAGTTCGGAGTTTCCGAATCGACGATACAGCTTCCATGCAGCAAGGGCTCCAAGGGGAGGTTGACTGCGGTCGCCAGACAGAAAATTCGAAACCATGTAATTTGTTGGATATCCCTCCTTCATTAGCGCATGGTCTCCCAATACCACATGGAGATTGCCTTCAGCAAGCGCCTGATCGTTCACGCATTGCATGATTGCATGAAAAAAGCTATCCCAAAGACCTGTGAGTGGTCCGCGGACAGACTTGTCGAATCCAATCCTGACCATGTAGTTGTCAACCCATGCACGGCTGACGGGGGCATACGGAATCCCGTGGAGCTGATCCCAAACCGTCATCCAGTTCATCACAGAGGCACCGGCGCGGTGGCATCCCTCGAAGGGTCCACCGTGAATTGACGGCGAGCTGTTGTCATGGTCTTCCTTTGCCTTCCGAATCCGGTTCTTGATTTCAATTGGCGCAGCCTTGCTCAATGACGCATCCTTGGAGAGATCTTCCGACCGTGCCGCTATCTTCAGCGGAATCCTTGCGTTGAAGCCTATTGCCGCGAAACCGCCTTCACCGCAGGCCCCATTGAGCGTCTTTGACTGAGAAAGAGATTTCAGAAATTCTTCCTCAGATACATACACTCCGCCTGTGATTGGAGCACCGGGATTATAAACCGAACAGTTCTCTTGCACGGCCTCAACGAGGATTCTTCCGCCGGGAGAACTCGGAAATGATATCGTGTGGTCTTCTTCGAGCTTAACGATTCCTCCCAATTCCCATGCCTGAAGAACTTCCACGAGGACCATCGTGAATGGATCCGCCACCGAGATGGGGGTTACATAACAGGTCAATGAGCCGTTGTCTGCAGCGACATATTCAACTCCGAAAATGAATCCGGCGAAAGAAAACTCAGCGGAGGCGTACGAACAATTTGCCGAATGTGAGTTGGCGCGTAATACGTTCCCCGCGTCGCCCAGGTGCTCAAGGTGATAGAATTTGGAAGCATACGCCCCTTGTTCAGGAGCAAAAACCGAGATGCGGATTTCGTACAACTCTGGAAAGCGAACTATCCGATTCATTCCCAAAGGATCATATGTGTTCCAGAAGGGATTTTCGACAGACATTGTCTGCTCCGGGTTTTTGTTGAACTTCCATGACAAACCGCAGGTAATCTGCTGCGGCTCATATTACTCACACCAGAGAAATTAATCAAGAGAATGGTTTGGTGAGAACGACTACGCACTAGATCGGGACGCAAGTTTTGAAGCGGAGAATCAGTGCGGAATAGAAAACGGAATGTTGACTCACCAGAAGCGATACTTGAATGATCGGATGGGTGGGACGTGCCCTTCCCAGCACCGGAGAAGGGTGTGACTCTCGACCACTTTTCTGAGGCGCGTTCAGCGCGGGCGCGCAATCAAGAAGGGCAGGGCCTTCGCGGGCCCTGCCCTTCCGTCAATTCGTGCGATCTCCACACTTAATCCGAAGCCGATTCTACTTGCAGTTCTTACGGACCAACACGATACGGCCGCATCATCTCATTGTCCTCATGTTCGAGAATATGGCAGTGCCACACGAAGAGGCCCGCGATGTCGAACCTGGCCTTGACTCGGGTGATCTCGCCCGGATAGGCGATGACAGTGTCTTTGAAACCGTCCTCCTCAGGTCCCGGCAAGTAGGCCGTTCCACCGAAAGGCTGGCGATTCACGATCTGGAATTGCACAAGATGGATATGAATGGGATGAGCATCCGCCGTGAAGTTGTGGATTTCCCACTCTTCAACAGCGCCCACGGCCGGGTTCTCCGTGACCGCATCCATCCACAGCAAAGGATTACCCGTTCCATCCATATTGACGGTGCCCAGCAATGCAGCCGTCGGCCCAAACGCCTCACCGTCGGCGCAATCCAGGACGACATTCCCATCCGCATCTTCAGAAACGAAGACGCTCTTGGATTCCTCTTCGTTCAGCGATATCTGTCTCGTCACCGTGGGAACAAGCGGTGCGAAACCCGGCAACAAGAGCTGCGCGGGAGGAGTGGAGTTATCCGCTAGCGAGCCGGGCCCCGGCGCAACGACACGGAATTGCATTACCTGTCCGGTTGTCGCCGGGTCTGCCGGATCGAAATCGCCACCGCCAAACGGCTCATCCGGAGCGACGTTTAGAAGGATGATCGAGGCACCGGGCGCAAACGCCGAGAAATCGACGATGCAGTCGGCTCGTTCGGCGGGACCGAGCAGGATCGGATCCACCCGGTGTACCGGAGCTGCCAGGAATCCGCCGTCAGCTCCGATCTGCCAGACGTCCACATTCGCATCGTCGAACGCCAGAATCAGGAAGCGGGCCTGGCAACCATTCAGGAAACGGAGACGATAGCGACGCGGCTCCACGTTCAAGAACGGCCACGTTTTTCCATTGACCACGATCGTGTCCCCGAAGAATTCCGGGTTCCATATGGGCGCTACGTCACTGTCCATTCCGTCACACGCTTCATCCGGGATGAACGGGATTTGCAGTTGTTCCGGGGCGAGGCCTTCAAAGAAGGCTCGGTTGTCGGGATAGGCCAGCGAGCCATCCGTATTGAATGACCGGTCCTGAATTACGATGGGGATTTCATAGTACATCTTCATCCCATTGTTTCCTCCCGGCGAATCGCTCGGCGCTGGCCGTGGAAGTATTGCCGGGAGCCCGGTTGCGCCGTCAAGCACCATGTCGTCAGGACCACCACGAAGGAGATAGAAGCCGGCAGGCCCCGCGTAGACATTCAGGCGGGTCATGCCCAGCGCATGATCGTGGTACCAGAGCGTCGTGGCCCGCTGATCATTGGGATATTCAAACACGGCTGATCCTGGCGTCCAGAGGGCTCCCAAATTGTCTCCGTTGGCAGCAGACACGGCTGAAGTCACAAAGTCGTCATATTTCGTGCCCGTGGTCGCGTAGCCGGCGGGAATGTTATTCGCTGCGGGCAGGTACCACGCTTCCGGATAGCCGTCGCTTTCCTGATACGTGTGGGCTCCATGAACGTGAGTGATCATGGGAACCGGTCCCGTATAGGGGTTCGGGTCGGTGCCGCGCATATCCCTTCCGGCATTGCCACCCGGCGGATTAGCCCAATGGAGGGTCTGGTCCACGGCTGTCTATTATACACATATACGATCCAACGAGA
>CAZSKP010000007.1:58116-149538 GCA_964607485.1 uncultured bacterium | reverse complement strand
CGTAGCGGCGTGGAACAAGGTAATGAACCTTGACCGCTTCGACCTCGCCTGATCGCAGCATAAACGTCTTGGAGGGCTTCTGAAGCGTATTCTGAGCTGCAGAAGCCCACTAAAGACGAAGACTCTATTAAATAAGGTTAAGACCTTGAGCGAGAAATAATTGAAATTTCAGAGTTCGGATTTGAAAAGGGATTCGAGCATATCTTGAAAAATGAAGATCTAACGCTATTTCCCATAGGCCGATGCACATCAGGCAACATGGGCGAAAAGCATAGATTCTTCAGAATAACTGTTGAAAACCCTACTATTTCTGATTCCTAGAAGTGCAACTTCCGCCCATCCGCTCGTTCAAATATCGCTCTCGGTGAGTCAACATTCCGTTTTCAAAGATGTACAGGGTGAGACGCCTCACTCATTTGGAATCCCGCCTCCTTCCGCCGGCGAACAATATTCACCTTTCCACATCGATGGTTGACTTCCCGAAACCTTTTCTCGTTTGAAATTGGCACGTTTGTCATCGGCTATTTTGGAATTGGCGCGTGATGGTATATACTAGGGCATTGGAGAAAGGGTGGTCCGGATGGAGCTCTTAATGATGAAAATCGGTCGGTTGGGCGGCTATCTGGATCCGGTTGAAATAAGAAGAGAAGGAGAAAGCGTATGGCACTAACGAAAGATGAGGGGCAGAAATTATATGCCCAGGCCAAACAACTGAGAAAGGATATCGTTGACGTAACCAGTTGGGCAGGTGGAGCGCATATCGGCGGAGGACTGAGTGTCATCGACATTTTGACCATCCTTTATTTCAAGTATCTGAACATCAACCCTGAAGACCCGTGCTGGGAAGACAGGGACCGTCTCGTTTTGAGCAAGGGCCATGCTGCTGTGGCGTACGCGCCGGTATTGGCGAGACGCGGATTTTTCGATGTCGAGGAACTGAAGACCTTCAACAAATTCAAGAGTCCCTTCGGGATGCACCCCGATTCCCAGAAGGTGTGTGGATGCGATGCCTCCACCGGTTCCCTGGGGCATGGCCTGTCCATGGCCGTGGGAATGGCCCTTGGCGCGCGGGTGCTCGGCAAAGGCCTGAAAGTGTACTGCATCTTGGGTGACGGCGAATGTAATGAGGGAAGTGTCTGGGAAGCCTTCATGGCGGCTGCTCACTATAAGTTGACCAATCTGGTGACCATCATCGACCGGAACCGGCTGATGATCGACGGTCCGACCGAAAAGGTGATGGGAATCGAACCGCTACAGGACAAACTCAAGGCCTTTGGAATGGAGGTGGTCACGGTGGACGGGCACGACATGAACGCCTTGTCCGAAGCGATAGAGAAGGCTCTCGGCGCCACGGAACGACCCGTGGCCATCATCGCCAATACGATAAAGGGAAAGGGTATCTCTTTCATGGAGGGTCAGGTCCCCTGGCATTATGGGTCGGTGGATGCGGAACTCAAGGAACAGGCGCATACCTCGATAGAAAAGATGTATGAGGCAATCTTAAAGGGAGTGCAGGCATGAGCGACGGAACTGGAACCACCTGGACATGTTACGACGCCAGTACCATGACGGCGCGGGAGATATATGGCCGCGTGCTGGCGGAGATGAGTAAAACCAACGATAAGCTCGTGGGGCTGTCTGCGGACCTGGCCAAGTCCACAGCCATTGCGCTCTTCGAGAAGGAACGCCCGAACCATTTTTTCAACGTGGGGATAGCCGAACAGAACCTGATGGGTGTGGCGGCGGGAATGGCCAAGATGGGTCTGATCCCCTTTGCCAGCACGTTCGCAGTTTTCGCCAGCATGAGGGCCGCAGAGCAGGTGCGAACGGATATCTGCTACCAGAACCTGCCCGTCAAGATAATTGCCACCCATTCCGGGATAAGCTTCGGCGCGGCCGGCACAACCCATCACTGTACGGAAGATATTGCTATCATGAGAAGCTTCGCCAACATGACGGTCATCGTCCCTGCCGACGGAACGGAAACGGCCAATGCGGTGAGGGCCTGTGTGGATGTGCCCGGACCGGTTTATATCCGCATCGGGAGGGGATTCGAGCCACCTTACTACGACACCGAGGGCTACGGTTTTCAAATCGGCAAGGCCCACACGATACAGGACGGAACCGACTTGACGATCATTACGTGCGGAATAGGCGTTCTCCAATCCGCCGAGGCCGCCCGCACCCTGGAAGAGACAGACGGCCTTTCGGTCAGGATCATCAATATGCACACCATCAAACCCATCGACAGGGATGCGGTCATGAAGGCAGTAGTGGATACTCGAAGGATCATTACGGTGGAAGAGCATAACGTTCTTGGCGGTCTTGGAAGCGCTGTTGCCGACGTTATCGCCGAAAGCGGAAAGGGATGCGCCTTCAGGAAACTGGGACTTCCGGACATTTACAGTGAGGTGGGATATCCCGAGGATCTCTATGCCTATTACAGGCTGGATGCGAACGGCATCGTGGATACGATCCGGGAGGTTATGAAGCTCGAATTCGAAGAAGACGAGGACTGGGAAGACGAGGTATAAAATGGGAGCATCCGAAAAAGATATTATGACGGCCAGACTCTTCTTCAGAGCGGCCTTCCCTGTGATGAAGGTTCCCCTGAATGACGACCCGAAGATGAAAAAGCTCTTCGAGAAAGAGGAGGCGAAGGTCCAGTTTTCCGCCGACAACGGCGAGGAAAAACTAGGGTGTTACCTGGCCTTTGATAACGGGAATTTCAAGGCCGCCGAAGGGTTCTGCGACGCTCCTGCAATCAGCATGCATTTCTCCTCGGTGGCGAAAATGAATGTAATGCTCACAGGAGGAACCGCGCTTCCCAAAATTCGGGGTTTCAGACATTTCAGTCTGCTTATCAAGTTTTTCAGACTCATGATGAGCTTGAAGCTGATGATGCCTACGGCCCGACCGAAGGACGAGCACAGGCAATACCTGAAGGTGAAAATGTCCCTCTACATGATCACCACGGCATTGAGTGTCTTCAACAAGCTTGGGGACAGCCGGATGAACGAGTGGGCCAGCAAACAACCCGACAGAATCTATCAGTTCACCGTGGAACCCTATGACGAAGAAGATGGAATCGCCGCGTACCTCCGCGTGAAGGCCGGGAAGACGAAGGCTGGGCGCGGAGTCTATAAGCGACGGCGTCCTTTCGTTCATTTCCGGTTCAACGGTGTGGAGGGCGCCATGAAAGTGCTGCTGAAGGATGTGGAATTCGTCGAAGCGGTGGAAAAGGGTTGTGTGTCCATCGACGGATCCCCTGAATACGCGTCCCAGCTGAACGATCTCATGGCTGTCCTTCAGGGAATGATGACTTGATGGCACATGTGGTAGAATTTCCTCAACAGGATATGTCTATAAATCAAAAAGGGACAAGGACGACAAATGTCAAGGAGGCGAATATCAAAGGGAACCATAATGCGGAGCGCTATTTCCTGGACATCTTTTTCGACGGCAGCGAAATCGTCCCCATATTAGAAGTGTGGGGAAGCATAGAGGGTCAGGTCTACTCATTGACAGAGCCAGCCATCGCGCGAAGTCGAAAGTCTCGCTTATCTGCGTCCTGATAAGTGCAGCCTCGGTTCCAATTTTGCACGTTATTCATCCTCCCGGAAAGTGCACATTTCGTTTTCTATTCTTCACGCTTCCAGGCCTTGTACTACCGTCCTTCATGGGTTTTACGCCAGTGAGGAATATCCATACGACTGGTTCAAATATAACTTGTCCTTATCCAATAGTCATTTCCTTGAGATCACGGAGTTCAGTGAGTATCATCAAACTGGAAAAACCGAAAAAGCTCGGGAACCATCTTGCCTCAATATGGGGGAAGCTGGTACCACTGTTCGGGGCAGTTCACTGTGTGAACCCATCGACCGCTTGTCTCGTGCGCCGAAGCATGTTCTCTTTTTCTATGAAGAGATGCTTGAGCATATCGATGATCCCAATGTCCGACAGGCGGTTGACGCCCTGGTGTTTCGGAGCCAGGAGTGGCAGCACCCGCAGTCGTGGCAACGGAGGTTATTTCGTGATTGTGGTAAACGCAGTGCCTGAAGCTCAGGCGCATACCCCGGCCCGAAAGCCGGGCTCAGTTCGCTGAGCGACGCCTATGGATGCCGCACTCGATGCGTTTTGGAGTTCTCTTCGGCGGCGACTCGCACGCCTGCTCGCCGAGCAGGTGCCGCCCGGCAGCAAGGTGGTCTATCTTGAGTATCCAAAATACCTTAACATCGGCGATTTGATGGTCTTCTTGGGCACGGAGTATTGGCTTCGACATTCGGGAGCGCGTGTCCTCGGGCGATGGCACAAGGACAACTTCACGTTCCCGAAATTTCCGAAAGACGTGATACTGCTTTGCCAGGGGGGCGGCAATATGGGTGACCTGTATCCTTGGATACAGGCATTCCGCGAAGCGGTCGTGAAGGCGTATCCGTCCAACGCCATTCTCTTCCTGCCCCAGACGATTCACTACAAGGACCCGATCGGCCTCGACGCTTCGGCGAAGATTCTGAACGGACATTCAAACCTGACTGTTCTGCTTCGCGACAGCAGGAGCCTGACGATCGCGCGAACGCATTTCACCTGCTGCCGGACCGCTTTGGCGCCCGACATGGCGATGTTGCTGCATCCCCTTGTGAAAACCCTGCAGCTCGGCCCTGCCTCATGCTCTCCAAGCGGCACGCTATATTTGCTGCGTGAGGATGCGGAGCGTTGCGAGAAACAGGAAGTGCCAGAGTTGGGACCGGGTTGGACCGGTGACTGGAGAGACATGCTCCGCCTGAGGAAGGTGCGCGTGGACGTGGCGAAGCGGGTCGCCCGTTGCTTCCGGAAGGTCGGGGCAAATCAGCTTCATGCGGTGGCGTGGCACGCAGCCGCGCGCGGGTGGGTGCGAGCGTGCGCCTACAGGTTTCTGGAAGCCGAAACCGTTGTAACATCCCGGCTGCACGGCCACGTCCTGGCGTCGCTCCTCGGCGTTCAGAACATCCTTCTGGATAACGCTTACGGCAAGAATGGCGCGTATTATCGGACGTGGCACCGGGAGCTCCCCGTCGCGCGATTCCAAGGCGACGATCCATGCGGGGCGGCATGATCGCAGAGTGAAAGAAACAAGTTTGCGTTAGAAAGGTAAGTGTGGGACATGAGCGTCGGTATCAGCGTCGCAATCTGTACGCGGAACCGCCGGGACCTGCTCGCTCGAGCCCTCGATAGCATCGAGAAGCTGAAGGTTCCGGATGGCCTGACCTACGAAGTCCTGGTTGTTGATAACGGATCGACGATCAAAGATACGCGCGATGTCGTGCAAGCTTTTGTGGAGAGACACCCCGGCAAGTATGCCTACTACTTCGAGCCGCGCAAGGGGCTCTCCTATGCGCGCAATTCTGCCGTCGAGCGCGCCCGGGCAGAGATCATCGCGTTCACTGACGACGACGTGGTCGTCGACGAACGGTGGCTGGAGGCAATTCGCGATGCGTTCGCCGCGCATCCCGAGGTCGCAGCCATTCAGGGAAAGATTCTCCTCCGTGAAGAAAAAACGGACAGCGTGCCGCCGTGGCTGGTCGAAGAACGAATGTTTGTGCACCCATACTACGACCGGGGGCCGACGCCGCACTACTGCGGATCGCTTGTGGGCGCCAACATGGCGATCCTCAAGCGCATGTTTCAGAAGCATGGTCTTTTTGACGTTCACCTGGGCGCAGGAGCGTCGGGATCACATGAAGACACGGAATTCGGCACGCGGCTCAAGGAGGGTGGTGAGAAACTGCTGTACCAGCCCGCAGCCGTCGTAGTTCATGAGTATTTTCCTGAGCGAATGACGAAGGAGTATGTATGGGAGAGGTGCGTAAAGGTCGCCCGCAGCAAGGCGTATGTGGATGTCCTGGTTCGCGGCAGGAGGTTCAGAGCCATCCAGGCCCGGTGGAGACTGATCCGCTACTTTGTGAGGAGGTTTCTGTGCCGCATCACCGCCGACCAGCGTAAGTACTGCAAGTACGAACGCAAGACCCACTACTGGAAACACTACATCACCGAACTAGCCATGCTGAGAGGCCGCGATTGACCAGCGGATCGACATCTAGCCATTAGGCATCACGCTTTGTAGGATGCTAGAGAAGATCGGCTTGGCCAAATGATCGTTAAGATAAATCGCTCTGGATAATTGCTGAAACCTTGACTTTTCGAACCCATCCGAAAGTGCAGCTTCCACCCTTCCAATCGTTCAAACATCGCTCTTGGCGAGTGAAGATTACGTTTTCAACTCTGCACCATTCCGGTCTGTTTCGGCTGCCATGATTCTCCTACCGAGATATTACGCGGAGAGGACTACGTTTGCTCAAAGTACCGCTGCCTTTCCCAGTCGGTCACAGCCTGGCCAAAGGTTGTGACCTCGCAATCGGCGGTGTGCACATAAAAGTCAACAACGTCCTCGCCGAACGCCTCGCGGGCAACCTTGCTCTCATCAAGAAGGCGCCGGGCCTCATCGAGCGAGAGCGGCAGGTGGGGCAGAGTCCGGTCGGCATACGCATTGCCCTCAAAGATCCGTCCGCAATCGAGCTTTTCTTCGATGCCCTTCAACCCGGCAGCAATCGTTGCTGCAAAAGCCAGGTAGGGATTCGCGTCGGCGCAGGGCATGCGGTTCTCGACGCGAAGCGAGTTCCCCTGGCCCACGATTCTGAAACCGCAGGTGCGATTGTCCTGGCCGCACACGATGGCCGTCGGCGCCCATGAGCCGGGTTGAAACCTCTTGTACGAGTTAATGGTTGGAGCGAAAAAGTATGTCAATTCCCGGCTGTACGCCAGAAGCCCGCCGAGAAACTGCCTGAACAGCTTGCTGGGAGCCGAGGATTTTGAATCCCAGAACAGGTTTGTTTTTCCGTCCGCATCCCACATGCTGGTGTGAATGTGAAACCCATTGCCGGCCTGGGCGGCGTTCAGCTTGGCCATAAAGCTGATGGCTTTTCCCTGTTGAGACGCAATGTCCTTCGCGCCGGTCTTGAACAGCACGTGCTTATCCGCCATCTCCATCGCTTCGCAATAGAGCAGGTTCACCTCGTGTTGCCCGTCGGCCGTTTCGCCCTTGCTGCATTCGACCAGAACACCTGCGGCGCTCATCTCATTTCTCAGCCTTCGAATGACATCCTCGTCCTTGCCCGGTTGCAAGATGTGATAGTCAATCGAATAGTGTGAAGCTGCTTTCAGGTCCTGATATCTCTTCTCGCGTGCCGTTCGATAGGTTTCATCAAACAGAAAGAACTCCAGTTCCGACCCCAGGCACGCTTTTTGACCTTTGCGGGCGAGTCTCTGAACCTGTTTGGCCAGAATGCGTCTGGGCGATTCCTCCACGGGCCTGCCGTCGTGATGCATCATATCTCCGAGCACGATGGCCGTCTTTTCGTACCAGGGCACTCTCATGACCGTGCCGAGGTCGGCCTTGATGGAAAAATCGCCAAAGCCCGTGTCCCAGCTCGCGACCTTGAAACCATCGACCACCTGCATGTTGATATCGACGGTCAAAAGATAACTGCATGCGTGCATCCCGGTCTTGAGCGAGTGGTGTGCAAAGTGATCGAAGGTTATCCGCTTTCCCATCAGCCGGCCGAACACATCGGGGAAGGCGAATATTACGGTTTCAATGTTCTTCGGGGTGAACCAGTCCGGCAACGCATTTGTTTTTCTGGTTTTCGTGCCCATGTTTGCAACCTTTCATCAGTCTCGCGATTCGATTTCCTGTTCACATCGTCCAGTCGAGTCCCAGCTCAAGAAGAACGCCCTCCGTCGGGTTCCCGGATTGCGGATCCCAGCCCATCAGGGCGTAATACTGGTCCAGCATCCTGGGAAAGTCCTTCCTGCTCACGCATCTTCCTTTGGCCGGCCCATCGGGCAAAGGTTCAAACAGTCTCGCGGGGAGGCTGTCTTCCTTGCGCGAAAAGCCTCTCTTGGCGTTCACCTGACGCATCATGTTGACCCGTCGCTGTCCGACCTTCATCAGCTCCCAGAATGTGCATTCCCAGCCGGTAGCGCAGCGGAGGAGCTGTTCGAGGCATCGGTAATCGAACAGACTTCCGGGTCCCCAGCAGAACATGCAGAGGCACAGCGCATCGAGCAGGCTGTAGTAATACTGGGAATAGACCGTCATCCGCACCTTGCCGAGGTCGCAACTGGCGGCTGTGCCGCGGCCAAGGATCCCCAAGCCCTTGCCGGCTTCGGAGTCGGATGTCAACAGCCAGTCGTGTTCCGACGACATGTGATCCGCCCCGATGGGACATACCGCGTACATCAGGGCCTGGCTGGGTTTGACCTGTGCCATGTGGGCCGGAAGGCCATGGTTCTTGACATTGATCGCGCACTGGGCCGTGGCGGGGCCGAGTTTCTTCACAGCAGCTTCGAATCCTTCGGCCAGGAGGTCGCCGATGCCCTGACGATTGGCAACCTGCTCGATAAGCCACAGCAATGCGTCCGCGTTGCCGAACCTCAAGGTTCTTCCCTCGGCAAGCTCTTCGGCGGAAATGAGCCCGCTCTCCACGCACTCAAAAAGGTATGCCGCCAGAGCGCCCATCGTGATGGTGTCGATCCCATAGTTGTTGCACAACTCATTGGCTTTGGCGACGGCTACGGGGTCGGTTATATCGAGGTTAGCGCCCAGCAGACCGAGGGTCTCAAATTCGGGTCCGCCAAGCCGGTCGGTTACTTCGTATGGCTGCCGGCATTTCACCTTCTTACGGCACCCGACCACGCAGGCAAAACAGGTCGTCTTGCCGGCGCCGATCTTCGGCTCAAACTCAGAACCGTCGAGCCGCTGGTAGTCTTCGTGGTAACTTCTCGAATAATTATGCGTCGAAAGGTTGCCTGATCGAGCCTGCGGACCCAGCACGCCGGGTGTTCCGTACCTGGCAAGCAGACCGGGAAACTCCGACTTGGAAAGGTTCTCGGAACCGAGTCGGGCAAGCTGTCTTATCCCCTCGGCATCGGCGAAATGAAGCTTCTTCGAGGAACGCACGACAACGGCCCGCAAGTTCTTGCTGCCGAATACCGCGCCCATTCCTGTCCTCCCGGCCACATCGTTCAGGTCAGCCAGGAGGCAGGCGAACCGCACGAGCCTTTCGCCGGCCGGCCCGCACTGGAGGACGCTTACGCTCTTGTGCCCATACTCCCCTGAAAGAATATCATGCGCTTCAAGAACGGTCCGTCCCGTCAGTTCTGCCGCATCTTCTATTTGAACGGTGTCATCATCGACAAGAATATAGCACGGTTTCTTGGCTCGTCCGGTGATGACGATCGCGTCGAAGCCCGCGCTCTTCAGCAGAGGCCCGAAACTGCCGCCGGCCTGGGTGTCGCCGACAGCTCCCGTTTCGGGCGAGATGGCGGTGACGCAGAACCTGCTGAGCCCGCTCACCGGTGCGCCCGTGACAACCGAACACGCAATTGTCAGAATATTCCCCTCGCCAAGAGCATCGGTATCGGGGGATGTCTCCTTCAGCAGGAAATATGTGCCGATAGCTGAACCGCCCAGATACGTCCGGTAGAATGCGTCGTCGAACTGGTGGCGTTCTATTCCCGAACTGTTGAGATTAATCCGCAGGATTATTCCATTGAAACCGTCGGGCATATCCGAGCTCCAGGAAATCAAGTCTCTGCAAACGACTGCCGGTACAGCATCAGAAAATCTTTCTCACTGCAGGGTCTGGGATTCGTCCTGTGGCAGATGTCGAGAGCGGCACTCTTTGCGAGCACGGGCAACTGGTCTTCCGTCACGCCGACCTGGGCCAGAGAACGGGGAATTCCTATGCGTCGGCTGAGGTCCGCTACTGCCTCAATCGCTTTGTCGGCCGCTTCGAGTTCGGACAAACCGCTTACATCTATCCCAAAACATTGAGCGACCTTGGCATATTTCGCGGCGGATTCTTCGCGGTTGAACTTCATCACGGGAATCAGACAAATCGCATTCGCCAATCCATGCTGAACACCGCACAGCGTGGACAACGGATGCGCCATTGAATGAGCTGCGCCGAGGTCTTTCTGAAAGGCGACCGCTCCCATCATTGCCGCAATCATCATGTGTCCGCGCGCCTCGATGTCGGTCGGATTCTTGACGGCTCGCTCGAGATAGGACGCTACATATTCGATGCCCTTCAAGGCTATCGCATCGCACATGGGATGGAACGCATCGACCGTCAGGGCCTCGAGATTGTGAGTGAAGGCATCCATGCCCGTTGCCGCGGTAAGGTCTGCGGGCAATCCAATGATCAACTCCGGGTCGAGAATGGCACGGCGTGGCATCATCTCCTGATGACAGACCAAAAACTTCGCGCTGCGCCGGCGGTCGGTGAGCACCGAACATCTTCCCACTTCAGAGCCGGTTCCGGCGGTAGTGGGAATGGCTATCATCGGCGGCAGAGGCACTCTGATGGTCGCATTGCCGCCGGTCTCGACGTCGTATCTCGTAAGGGGCCCATCATTGACTGCTCTCACCGGAATGACCTTGGCGGCGTCAAGGACGCTTCCGCCGCCGAGACCGACAACTCCGTTGCAGTCATTGGCCTGATAGTGCTCGAGAGCCATTTCGACATTTTCTGTCGCGGGATTAGGATGCACATCGGAAAAGACGACGTAAGGAACTTGGGATTCCTTCAGTACAGCTTCGACCATCTTGAACGTATCCGTTCTGGTCAGCCCGCTATCTGTGAGCAGCAGGGGCCTGGTCATCCCCACTTCTTCCAGGCACAGCGGCAACTGCTTCACGGCGCCCGGACCATAAGTGACAATTGTCGGAAACGAAAACCTGACAACTTCCGTCACGGGGTTATCTCCTCGCGTTCTGATCTTCTCAAGAAGCCGACCTCCTGCGAGCGACGACTTCCTTCAGCCAATTGCCAAACTCACGCTGACGTGAATCAATCGAGAGGATATCGTCGTCGATGCCCAGCTTCCACCGCAAGTTCCTGTTCTGCGGATTTTCGGCGAGTTTCTCCAAGTGTCCGATGTGCGTCTCAAAATCCCGCTCGTCCTCAAAAAATCCCTCTGATATGAGGAGCGTCTTCCTCGTGACCATCAGCCTTGCCACCTCGCGGGTATCATAGTCGGGATGATACTGCACCCCCCAGAAGGCACCCTTCCCATAACAGAACGTCATGGCCTGTACCTGGGTATGTTCATTGCCGGCAAGTACGAGCGCGTGGGGCGGAACTCTCGTCACCATATCCAAATGGCTGGCGAGGGCGTCGAAGACATCGCTCTTACCCGTGTACATGGGATGAGATCGTCCTTCGGGGGTCAGGCTGATTTTTCTCGCCAGACCGATCTCCCTCCCTTTTGGATTGCGCCGGACCTCTCCGCCGGCCGCCACGGCCATTATCTGAATCCCCCAGCAGGTTCCCCAAGATGACGTTTCCGCTCGAAGTACTCCTCGGGCAAGCTCCAACTGCTTCTCCACGTCGGGATCGTCGGTTTCCGCCAGAGATTTGTCGCAGCCGGTCCAAATGATTCCAGCGTATGCACGAAGATCATCTGTTGACGGCATGCTCTGACCCGGATCGGAGGGAAAGACAACGTCAATGGCTGCCGTTGGTTCAAACCGCCGCAACATTCGAACGTGAAGCTCAGCAGCTATGGTCATACCCGCCGCACGCAATCGCTCGCGGTTTTCGGGCGCGTAGCCGTCAATAATCAGAAATCGCACACTATCACCCGTCCTCTTCCGCCGGCAAATGGATGAATTATAAGAAAGGAGAGTATCAAACACTCGCTTGACAAGTGCTCGGTTATGGTACCAGCGGTCGCTCTATGTTAATGCAAATCGCCGAAAAAAATCCACAAAAATTACACAAGGCGCCCCGCGCCTGCCACCGCGCATGACCTTGTCCCCACGCCATCTCCCTTGGGCCAATGCCCAGCAGGCAACATAAACAGAAGGAATAGAACGCCGCGATATTGACGAAACCTTGACTTCTCGGCATCACCCGAAAGTGAAGCTCTCACCCATCCGAGCGTTTAAACATCGCTCTAAGGGAGTGCATAATCCGTTTTCAACTCTGCACTGGTCAACGTTCCAAGAATCTCATGAGACTAGTTGTTGTTCCCTCGGTCAAGAATATCCGTCCTGCTATTCACCAAAGCTTTCTACGTGAGAATCCTCCCATCCAAACAGCAGACAGGATTTAAAGAAAACCTTTCGGAGGCGGTGCGGCTTCTTGCTAAATAGGCAGATGCTCTACTTTATATATAAAGATCATGCGGAAACTAATACAACATAATGTGGAATTTTGTGAGACAGTTTGGGCCACAGTTTGAAGAGAAAAATCCGGGGGGCATTCAAGGGTGCTTATAACATAAGGAGCTTCAAGCAGTTACATGGTGGGCGGTACTGGGCTCGAACCAATACAAGAAGAGCCAGAAGGCATTGAAAATACAGGTGCTACGGAACAAGACATTGCTCTCTGCACCAAATATGCTAAAGAACCTGCCGGGCACCCTATAAAGAGACTTATGCACGCTTGGGCGAGTCTATCTCCCGAGGTGCGCACTGCATTGACGATGGTAATCGACCAATTCGTGTCTTCTATCAAACCCAGTTAGCATATTCCTTTTTCGCCTGAAAATGCCATGGCTGTTTTTTCGATGCAGAGTCCTCTCTGGAAACAGATTGATCGAGAGATCATGGAAATCTCTGCGCCACAGGTCGTAGAGTTTCAGGCCAAAAACCCTGATGAACGGTCACCCGTGGGACATATCCTAAAAACAACCGGTATCGAAAACGGTGTCTATGCCATTCAATTTGCTCTTTCACCAAAGGCATTCTACCCTGAATATCCAGAGAATGCAAACAGCCTTGGAGAGGCGATCAGAAAAGCAAGGATTGACAGAGGGCTGATGATAAGGGAGCTTGCGGAATTGGTGGGAGCGGATGAAATGACAGTGGTCAATTGGGAACTGAAGGATAGACAGCCGAAAAGCAAATTCCACAAACGTCTGCAGCGGGTGCTAGACATCGAACTGGGGTTTTAGTCAGCTAGTGGACCTGTGTAGATTTGAAAACGGATTCTTCACTATCGGATGGACGATGCCTTCACTTTCAGGGGCTTGAAAATAGTACAACTCTCAACAAAGATCGCACTTATCTTCCGGGAATCTGTGCAAAATGTGCCGGACTTCAATACTCAATGAAGCCCTCTAGATGTTGTTTGTCAAGCCGAGCGCATCGAGCACTTGTGCGGTCGGGATTCCTGTTTTTCTGTCCCATCCCCATTCCCCATAATAATCTTCAATCATTCGTTCGGCTTCTTGGCGCTCAAGGGGTTGCTCTGTGACATAATCCTTAAAGCCCTCCGTTCCGAACCACTGGTCGGGGAGGCTCTCGTGATCGCTCCTGTTGAAGCCCTCCCTGAGATTGGCTATCCTGTACAGAGTCCAGACCCGTTCTGCCCGCTGCCTGAGCCCCGACAGATCGGTTGCAATGCCGGTCACTGCCTCGTAGAGTTCAGCGCATAACGATGCACTGTAGAATCGGTTGATCTGCGCCCTGGCGCAGATGCCCAGTGATCCCAGGATACTGAACCAGACATGGGAATACTTCAAGAGCTTCCCAACCTCGATTCCCTGTTCTTCGGCAGCCAAGCCCGACCCGGGGAGTATCCGTTCGATGGCCTCCTGCGGGACCCCCATTCTAGTTAAATGACGGGGGAAAACCTCGAGTGGTCTCTTGGCAAAATATGTTGGCGAGCCACCGGACCCCACATGGGGTCCCCGGGGATCGAGCACCTGTCCGAGTTCCATGGTTCCGAAGAGGTTCCAGGAAAGGGCGGACCCCGGCCCGGCATAAGGATGCATTCCTTTTACGAGGGTTGGCGCGCATTTTTTCGCTTCTTCGCCGAATTCCTTTATTATCCCTTTGAATCCGCGAGCTAGAATCTCACCAAGTTCCTCCCGGAAAGCTATCATTTTCGCCCAAGTCTCCATGGAATGAAGAGAATCGAGAAGGATGGGCGTTTCGATGCGGTCCTGTGAGATGACCCCGTGATCACCCAGAACCCTGGCTAAGCTCATCACCCCGAAGAATTCGAACATGTCCAGTCCGTAATCGTCGAGGGTTGCGATTAGTTTGATCGCTTCGCGATAATCGTTGAAACCATATAATACAGGCGTGAACAGGTTCACGACAGAGCTCGAACATGCGACGAATCCCTTGTGGTCCCCGTCCGGGATCTCGACCATATCTTTGCAGCCGATGGGGCAGGATACGCAGGCCACGCGTCTTTTCTTGATACTGTCATATGTCTCTTTAGGAATAAGTGGAAAGGATTTGACCAGCCCGAGTTCCTGCCATTCTTTCAGGTAAGGATACTGGCGGATTTTTTCCAGGAGAGCTTCGCTTAAAACGTTGTACCTCTTCCCATCTGAAACCGTAATCCCGTGACTGCCCTTGGCGACGACCGCCTTGAGGTTCTTGGATCCCATTACGGCGCCGAATCCGCCCCGTCCCATGGTTGCGATTCGGTCGATATAAGTCATGGAGAAGGAGACTCGGTTTTCGCCTGCCTGGCCGATGGAGAGCGTGCCCGCCTGCTCGCCAAAGCACTCCCAAAGCGCCTCACAGGTCTCCTCCACGCTTTTTCCCCATAATGGCCCGGCATCACAAATCTCCACATCGCTGTCGATGATTTTCAAATAGACCGGCCGATCCGCCCGTCCCTCGATCACCACATGGTCGTATCCTGCGTTCTTGAGCATACAACCGAAGTTGACCCCACCCGCACCGCACCAGCCAATAGTGCCGCTTGTGGGCATCTTCGAGACAGAATAAACCCTGGAGGTGGAAGGAAGCCCCGTTCCGACAAGAGGACCTGCCCCCAGAACGATTGGATTCTCCGGAGACAAGGCATCGGCTCCCGGCCTGCCCTTGTCGAAGAACAATTTTATGCCGAGTCCCAGACCCCCGATAAATTTTTCCGCCAGGTCAAGATCCAACGGGTCGCGCCTGATCTCTCTCTTCGTTAAATCAACATAAAGAACTTTTCCGGCAAAACCTCCCGTTTTCATTTCCCGCTCTCCTCTGGCGCTTCTCGCAATGCGCCGTAAAAGCAGTTATCTACGCATGTCCCACATTCGTCGCACTCTTCCGTAAAACAAATCGAACAATCCACACCCGACAACTTTACCTGGATATACGCATTGATGGGGTTGAAGGCCTCGGTGTGTAACTTCGAGCAGGCCAATTGACACCTCAGGCAGCCGGTACAATTATCGGTGGAGATGTGTATCATGCGCTTACCCATATGTCCTCCCATTGCGATTCGTGAGTGGTGAACTGAACCCATCGTGGCGGCATGAAGTTTTCGTACGGACTGCACCCCTTATCGCAGCGGGCACAAGGAAGATCCGCTCAATGAAATCCCAGACACGATTATAGCCTTCGAACTACTCGATTTCAAGAAAGGGAGCTTTGCCATGAGATGAGTCAAAAATTGACTCGGACGTACCATCGGGAGGACCTGAAAAGGCGGGAGTGCAGAATCGAAAACGGAATGTTGACTCTCTGAGAGCGACGTTTGAACGGTCGAATGGGTGGAAGTTGTACTTTCGGGCGACGGGAAAAGTAAGATTTCGGACATTCTTCTGGGTGGTCTGCTCGCCAATAATTTGCGTGGGCCGCAGCCTTTGTGGTTGTCGATCTCATTGATCGTCGAGCCCGATTGGCGGTGTCTTACTCAGTCTTGTCACTTCCGCCATGTAGTTTTTCTGATAGTAGATCTTTCGGTCGTACCGGTGGCGCGTGCGCTCGTTGCGCGTAAGCCGGCCCCAGGACCTCCGCGCAGAATAGCGAAACAGTCTCAGCCGATTTCGGATGGCGCTGGGCTTCTTTCCGTTCAGCACGACATCGACGTATGCCTTGCTGCGTGCGATCTGCCGCCACCTATTCCACACATACTCTTGCGTCATCCGTTCGGGCAAGTATGCGTGAATAACGACGGCCGCAGGTTCGTAGAGTATCTTCTCGCCGTGTTGCACGAGCCGCCTGCCCAATTCCGTATCTTGGTATGTACCCGAGGCTCCCCCGCCCAAGTGGATATTGAACAAGTTGTACTTCTCAAATATCCGCTTTCGAACCGCCATGTTTGCACCCACGAGCGCCGAAGCGTACTGCCGGGTCGGCCCGCGATCATAGAGCGGTTGTATGGCGATTACTTCCTCGGCCAGCCACGGCGGCACGGGATCCGTCCCTTCCTGGAGCAAAATCTTTCCCTGGACGGCGGCAATGTCGGGCCGGGCCACAAATACGTCGCGGAGCGCCTGCAGCCACTGCTCGTCGACGACCACATCGTCGTCGACAAACGCGATGATCTCACCTCGCGCGCGCTCCACTGCGCAATTGCACGCGATGGATAGACCCTTGCGCGGCTCGGAGTGGTACGCGTATATATCGTGGGCCTTCTCGACAAAGCGTTGGACGACTTCCCACGTGCCGTCAGTCGATCCGTTATCGATTACCAGCACCTCGTAGCTCAGACCATCGGGAACTTTCAACTTATCAATACTATCGAGAGCTTGAACGAGCAGGTTCCGGCGATTGCGCGTGCAAACCGCTATGCTGATGTCGACACCCACGTCCTGAGTACTCCCTCCCGACTACGGCACATCCTGTCTCTCACAGCGCTCCGAATCCTCGCACAAGTAGCGCGATCAGGAATCCCAGCAAACCCCTAAGGGAAACTCCCGGGACTCCCTGCGGACCCCTATACAGAAATATTGAAGCAGATTGGAGGCAAAGATAGCTTTCTCTCAGACAATGTCACGCTCATACGTATCAAGAGCAGCCAGGATTGTCTTGTCCATGTCAAGATAATCGTAGTCTCCAAGACGACCGCCAATGATTATTCCGGCTTCTCCTTGTTGGAGCTTCTGGTATTTTGCTAGGAGGGAATTGTTTCTCAAGGTCTTGATGGGATAATATGGATTATCTCCGCCTTGCCCAGAGGTTTCTCGAGATATTATGGTTGTGGCTTTGCAATAAGGCCTCTCGGGGTGCAGGTGTCTGAATTCGTGGATACGCGTGTATTTCACATCCATATCCGCATAATTCATCACAGAGGTTCCCTGGTAGTCCTCAACGTCAACGACTTCTTCTTCTAAGTTGACCGTCCTCCATTCCAGTTCGCCATAGACATAACCGAAATAGCGGTCTATAGGTCCTGTGTAGACGGTCTTCTTCGCAACTCTGAAAGCGTCCCTATTTTCAAAATAGTCACAGTCAAGTTCTATGTGAATTTTGGGCGAGTCAAGCATTCTTTCAAACATCTTCGTGTATCCGTCCAGAGGTATGCCCTGCCACCTTGAATCAATGAAGTAGTCCCTCCTACAGTCAAATCGTATCGGCAATCGAGTTATGATCGTCGGTGGCAACTCTCTGGGATCCTTGCCCCACTGCTTTATCGTATAGTTTCTCATGAAGGCCTCATAAAGAGACCTTCCCATTAAGGAGATCGCCTTCTCTTCCAGATTCTTGGGTTCTCTGATATCCTCCTTTTCAATCTCTCTCTGCAAGAATTCCCTCGCCTCATGAGACTTCAGGTTCATCCCATAAAAGGAATTGATCGTCGCCAAGTTAATCGGCATTTGATAGACTCTTTGGCGATGGGTCGTCAAGACCTGATGATGATAGTTGCTGAACCCCGTGAATCGATTGGCGTATTCCCAGGCCCTTGCTGATGCAGTATGGAAAATGTGCGTACCATATCTGTGAATTTCGATACCCGTTTCCTGATCCAGTTCAGAATAGCAGTTTCCTCCAATATGAGAGCGCTTGTCGATGAGTACGACGTTCGCACCCAAGTCGTTGGCTATCCGTTCTGCCACCACAGATCCGAATAACCCTGCTCCTATAACAAGATAATCACAATGCATGATTCTTCATTGGGCTTGCATTAAGAGATGACCTGCCCGCACCAAGGCGACCTGTGTCGATACTAGTCCAAGAACCATAGTAGCATACCAGAGAGCAGCGATTTTTGCATGGCAACCATGAAAATCGGTGGTCAAGGTTTGGTGAAAAAGAAGGTTGCCATTCTTGATTCCTTAAGACTGAGAATCATGGCTTGGAGCAGCGAAAATAAGTGAAGAATGGAAAACGCATTATGCACTCTCTCAGAGCGACATTTGAACGGTTGGATGGGTGAAATGTGCACTCTGAGAAAGCCCGGGAGGTGAAGGTTTCGACTGTTGTTCTGAGGAATCTATGCCGTTCGCCTATGTTGCTTAAGAGGTATTGGACCGTGGGAGATATATGAATCAACCGACCAAGGCAATAATTGCATTGTTCTCTATCCAACGCCTGCACTGCTCATAGAATTCTCTGGCGCTGGCTTTGCCTCATGTTGTACGTCAAGTCCTATCCGTATGACGGGTCGCATAACTTTCTATGCCATGGCTTTTGGACTACTTGATCCCAACGGCCATCGAATCGGGTCCGTCAAGGGATTCGACTCGGGTTTCGCGGAATCCGACCTCGCGCATCCAGGAGCAGCACTCTTTTCTCGTGTATTCAAAACCACCAGGGGTTTCTATCAGCATATCCAGGCTTTCCAGCAATCCCAACACGTTGATTCTTCTATCGTCATCAAGAATGTTATCGTAGACTATTAAGGCGCCTCCGGGAGCAATAGCTTCGTACGCTTTTCTTAGCAACATGAGCTTTTCCTCCAAGTTCCAGTCATGAAGAATATGTCCCATCACGAGAACGTCTGCTTGTGGAAGTGGGTCTTTGAAGAAATCTCCCGGAAGGAATCGAAGCCTATGAGCGAGTCCAAATGAATTCACGTACTCATCAAATATAGGACCAACGGATGGAAGGTCGAATCCTGCGCCCGTCAAGTGCTCGTGAGCCAGGGCAACTTGAACCGGTAATGCCCCTTGTGCCGTTCCGACATCGACGAACGTCTGGTAATCGGACCAGGGGAATTTGGCCGCGATGGCGTCTGCCGAGGGTATGCTTAGGCCTGTCATCCCCTGGAGAAAAACACGCGTCCGAGCTGGGTCATTATAGAAATCGTTGAACCATTGTCCCCCCACTTTGGCCTCATTTTGTGGTTGACCGGTGCGTAGGGCTTCTGTCAGCGATCCCCAGAACGGATATAGCCTGGAATTGGCCATCTCGAGCAAACCCCCTATATAGGTGGGCTTAGACCGATCAAGAAAGAAACCGGTTGCTGCTGCATTCGAATATTGGCCATCATCGCGATTGAGCATGCCTAGTCCAACAAGCGCATCAAATAGATCTCGGGCGCCACGATTTTGGATTCCCAGGCGAGAAATAAGCCTGTCGGCATCCAACGGACCATCGGCGAGCTCAGTGAAGAGCCCGATCTCGACAGCGCTCAATAAAGCCTTTGACGCCCAGAAGCCAAAGGCTATTTGGATAATGCCCTCAAAGCTTGGTCTTTCAGTCATGATTGAACCTCCTTTTGTAGAACGCCGCCCTTCGACTTCCAGGACAATGTTCGTGTTTGCCGACGCAACGACTTCAGAAAGCGGGATAAACGATACCTGCTTTTGGCTGGGGAAAGTACCCCCGGCGGAGCCGTTTGGCCGTTAATCCTGCCAACATCATCAATAGCCTTCTTGTGTTTGAACTAAGCAGCTAAGGGTGGCGGTGGGGGTGTAAAAAAGGATGGAAAGCAAGAGTTGGAATAGCCCAAGATGGGCACAAAAAGAATTTGTTTCTCCTTTGCAGAAACCCTTGTCATCTACAATATCTAAGAAAATATATCATCACATTGGGGTTTGCGCAAGAGTTGCCTTGGAGTATATGCCCAAAATCTTGCCATCACTTCCAGGCGCTGGTCAAGGTCTAACTTTCGACGATTATTCTCAGCGATCCATATTGTCATGGTTTCCAGAAGTATTAGAATCAGCAGCACTCCCACAATCAACAGAAACATTGCTATGGTAAACACAAATTTGACCATTCCAGGTCGGTAGCGTTACCGGGGGCAGGTCTCCCCTAATCTTGGACATAGGGAGTCTTTTAAGGCGGGAAATTAAAGGTCGGCCTCGAAGCGTATCAACCCTTCCCGCCCTAGGTTTGCGCATGGTTGCTACTTGCAGAGCCAAACGGCATATGATAGGATTCTTGAGAGTCTTGTCGCACAGTCCACTCATATAGGAACACTCTCCGCAGTATGAGAAGAGAGGCCGGGTATGGCGTTCTTATGCTTCCCATATTCTCCAAGAGGCATCGTGATTCCTGTGGCTCTGGTACTCGTCTCCCTGGAGCTGTTCGGTTGTCGGGGGACCGCAGCAGAGGCTACATTCGAAACCGAGCGGATAAGGCGCGGCGATATTGAACGCCGGGTCATCGCCACCGGAAAGCTCGAACCTTTTTCCAAAGTCGAGATCCGGTCGAAGGTAAACGGGATAGTGAGGACCATTTCAGTCGATGAGGGAGACCAGGTGAGCAAAGGACAAATCCTCATCGAGTTGGACCGTGAAATCCTGGCCTCCCGGGTGAACGAGGCGCGGGCGGCGCTCGAAAAGGCTCAGGCTCGTTACGAACAAGCGCAGGTCGAGGCATCCACCGTCGATCTGGAATCCGCTCAGAAGAAATATGAGCGGACGCAGAGACTCTTCGCGCAGAACCTGGTCTCGGAAGAACAGACTGATGACGCGGAAACCGCGCTGAAAATCGCGAAGCAGGCGCATGCTGCAAAGCAGGCTGCGGTCGCCATGGCGAAGGCGGAGCTTTCGGCGGCGACTGCGATGGTGGACCTGGCCGAAAACGAGCTGAGCTACGCCACAATCGTTTCTCCGCTCGACGGCATCGTCCTGCATCGAGACGTGGATGTCGGTTCGGCGGTCTCATCGGTCATTTCCACGATGGGCACGCTGCTGATGACGCTCGGCGACATGCGCGAGATGCACATGGTCGGCGACGTGGACGAGAGCGACATCGGCCTGATAATTGAAGGAATGCCGGCGCGCATATCCGTCGAATCGTATCCGGACAGAAAATTTCAGGGACACGTGAAGCGAATCTCCCCTCTCGGCGTCGAAAAGGACAGGATCATGAACTTCGAAGTGGAGGTGACTATCGAAGACGCCGATGTTTTCCTCAGGACAAACATGACTGCCGATGCGGAAATTATCGTGGAGAAACACAAGCAGGTGCTGCTGGTACCGCAGAATGCCATTCGCTATGAGCGCGGCGCAAGTTTTGTGGAAGTGCCAGAACCGGCTCAACCCGGGGGAAAGAGGCGGGTGGACGTCGTGCTCGGTATCAGCGGGACAGACGTCAGCGAGGTGCTTTCGGGACTTCGCGAGAACGACGAGGTCATTGTCTCGCAGAAATGACACGGATGGGACGGAGCCGCATTGGACAAAGGTTTCCTCTCTCTCAGCAGCATAACCAAAGTGTATGATTCCTCTGAGATTCAGGTGCACGCATTGCGAGGAGTCTCTCTCGACATCGACCAAGGCGAGTTCGTTTCCATTATCGGCCCCTCCGGTTCCGGCAAGACCACTTTGATGGACATCATGGGCTGTCTTTCGCGGCCGACCTCAGGCACATACCGCTTTTACAAAACAGATATTACCGGCTCAAGCGACGACGCCCTTGCCGAACTCAGGAATAGAAAGATCGGATTCGTCTTTCAGACCTTCAACCTTCTTCCCCGCCTGACGGCTCTTCAGAACGTGGAATTGCCTCTCATCTACGGAGGGGTCCCCGCGCGCGAACGGTCGCGCCGCGCGAAAGAGGTGCTCGAAGCCGTCGGACTCGCCGACCGCATGCATCACCGGCCGAACGCGCTCTCGGGCGGACAGGTGCAGCGAGTGGCGATCGCGCGCGCTCTTGTGAACCGCCCATCGCTGATCCTGGCCGATGAACCGACCGGTAACCTCGACAGTTCATCCGAGGCCGAAGTCGTCTCGTTATTCAAAGAACTGCATCAGAAAGGAAATACCCTGGTCATCGTCACGCACGAAGAATCGATCGCCCAACAGGCCGAACGCGTGGTCGCTCTTCGGGACGGCAGGGTCGTCTCCGATACGAGGATGCTCGCGACATGATTCTGAGAAACATCTTGAGCGAGTCGCTCCAGAGCCTCAGGTCAAATCGCTTGCGGTCTGTGCTGACAATGTTCGGAGTCGTCTGGGGTACGGCTTCCGTTGTTTTTCTGCTGGGATGGGGCCGCGGCTTCGTGGAAGTCATGAAAACCGAATCCCGTGCGGTCGGTGATGGCTTCGTCATGTTCTGGCCGAAACGGGCGCGCTCGGAAATTAGCGGACGCAGAGGTGCACGCCAGTTGCTTTTTGAACTGGAGAATGTCGATGCTGTCTTGGCGCAGTGCCCCTCGGTCCGGTATGCGACCCCGGTCAACGGTTATCATGGTCTCATCCTGAAGGCCGGCAACAAGCTGAAAGCCGGACATCTGCTCGGCGTCAATTCCGATGCACGCAGCATGTTCAATCTCTCGGTTCGGCGTGGCAGGTTCCTGCACCCCGATGACATCAAAGAGCGAAGGCGTGTCGTCGTCCTGGGAGCCGACCTCGCAGAAGGCCTTTTTCCGCCCGGATACGATGTGATTGGAAGCCGCGTCAACGCTCGCGGCGCAAGTTTCGAAGTGATCGGCGTGCTTGAGAAAAAGGGAGACACCCTGGTTGACTGGGGCGGACGCGACGACGACAAAGCGTATATCCCGATCACCGCCTACTTGGAGAAAATCAGCGGGTGGCGACACTTAAACGAGATCGCCGTCCAGCCGCGCGATCCCTCGCAGAGCAAGGCGTGCATCGAGGAAGTCAGGGCCGTCCTCGCCAGCAAACTGGATTTTTCCCCCGACGACAAGGAGGCGCTCGAGATAGTCGACATCAGCAGCATTTTGACCTCGCTGGACACCATGGCGCTGGTTGCGGCGGTATTCGTGACAATTATCGGCGTGATAACCCTATTTGTGGGGGGAGTGGGCGTGATGAACATCATGTTGATCAGTGTAACCGAGCGCACGCGCGAAATCGGCGTTCGAAAGGCGATCGGCGCCAAGCGCAAACACATCTTGCTGCAGTTTCTGGCCGAAGCGATGACGATAACCGTCCTGAGCGGGCTGATGGGGATAATGCTCGGGTGCGCGGTCAGCCTCGCATTTGCCGCGATCCCCCGTCCGAAGATACTCGCGGCCCCCGAAATTTCGGCCGCCACTTTGGCCGGCAGTTTTGCGGTCATGGTTTTGACCGGCCTTCTGGCCGGGGTCTTGCCGGCGCGCAGGGCTGCCGGGCTCGAGCCGGTCGAATCGTTGCGATACGAATGAGGTTTTATCGGGGATGTTCTTCTGGGAATCGATAACGCAAGCATGGCACAGCCTTCGGGGGCACAAACTTCGAACCGGACTGACCATGTTCGGCATCATCTGGGGAATAGCTTCGATGATTATCCTGGTCGGAATGGGTAAGGCCTCTCAGAGACTCTTTTACGCTGAGTTTCAGAAAATCGGGAAGCGCATGATCTATGTGTGGGCGGGAAAGGCCAGCGACGAGGTCAGCGGAGTAAAGGGGGGACGGCAAATACGGTTTACGATTGAGGATGTGGACGCGATCAAAGATCATTGTCCGGAAGTGGAACTGATTTCACCGCAGGTGGGCATCGGATTCAGAGAAGTCGAGCGCGGCAGCGAAATATTATCGAGTGAAACGAACGGTGTCAATCCCGACGCGCAAATCATCCGGAACATGACCGTCGAAGAAGGGAGATTCATTGGTTCGGATGACATTAGGCTTGCGCGGCGGGTATGCGTGCTGGGCGCAAACGTCAAGGAGAAGCTGTTCGGCAGACAGGATGCTCCAGGAGAATTCATCCGCCTGAGCGGAATCCGGTTCGAGGTGATCGGCGCTTTGGAAAAGAAGGGAGACCAACTAAGCCGGCCTAGCAGCCTCGACGACGATCAGATACTGATTCCTTACACGACTGCCCGGGATTTGTTCACCGGCTCGCGCTATTTCTACCTCCTCTATGTGCAGCCTCGTTCGCTGGAGCGCGAGAAGACGGCGCGCGAGCAGATACGGCAAACCCTTGCAGTCAGGCACGATTTCGAACCCGCCGATACGGATGCGCTCCATTTTTTCGGAACCACCGACATGATAGCCAGGGTCAAAGGCGTCACCATCGGGCTGCAGATATTCCTGGGAGTCGCCAGCGTCATAACTCTTCTGATCGGCGGTGTCGGCGTCATGAACATCATGTTTGTTTCGATTAACGAGCGCGTCAGAGAGATCGGCATCATCAAAGCCGTCGGCGCGCGGAACCGACAGGTGTTTCTGCAGTTCCTGATCGAGTCGCTCTTTGTCACGTTCCTTGCCGGTTTCACCGGCGTCGTTCTTGGCTGTTCGATTTGTCTGCTGCTCGGCATGCTTAAGCTGCCGCGTCTCGTCGCTGCGCCCGAGATCGACCCGGCCATCGTCGAACTGGCGCTTTGCACCATGACACTGGTGGGTGTTCTCTCCGGCATTCTGCCGGCACTCAGGGCGGCGCGCTTGCAAATCGTCGAGGCACTCCGCTTCTCCTGAACCATTGCGTGGAAAGCCCTCCATGTTTCTTGTTGGAGTTCAGCACGTTTGGCACAGAAGGAGCCGAGCGTTCTTGGTTGAGGTTGATAGAGCCCGGAGTTTCTCAAAACAGTTGATGAAATCTTTGATGGTAAATCAGGAACGTCAAGTCCGGCGTCCTTCAGACACCTGTCCGGCAGATTCGGCACAGGTACCGTCAGAGAATAAAAGCCCAGGAGGGGAGAGTAGGGGACGAGTGGCCAGAAAGGATAGGCTGCCAAGTGCAGATTAGAAAACGATTCATTGACTCTCATGGATTTCATCAATAAGAGAGCGAGGAAGGTCTCGATCGCCGGGAAGCGCTTCTGCGAGCGGGACGCTTGCGGCTGCGGCCCGTGATTCTCACGTCCGTCACCACCATTTTCGGGCTGACCGCATTTCTCACCCCTGTGGCGGTAGTCATCGTCTGGGGCCTGTCCTTTGCAACACTCCTGACCCTGTTGCTCGTTCCGAGCATATACGCGATCGTGGACGACATCGCCGGCCGCCTTGATCGCGCCCGCTTCGAGAAAGCACGGAAGGCTAAAGAGCCAGACTACTCCGAATACCGGCCAGCAGTCAGTCTTCTTCCGATCGCGCGTATATATCGTCCGGAAAGCGAAGATTAGTTTTCCCGGTTATCCTTCGCTACGCATTTCCGGAGATGGCGTACTGGAGGGCTTTTTCGGCGTGAATGGTCGTTGTATTGAACAACGGCAGTGAGGAATCATCGTCGGAAATAAGCAGGGGTATTTCCGTGCATCCGAGAATGACGCCCTCGGCGCCGTCTTGTCGCAGCCCGTCAATAATCTCTGTGAACCGCTTTCGTGAGGACTCGACGACGCGCCCCCGAACCAGTTCCTGGTATATCGTTCGATCCACATCCTCACAACCGGCTTCATCGGGTAGGATCGCAGTGATTCCGTTGGCGGCGAGTCGGTCTCTGTAGAATGGTTCGCCCATCGTGAATTTCGTTCCCAGGAGCCCGACGTTTGAGAAGCCTTCCGCCTGTATTGCCTCGGCGGTCGCATCGATAAGATGGAGGAACGGGATCTGAACCGCGGTCTGGACCTCATCGAATACGATGTGCATGGTGTTCGTTGCGATGATTGCGAAGTCGGCGCCTGCGCGCTCGAGCGCTCGTGCTGCAGCTATCATGTCCTGCGCAATCTTGTCCCATCGACCCGATTCGCCCCAGTCGATATAGTTCTGGAAGCATACGCTGTAGATCACTACTTCGGGATAGCCGTAATCTCCATATCGTTCAGTATACGTGCGGGTGATGTACTCGTAATAGGTTACCGTCGATTCCGGACTCAAGCCGCCCAGAATACCGATTTTCTTGTGCATCTTTTTCTCCTCACATGGGTCTGCAATTCAATATTTGGAGCCACATTCCGTTCAGATGTATCAGGGTGTCTGGAAGAATTGTGAACTGTTGCCGCTAATCGACCTTTGGAATCAGGCAGATGAACCGCATGATCTTATCGGTCTCATTCCTGAACTGGTGCTTCTCTCCCGGCAGAACGAAAACGATGCTGCCCGCCGGAGCACACTTTTTTCCACTTTCTGTGGCTATCTCCGCCTGTCCCTCGAGAATAAACACTTCACGCTCCCATGAGTGCTCGTGGTACGGCGCGTGGTCTCCCGGCTGGACGTCGAATACCCTCATGAAAAAATTCTTCGCGCCGTCCTCGTCGGAGATAACCCATCGAACCGACACGCCCTTCGCGCCCTATTCGGCTACCTCCTTAAACTCCACATTTTTGAAACTGCAGATTTTCATGGATTTCCTCCTGTGCGCTCCTTCGGAAATTGACGGGATCTTAATGAGCTTCCTTACTCTTTCTCGCTATCACTAAATCTCTTATCACCCTGTCGGCTGTGGTAGGCTCCAGGCATACATCTCCCTCAATCAGGGTCTGACACAGCAGTCCGGCTTTTCCGTTGATCCTGCCCGTGCATCGCGCACAGATTCCGAGAGAGCATCCCGCATGATCATAGTAGGCGAGCGTACCGTCCAGCTCTTGATGAATGTAGTCGAGTGCGTCCATGGCGCTCATTCCCTGACTGAACGGTACTTCGTAGCTCTGATAATGCGGTTTGTCATCGACGGATGGGTCGAATCTGAACACTTTCACGGTTATCTTTCTTTCGGCCATGGCGAATACCTTTCCGAAATCCTCACTGCCGCGCGACAGGCATATACCTCAATGATGGCCCCCGACCTCAGAGTGGGCTTCCATCATACTCTTCATCATATCCAGGTACGGCACCGTGCCCGCAGGCGGCGCTATTTTTGTGAGTGTGACCGGACGCATGGCAATTTCCATGCCGCCGTCAGTCAATTTCACTATGCTCTCATGGAGCCAGTTGTCATTATCCGTAGATGAGAAATCTTCCCGGTAATGAACGCCCCGGCTCTCGGTGCGCGCGAGCGCGCTCCTCGCTGAGGCCTCGACCAGGTGAACCATATGCTCGAGTTCCAGCGCGTCGATCCATTCCTTGTTGTAAATCCGGCTCTTGGAGGACGGCGCCAGGGTCGGTAACTCTTCGCGTTTGACATTTTCCAAAAAATTGATGAAGGTCTGAAGCTCCTGCCTGTTGCGGATGGGGCCGAGGTATTTGTGTGCCATTTCCTGAACATGTCTCCTCACAGGCGCCGGCCTGGAACCGCTTTTTCGCGTCAGCGGAAGCATCGCCTTTTCTTGCTTTTCGCTCAAGGCGTGTTCATCCGGCGGGGGAATGTCGACCGTTTTCGCATGTTCGCCGGCGTTTTGCCCGGCATCCGCCCCGTGCACAAGCATTTCGGTGATGGCCGCAGCCACGCGGTTCGAGCCAAAAGGGCCGAGAGTGCATTCGCCAGCCGCATACAAACCCGGAACGCTTGTTTCGAATCGCTCGTCGACAACGATGCCACCATCAAAGTATTCAACGGCGGAGCCGACTTCAACGCTTTCACCATCTTTGATCTTGCGGCCGAGTTCGGTCAAATCCAGCCCTTTGTACTTCCAGTTCGGGAAGAGGAAGCCAGCTATGGCTTCAAACGGTTCCCACGGCACTTCTCCCCGGCTGAAGTGGATGCCTCCGTGGGATAAGCCTTTGCCCTCCCGCACTTCCTTCATGGTTGCAAAGGACAAGAAGCTCTTGTTCCACTCCATCGTGGTGCCCTTCTGCACGACGTAGGGATCGTAGTTGTCCAGAAAGGTTTCGCCGGCTGCGTTGGTGAGAAGACCGCCGAGGACCGAGTGGAGGATATAGACCGCGATGCTTCCCCGCCATATTGGCGGATCCAGGAGCACATTGCAGCAAAATGTGATGAACTCCATGTTTCCAATGTCGGCACCAGCGCGGTGGGCGATGGCAATTCCCTCACCTGAGAGGTCGCGCATCCCCGTGTTCGGCCAGAACGCCTTATGCCAACCGCCTGTCGCCATGATGACGGCGTTGGTCTGAATATTGATGAAGTCGCCGGTCTTGATGTCAAGAGCCAGAGCGCCTGCGATTTTCCCATCCTGCACGACGAGATCAACGAGCATGACATCCTCGATCATGTCAACGCCCACTTCCCTGGCCTTGCGAAGCAGCGCGTCCATGATTCCTGTGCCGCTCGTGAAGATGGCGCGTTCTTCCGATCCTTTGACTTCGATGCCCCAATCCAGTAGTTCCTTCAGCCGCGCGGGCGCGGAGCGGACGTACTGCTCGAGGAGTTTCTGATTATTCAGGAAATACCCCTGGTGCACGATATCGCTGAAGAATATCTCCATGCTATCCTTGGGCTCACCGTCGAATCCCATTTCACTCAGGCTATGCCCATCAAGCGTGAAGTCGGCGCCCGCCATGGGCGTGGCCCCGCAGCGTGCTAGCGGCCCTTTGCTCAGAAGCGTGGCTTTCGCGCCTGTCTCCGTGACGCCTATGGCCGCCCTGAAGCCCGCGCCGCCGCCGCCGACAACCAGCACATCGGTTTCAATCCGTTGTTGCGACATGAGATCACTCCCCAAATCATTGTGCGTTCATGAACACTGCGTCCAGTGTTCCGATAGCCGGCTACGCCGCCCCTTCGGGTTGCCGGTAAATGAAATGGCAGCAGTCGGCGCCGCCCGTAAGCTGCGATTTTATTTCGAGCTGAAGCTTGGGGTTGTATCCCCTCAACGTGGCGATGTCGATGTATTTGCAGTAATGTATCCCGTATTGTTCCAGCCCGAAATCCTTGAGCCGGTCGGCAAAAATGCATTTGTGAACGCGGATGTGCAGTTCGCCGCCGACATGCTTCGGCACCATTTCGTTGCCGCTGGTATCCATATCGCTGTAGAGGAAGAAATTCATCAGTGTCAGCGGCTTCCCCTTCTCTTTCACTGTGTGGGCAACGCATTGACCCCGTTCTTCACCGAATCGGTCGACCGCTCGGCCGATCATCTCCAGCCCTTTCTCGCCGAACTCGGATTCTCCCTGCCGGGCGATCGCGCCGAGGAGATGCATGAGATGCTGCTCGCCCGGCACCTTGTACGCGCTGCCGATCTCCTCGCTTTGCCGGGCAAATGCCATGAGGTCATCCATCGTGATGCCGCTATTAGTGTCGGTCATCGTACCCTCCCAATTCGCGTTGCATCCGCTATTTTGAGACCGGTTGGTGGGGATGCTTCTTTTGTGCGCGGCTTGTCCATTGGGTTTATTCCGGCACAGATGAAGAATTCCCGGTCATGAACAATCCAAGAGGCCATGTTCAGCATATTATAGCCGAAACAGCCGGCTTTGTCAATAAAAATGTGATTTCATGTTTATTTTTTTATTGACATAGATAAGCTCTTGATATTATAATAGCTAGGCTTTTATAAGTCGGACAAGAAAATAGGTATTTTATCCAGATTGTTTGTCGGGTCGAATAGCAAGATGAATGAGCCGTAATGAAAGGAGCACCACCGCTGTCATGAACACGGATATTGCCCAGTCAGCCAAAGACGTTCCAAAACAGAAACGTAGCCGGCGCACGCGCCAGCGACTCGTCCGAGCCGCAACCCGCTTGTTCTCCGAAAAGGGGTACGAGAGAACAACGACCAATCATATCGCGAAACGTGCCGGTGTATCCGTGGGGACGTTCTACAAGTATTTCCTCGATAAGCGCAGCGTATTCCTGGAAATCTACCATGATTATTCACTGGAAATCGAGAAAACAATCCACGCGGAGCTGGATCCGCAGAAATGGCAGGGCATAGATTTCCACGCCGGAATCCATTCGCTTGTCCGGACGGCATTCCAGAGTCACAAGCGTGATCCAGGTCTGCAACATGCCTTCGCTCAGATAGCCATGAAGGATCCCGAGTTCCGGGACGTGCGAAATCAGATTCGGGCGCAGCTCCGCAAACCGCTGAAACGATTGATCGAGAACCGACGCGGCGAGATCAGGGTGCGCAATATTCCGCTCGCTGCGTTCCTGATAGACGAGGCCGTCGAAGCCTGTCTTCACAGCAGCATTACGACCAACGCGCCGTTCGCTGAAGAGGAACTGATAACGGAACTCGCAAACATGGTTATCGGCTATCTGACGTATTCCAGCAGACACACCGCCTGAAACTCTCGTCCTGTACCAGTCGCCGGCCCGTTCCGCAAGGTCACATTTCCCTGGATGGAAAGGCAAATGAGCGGAAGTTGGGAAACAAGAATCGGTGCAGAATGGAAAACGTATTGTTGACTCTTTGAGAGTGACAATTGAACGGTTGGATGGGTGGAAGGCGCACTTTCAGGCGGCCGGGAAAGTGAGACTTTCAAGTGTAATGCTCAGGGAAGGAAGTGTTATACTGTTTTGGCTGTTAATGGTAGCGGAGGAATAATTCAGGGCTTATGACAGAAGTCCATACGGTTTCGAAAGTCCCAGAGAATTATTTTTTGTCGCACGGAAGGATCAGCAGTCAAGAAATCCTCTAAGAGAATCGGAGAAACGGAATCGTGATTGAACACAAGACCACATCTGTGGCCGCTGAAAGGAGAACTGGCCAATGACATCTTCGCCTGACAGCCCTCGCCTCGGGACCGAGAGAATTCAGAACATCGGCTTCGGATTCAAGCACTCGGGTATATTGATGGCGGCCATCGAGCTGAGCCTCTTTACAAAGGTTTCCGAAGGTGCCACAACCCCTGAGGAGATTGCCTTAGCGTGCGGGCTCTCGCCCCTGAACGCCGAGCGACTTGTCATTGCGTGTGCGGCGCTCGGCCTGCTTGAGAAACGAGACAACCGTTACGTCAACGCCCCGGACGTCGAAATTTATCTTGTGGAAGGCAAACCGCGCTACTTCGGTGCTTGGTCACTCATGGGCAAGGGAGATTTCGCCCAGTGGATCAATCTTGCCGACCGGCTCACCGATCCAAGTCCGCCGTCGGTCCTCGGCATCTACGAGAAGATGACGACCGACCAGGCCGAGATGCTAACGCGTGCCATGTTCAACGTCGGGCTGGGCGCAGGAAGCAAGCTCGCCAAACGGTTTGATTTCTCAAGCTACAACCTCGTGCTCGACCTAGGAGGTGGCTCGGGCGCATATTGCGTATCACTGTGCCGCCGGTTTCCTAATCTGCGTGCGATCGTGTTCGATTTTGCCGACGTGTGTCGAGTAACCGACGAACTGGTCGAGGAGGCGGGCTTGTCCGACCGCATCGAGACGCATCCGGGGGACTTCACAAGCGATCCCTTTCCCGAAGGTGTGGATGTCGTGATGCTGAACGGCAATCTTACCCAATACGGGCCAGACGAGGCGCGAAATATCATTGCAAAAGCATTCCAGGTGCTGCCTTCCAATGGGGTGATGCACATTATCGCGGAGAACCTGAACGAACAGAAGACCGGCCCGCTGATAGCTGCAACGTGGTCGATACACGAAGCATTACTGGGCAGCAAGGGACGAGCCCACAGCAACGCCGAGGTCTGTGGCTATATGGAGGATGCCGGCTTCGCCCGGGTCGAGGCTGTAGAGTTCGTTCACAACATCCTCCAGCGTGTCACTGGCCATAAACCATGAACACGGTTCCGGTTCTAATCCATGCATCGTTCCTGTGGACATGGACCGAAAGAAATCGGTGATGCGGCACATGTTCCGACGGCTGCCGCGTCCCGGGAAGCGGCGCCTAAGCGCACTCCACCCTGCGCTTCTTCACTTGTTCGACCGGGAAGGACATAGAGACGGAGAATCAGGTCTTTGGAAAGCCAAAATCAGTGAAGAATAGAAAACATTATCTTTACTCGCCAGAAGCGATATTTGAACGATTGGATGGGTGGAGGTTACACTTTCGGGGAACGCGAAAAATCAAGGCTTGAACGAATCACTCTGGACCCGTTTTCTTGTCGATTCTGTCCCCATTGGTTCTCTCGAATTTGCCGGTCCACTCGGGGTTTGATTCCGGAGGCCATCCTGACGGGCATGCTTTCTTCGCTCTGCAGTACCTGAAATCGCATACTTCGTGCCCATTGGCGATGGTCTGACTTCTTTCGACAGCTACTCCAATCGATTTCCACTTCGCCCAATCGGTAAGACACAGATAGGGAACAAATTCTTCAAGCCCCTTGGAACGCCAGAACTTATGAATACCGCATTCTCGCATGTCATAGCCGAAGAGATAGTCCTCTCCCCCCTCAACAAACTCGATGACCCAGTCCCCGGGAAACCTGCGCAGGCTGGACTCTTTTGCCGCCGCCCTCCACTTCCCTTCTGACCATCTCTCCCAAATGCGCTGAAACTCAACACCAGTGACCTCCTGCTTGTAAGGCATTCCAGGATCTTCTGCAGCAAATCGTACCATTTCGCAAGTAATTGCAAGTTTTTAAGTTGCAAAATCAGAAGAATTGCACTCGGTTGCAGAAAAACGCCAAAAATACAGGGGTATGGGCCACAGTTTGGGCCACAGTCCATTTTCCCCATATCAGCTGATTTCCTTGCCCTGTGTAAGCCCCACTCTACTCATAGCCAGAAGACCTCTGGCAGTTCATAACAAACCCTTCCGGGCTACGCCCTACAGGGTTCACCAAATCCTCGCCACAACACTCCAGTCTAGCAGAGAGTGTATATACGTGATGATATCCTACACTTTCTCCAACTTGTCACAGCGAGGCGAAGTTGGGCGAAACCTGCACTCTGCCCATATGCAGAATACGAAGTTCTCAAACAAAGCCTTTACTAGTTTCTGATAGCCTCGTTGCCCGGGGAAACCAGTCCGCCTCTCTACCTTTGGGTCACCAGAGGCCAAATTGATGTGAACTCTTCCTAGCTGAATAATTGGGCGAGAATTGCGCGGTGCCAAAGTGTACAACGCTTGGGCTTCCGAGGCCAAGCCCTCACTGGCTGTTCTATTCCCCTCTTTGAAAGACAGGCCAGGTTGGTAGACAATCAAGTAGCTTATGCAAGAACAAATCGGAATGAAGCCTCCAATAGTTACGGGATTTTCTATCCAGTGCATCAAGCAGAAAACCCCGCATCGTGTGAGCAGATGCGAGGCCTGTGCGAGCATGGTCGTGAGAACCTTACAGCTTCTCGACGTTGTCCGCCTTCAGTCCTTTCGGACCCTCGAATGTCTCGAAGCGGACGAGTTCGTTCTCGGAAAGGGTCTTGAACCCTGTTCCGCTGATCGACTCATGATGTACAAACACATCAGGTCCATTGTCCTGGGCTATGAAGCCATAACCCTTCTGGTCGTTAAACCACTTCACGGTTCCTTCTGGCAAATCGTTCACCTTCCTTGCCTCAAAACTGAGCTCTACATTCATAGAAAACAAAAAGGCCCGCGAGAGCACGATGACACTCTCACGGACCAAATCGAATTAATTGACTAACTCGCTCCTGCTTCTAAGAAGCTTGCTCGTGCGAATACCATATCATGATCTATTCTCGTTGTCAAGGTCTAGCTGATCCTGCATATAATCGATGAAAGCGAGCGTCTCGCGGCCTTTGCCTTAACGGCTAATGCTGTTGCCGCGGAAATTCTCAGCAGCTTCATGGGATACTTGTCAATTTGGGAGATTTGACAATCGAGAACCCCGAAGTATATACTGGAGACATCTGCGGGAAGCCGCGAAAGGAAGAGAAGGGCCGTTGAGCGAAGAATCAGCCTAACCTTGGGCGTTTAAGCCAGGCCGAAAGCTCACTCTCCATTTAAGTCCACACCAAAGTGTGCCGACAAGCCTGACGAAGTTCATTCCGAGAATCTGATCTTCAGACTAATTTTTGGAAAACTCTGCAAGTCTCATTCGGGCGATCCCATCTGCCATGGGAGAGCGGGGAATTTATAGGGACGCCACGCTCGACTTGTCAATGCATTGCCGGAACAGGAAACATGGGTAGGCGTCTTATGACAATTCCACCCCGCCAGTAAACGTAGAAATGTCACGGAGGTCCGCGTGATTATCTATATCGATAATCTGTCAACCGAAACGACTGAGACTGATCTGCAAAGTGTCTTTGAGGTCTTCGGCCATGTCCAAACGGCTAAGATCATGAGCGACAGAACCAGCGGAAAATCAAAGTGTTTTGGGTTAGAGGGCTGGGAGGCAGCCCATCGAGACACGAACGGACCTGAAAGGATTTACCATGGTTGAGGTGTTCGTTAATGACGATATTGATAAAGCGCTGCGGAGACTAAAAAGGAAGCTTTCAGATGATGGCGATCAGAGGCGCCTTAGAGAGCGTAAACGTTTTACGCCGGTAAAAGAACGCAAGCGCAAGAAGACAGCCAGGGCCGCTCGGAAGAAGAACAGCAGATGATACCATCGACTGTAGCAGTCAGCCAGAACATGCATGTGCAGTACTGTAGTATTGGTGAGGAAATCGTCAGCGGAATCACTCATGGAATTGGCGCATTGCTGAGTATTGCCGGACTGGGTTTTCTGGTAGTGTGTGCTGCATCGTATGGAAACGCCTGGCATATCGTGAGCTTTTCGATCTTCGGCGGCACACTCGTAGTTCTCTACGTCGCTTCAACCCTCTATCACAGTCTTTCGACTCCATCGGCAAAACTCGTCTTTAAGAAGCTGGACCACGCCGCGATCTTCCTTTTGATTGCCGGAACATATACGCCATTCATGCTGGTAAACCTCAGGGGTGCGTGGGGGTGGAGCTTACTTGGAGTCACTTGGACGCTTGCAGGTATTGGCATTACCACAAAGTCTATCACCGTCACCAAGTTCAGAAGATTGTCGGTTGCTATGTACCTGTGTATGGGATGGTTGGTCTTGATAGCGATAAGGGAAGTGTTAAGCGAGGTTCCGCATAAAACCTTTGTCTTGTTGCTTGTCGGCGGCATTTCCTATTCGGTTGGCGTGATATTTTACGCTTGGCGGAAGATGCCATTCAATCACGGTGTCTGGCACGTCTTTGTACTGTGTGGAAGTGTTATGCATTACTTTGCCGTTCTCTCTATTCTGCGGTAAGGCTGGTACGAACCGGCGAGGTTCCCACCATGAACGTCTTCTTGATCAATATCCGGGATGATAATTTCTGTAACTTACTCCCCGACAAGTTGGCCAGCCTGATGCCGGATGATACGCGAATCAAAATTATGGCTTTTCCCCCTCTCGGAATCCAAACGCTTGCACCGATTGTTCGGCAGCATGGACATTGCGTACGGATGTTCGACACGTGTCACCCGCAAATGAAAGCCATTGACATTGCCCGGGCGGCAAGAGAAGAACGGCCTGGTGTTATAGCGCTATCGAGCCTCTCGGTCACCACGTATCCGGCTATCAAGAGCATTGCAGCCCAACTCAAGATGGAAACACCAACTACCCCGATAATCTTGGGTGGAATATTCGCTTCAATGAATGCGACCCACATTCTATCGGATTGCCTGCATGTGGACTGCGTCGGAACCGGAGAGGGCGAGGAACTCCTGCCGGAGTACCTGGACAATTTTGAGAATCCGGGAACGGTAGAAGGCCTTGTATGGCGCCACGGGCGGGAGATCGTTCGCAATACTCCTCGTGCTCTGATTGAGGACTTAGATCAGTTTCCATATGCCGATAGGACCTCCCTCCCGATCGACTATATCGAATCGCTGCCGCTTGATGTACCCGCGGTCCTTTCGCTCGACAAGTTTTGTACGATGCAGACTTCCAGGGGGTGCCCGTACGACTGCATCTACTGCAATATCCCGGCCTTCTCGAATCGCAAGTTGCGTTATCGCTCAGCAAAACATGTCCTCGGCGAAATGCAAGAGCTCAACGATGCGGGTTATCGCTCGATCTATTTCACGGACGACCACTTCCTGAAGAATCGCAGACGCATCGGAGAAATTTGCAGTGGTATGATCGAGCGTAAGTTCGAATTTCGGTGGGGTTGCGAGGGACGTGCCGATTCGACCACAATCGACCAATTGCCCATTATGAGCGAGGCGAACTGCAATGCACTGAGCTTCGGCATTGAGGCTAGCACACAGAAGGTCCTCGACCGGCTCAATAAGAAGCAGACCTTGGAACAAGTGGAACATGCAGTCAACGAAGCCAAACGTCAGGGGATTCCGAGAATCCACGGATTCTTCCTGATTGGTTCACCGGACGAGAGTGAACAAGACATCATGGAAAGTTTTCGGTTCGCGGCCAGGCTAAAACTAGACACCTTCAATTTTAATCGTTTATGCGTTTATCGGGGAACTCCCTTATGGAAAGAATATGTGGACCGTGGGATCATCGATGACGAACGGGACTGGCATAAATGGTTCAAGTGTTCTGACATCGACCCGACTATCTTGCCGAGTGAGGTGCTGAATCGTATCCGCATGAAGGGTTACTTGCTTCTCTTCGCTCGGCGAATCATCGGCCGACCGATCCAAACCATAAAGCTCATATGTACGTTCGGCCGAAATATGGGAATGTCCGATATCATCAAATTGCTATTCAGTCCATTTAGAAGGCGGACATTGTTCCGCAAACCGGACCTCCCGGCAAGGATGATCGATCTGGGAATTGACAAGCCGCAAAGCCCCCCCCTTCCCAGTCACTAATTTCAGGTTCTTCTGCTATGCGTTGATTTGCGGCTGATTTGGCAAAGATTTGTCAGGCCGTCAGAGCCGGAGGTTGCCGGTCACGGTGGATTTTGTTATTCCTGTTCAACTTTCATTTTTTTCGTTTCCCCAAATATTGCCACGTTCTCACCCCGCGCCGGCATGAACGCCGAGGAGGTCATACGCGAGGAACTGCTCAGGTATCTCGTCGATGGCTATTCCATCATCGAGGCCACGGTCAGCAAACAGGAAGAACACTCCGAGGACAAACGCTCCAAGACCACCGTCCACAAAGTCCGCCTCCGCATCAAGCAGGATTAGCGATTTCCTCCTCGGGTTTACGGTCTCCGGTCTCCGGTTTACGGTTTGAGGCTTGAAAGAACCTGTCCACGAAGAACACGAAGGAATTGACACCTTCTCTGTCATTCCCACGCCTCTACTTTGTCATTCCCACGCAAGTGGGAACCTAGTCCATTAGAAATTTTCTGGATTCCCGTTTTCACGGGAATGACAGCGCGACACGCGAGCCTCGCAAGACAACGAAGACCATTCCCGGGCCGAAAACCTTGAATTACTCAAGTATCTGTTCGCCTTCCCAAGAGTGAAGAGTTCGTTTTCAACTTTGCATTGCCTGGACACTCCGCTTGAGTTCATTCGCACCCTTCCGCACACTGAGAAATACGCCCCTTCCGGCCTACGTTTGGGTCCCATCAGATGCCGTGCGCAGCGCAAGGAGCGAACGGGGAAGTCCGCCAAACAGTCTTTTCGATAGTATTATTTTGTCTTCCATGATATACTGTACACAGAAGAAAGCGATTGCCTTTCTGGGCCCTCCATCTCAGCCATCCAAATGCCTTCCGAAAGGAAACCGCCGAACTGATTATCCTGTACCGGCGCTGTCTCCGACACGTCAGGAAAGAGTGATAATCGTGTGCGGACCCTCAGTACTTGTTGTCGAGGACAATCTCATACAGAGGCGACAAATAGCCCGTGCGTTACTCGAGGCCGGCTACGACGTATCCCAGGCCTCCGAAGGCCTGGAGGCGATTTGCCTGCTTGATGCCCGGAAAATTCGTCTTGTCTTGACGGATATCAGAATGCCCTGCTTGAATGGCATTTCCCTGCTCAAATACCTCAAAATATTCTTTCGGCAAGTTCCCGTCGTGGTCGTTACCGCTTATCCGGAGGATATTGAAGGCCTCGAACCCGACGCTTTACTTTGCAAATCTTTTGGCGAAGGAGAGCTGATAGCTGTGGTCCGGCGTCTTACCGGGGGCTGACGCGGTGCGTCTCTATTCCAACGCCAAGAAGAGGATAAGCTCTGTGAGTGAAAGAAGAACATCTGGCATTGGGAAATTTAGTGCATACAATTTCTTCTTTCGAAAAGGCGGGAGGTTTTGGGCACAGATACGAATAGCGCGACAGCCGACTTGCAAGCATCTAAGCATCTAATGCATTTGAGAGGAGGGGCATAAATGAAGGAGTTCTCAAGTATGCCATACAAGCGTAGCAAGAAAAGAATACTTATCGCCGACGATAACAAAGATTTCCTGAACCTTACCCAGTCTCTTCTTGAATTCGCCGGGTTCAGGGCTGAAACTGCAAAGGACGGCGAAGAGGCTCTGGGACAAATCAAGAAACTCAAATATGATTTGTTGGTGCTTGGTGCAGTCATGCCCAGAATCGACGGGATCAGGCTACTGCAGATGGTCAGGAAAAGCAGAAGATATGCAGAGGTTCCCGTGCTTTTTGTATCTGGCTATTCGAGCAAGGGCCGGCTAAAGACACGTGTGCGAGAAAGGGCTTCCAAAGCCGAGGGATATGTGCCGAAGCCTTTCAAGGCTAAGGGATTCTTGGAGATGGTTACGGCACTCTTGGAGAAGAAGAGAACCGTTGAGGCACACTGTAACTAGGTCAGACTTCATGACATGACAAAAGAGGCAAGAAATCTATGGTCATGACTTCGACAGCGCAGATGAGTCATTCTGTGAAATGCAGGCATTGCGGGAAGGAATTTGACCTGCTCGCGGCCTCATGGTGCGGATGTGGTGTGCGCGTTGACCGTCCGTCCAAAATGTGCCCTTTTTGCATGCAGTGTATCTGCCTTCATCCCGATTACGACAATGAGGCGCTCTGGAATAATGCGCCACGGTATCTGAGACAGCATGGATTCGACAGGTTGTTCTACCTTTACCTTTAGAGGCTTAATGCTTCGAGACGGGTTAGGTACATATTCGCCCCGAACCGATGCCGGGATCGTTTTATGAAAATGCGAATTTTACACTGGCCGTACGGAAAGAAGGAAAGGGAAAAGAAGGAGAAGGAAAAACAGGAAAAGGAAAAGCAGGAAAAGTACAACAAAATGCCGGACTTCAAGAGAATCTTTTGTTCTTTGCCCCATATAGTTAAGGCGGCTAATATTAAGCCAAGAGATATAGAAACGCAGCCTCTCCCTCCTGTTCAAGATCGTGCTGCCGCCAAAAGTGCTTCTGAAAAGGAAGTAAGAACAGCAACTTCCAATGAAAAGGTAAAGGATGTTTATACAAGAATCCAAACAACCAAAAGCAGGAATTATGAGATTGTCTGGCTTCTTCAGACAAATGAAGATGTTCCATATAAATCGGCCCGCGAGCTGATTGAGAATTATAGAAATGTGAAGAATCATGACTCGTACAGGGGAATGTCAGTTAATTATGCTCATAAGGGAGAGCTACATGAGATTTCCCCTCTCGGCGAGCAAGACTTGGCGGGCCTTATTAAGAAACTAGAACCTGAAGAGAAGGGAGAGAGTGAAGCTCGTTGAGCGACCATCAGAGCCTGTCAAATGTAATGTAACTCGGATTTCCCGGGAGATCGGGGTGCTCTTTGTTGAAAGGTTGATCATTACTACTATTAAGGAAGCAGGTGGATTCCGCCAAGACTCTACAGTTATTCCCGCTTCTGGGCGCGTGCGGTCGCAGGTTTCAATTATGCACTGGTTGTCTTTTTCTCGCGGCCTAATTCTATGCTTCCGGAAGTTCAAAGATACGAAATTTCTCAGATCAATTGCTCGCATGTCTGATTGGCCAACCCCTTGAGAAAGCTCTTCTTCTTGAGATATTCATGGATCTGTGAAGGTTCTGATAGGATGCTTTCCAAGAGGCTTCCAGATGTGGAGGTAGAATAACTATGAGAAAAAGCGGTATCAAATTCAATGGAACTACTGTTGAAGGACCGGTTCTTGATTTCCTTTCCGAGAAGTTCCCCGACTTCACTGATGAGGAGAACCTATGGCTGGTGAAAGACGTCATCGGAACGGCCAAACCCTTCTTGCCTGAATTGACTGTAGTCAAGGTTTGGCTACATTCCCAATCCGACAAAGGTTCCCCGAATTTGGAACACGGTGAACGAGATTCTAAAGGCCGTACTATCCGAATTACCTTCAAAACTCTTGCCAATATAGATGACGCACATGAACGCAGTCTCAAACTCCATGGCGCGATCGATTTCAAGTATCCACCTCAAATACGGAACTATTTCCGATGCGAACTTGCCCGCGTCGCTGAAACCGATGCTTAGCATGTGAAGCAATTGAGAACGCTTCTCCGCAGCAAATCATCTATGTGCGATTGCACTTACTCGATGTATTGTCCGAAATTAGCTACCTTTTTCAAAACAAAAGGCTGAGAAGATGCAGAGTCATCTTTATGAATTTGAAAAGCAGACTCAATCTGCGTTCAGATATCAGGCATATTGCTCTACTGAAGAAGATCGGCCTGAACAGAAGCTCGGTGAGATTAATTGTTTCGTATAATTGTCCAAAGGTTGGCCTTCTTCTGTTGACTGAAAGCAGGTTATCACCCATTCGACCTTCAATATTGTCCCGAGAAAGTGTGGAGTTCATTTTCCGTTCTACGCTTTTCAGCACAAGCCTGCGAAGTCTTTCTCTGAGATTCTACCGTGATAATATTCTTGACTCTTAACAGGATACTTCCGCTAAATGGATGGAGTTGAAATAAGCCTGGTAATCCGAGGTATCATGTGTTATAATAAATGTATCGTGAATTTGGCGCCCACCGATAGGCTCCGTTGTGTCGTTGCTAATTCCTTTCTTTATCAACCACACTCCCAGAGAAGAACAACCTTAACTAATCGGCCTTGATCGGCTCAATAATCTTGAGGAGGCGGATTGAGGAGTAATTTTATGTCCTTTGAACAACTTGGCCTTCGGGCCGAACTGCTCGGTGCCGTATCGGCACGGGGCTACACGACCCCGACCCCCATACAGGTGCAGGCTATCCCTGTGATCCTGAAGGGCCGCGACGTGCTCGCAGGCGCTCAGACCGGTACAGGTAAGACCGCCGCCTTTGCGTTGCCCATGCTGCAGCTGCTGAGTAGTCGGGATGGCAAATCACGCAACCCCCGCGCCTTGGTGCTTACCCCTACGCGCGAACTGGCCGTCCAGGTACGCGAATTTGTTGAGACATACGGCAGGAACCTCCGCCTGCGTTCTGCGGTGGTCTTCGGCGGTGTGGCTATCAACCCGCAGATCAGACAGCTCCGCCAGGGGGTGGACATCCTCGTGGCCACGCCCGGTCGCCTGCTCGACCACGCAGGGCGAGGCACGGTGAACCTCTCGCAAGTGGAGATACTGATTCTGGACGAGGCCGACCGCATGTTGGATATGGGCTTCATTCACGACATTCGCAGGATATCGAAGCTGCTTGCGCGGAAACGCCAGAACCTTCTTTTTTCCGCCACCTATACGGCCGCGATCAGGGATCTGTCCGACAGGCTGCTCCACTCACCGGAGTACATCGAGGTGTCGACCCGACGCAATATGGCGGCAGAGCTTGTGACCCAGGTGATTCACCCGGTGGGGCACTCCCGTAAGCGCGAACTGCTCTGCCACCTTATCAGGGAGGGCGACTGGAGTCAGGTACTGGTCTTTACCAAGACAAAGCACGGGGCCAACAGGCTGGAAAAGCAGCTTAAGACCGCCGGTATCAGCACCACGTCCATCCACGGCAACAAGAGCCAGGCTGCGCGCACCCGTGCCCTTGCCGATTTTAAGAGTGGCGCGGTAAGGACCCTTGTTGCCACCGACGTTGCCTCTCGTGGCTTGGACATCGACCGACTCCCCCACGTGGTCAATTACGAACTTCCCCATGTTGCAGAGGATTACGTCCACCGTATCGGCCGCACCGGCAGAGCCGGAACCGAGGGGGTTGCGTTGTCGCTTGTCTGTGCCGAAGAGAGAGGGCTGCTGGTCAATATCCAACGGCTCCTTGGCCACGAGATCCGGATCGAAGAGATTTCGGGATTCAAGCATGAAATCGCCCCGACGCCGGAACACAAGGCAAGGTCGCAAGGAAATGGCCGCACTTTCCGCAGTCGTAGGCCGCGCCTAGGTATGGGTGGAGGGCGAAGGCGGTAGCTTCGCCATGTGATGGGCCGATCCGGAATCAAAGAGACTTTTCGAAGCTGCACTTCTCTCGACCTACTGAAAGTGCAGCTTTCACCCATCTGACCGTTCAAATATCGCTCTGAGAGAGTGTAGATAACGTTTTCAACTCTGCACCGCTCACTTCTCTGAAATCATGAGACGGGTCGTTCCTACACGGGTGAAGAATCAGTCTTAGCCAGAGCTTCACACTTCAGAATTTTCCCCTCCAAAAGAGGGATCGGATCTGAAGAGATCTTCTCGAAGGTTACATGACCACCTGACAAACGGGCATGTGGCGGCTTTCCATGGTATGAACAACGAAGTATATTAATACAAGATAATGTGGAGTTGTGCCACAGTTTGGGCCACATTTTGATGGGTAAAATCTGGCAAGGCGTTTCAGCGCAGTTGTAACATGCTGATTATCAGTAAGTTACATGGTGGGCGGTACTGGATTCGAACCAGTGGCTTCCTGCTTGTAAGGCAGGCGCTCTCGCCATCTGAGCTAACCGCCCCGCTTCGGGTGCCGCTTTTGAAGCTATTTTATTATATCAATCCCGCAGACTCTGTCAAGCCGGAGGCTCAGTCGTTTTTGCCATCTCAACGCTTCAGCCTGTCTAAAACTCCAGCCTGTTCACGTTCTTGATGCCCAGGTACATCGGCGCGACGGTCGTGAACAGGCTTATCGCGACCACCGCCGCAAACGCGACCAGTATGGCCTGATGAAAATCAACCCTGAGAAGCGGGACGAGCCAGCCGGCCTTGCCGCGTTCGGTGTATTCCCAGAACACGATGCCCTCGACAAGAACGACAACCGCCACGTACAGCATGCTGAGGATGAAGTTGAGGGTGCCTCCGAGGCCGGAGACTATGCGCGCGGGATTGTCGTCCCTGAAATTGGGATACATGGCCCCCAGCCCCACGGCGAGCCCGGCCATGGCGAAGTTCATCAGGAACATGGTCGCGCAGCACACGACCATGACCGTTCCGCTCAGGTTCAGGGCAATGCTCGAGACGAGCATCAGCGCCTCCGTGAAGACGAGCGTCGTCGCGATGCTCAGAAGAAATTTCTGAACGAGAAGCCTGCTGCGTTTGAGCGGCGCCAGGCCGACTATCCAGAACCTCTTGCCCTCCAGACTGAAAAGCGGAAAGACGAATCGCGTCGTCAAGACGGAGAGCACGAGCGCCGCCGCCGCAAGGTTGAGAAACGCAATCCTCGTCTGCCACTCCGGCGCCATGAATTTCTGGTAGTTATACAGGTTGCTCACATAAACGATCAGCAGGCCGAAGAAGATGGCGAACTGCGCCCACTGCGACGGGTCGCGCCAGAACATTCGCAGGTCCTTCATCACGAGCGCTCGCGTCGGCGAACGCAGCGGCCCGACCAGCTTCTCCACCCGGCTGAGCAGGCCCTTTCCGATGGGATAGTATCGTATCAGGCTGAAACCCCGAAGCGCGGCCCATCCCCTGTAGTAATGAAACCCCGCCAGCCACAACGAAACCATGACGACCATGAGCGCGTTGCTGAGCAGCAGGGCGAAGTAGAAGGCCGACTCGCGCAGGTCGCCGCTTCCCGCCGCCAGAACTCCTTCGTTCAGCCAGTGGCTGGGGAAAAACGGCGACTGCGTCGTCTTCAGCGCCGAAAGTATCTGGTCCAATATCTCAAGCTGGCTTATCCGCGAAACCGAAAACGACCGATAGAGAAAGAAGCCGAAGCCCAGCCCCAGCACCCCTATCACTCCGATGATGACCTTGAAATTCATCTTCGGGAAGATGCGAACCATAATCAGCATGATCAATGTCCCCAGCATCCCCGCGATGACGACGTAGGGCAGGAAGAACAACGGAAGCGCGGGATAGAAATACCACCTCACGTGAAACACCACGCCGTAGCTTACCATGAGCGGAATCCCGAGGAAGATGAAGGCCCACGAGCTGTACGCAAGCGTCTCGACGAACCGGCAGATGAAGACTTCCTGCTCGCTCATGGGCAGAGAAAAGAGGAAGTCGGTCTCGGCCGATTTGTACAAGGTGGAAAAGGCCACCAGTATGTTGCTGAACACCAGCATGGCGAAAAGGGTGAGGAAGAAAAGCGCGAGCACCCTGACCGCCAGAAGGTCGCCCACGGGAAAGTTGTACAAAAAATCGAATGCCTTGAAGAAGAACCAGCAGCCGACGGATAGAAAGATCAGCAACCAGAGCGAAACCACGGCCAGCTTCAGCTTCGACTCGTTGCGAACGGAGCGCACATGGTTTCGAAGCAGGAGGAGCTTGTTGTACGCGTAGCTTCCGAGCAGGTTCATGACGACGCTTCCTCGGGCGCCGGCGCCGCGTACGAGAAGGACTTTATGCTGAGCCCTATCTTGCCTATCGCGTGCATGAGCTTGGCCTGCTGGTCGAGCTCGCCCTCCAGAAGCTTGATGTGAGTGGCGTCGGCCAGCGGCTCGCCAAGCGTCGGGTCCATCGCCACCCATTCCCCGACGTACACCTCCGGCCACGCATGGTAGTAGAAACTCCCCTTATAGTACACCAGCCCGATGGCGATCTTGGCGGGAATGCCGACCGACCTGGCGAGCGCGACGAACAACGTCGTGTGCTCGTTGCAATCGCCCTCGCGCGTCTCGAGCACCTCGACCGCGGACGGGAGGGAGAACGTCATCTTCTTGCGTATGTTGTTGAACACCCAGTCGTTAATCCTCTCGGCGACGATGAGGCTGTTGGTCTCGCCGCCCGCGATGTCCCCGGCCAGCTTCCGAATCGCGGCGTCGTCGGATTGTATGAAAAGGGTCGGCTTGAGAAATTCGGAGACCGAATCATCCCTTATCGGAATCGGCAGGCTTGTTGCCGGGTCGGGCCTCTTCATTGCTATTTCGACGAGCCCCGTGTCGGCATCGACCAGCCGCTGTCCGGCTCCGTCAAGCCTGAACTGCTTCAGGTCTATGCCGCTCACGCGGGCCTTCATCTCCCGCGTCTGCGCGGGCTCCGCAATGTGAAGATCCGACGGCACGGCGAGAAGCTTGGCAATGTCCTGCCTGAAGCTCACGGCATCCGCGCGGAAATCCGACGCCACGTCGCGGTCCTCCCTCAACAGCGTCCAGCCGAGCGGCGTGGTCTCTTTGAGCACCTCGCCGCCCTCGCTCACCCATGCCGTGAAAGAAACCCCCTGGTACTCGGTCTCGACTATGAAAGCGTCGATCTGTTTCCCCTCGTATTCATATGGCTCCATGCCGGTGACGGTTATCTTCGCTTTGTTCGTGGCGAGCGACAGCGGGTCCAGGATGTCCACCGAATATGTTACGCCGGTCTTCAGGTCGGGCAGGTACAGCAGCGGCGTGAGGCTGTTCGACAGGTTCACATCCTCGCTCACCTTGGCTTTCTTCCGAAAGACCCTGCTCCCCGAAAGCACGCTGAGCGAGAGAGTGTCACCCTCGAGCCGGCCGTCGATCCGAATCTGATGGCCCGCCGACCTCAGCCAACAACTGAAGTCCTTCATCTTGAAATCGACGCCGGTTCGCAGCAGCCCTTCGAACTGAACTCTCAGGGGATTATCCATCAGTTTCACCACCATGAACGTACGGTTCAGGATGATGTAGCCCGGCGCATCCGAGCCATGCACACGGTTGACGGTGGTGCTGGAATAGCCGACCTTTTGGCCCTCATAGTAGATGCCCATCCACTGTTCCTTATAAGAGATGTCGGGCGTGAGGGAGGCCGCAATGCTCGTAGAGCCGGATGGCAGGCGCGGCAGGAACACCTCTCTGCGCACGAGCTGCGCATTCATAACCAGCCAGAAGACGGTGATGGCCGCAACCAGCAGTATCTTCTTTCTTTTGGATTTGCGTTTCATAAGCAACCTGGCATAAACATCAGGCAAAGATTGCGACAGTGGTTGTCATTCTGAGCGCAGCGAAGAATCTCTTGCCGCGCAATGTTTCAATTGAAACCGAGACCCTTCACTTGGGCCTGCGGCCCCTCGTTCAGGATGACATGCAGAAAGACAATTCGTTGCCTCGCCGACATACCTTCGATACCTGTGCACACAACTTTCATGCGATGCCCGGAGCGCAATCGGTGATAATTCGGGCGGGGCGGACGGTTTGCAATTAGTCGCGAGTCGTACATCAGGCGCCGCAGCATTTCTTGTATTTCTTGCCGCTGCCGCACGGACACGGCTCGTTGCGGCCAATCTTCTGGCCCACACGAACGGGAACCTTCGCCGCTTGACGCGGCGCGTCGGAAGCCGCGGCCGCCTGCTGGGGCGCCTCGCTGCCGAATGAACTTGTGGAGAGGTCGTGTGAGGTGAGAACCGTCTGGCTGGGAGCGGGCGCCGGCTCCTCCAACTTTTCCGGCTCAGCCACCTGCACCCTGAACAGAAACTCGGCGGCTCCCAGCTTGACATCTGCAATCATTTCGCTAAACAGGTTGAACGCCTCGTGTTTGTATTCAACGAGGGGATCCTTGCCGCCGTATCCTCTGAGGCCTATCCCCTCTTTCAGCAGGTCCATGGCATAGAGATGGTCCTTCCATCTCGAATCGACGGCCCTCAGAATGGCCACGCGCTCGATCTCGCGCATCGTCTCGAAGCCGAGCCGCCTTTCCCTTTCCTCGTAGGCGGACCGGACGACCTGCTGAAGGGTCTCGAAAATTTCCCCGGCCTCGACCGTCTCGAGGTCGACGCCGTCGAACCGGACATGCAGGCCGAAGTGTCTGCGCATCCAGTCGGTCAGCCCGCGCAGGTTCCACTCGTCGGGCAGGGTGTCCTTGGGCACAAACTCGTCCATCGCCTCGTCCATCACGTCGTCTATCATTTCGAGCGCGTGCTGCTTGATGTCGGGCTCGTCGAAGGCCTTCTGCCGCTCGGCATAGATAATCTCACGCTGTTTGTTCATCACGTCGTCGTACTTCAGGAGATGTTTACGAATCTCCAGGTTGTGCGCCTCGACGCGTTTTTGCGCCGTTTCGATGGATTTCGTGACCAGAGAATGTTCTATCGGCTGGTCTTCCTCGATGCCGAGCCGGTCCATTATCTTCATTATCCGGTCGGAGCCGAACAGGCGCATCAGGTCGTCTTCGAGAGAAATGTAGAACCGCGAGGAGCCCGGGTCGCCCTGCCTTCCGGCGCGGCCGCGAAGCTGATTGTCGATGCGTCTGCTTTCGTGCCGCTCGGTCCCGACTATGTGCAGGCCGCCCACGTCGGGCACGCCCTCGCCCAGCTTGATGTCCGTTCCGCGGCCCGCCATATTGGTCGCTATCGTGACGGCGCCCGCCTGGCCCGCCCTGGCCACTATCTCGGCCTCTTTCTCGTGATATTTCGCGTTGAGAATGTAGTGGGGTATCCGCTGCTCGCGGAGCATCTTGCCGAGCGCCTCGGATTTCTCGACCGATATCGTCCCCACAAGCACGGGCCTGCCGAGCTTGTGCATCTCTTTTATCTCGCCGATTACCGCCTTGAATTTTTCGCGCTCGCTCTTGTATATGACGTCGGTATAGTTGTACCGTATGAGATGCCTGTTCGTGGGTATGACGACCACGTCGAGCTTGTATATGTCATGGAATTCCTGCGCCTCGGTGTCGGCTGTGCCGGTCATGCCCGCGAGCTTTTCATACTTCTTATAGTAATTTTGCAGCGTGACGGTCGCCAGCGTCTGGTTGGCCTCGCCGACCTTCACCCGCTCTTTCGCCTCGAGCGCCTGATGCAGGCCGTCGCTGAACCGGCGGCTGGGCATCAACCGGCCGGTGAACTCGTCCACGATGACGACCTTGTTGTCGGCCACGATGTAGTCCACGTCACGCTCGAAGAGCGAATAGGCCTTCAACAACTGCGAGACGGCGTGTATCCGCTGATTCACCGTATTGGACCGGTCGTAGAGCTGCCAGCGCCTCGCCTCCAGCTCCATCTCGCGGACCGCCCTGCTTTCGTAATCCAGCGAATTGTCCTTCGCCAGCCTGTCCAGCTCGTCGTCTATCTCCTTTTCTTCGTCCTCGATCTCCGGGACGATGAACATGTCGAGCTTGCCCGACGAGATGGTGCGCCTCCCCTTTTCGGTGAGGTCGGCCACGTTGGACTTCTCGTCGATGGTGAAATACAGGTCGGCCATGAGCTTCATCAGGGCCGATTCCTCGGTTCCGCCCATGAGCTGGTCGCCCATCATGTCGAGCTCGACGCGATGGACCAGCTTCTGGAACTTGGCATTCTCCATCAGCGAGAGGAAACGCTTGCTCTTCGGCGCTCCGCTCTTCACCATCAGCAGCTTCTTGCCGGCCTCGTACGTCTCGCCCTGTTCGATGAGCTTTTCGGCCTCGTCAAGCAGCTTCTTCTCTATGCGCTGCTGCTGCTTGTACAACCTGTCAACGGCCGGAGCAAGCTCTTCGTACTGCTCGTTCGACTGCTCGACTGGGCCGGAAATGATGAGCGGAGTGCGCGCCTCGTCGATGAGCACGCTGTCCACCTCGTCAACGATGGCGTAATGATGGCCCCGCTGCACCTGGTGCTCTTTCATGACGCACATGTTGTCGCGCAGGTAGTCGAACCCGAACTCGCTGTTCGTGCCGAATGTGACATCGGCATGGTAGTGCGTCTGCCGTTCTTCGGAATCCATTCGCTGCTGGACGCATCCGGTGGCCAGCCCGAGGAACTCGTAGATGGGGCCCATCCACTCGCTGTCGCGGCTGGCAAGGTAATCGTTCACCGTTATCAGATGCACTCCCTTTCCGGCGAGCGCGTTGAGATAGATGGGCAGCGTCGCGACGAGCGTTTTGCCCTCGCCGGTCGCCATCTCGGCAATCTTGCCCTCATGCAGAACAATTCCGCCGATGAGCTGGCAGTCGAAGTGCACCATGTCCCACGCGACCTCGTGGCCGCGCACAAACCACCCCTTGCCATACAACCGCCGGCACGTCTCCTTCACGGCCGCAAACGCCTCCGGCAGGATGTCGTCGAGAGTCTCGCCCCCGGCCAGCCTGCGCCTGAACTCGGCCGTCTTCGCCCGCAGCTCCCTGTCGGAGAGGTCGGCCATCGGGGCCTCATGCGACTTTATCGCGTCCACGAGCGGGCGCAGCTTCTTGATGTCCCTCTCGTGCTTCGTTCCGAAGACTTTGTTTATCACTCCCAGCACACTAGCTCCTTCGCCCCCCCACAAACGAGGGCATTGAACAAGAAATCCTCTATAATTTTAACAAAACAGCGGCCCAAATTCAAGGAACACCGGCCAAAACACGCCAGCCACAGAGCACTCAGAGTTCACAGAGAGATTTCCTTTTTGCCCCTTTCTCCCTGCAAAGCCTCATACATCACGGGGATCACGGGGAATCACGGGCATTTTTTCACCGCAAAGGCACAAAGAGCGCAGAGAAATCTGTTCGTTTTTTCGACTTTCTGCCTCCGCCTTTCGACCTTTGACTCAAGACTCCAGCCTCCAGCCTCCTTCACATTCCGCTTGACTTCAATTAACTGAAAGTAGTATTTTATAGCTGTCAAGATTAGTGTGTGCTGTTTTCATCATAGTGCTTACAAAAGATCATATTCAAGAATAAAGATTTGACTCCATTATCTTAAAGGGTATTCACATTCCAGACATTATACTTCGTTCTTTTCTAGAGGTACGAGTAAAGATGCTTATCTTTTTCCTATCGTCATTAATCATAATCCTGCTTTTAGTGCCTAATGTACTCTCTTATCTAAAGAAGCTCAACGAAGGTCTAGCTTTGGTAATCGCTCTGTTCGTTGCAGCTGTTGGCATTGCGCTGCAATTCCTTGCTTATAAAGGTTCTCAAGAAGAAGTCAGACAACGAGAGGCAATCATTGAGCAAATGAGGGCTATCCTCCAGCCGAAACCAGTCGAAAAAGAATTCCCAGTAAAACTCATCGCAGGAAAAATTGGAAACGGAGTAATAAACCTCCCCATTGGAAAAGGTAAATATCCTATAATTACTAATGACGCATCAACCATATTCACAAGAACAAAGATGGGCTCAACTGAAAGACGACGCTATGGTCGCGATGCGTTCTTTTACTTATTTCTAAAGTGGGTGAATAGCAACTTTCATCAAGGGTGGTTATTATTACACGATAAGCCTGTTATAGATATGTCTCAATGGCATGAACCGCTAGCCGACAAGAATGTAGACAACTCTAATATCATAACTTTTGCTGCCCTTTCGGAAAACACAATAAGAGATAATATTTTCTTTTCAAACCCTGAACTATTTAAAGATGGGAAATTTATTTCTGCTTTGCACACTAAATTCCCTATAGAAGACCTATCAATAATACTTCCCCCCCAAACAACCATATCCTTCAGTGACTCCCAAGATGGGATAAAAATAGTTATGGATAACGACTACTGTAACGTAACCTTCCAACTTACAGGTCTTTCAAGCGGACCGGGGTTACCCCTTGAAATGCTAGATCCCAACAAAAAATTTTCGGAAGAAGAATTCTATAAGTATTTCACAGTAAATTATCAAATAAGTTTCAGAGCCTATTTTAAAGATACGGATAATTTTTCTGAACAAAAGAAATATGAAAAATGGGTAGATTCTTTAATAAATTATTTTCAACCTTATTTTGACTGGAATGAATTCAGATTAGGCTCATAACAATTCACTCTACCAGACCGTAAAGCTACGTTTTCCGGCTGGTGAGTTCAGGTGTTAGCTGCCAACAGATACGCACATGAACCGATGGGGTCGAATCTTTGATCTTGAATATGGTGAATACGCAGAATGGCAGAGGGAATTTGTTGGTGTGCCTTAGTTGTTGAAAGATTCCTTTGCGTTCTTTGCGGCTTTGCGGTGCAGAGGGTCATGCGCGGGCGGTTCGCGAACCGCCCCTACGGGTCAGGGAATGGGTAGAAAAGAGCGGTTGTGTGAAGGCCCGGAGGGGATTCACATGACCGCTATCGTTTCTCTCTTTTTGCTTCTTTTTCTCTCTTTCCGCAAAGAGAGAAAAAGAAGGTCTTTATCTTTCCGGGCACTGGAGCGATTCTTTGACGGCGAAGAGGCGCATGCCGTTGAATATGACCAGCAGCGACGCGCCCATGTCGGCGAAGACCGCCATCCACAGCGTCGCGAGGCCGGGTATGGCGAGCGCGAGGAACACCAGCTTGATGAATATCGACAGCGCGATGTTCTGCCTGATGACGCCCAGTGTCTTGCGACTGAGGCAGATGGCAAACGGCAGCTTGAGCAGGTCGTCGGCCATCAGGGCGACGTCGGCCGTCTCCAGCGCGGTATCGGTGCCGGCGCTGCCCATGGCGATGCCGATTGTGGACGCCGCCATCGCGGGCGCGTCGTTGACGCCGTCGCCGACCATAGCGACGTGACCGTGCTCGCCGACGAGTTCGTGCATCGTGCTCACCTTGTCCTGGGGCAATAGCTCGGCGCGGAAGTCGATGCCGAGCTGTTCCGCTATGGCCGAGGCCGTGCCCTTGTTATCGCCCGTCAGCATTATCATCTTGCGAACGCCGATGTCCTTCAGCCGTGCGAGCGCCTGAGCGGAGCTTGTGCGGACGGCGTCGATCATCACAATCACGCCCAGCGGCGCGGCCTCGCTGCCCACCAGCACAACCGTATCGGTCCGCTTCTCGATCTCCTCCATGCGCTCGTCGAGTTCCGGCGTGCAGAATTTCATCTCCTCGAAAAGCCTGTGGCTGCCCACGTAGTATGTCTCTCCGTCGATGACGGCGCGGGCTCCCTTGCCGGGAATCGCCTGAAACGATTCGACCCGCCGCGCCGGGATGCCCAGCCGGCACGCTTCCTCGACTATCGAACGCCCCAGATGGTGTTCGGACCTCGACTCGACCGCCGCGGCGATGCCGAGCACGTCGCCCGGCGGCATGTTGTCGAGCGCGACGATCTCCTTCACGCACGGATGCCCGATCGTCAGCGTGCCCGTCTTGTCGAACGCGATGGCGTTTAGCGAACCGGCCTTCTCCAGATAGATGCCCCCCTTTATGAGGACTCCCTGCTTGGCGGCGCTGGCCAACCCGGAAACAATCGAGACGGGCGTCGAGATAACCAGTGCGCATGGGCACGAGATGACCAGAAGGACGAGTCCCCTGTACAGCCACCGCGCGAAGGGTGCGCCAAACGCCAGCGGCGGCACGAACACCACCAGCGCGGCCAGCGATATGATGGCGGGCGTGTAGTACTTCGCGAACTTATCGACGAGATTCTGCATGGGCGCTCTCTGCGCCTGAGCCTCCTCGACCATGTGGATGATGCGGGCAAGCGTCGTGTCGTCGGCCCGATGCGTCGCGCGCACCTCGAGCGAGCCGTCGCCGTTGATGGTTCCCGCGAAGACGTCGTCGCCCCGCCCTTTCTTTACCGGCGCCGACTCACCGGTGATGGGCGCCTGGTTCACCGTGCTCTTCCCGGCCACCACCTTCCCGTCGAGCGGAATCTTGTCGCCCGGACGCACGATGAACATCTCGTCGAGCTCCACCTCGCCGACCGGCACCTCGACATCTTTTCCGTCCCGCCGGACGAGCGCGTTGTCGGGCGCCAGCCTCATGAGGGACTGAATCGCGTTTCGCGCCCTGTCCATGCTGTACATCTCGAGAAATTGCGCGCCCGAGAAGAGAAACACGACCGTCGCCCCCTCGAGCCACTCGCCTATCGCCGCCGCTCCTATCACGGCGACGGTCATGAGGAAGTTCATGTCGAGGGTAAGGTTGCGGGCGGAAAAGACGGCCTTCCGGAAAATGTGGAAACCGCCGACCGCCATGGCGAGGAGGTAGAAACCTATCGCGACTTTTTCGGGATAGCCGAAGAACGAAAGGCCGAAACCAGTGGCGACGAGCGCAGCGGACACCAGCGTGAGCATCAACTGGCCTCGCCCCCTCGCCTCACCGGCGCCCGCCGCCCCGGCCAACGTCGCCTTCATGCCGGTCTCCGCTATCGCCTTCATCACCCGCTCGCGGCCAACCATGCGCGCGTCGTACGAAACGGTGACCTCTGCGGAGAGCAGGTTGAACGTGACGTTCTTGACGCCATTCAACTCACGGAGCTTCTTCTCGATAAGGGAAGACTCGTCGGGGCAGTCCATCCCCTCGACGAAGAATTTGTCCGAGACCTGGCCCTGCGCCTTGCCCGTGTGGTAGCCGAGCCGCTGAATCTGCGACTCGATCTCGCCGACGTTCGTTTTCTCCTCAGCGAAACGGACCGTCAACCTGCCTCCGGTGAAGTTGACGGCCGCGCTCTCGACGCCTTCCATGCGCGAGACGACTTTCTCAATCTTCTCGGCGCATGAGGGGCAATCCATCCCGCTCACGTTAATCTCAATTTCGGCGGTGGGGTGGTGTTCAGTCATTTTCCTGCTCCGGGTAATACATCACTCCTCGATGTGCTTCAGCCCTTCCTTCAGCAATGTCTCCACGCAGTTGTCGTCGAGGGAATAATAGACCATCTTGCCCTCTTTCCGGTGCTTGACCAGTTTCAGGTTCCTCAGTATCCTGAGCTGGTGCGACACGGCCGACACGCTCATTTCCACAAGATTCGCGATGTCGCACACGCACAGCTCCTTCACGCCGAGCGCGGAAACTATGCGGAGCCGGGTGGGATCGCCGAGCACCTTGAAGATGTCGGAGAGCGCCTCGAGCGAGCCGGCTGGGGGCATGCGCCTTCGCACCACGTTGACTCGCGCCTTGTCCACGAACTCTATTTCGCAGACGGCAACTGCGTTTTTCGACGTCGTTTTAGGCGGCATAAGGGCGCCTCCTCATTTGAATACTTGTTCAATCGTAAATATACCACAAATTCCCACTCTTGTCAATACGTCGAGGAGGTCTTTTTTTGGTTTCTTTTTGTCTCTTTGCGGAAAGAGAGAGGTCAGGGAGGGAGCGGCTGGAGGCTCAGAGACTGTCGAGCCGGTCCATGGCGTAGCCCGCATACTTCGTGCCCGGGTACTTGTCTATAATCGTCTGCACATGTTTTCGCGCCTTCTCGATATCGCCCAGATGCTGCGCATATATCTCCGAAAGCCTCGTCAACGCGGAGCAGTGGCGGTTCATGTCGAGCTCTTTCTCCCGGGCCAGAAGAGTCTCGTAGGCCATGGCCGCCTTGCGATATTCCTCGTTCTGGTAACACAGCTCGGCCAGCCGGAATCGCGCGGTGACGTCGTCGGGGTCTTGGGCAATCACCTTCTCATACTCCACGATTGCGCCGGCCAAATCATCCTGAGCGACCCTTCTCTCGGCCTCCGTGTACACCTTGATGAGCTTCAACCCCCTGGAAGCGTCGGGTATGACCGACTGCGATACGAGTTCGGCCACCAGGGGACCTTGCAGCACCAGAAGGAAAACGAGAACGATAACATACAATATGGTGGTAACGGACATCGCCAACACCTTATACGTTCCAATGGCAAACGCAAGGTACATCGCGAGATAAACACCCAGAAATATCCATCCGACATTTGTGCGCCCGGGAAGGTAACCGGAAAAGGCCAGATAAATGGAAAACCCGTCCAGGACAAGTAGAACGCAGACACACAATACCCAGATTAAAAACGAGGCAAACATGGCGTTTCTCGACTTCAGGCGTTTGCGATGACCTGAGGATTGCGCACGTGGTTGACGGCCACATCGTACGACACGATGCCACGCAGGTAGAGTTGCTTTATGGAAGAGTCGAGCGTGATCATGCCGTCCTTGGAATGCGTCTCCATGATGCTGTATATCTGATGGGTCTTTGCCTCGCGAACGAGGTTTCCGACGGCGGAATTGTTCCTGAGTATCTCGCACGCGAGCACGCGTCCCTTCCCGTTCGCGCGGGGCAACAGACGCTGCGAGACGACCGCCAGCATGCTCAGTGCAAGCTGGATGCGGATCTGCTGCTGCTGGTGCGAGGGAAACACGTCCACGATGCGGTCAACGGTTTGGATGGCGTCGTTCGTATGGAGGGTGGCGATAACGAGATGCCCTGTTTCCGCGGCGGTCAGCGCGGAGGAGATGGTCTCCAGGTCGCGCATTTCACCGATGAGAATGACGTCGGGGTCCTGTCTGAGCACGTATTTGAGCGCGGCGGGAAAGGAGAGCGTGTCGCTGCCCAGCTCGCGCTGGTCCACGACCGACTTCTTGTGGTGGTGCACATACTCAATCGGGTCCTCGACGGTTATGATGTGGCAGCGCTTATGGGCGTTGATGAGGTCTATAAGCGCGGCCTGGGTGGTCGTCTTGCCGTGACCGGTGGGGCCGGTGACAAGTATCAACCCCTGCGGCCTGAACGCCAGCTTGGCCAATATCTTCGGAAGGCCGAGACTCTCCAGCGAGGGTATCTGCTCCGGGATGGCTCTCATCGCCGCGGTCACACAGCCCTTCTGCATATACACGTTCACCCTGAAGCGGTGACGGCCGCTCACCCCGATCGACATGTCGAGCTCGCGCCGTTCCTCGAACTCCTCCTTCTGCTTGTCGGTCAGGATGCTGTATATGAGCCGCTTGTTCTCTTCGGGCGCGAGTTCGGGATACTCGGTGGCCTTCAGCTCGCCGTTGATCCTGAGCAGCGGCGGCGCGCCCGCGGTCAGCAGGAGGTCCGAGGCGCCCCGCACCATGACCAGGTCGAAAAGGCTTTTCATATCAACACGGCCGCCATTCCTCGCCACGTCGGGAATGGTCGGCTCAACTGAACGGTGAGCATCCATGTCGGTTCTCCTAATACGGATCTTCCATTGTCTGTTTCGCCCTGATGGAATCGGTGCCCGTGAACATTCCCTGGGCGTTAAGCTTGAACTCCTCGGGGTTGGAAGCGTTCTGGAGCGCATCCTCATAGCTGATCAAGCCTTCTTGAAAGAGGTCGAGCAGGGCCTGGTTGAACGTCTGCATTCCGAATTCGCGTCCCTCTTTGATGTAATCGGGCACCGTCTTCGTGTTGCCCTCGAGGAGCAGCTTCCGTATGACGGGTGTCGTGCGCATGACTTCGACGGCGGGAATCCGGCCCTTGCCGTCTTTCCGCGCAATGAGACGCATGCAGACGACGCCCTTGAGACACAGCGACAGCTCGAGCCGAATCTGATGCCTCATGTATTCCGGAAAGTAGTTTATGATCCTGTCGAGCGTCTGCGCCGTATCGACATTGTGGAGCGTGGTAATGACGAGATGCCCCGTCTGGGCCGCCGACAGCGCGACGAGCATCGTCTCCAGGTCGCGCATTTCCCCGATGAGAATCACGTCGGGGCTCTGCCTGACCACGTGTTTCAGCGCATCGCCGAAGGAATTGGTGTCGTAGCCCACTTCGCGCTGGTTTATGATGCTCTTCTTGTTGTAGTGGATGAACTCTATGGGGTCCTCGACGGTCACAACGTGCTTGTGAAAATTGGTGTTGATGTGATCAACCATCGCGGCCTGAGTGGTCGTCTTTCCGCTTCCCGTCGCGCCAGATACTATGACAAGCCCGCGCGGCAGCTCGGCGAATTCTCTGACAATGGGCGGCAGGTGCAGAAAATTGAAGCTGAGATTTTCGGAAGGAATGAGCCGTATGACCATGCCGATGTGGCCGCGCTGCCTGAACACATTGACTCTGAACCTGTTGCCGCTCTTGGTATCGTAAGCCAAGTCGAGGTCGGGGTCTTTCTGGAATCGCTCGCGCTGAAACTCAGTCATCACTGTCTGCATGAAGCGGGAGATATCCTGGTCAGTGACGGCGGCAAATTTGCTGTGGCGTATCTGGCCGTTTACTCGAAAGAAAGGCCTCTCATCAACCTTCAGGTAGCAATCCGATGCCTTGAGCAGCACCATATTATCAAGTATGTCGCTCATTTCCGTGTTCATAAGCTCACCAAGTCACGCAAAGTAACTCTATACTATATCATAGCTTCAAGCGGTCGGAAAATCAAGCGTGCACCCGTTCCAGCCCGAACGTTTCGCAAAAACTCTCGGCCACGATGCGCTTAACCTCATCCATGTCCGGCGTTTGCCCGAGCACGTCGCGCACGCACGTGACGGGCTTATCCTTAAGTCCGCAGGGAATAATCAGTTCGAAATGCCTCATCATCGGTGCGACGTTCAGGGCGAATCCATGGAAGGTCACCCAGTGGCTGACGCCGATGCCGATGGCGGCTATCTTCGCGCCGCCAACCCACACGCCCGTCAGCCCGGGTTCGGTCCGCGCATCTATTCCCATGCGCCTGAGCGAAACCGTGAGTACCTCTTCGAGCTGTCTCAGAATCCAGTGGACGTCCTGCCTGTGGGCCCTCAGGTCCAGGACGGGGTACCCGACGAGCTGGCCGGGACCGTGGTAGGTGACGTCGCCTCCCCGGTCTATGCTCAGCACGTCCATCCCCGCCGATTTCAACTTTTCCGGAGAAACGCAGATGTTCTCGCGGCGGCCCTTGCGTCCGAGAGTGATAACGGGAAAATGTTCGACGAATATGAGCGTATCGGTGTCCGAGCCCTCGAACTTCGAATGCACGACCTCCTTCTGAAACGCGTAGGCCTTTGCGTAGGAACACAGCCCGAGATCGATGACACGACACCCGCGTCGTTTCATGGATGAAGCTGTGTCGGAAGGCGTATTCACAGCAGTTCCTACAAGCGCGCCCGTCAGTCGTGGTCCTCGACGTTGGTGAGAACGGCCAGCTTTACGGGACGGACCTTGCGATACACGTCCTCGGGGCGCCTGAGCTGCCCGTCTATCTTCAGCAAGTGGTCTCGGATGGAAATGCCAAAAAGTCGCTCGTTCTCCTCAAGAACGGGAAGGATCAACTCCCAATCCTCTCTCGACATCGGCACCAGCTCACCCCCGTTGAGCTGTTCGTCGATGGTGAGATTGTGCGGGTCGCGGACATAGATGGCCCCGCCCGAAGCAAGCGAAAACAGGTTTGAGCCGGGATAGGGCAGAGCCAGGTCGCGAACGTTGCCGTCCTCGTCGAACTCGACTGCGTTGAGCACCACGAAGCCGCCGCCCCTGAGCGCGTCGCCCGCCATAAACGATTCAGCCAGATAATCGAGGCAGGTGCCGTTAATCACCACGCGGGGACGGCCGACCGCGTTGATGAGCGGACGGCCCGCCGCGTTGCCCATCACGTACACCGAGCCGCCCTTGGCGCCGTACATGAAGGTCTGGCCCACGTCTCCATAAACGACCAGCTTGCCCTCCTTCGTAATCTGGGCCAACTGGTCCTGGCCGTTGCCGTGGATGTACACCTCCATCCCGTCTATCCCCGAGGCGACATAGTCGCCCGTGCTGTCGTACAGGTCGAGCACAACGCCTTCGGTGTGCGGCCCGAAGCCGCATCCTGAAAAGCGCTCGCCCTTGAAGCCGTATGCGATGAACCTCCTCCAGCCCAATCGGTGAGCATCGACCAGCAGGTGCGAATGACAGTCGGGTCCCTCCGGCGCGAAGCCCGCGACGTCTATCACGAGCGTCTGTTCGCCGTCGAGCGGCGCGCGCAGCCGGCGGCGATTCGGCCAATCTATCGTCCGATAGCGCGAACGGCCCTCGGCGTCGATGGAAAGGCATCCCCGGAAAACACTATGCAGCGCATCGCGCACCAGCTCCAGCAGCGAGCTGCGCTTCTTCGTCCCGGTGCGAAACCGGCGGTCGTTCAGCAGCGTGAGCGCACTGATGACGGTGGCGCGGCCATCGTCGCTTTCGGAGGCCTCGCGGGCGGTTTCTTCGAGCACCCACGCGAGCGTGTTGTAGTTCCATCTCACCAGCCCCTGGGCTATCCACGAGAAGAGTCCGTCGGCATCCCGTTTCCGTATAAAACCGTGGATGGGCTCGGCCAGCTTGCGCCGGTTGCTCGGAACTGTGATCTCGGCGGCGCGGTCGCGGTGTTTCTTCTTCGGCGAGAGCGTCACCTCGACACCGAACTTGTCGGTACAGATCAGCTTCTTGTCCTCGCCGTCGCCGGACAGTGTGAAGATGAACGCGCCTCCGTCGGTGTGGCTGCCGCCGCGCGCGTTCCAGTACTTGTCGGCAATCGGGTGAAAGCGCGGGTCTTCCTCGGCCAGCGAATGGAGCGTGGCGTCGATGGCCTGTTTCTCCGAACAGCAAAGGCCTATCCCAACCTCACCCATCGAGAGTGCGAACACCTGCGGCCGGAGCATCGAGGTGTCGGTGATGCCTATCAATTGAAACTGTTTCTGGGCGGCGTCGTTGCGCGCGATGATGAAGAACCACGGGCCGTCGGGCGAGCCGTGCATGTGCGACGCCTGTATCTGGCGATAAATGCGCTGCTTCTCCACCGGCAGCCGGTCGAAATCGAGCTCGGTCGTCGGAGCCATCGCCTCGATGACGTACTCGAGCGGGTATTCGTAGGTGCGCTTCCAAAGATCGAACAGCAGTATCGACACCTCCGTGTCGGTCAGGAACAGCGGATACGAGTTGCGCATGCGCAAGTACTCGGTGACCGAGTGATAGTTGGCGAAGTCGCCGTTGTGCACCAGCGCCTCGTTCATTCCGATGAACGGGTGCGCGCCCCCGGGATGCCACACCCGCCCCTTCGTGGGATAACGCTGGTGCGCGATCCAGCAGTGCGCCTTGAAGTCGTCCAGCAGATAGTACTGAGCGAGCTTTTCGGCGTAGCCGACGATCTTCAGGATCATCATGTTTCGGCCGTGCGACAGCACAAACGCCTTCTTCTCCCCCAGCGAGGCGTAATATTCCTGGTTCAGCCTGAAGCTGTTCTGATAGACAAACTCGTCCTCGGCCTGGCGGCGAGTGAGTCCTTCGAGCCGATTCTTCTTGACGAACCGGTCGAGCGCGTCGGGCTTGACCCGGACGAAACAGCGGAGCACGTCGGGCGGACGGACTTCCAGCCCCTCGATGTCGCGATAGTCGTCCACGGTCGGAATCATGCCCGCCTCGGCCACGTCGAAGAACGGCTTGACGAATTTCTTCTCGACCGACTTGCGGACCGACGGGTCGAGCAGACCGATCTGAAGGATGTAATGCGTGTCGAGCACCTTGCGGGTCACGCCGAGTTGTTTGGGAACAAAGCCGACGGCCGCTATGCCGCCCCCTTTGCCGTTGCCGCGATTGTGCATCTGGCAGGAAGGCTCGTATATGTGACGCCCCCTGACCGGGATGCTGCATGCGAACCCGACGACCCCGCAGCCGCCCTCTTCGGATTCCTTCCGAAGCGTGGCGAGGGGAAGGTCCTTGACCAGCCCGGCCCGCGATTCAATAATTCTTTCGGCTGTCCTGTTCATTCCTTTATATCCCATCACGGGAGCCGCACCAGGCAATCGGTGCGTCCCACCAATTCACGAACACTGCGCATGCCCAAACCCTTTAGGATTCGCCTCAACTCTTTGGCCCAGGCCAGGTACATGTTGCTCAGGCGTCGGGCCGCGTACTCGACCGAAACCAGCGGCGCCAGCCCCGGGTCGGTGGTTGCGATCCCGCGCGCGCAGCCGCGTCCGCTCTCGCAGTTCGCGCAGCGCACGCATTCGAGCGCCACCATCTCGGCCGTGCCGATGACGACCCCGTCGGCGCCCAGCGCGATGGCCTTGGCCACGTCCCATGGATTGCGGATGCCGCCCGAAGCGATAAGGGCAATGCGCTCGCGAACACCTTCCTCGATGAGAAACTTGTGCACCTTCGGGATGGCGTATTCGATCGGCATGGCGATGTTCTTCTTCGCAATGTCCGGAGCCGCGCCAGTGCCGCCGTAGCTGCCGTCTATGTGCACGATGTGGGCGTCGGCGTAATAACTGCCCACGGCCACCATATCGACGTCGGTCGGTGTGGACACCTTGACCGAGATGAGCGATTTTGGCGTTATGGCCTTTATCCAGTCCACGTGCTTCTTATGGTCTTCCACCGAATAGACCGAATGGAACGGGAAGGGCGAAAACAGCGCGCTGCCGGCGACGGCCTCCCTCATGCGGGCGACGTCGGGCGTCACCTTGTCGCCCAGCAGATGGCCGCCCAGTCCGGGCTTCGCACCCTGCGCATACTTGAACTCGACGATGGGCGCGCGCTGGATGGTTTCCTCGCGCACGCCGAACAGGCCGGTGGCGACCTGCGTGATGATGTGTTTGGCGAGGGGCACGAGCACGTCGGGATAGCCGCCTTCGCCCGTGCAGGTGAAGGTGTTCCAGTTGCGCGCCGCGATGGCGCGGCCGAGCATCGTGTTTGCGCTCACCGAGCCGAACGACATGCCGCCGCCATAGACGGGAAGGTCGATCCGTATTCTGTAGGCGTTGTCGTCGCGACGGTTGAGGTCGATGCTCAGGTCTATCCCGTCCTCGTCCATGCCGGCGCCCGCTCCGGCGGGAAAATCGAAGGCGAGCTTGTCGAAGCCGCCGCCCGAACGGCCGAATTGATACTCGAGCCCGTTTGCCGGAACGTCGCCCGTCTCCGCCATCACCCACGTGGCCAGAAGCATGTCGGCGGGCCAGCGCGCGTCGCCGAGCGTCTCGAACAGCGGGTTGAGGCCGAGCGAGAGAGCGCCCTTGGGGCATTGGCTGATGCAGTAGAAATCGTTCTTCTCGCAGGCGGTGCCGATGCACAGCCATTCCCTCGGCCGCAGCATCCGGTCGCCGCTTCGAACGTGAACGCCGTACGGGCACAGCTTTGCGCACTTACCGCCCGCGTCGCATGCCTGGCTGCGGAACACCCTGTATTTGGACACCCGGTTGCGGAAGCGCGACGGCGTGTGAACCGCCTCGCGTCCGGTCAGGTGCGAATATTCATCACGAACGGTGAGCGTCCGTGGCGACTTTGACATCGCCGAATGCCTCCTTCTCCATGTCCTCGAAAAACATCGCGCGGCCCACCTCGCCCCGGAGCCGCCTCACCTCGCGGAGTCCCATCGCGCCCAACACCTCTATTAACTGCGAATGCCACGAGCAGACCAGGTTGCGAATCCGCAGGGCTGCCCACTCGGGATCAACCGTCTCGATAGCCACAGGACAGCTCAGCCCGCGCACGCACCGCTTGCATACGCGGCATTCGAGCGCCACCTCGACCACCATGTCGATGCCGACAAGGTCGGCGCCGCAGACGATGGCCTTGGCAACGTGCTCCGCCATCGCGATGCCGCCGGTGGCGATGATGGTCACCTCGTCGCGCAGAGCGTTCTCTATCAAGTTCAGGTGCGCCTCGCGCAGAACCTCTTTGACGAACCTCGGGCTCGGGTCGTCGGGCTCATTTCCCTGCCAGTCGGCCACCATGTGCACGACCTCGGCTCCCGCGCGGGTGAGCTGTTCGATGCGCGCGCTCGCGTTCTTGTTCATCGGAATGCGCACGCAGGCCACCGTCGCCGGATGGAGCGCCTTGACGGCCTTCATCCGCTCGATCACATCGGGCGAATCCTCCAACTCAACCATGCTGGAGCGACTGATTAATTCTCTCACGCCCTCGGCTTCGAGGTCGGTCGAGGAAATTATTGGAATGAGGCTGTCGATATGCGCCATCAGCTTCCAGTCGATCTCGCTCTCCGGCACGACCGCCATCGAGCCCACCATCTCGGCCGCGCGCACGAAGCCCGCCCGCACGTTCTCGTTGACCACGCCGAACGGGAGGTTGTCGAAGATGAACGGCACGGGAAGCTCCACCAACGGGTGAGGCTCGGAACGCATCCCGCCGCTCTTGTCGAACTCCAGCCGGGCATGCTTGCGCCCAATATCCACCGACGTCCTGATGTATTCGCGGCCGTGGATGCCGTCGCGCGTAGGCCGGACGATCTCGGACATGTCGGTCCACATCGAGTCGAATCCGGGGCCGGAGAACGGCCCGCGGTAGCCCGCGCCCGAGACCGGAATCTTGCCGGTCGTGGCTTGTTCCCACAGGCTGGCGATGAGGTCGGGTCTCCAGTACTCGTCTCCCAACGCCTCGAAGTCCGGATTCTTCATCTTGGTGATAAGCTGGTTCTTACAGCCCTGGATGCAGCGCAGGCAGTTCTTGCAGAGATAGTCGATGGAATCGACCATGCGGTCGGGGTCGAACCTCCGATTCTTGTACACCTCGTACACACATTCCCGCTTGGCGCACTCGAGGCATCCCAGGCATCCCTCTCTCTCGATCATCGAATATTTCGGCACCGGCGGAAAGCGTGGGGGCATCAACTGCGCTTTGATGTGGTACTTCTTGGGCATTTCCTTCCTTCCCCTAAACGGTCGGGCGTGGCAGCAACCCCGCTCCGCCCACGACCTCTCTGACCGCCGATTCCCACTCGATCGCCTGGACGTGAACGCCCCGGACGCCTTCTATCTGCAAAACCTGTTGGACGAGCTCGACCGCGATGGCGATGCCCTCGGCGCGTTGGTCCGACGCCGCCTTCATGCGGTCTATGAGCTCCTGCGGCACTATCACTCCGGGGACCGACTTGTTCATGTACGAGAGCATGCCCGCGCTCTTGGGCACGATGATGCCGGCCAGGATGGCGGTGCGCTCGTGCAGCCCGCGGTCGCGGGCCTTTCGCATGGCCTCTGAGAATTTTTCTATGTCGAACACGGCCTGCGTCTGGATGAAATCGGCGCCCGCGTTGATTTTCTTCGCCAACCGGATGGTCCGGATTTCGACGGGGTCGCCCAGCGGCGTCCATGCCGCGCCGATGAACAGTGGCACGCTTTCGCCGAGCGGGTCGCCCCCCTGCTGACGCGCCTCGTCGCGCAGGCCTTTCAGTATGCCTACCAGTTGAATCGAATCGACGTCGTACACGTTCTTCGAACCCGGATGCCCCTTGAGCTTGCCGGCGGCGCCGAACGACTGATGGTCGCCCGCGATGCAGAGGCAGTTCTTGATGCCGTGGGCGGCTGCGCCGAGGATGTCGCTCTGTATGCCGATGCGGTTGCGGTCGCGGCAGGTCATCTGCATGACCGGCTCCATGCCCGCCTGGACGATGAAGATGGATGCGGCGATGCTGCTCATCCGCACGACCGCCGTTTGGCAGTCGGTGACGTTGAACGCGTCGGCCGTGCCCCTGAGCAGCTCGATCTTCTTCTTGACCACTTCGGCGTTGCAGCCCATGGGCGGCCCCAGTTCCGCCGTCACGGCGGGGTGGCCGGCTTGAAGCACTTTCTCGAGATTACTTCCGCTCTTCATCTCTCATCTCTTTCTTTATGACTTTTCGAGGACCCCCGTCGCGCGAGGTGGCCCAATTCTTTGGAGGAATATTCGCCTCCAACCTGTCCAGTTGTCCCAATGCTTCCAGTCGGTCGATGATAAGCTGCCAGCCGCAATCGACCTCCTCGGATATCTCGCACTTTCCGGCCGTCGAACCGCCGCACGGTCCGTTCAGCAGGCTCTTCGAGCAGCGTGCGACCGGACAGATTCCGCCCGTGAGGTGCAGCGTGCACTCGCCGCACGCCGCGCAGCGTTCCGTCCACAGGCCCTCTTCTTCGCGCAGGCCGAGGAACGTGGTGTTGACGCCGGGATAGATGGGCGTTTTGCGGTAGCGCTCGGCCATCGCCTGCACGCCGATTCCGCACGCGGTCGAGACGACGACGTCGGCTCTTTCGACCAGCTCGCGGATGTTCTCGATGAATTCGCGCTCGCACTGGCGCTCGACGGTGACCTCGATGATTTCGGCATTCTTGCCTTCTTGTTTCAGCGCTATCCGCAGGCCTGAGGCGAGTATTCCGACCTCGCGCTCGCCGCCCGCCATGCAGTCGGCCACGCACGTGGCGCAGCCGGCCACGAGCACGGTGTCGGCACCTTCTATCATGTCGAGGATTTCTCTAATCGGTTTGCGTTCCGCAATAATCATTTGCCGTCATTTCCTCTTTACGGGGTTTGTGCGCGACGGGGACACTCCCTGTCCACTCGCGCGGATGTTTCTGTAGGGACGCTTCGCGAACCGCCCCTACAGAAGCCGAAACATAGTTCTCCGGGTACGGTGAATCCGTCCCACGGTTGTGGAATTCCTTGTGGGGGCGCGGCATGCTGCGCCCGTACGGAATCTTGTATCTTGACCGTCAACTGCAATTGTGACTATCCACTAATTATCAGGCAGATTCACTGTCCCCTGCCCTTCCGTTTGCGCAGCCAGTTTCTCTATCGCCTCGATGTACGCCTCCTGAGTCCTTCCCGCCGCCTGTTCGATCACGACCAGATGGGAACCGAGGCCGACTTCTTCCAGAACGTTGTTGGCCTCGCGCACGCGCATTCGAGCCCGCCGGCTGCCCTCGAGCGACCGGCACGCCTTCACGTCGCAGGCCATCACCAGAACTCCATCGATGCCTTTCTCGAATGGTCGCAACATTTGAACAGTGGTGAGCTTGGCGGAACAGGGAAGCTGGATCAGGCGAACTTTTTGCCCGTTGATATTTTCAGGAGTAAAGGGCGGGCGCCAGTCTTCGGGTACACGATGCTGGCAGGCAAAAACGTAAAATTCCGACACTGAGTCTTTCCTTCTTCCTTCATAATATGGGGTTCGCTTCTGAGCGCTCTGCACTCTGTTATTGGGGCACCGATAACTTGGCACAAAGCTCCATTACATGATAGCAATTTTTGAATGGACTTGCAAGCGGAAAATCTTGGGCCGAGAGACGGTCTGGCGCTGTCGCTCAGCGTCGACGTGAGTGAAAAAGGAGAGAAAAGAGGGCCTATTATCTAAATGATTCGTTTGCGATGAGACTGGATTCCCGCTGTCGCGGGAATGACAAGACCTTGTTGATGCTTTATGGATGTCATTCCCCGGCTTGACCGGGGAATCCATGATGATTCATTTGGGCGACACGCCGAAAAAAAGCATGCGGCGGAGGCCCGGTGAGGCCCCCGCCGCAGGTTCGTGCAGGAGTTGAAAGGACGCCGCCTCAGGCAGTCACGCCGGTGAGTGCTTTGGCGTTGATGATGTCGAGCGCTTCCGCTCGGTAGGCGTCCATGATGTACGGGATTCCGGTGACCTTGGCGCATTCCTCGGTCAGCGAGGCGAGGTCCTCGCGCTTGATCAGGTCCACCCGCCATTTTCTCGCGCCCGCCATGAGCTGCTGCAGGCCGACGCGGATTTTTTCTGTGGCGCTGTATATTCCGATGGCGCCCAGAGGCATCTTGTCGGCCTCGTCTCCGTACTTCGCTCTCAGCTCCTCGTAGCAGACGAATATTTCCTCTTTGGTTTTTCCGTATTTGGCGACGGTCTTGGGCAGCTCGCCGTTCGTGCCGTTGAGCCAGTTTGCGATATTCTTGCCGACCATTCCGGGGATCATCAGGGCGCGGCCCATGCAGACGGCCCTTGTGTAAGGAGCGCCGAGCGCTATCGCCTTGAATACGTGGTCTTCCGCGCTGAAACCGCCGGCAAACGCGATGTCGGGCACGAATTGGCCTTTCGCTTCCAGCATGCGGCACAGCTCGTGCGCCATTGAATGCAGGTAAATCGAGGGCACGCCCCACTCGGCCATCATGCGCCACGGGCTCATGCCGGTTCCGCCTGGAGCGCCGTCGATGGTGAGAAGGTCGATCTTCGCGTCGGAACACCACCTGATGGCCATGGCCAGCTCGCGCATCGGGTAGGCGCCGGTCTTGAGCGTCACGCGCTTGGCGCCCAGCTTGCGGAGCCGCTCGACCTCGCTGATGAAGCCCTCATAGTCGATGAAGCCCAGCCGGGAATGGCGCTCGAACTGCTTGATCGCGCCGTCCTTGAAGGCAGCCTGGTTCGCGGGCTCTTCGGGGTCGGGAGTGACGATGTAGCCGCGCTTCTTGAGCTCTATGGCGCGCTCGAGCGAATTCACCTTGATCTCGCCGCCGATGCACTTGGCGCCCTGGCCCCACTTCAGCTCGATGGTCTCGACGCCCAGCTTGTCGATGACGTATTCGGCCACGCCGAAGCGGGTGTCCTCGACGTTCATCTGAACGAGAATGTCGCCGTATCCCTCGTGGTAGCGGCGGTATTCCTCCACCCTGCGGCGCATGTCGGGGGCTTCCTTCACCTTGCCGTTGGAGTCGAGCTGGAGTTTGGGGTCGATTCCGCAGACGTTCTCGCCGCACACCAGGCTGATTCCGCTGATGGCCGCGCCGACGGCGAAGTGTTCCCAGTTCTTGCGGGCGATGTCGGTGCTCCCCAGCGCTCCGGTGAAGACGGGAACCTTCATCTTGACCTTGTTGTCCGTCCCGAACTCCGTCTCAGTGTTGACCGACGGGAACGTTGCGTGGTCGGGGTCGGCCTGCGTGCCTTCCGCTCCCAGAGCGTATCCCATGATGTTCAGATGGGAATAATCCACGGGATAGTCCTTGTCGGCGCCCGCGGTGATCTCGCCGAATGGTCCCGGATACAAAAGCTCCCTGCCTCGGAATGTGGAGGTAAAGAGGTCGCAGCCTCCTTTGCAGCCGTCCACACACCGGCTGCAGATTCCCGACTGAGGCGAAACGTGACGTGACCGGTTGGTGGTCTGTAGCGCCTCGTTTGCGTTCGGACGATGCAGGTTCATGGTTCACTTCTCCTTTGCTTTGATCTTTAGGCTACAATTTGCCGATTTCCCCCTCTCGCCGTCCTGAACACGCCGGAACCAGCGAGAACACCCAGCCGCGCCATCCCCGCTCATCTCGTTCGCAGGCAAAAGCCCACGATGAACGGCAATGTATTGCCAATACTACCATAGGCCCCAAGAAAAGTCAATAGGAAAATACACATAAAATACGACAAATCTTGAGATGCAAGGGCAATGTTAACCGGCAGAATTACCGGTACATTTGCGGCAAAAAAGCTGGAGTCCCGGCAAGAAAAGGAGACTGGGAGGCAGGAGATGCCGAGTGAGTTCCTGTGCAATGCGGAGAATTAGGCGAGATTCGAGAGCAGCGGACAGCTCCATCATTCCCGTCATTACCGGCAAAATTACCGATTAACACTTGCAAAACGGCATATTTTGTGGTAGAATGGCCGGCATGGGAGAAAAAACCGAAAAAAAGCGTCTCGCGATATTAAGGATTCTGCAGGAGGCCGACAAGCCGACCGGCAGCTCGAAGATTACCGAGAGGCTCCTCGCCGAGGGCCATGAGATCAGCGAGCGCACGGTGCGTTTCCACCTGAACTCTATGGACAAGGATGGGCTGACGGAGAATCTTGGGAGGAGAGGCCGGCTCATCACGCGGCGGGGGCTGGACGAGCTGGCGAGCGCGAGGATCATCGAAAAGGTCGGCTACCTTGCCGCGAAGATCGACCAACTCACCTACCGCATGAACTTCGACCTCTCGAGCAAGAAGGGAACCGTCGTCGTCAATGTGAGCATGGTGGAGAAATCGCAGCTGAAGAGCGCCGCGCCGCTGATTAAGAGGGTGTTCGCAGCCGGCTACGCCATGGGACGCCTAATGGCGTTGCTGCCTCCCGGAGAACGCGTGGGCGAAGACGCTGTGCCTGAAGGCATGGTGGGTATAGGCACCGTGTGTTCGATTACGTTGAACGGCGTGTTGTTGTCGCACGGCATCCCCACGTACTCACGGTTCGGCGGGCTTCTGGAACTGCAGGATTACAAACCCACCCGATTCGTGCAATACATCCACTACAGCGGCACCACGCTGGACCCGCTGGAGATTTTTATCCGCAGCGGCATGACCGACTACCTCGGCGCCACGAAGAACGGCAACGGCCGCATCGGAGCCAGCTTCAGGGAGGTGCCGGCGGAAAGCAGGGACCACGTGATAGAGCTCGCCCACCAGTTGGAGAAAGTCGGGCTGGGCGGCTTCATGAGTATCGGGTGGCCGGGCCAGCCGCTTCTCGAGATTCCGGTGAACCAGGGCCAGGTGGGCGCGGTCGTCATCGGCGGACTGAACCCTGCGGCCATCCTCGAAGAAAAGGGCATCAAATCCCATTCGCGCGCGCTGGCGGCGCTGGCCGACTACCAGACATTCTTCCCCTACGACGAACTCGACGAGCGCGTGCGACAATTCGGTTGACCGGCGGCTTGGCTGAACTCTTGCTCAGTGGCTCCAGTAGACGGTAAGAATCGTAAATGGTGGTATTTTCTAATATCATTCTGGGAATTTAGTATCCTGTCTTCAGATTTTTCGTCAGATTTTCCCGGCTTTTGGATTTTTCTTATACCTTTCCACTGCAATGATCACTCACACTTACAGATTGGCCGACACAGTCGGATTCGAGATCCTCGGAAAAACCCTTGGAGAAGACATAGAAGCTTCAGTGCGGGAAGCCCTAGCTGCGGGGGTCATATTTCCTGCCGGGTTGGATCCCTTGTCGGTCTTCCGCGAGTCTTTGGCGGAATCGATACGCACCATCGAAACTAATGAACGCAGTATGCTCTTTCAGAGATTCCTAAGGGATGGACCGTATGAAGGCAGCGGTGAGATTCCACCTGATATGATCGCGACGCGTCTCTCCGACGACGATACAGCCGCTGCTATCAGATTCATTTACTATCGTGTCATCAACTATTTCCAAGGGGCTCTCGCAGAATTGCTTGCTGCTGCGCCGTGCGCCCAATTGGTGAGGCAACTTCAACACGATGGACGCCTTCCTCATAACGCACAAATTTACATGGGAGACGCAGTAGCCCTCAGGGTTTTGGGCAAACCCGGTTTCGCAAAAGGAGCCGACATGCATATCCTTGTAATAGACCAATCGGTGATGAGAACTGCTTCGGTCGAAGTAGTGGGCGTAGTTGAGGTGAAGTCTTATCCGGCTTCGCAGAAGAGGGTTCTGCAACAAAGCCACAAGCACCTCCGGAGAGCCAGATTGGGGATGAGGGTGGAAGACCAAGCATGCGGTCACGAACAAGTACATGTTGGTTGCGAGAGCAGACATACGCCTGTCAGCGTAGCTATTGTTCCGGCAAGCTGGACATTGCCACGGACGTTTCGCTTTGAAAAGTCGTCGCTCATTGTCGATCCCGGCGCTCCCCCCAACGAGAAGGCTCGCATTGTTTCTAAGAGAGACAATGAATGGCGCATTACGCTAAGGTGGTCACATGAGGCATTGGCTGAAGCAGCCTATGAGATGACATTTTGGTACATGGGAAAGATAGGAGAGATCATATACAGGGATGGAGTTCCCAATGAATGGTCGGAAATGACACCTGCGAAGGCGGGGCGCAATGCAGTCAAGATGATGCTGTACTATGCAATCCTGCGTTCTCGGGGCAAATGGGAGTGCCAGCGGGCTATTGCTTTATATAACACATATTGCTTTGGCTATCCGCTCGGGATGAATTTCCGCGATGCGAACGGTAACCGAGAGATGTTATGGCCTGAGGATCTGCGCGAGATTGCGATACGTGGAACAACCAAACACGGTTGCACAATCACGAAATAGAAGCCGTATGAAGTCGGGCTATGAAAATAATTCCTCTCTGCCTGCACCGAGGTGTCAAGCTTAAAAAAGAATCTTCCACAGCCGTGTGCGTCAGTACTTGTGATGGAGGGAAAAAGGGCTGGCGTGCTCAGGCGAGTGTCTGCCATGTTCCGTGGCCGTGGTAGGTGTCAACGAAAAGCCTGAACGTGCGGCCGCAGGATGTGCACCGGAAATCGTGCTGCAGGATGTCGGCGGGCCAGGGCTTGTTCCTATCGATGTCCTTCAAGCTGCAGGTTCCCTGGATTAGCGTCATCGTGCCCTCATCGAGCACCTGCCGGATTTCCGACGTCAGGCCGTGAAGCCTGCCGGGCGTGTCAATCGCTATCTTCTCGGCAAACCCATCGCACTTCTGGCACATGGGAACCTTCTCCCCATTTCCTCAGGACTCATCCTTTCGACCCCTAAACGTGCAGGCTGGAAGCCTGCGCTACGGAGAATCCGAAATAGTGTATGTTTCCTTGTAGCGCAGCAATCCGGGCCGCAAGTCGCTCCGGGTACGTCGTAGCGCAGGCATCTAGCCTGCAGAGCGATTCGGTTGCGTCGTAGCGCAGGCATCCTGCCTGCTCTTTGCTTACTTCTCCTCTTCTGCCGTCTCAGACCAATAGTGCGGCCATTCTTCCGGTTCCGATACGAGTCCCGCCATGACGGGATTATATCGAATGTATTCGTACGCTCTGAGGAAATCAGCTTCATCTCGCACCATATGGTCGTATGACTCACGCTGCCAGAAATCCTCACCTTGCCGCCCGAGCAACTCATTGGCCTGATTTGCCGTGAACGACTTCCAGCCATGAAGAATCGAGGAGAGGCTATTTCCCGCCAGGGGCGTGACAAGCACATGCAAGTGATTGGGCATAATCACATATGAGTGAACCCGATATCGGGAACAATCAAAATGCGTCAGCGCATCGGCGACCATGTCTGCAATCGGTTTTCGGCTCAGAAAGCAGCTACCAACGCCCGAATCGAGGTAGGCCTCGATTTTCTCGGAAATATCGACAAGTCTCTGATGCTCTTCCGGAGCGATTCTTTTCCGACGGCGAATCAGGTCGCGCTCCGCTTTGCGATGTTCGGTGTGAAGACGTTCGAGCGCATGTTTCGGCAAGGAGTCAGCAAGGCGGAAGGTGACGAAATAGGTTGCGCCTTCGGCCTTCCAATGCGGGAGATAGCCGCGGCTGTGGGGGCGAAGACGCAACGCTTCCCTTTGCAGGCTGGAAGCCTGCGCTGCGGGCGCTTCGTTTGAGTTGGAAGACTTCATTCTATGGAGTGTCTTATTTTCCACCGGAACTCGCGGCGGACGCCGGTTGTCGTACCACTCACTTGCTGTAGCGCACATATTTGTTAGGTAACAAGCTCGCGCTACAACTAGTCAAAGTCAACATGCAGGCTGGAAGCCTGCGTTACGAGAAAGCGTGCGCTCTTCGAATCCTGCACTACAGAGAAACGTATACTATTTCAAATGATCCGTAACGCAGGCATCTTGCCCGCATTCTTCTCATTCTTTGCCAGGCAAGCCGGGGCAATATCACCACACTTGACCCAGTTTCTCGTTAACACCGCCGGAACAGTTCTCGCCGGTTACTGCTTCTTCGGCGCGGTTTCGCCGACAAAGAAGCCCTTCTTCCTGTACTCGGCGAACATGCGGCCCCACTGCGACTCTTTCTTCCATCTGCGGTAGATTTGGCGCTCCTTGAGCGGCCAGTGGATGTAGTCGTGGTTGAACTCGGAGACGAAGATGGGGATTTTGACGATCGAGGTCTTGAAGATGACGTCCTGCAGCGCCTTCGTCGGGCCGTACCACGAGAGCCATCCGAGGAATTTGTGGAGCGAGTGGCCCACCTTGAATCCCCAGTTCTCGCCCTCGATGTCGTCGCCGACGATCTCGATCTCGCGCACGTCGCCGGTGCCGAGTCCGTCCTCATGCGCGATGCGGATGTAGCCGATGCTCAGGGGGTCGAATCCCATCATCTTGGCGGCGACGGCGTCGATGGCCACTTGGTCGGCGCTCGCGAGGATCACGTTTTTTTCCACGGGCGTCATGGTGCGGGGGCCGGGGCCGTTGCCCGCCATGGCGCCGTCCATCACGGCGAAGATGCCGGGGTGAATTTCCTTCTGGATCGCCAGCAGATCGACCAGCACCTCATGAATCCATGTGTGCGTGTAGTGTCGGTGGTTGTACAGCAGCCCGCCGAACGCGTTCTTCATTGCGCCGGTGGTGGTCGTATAGATGTGGCATTTCGCCGTGGGCAGGTGGACGATGTTCTTCCCGAAGAAGAAGTCGGGAATCTGGATGCCGTCGGGGTAGATGTGGTCGAGCGCGCGCATTGTGGCCTTCGGCTTGAAGACCTGCCACTTCATGTCGGCCGCTTTGTAGTTGTACTTGATGGGAATCCTGTATTCCTTCAGGATCGGCACGTAGCCGTTCAGGTCCTCGCCCTTGTGGGTGTCGATCACGACCGTCTCGTTCTGGACGCAGACCAGCTTCTCGAATCCGAATTCCCTGAGGGCGAGTATCGTGCCTTCAAGCTGCCACGGCGTCGTGTTGGCTGAAGGCATGGGATAATGCCAGGATATGTTGTCCTTCAGAATCGTCGGCGCCGACGGGTCGAGCGCATCCTTGAGGCCGGCCATCTCGACCAGCCGCCCGTAATCTTCGAGCACGGTTTCGGGCGATGTCTTGAGCACGGCGACCTTGGATTTTTCGGCGACGGCCTTACCGGCCTTTCCCGGTTCGGGTGAAACGTGAACTGCACACATGTTTCAGATAACCTCCAACGTTTTTAGCCGAGAACGGATGGTCTATAGAGGATGAGGCTGCAGGCGACGAGCCACAGGAAGATGTCCAGCATGAGGGCCTTGTCGGTCAGCAGTATTCTCGTCGGGCTGCCGCCCTGCTCCTTGTGATAGGCCAGATAGAGGTAGCGGAATATCCCGTACAGCACGAACGGGACGGTATATATGAGGTTGTGCGTTTGAAAGCGCTGATATTCGAGCGATTCGGTGGAAACCGTGAACAGAGCATAGGAGATGACCGTCGAAGTCGTCACGACCGCTATCATCTGGTCGAGAAAATACGGGCTGTACTCGGCGAGCGCCCTGCGATGTTTGTAGGCGTCGTTCTCGAGCAGCAGCAGCTCGTGCCGACGTTTGCACAGCGCGAGGAAAAGGGCGAGAAACATCGTGCACACGAGAAACCATGACGAGATGTGCTCGTGAATCACGATTCCGCCCGCCAGCGCCCGAATCACAAACCCGAGCGCAATCGCGAACACGTCGAGGATGACCACGTTCTTCAGGTAGAACGAATACGAAATCACCAGAGCGTAATACGCCAGAGCGATCAGGCCGAAACTGAAGCCGAGCAGGAACGCGCCCGCCAGACTGGCCAACGCCAGAACGAACGACACCCTCAAGGCGAATCCGGGAGGAACGACGCCCGAGGCCATCGGGCGTTTCGACTTGACCGGATGCTGCCGGTCGTACTCCAAATCGGCGTAGTCGTTGGCGATGTACACGGTTCCGGAAAGAATGCAAAAAATGACGAAGGCCAGGGATGTCCGCACAAGCATGCCGATATCGAGAAGGTTCAACGAGAATATGAGAACGGCGAAAATAATGAGGTTCTTGACCCACTGTTTGGGCCTCATCGCCTGAATAAGCCCCTTCCAGCGTGCCTGCGTCCGCTCGGCCAAGACAGCCTCTTCAGCCTGTGCTTCCACTACCGTCTCCATTTATTACTCTTGACAGACCAACTGGTTACTCAGCATTCACATTCAATCTTATACGCCGTGACACCCGTTGTCAAGGCATTTGGGACAAGCCCGCCGCATAATCCTTGCAAGAACCGGCATCCACGAGGGGCGGCAGCCGGCTCGCCAAAATGAAAGCTTTTTGACTTGGAGCCCAACCTATGCTAGAATGTGTTGTGAACGAAACATAATGATGTCTTCGTTATTGGCTCGTGTTCAACGGATTAGAGAATTTGTCCATCGCCTGTGTTCGCTTATGGAACCGGCGCGAGCGATTATCATCTCTTTCCATACCAACCGATTCCTCGCCGGGAGCCGTCTCGATCCGCTTCACTTTCGCTACTCGCCATGACTGCCGCATCACCTGAGAGTGCAGGGCGGCACGTATAGATAGAGGTCCACGCCACTGTTTGTGCGCGCGAAAAGGACGTGAGGCGATGCCTTACTACTATTTCGAGGCGGTGACCACCGACGGCCGGGTGCGGAAGAAGGTCCTGAAGGCCAGGGACAAGAAGGACGCCGACCAGCAACTCCGCAACTCGGGCCTGCACCCCATCCTCATCGAAAGCGCCCGCATTGCGCGAAAGAAGAAACAGGAAAAGCAAATCGGGATGCGCCGCGTCGTGCGCAAAACGCTCCTTTTCACCGGAGGCATCTCGCTCGTCGGCGGCATCGCAATGTACTTGATTGTGCTCGACCTCAGCACTGTCAATAGATTCGACGTTCAGACACTCTCACACTCCGGAATCATATCCCAGAGCTCAAATATAATCAATGCCAAGACCCAGGAGGAGCGTGATTTCGCGCGAGAGATCTTCGGCATCTGGGAGACGAACTTTCCCGATTCCGTCAGCGGCATCGAGATAAAGCACAAGGGACTGATGTTGTTGTACCTGAAGATGGAAGGGGAAAGATTCGGGAGAGAAGACCTCCGCGCGATGGCCACCACGTTAACCCGCGCCTTCCAGAGGCGATTCGACTCCTCCGAGTGCATGGTGCTCATCGTCCACGAAGACAAGACGATAGCCGAGAGCCGGTACCGAAATCACAAGGTGACGACTTCCGTGTATTAGGTTTGTCCGGCGCCACAATCCCCCGCACCAAACAGCCGGCGTTTTCCTACGGCATGTTGCCCAAAAGGCAATTGCGTATTCGTCGTTCTGAGCCCTTCGGCTTCGCTCAGGATAAACTCCGCGAAGAATCTGCGACGCGAAGAATCTCCTGATGACAGACGTAAACTTACGCGAAAATGAGAGATTTTTCGTCGCCCGGGTCTGCGGCCCGTCGCTCCTCAGAATGACACCGGCAACACGCTCCTACGGCATGACTCGGTACACTCCCACGTTCGCGCCCGCCCACGAGACAGCCGGGTCGTCTATCGTGGCGACCCTCAGGATGTGCTCACCCGCCTTCCAGCCGGAACCGTAGAAGTCGCGATAGTCCTTGAGAATCGAATAGTCGGAGTCCACAAGGTATGATATGTTTCGCTCGCGTATGTAATCCCACAGACGCCGTGCCTTCAAATAAGGCACGACGGAATTGTTCACCAGTCCGTCCAGGTTGACCACGTGCCTCTCACTCACGTAGCCGATAATGCCGGCGTTGAAGCTTCCTATCCACACGTCGTCGCCCACGTGCTCCTTCAGCCACTCGGCCGCCATGAGCTGCTCGCTCTGCCACGGATACATCCCTTTCGTCCAGCCCGTCCATCCGTTGAGCGCATACCCGCTCAGTATGACTACCACCAGAAAACCGCTCATCACACGCGCACGGCCGGTTGAGAGGAGGGTGGAGAAGTCGTACGGCCCGCAGAATATGCCAAAGAACATCGAGCCGACCGCCGCCGCAGGCATGAAGTACCACGACTTCAGCGTGCCTCGAACGAGCGAGTGCACGAGCGCAAGCGCGAGGAATGCGAACAGCGGCACGCAGGCGCTCCTTGCCGCGGCCCAGGCCCGCTCCGTCCTGCTCTCATCCATGAACAGCATCCCCACTCCCAGCCCGGCCAATATCCCCAGCAATTTCCCCCAACCGAAAACGTCGGTGGGTATCGTCCACACGAACAGCCTCACCGTGTTCGAGAGCGAGGTGAGGAATATGTCGAGGTCGGTCGCGCCGCCGGCCCTCAGGTTGCCCCGGGTGACGATGCTGTACGCGCCTCCGCTGGATTGCACAAGGGTGCCGAACGTGGCCAGATTCCACACCACCCACGGAGTCAGAACGAGCGCGCACAATACGAGCGACGCCGTCACAGAACCCGGCCTCCTGAACATTTTCCTGAAAAAGAGAAGATGCGCGTAGGTCACCGCAACCACTATCACATTGTCGGTCCGCGCGAGAATCAACATTCCCGACAGGAAACCGAGCATGAGAAAACGTCCGGCGGAGAACTTGCCCTCGTTCAGCATGCGCAGGTAGAACCAGAAGTACAGGGTAAAGCAGAAGAGGTTGAGCCCCGTCTCGAGCCCGTTGACCGAATGAAATATCACGCTCGGATTCAGAAGATACACGCCCGCCCCCACGACGGCGGCCGAAGGATTCCTGGTGAGCGTCCGAACGAGCAGATAGATGAAGAAGCCTGCGCCCACGTCCAACAATGCCTCGAGCACGAGCGCGGCGTGCAGCGGCGCCGTCAGGCCGGGGCCGAACAGGAGGTACACGGGCAAGAGCAGGACAAACCACAGCGGATGAAACCCGTTGGCGGGCTCGACCCCGTCGAACGTTATTCCCCTCCCCGCGGCGGCGTTTCTCGCAATCTGAAAATAATAGAACGCGTCATCGGACAGAGTCTTCGTCACGAGAGTCGGCTCGTTGCAGACCGCGATGGATACCCTGATCGCCAAAGCGGCAAGAAGCAGAACGACCAGCACCACGCCCGACGTCAAACCGAAGCTTCGTTTATTCTCGTTCACTTAACCCTCTTATCGACCCCGTCCCATATCGACTTTCGACCGTCTCTCCCGTGGGAGCCGACCGAAGGCAATCTACCAGAACGGCATTTGAGTGTCAAGCGAAACGGCCGGCGCGGAGGTTGAAGAAACCAACGCCGCAATAGTATAATGAAATGGTGCGCCACCATAAAGGAGGTGCCGGAAACATTGTGAGGAAATAGATTTGACACATTATTTGTCCATGGCTGGACTCTGGGTCACGACGCTCGTCCTCAACCTTCCGTTTGGATTTCTCAGGTCCAGGGTCAGTAAGTATTCGGTGCGCTGGTTCCTGTACATTCATCTGCCCATTCCGCTCATATACCTCCTTCGCAGAATGCTCATGCTGAGACTATCCATTATCCCGCTGCTCGTCGTCGCCGCTGTTTTGGGACAAGTCTGGGGCGGGAGAATAAAAGGAACAAAGAGCGCGTGACGTCTTCCTAGAATTGCACGTTTGTGGCTAAGCCCTGTAGGTGCGAATTCATTCGCACGAATGATGCAAGAAAAGCCGGAAATGCTATGCGAATGAATTCGCACCTACACAACCCTCGGATAGAGTCACAGCCCGGGTTATACTGGGGACCAAAATAACCCATCGTCGTGCGGATATTTCTGTAGGGGCGCACGGCCGTGCGCCCCTACAGCGTGACGCATCGTGAAAATCGCGACAAGAATTCATCATTTCCACGGATAGTGGGACAGTCCCCATCGTTCGGAAATCGCCCGCAAATGACCGGCGAAGCTTGAAAGGAGCATATAAAATGACCGACCCGAATTGCGCCTCGTGCGGCAAGTGGAACTGTATGCAGTCGGCCCCGGCGACGGAGCCACCCAACTTCTGCCCGATGGAAAATTTCAGCGACACCATCGCGGCCACCGTCGCGGAATACAGGGACGACCCCCTTAAGAACAAGCTCGCGCTCAACTCGGCGCGTATCGAGGGCGAAGGCTACCTGCGATGGACCCGCCTGGAGGAAACGATACGCTTCGCCCGCAAAATCGGCGCGAAGAAAATCGGCATCGCCACCTGCATCGGCCTGCTGAAGGAATCGCAGATGCTCTCCAAGATTCTCGAAGAGAACGAATTTGAGCCCGTCAGCGTCTGCTGCAAGGCCGGCGGCGTGGACAAGTCCGAGATAGGAATCAAGGACGAAGAGAAAATTCTGGAGGGAGCCTTCGAGACGATGTGCAACCCAGTCGCGCAGGCGAGAATTCTCAACGAGGTCGGCACCGACATGAACATCGTGATGGGCCTATGCGTCGGCCACGACATGCTTTTCCTTAAAGAAGCCAGCGCGCCCACCACCGTGCTCGTGGTCAAAGACCGGGTGACCGGCCACAACCCCATCGCCGCGCTGTACGCGAGCCATTTCTACTACAGAAAGCTCTTCTCGGTGTGAGTTTCATGGTTATGAGAAACAATCTCATTTGAGTCAGGAGGGTGCAAATGATATTGTTTTCTTCCAGAAAACTGGAGGTTGCCCTGAGCAATAATCTGCTCAACGATTGGCAAAAAGTCAAATATATCATATTCATGACTGTGCTGGGCTATCTGTCCGGCATGTCATACTGGGGACAGTCGATGCACGGGCGCAAGTGGCCCCTCTATTTTGCCTCTTTCCAATTGGCTTCTGCAATTGTCTCAGCTTACCTCGCCTACAAAGGCATCAGAAAGTGTTTCAAAACCAATGAAGCCATCGATGCAACATCGTTCTTTGAAAGAATGGCATGTCTCACGGTTCCGGTATGGATCAGGCTTGCTATCATAATTCTTCCAGTCACTATTGGATTGGGCTGGATGATTGTGAAAATCGAACAAGCGGCGCCGGAACTGCAGTACAAGTTTTCGCTCATATTCTATGTGTTAGGACCGGTTTGGGTGATCGTATATTATCATATGCTGAACAATTCTTTCGTCAGGCTTGGCGTATTGTTGAAAGAACGCGGGACTTGACAAGGGGAGGCGCCATGACATCCGAAAGGTTTGAGTACCCGACGTATCTCGTCCGCAGAAAGATCCTGAAATTGTTCGGAGGCGCCTTTCACATTTACGACCCCACCGGCGCGGTCGTCCTCTATTCGCAATTGAAGGCGTTCAAACTGAAGGAAGACATACGACTCTACACCGGCGAGGATATGCTGACGGAGGTCCTTCTCATCAAGGCCAGGCAAGTCCTCGACATCGCCGCCACGTATGATGTCGTGGACCCCGCGAAGAATGAGAAGGTCGGCGCACTGAAGAGAAAAGGCCTCAAGTCGATCCTGAAGGACGAATGGATTTTCATGGATTCGAACGACCGGGAAATCGGCCTGCTGAAAGAGGACAGCACCGTGCTCGCGCTCGTGAGGCGTTTCCTGACCAACCTGATTCCTCAGAAATACACGGCGGAAATCGGCGGGACACCCGTCTGCACGTACAAGCAGAATTTCAATCCGTTCGTCATGAAGATCGCAGTCGATTTTTCGCAGGATTTCAGCCGAGCGCTCGACAGGAGATTGGGAATTGCCGCTGCCGTACTGCTGTGCGCGATCGAGGGCAGGCAGCGTTAGTTGTGAGCGGTGTATAATAATTATGTAGGAGCGCACGTCCGTGCGCCCCTGCAAGAGCGACAGGGTCAAGCCTAAAGAGTCGCTACTTTATCCCGCAGAGCGCTTTGGCGAACGCCTTCTTCTGTTCGAGGTCGCCCTGCCGGTAGATCATCACCCTCTGCGCCTGGGGCGAGCCCGCGCCGTGCATCGATTCGACGAGCGCCGTCCCCGCCGTCATGTTCTCGATGAGCCTGCACACGCGGATGCGGTCATCCGCCGAGGCGGAGGAGCCGTAGTGCTTCTGGAGCAGCTCGCCGATTTCCTCGTTCCTGAAATCCTTCTCGCTGGGCATGGTGGCGATCAGGCCGCCGGCGATGTCGTGCGACAGCCGGCCTATCTCGTAGATGTACCGCGTGACGTTGTGCTTGCACACGTTCGCCAGCATCGGGTCGACGAGGTATCCGCCCGACTTCGTCTTCTTGCCCTCTGAGGAGCAGGCGATCGAACAACAGTAGAGCGTCTCGGTGAGGTGAATCATCTCGGTCAGCTTGTCGCGCACGTGCGATGCCTTCGCGACGCCGTTGATTTCCGCCGCAAGCGCGGTCGCGCCCGTGATGACGTCGCTTACGCCGCCCTTGCACGCGCCGTAGTTCTGCCGGTGAAAGGCCGCAAACCGCTCGACGAGCATGCCTGAGAACTCGTATTCGCCGCACATGAACACGCGCTCCCACGGCACAAACACGTCTTCGAGAATGACAATCGCCTCGCCGCCGACCAGCCCGAAGGCGGGATTGCCGATGTCGGTCTTCTCGTTGAGAAGTTTCCGGTAATCGTTCGACTGCCTGCCGAACACCATCGTCACGCCCGGCGCATCGGCGGGCACCGCGCACACGACCGCGAAATCCTTGTCGGCCTCGCGCATCGACATCGTCGGCATCAGCAGAATTTCGTGCGAGTTCACTGCGCCGGTCTGATGCTGCTTCGAGCCCCTGATGACGATGCCGTCCTTCCGCCGTTCGGTCACGTGCACGTACACGTCTGGCTCGGGCTGCTGATGGGGCGGAAGCGAGCGGTCGCCCTTCGAGTCGGTCATGGCGCCGCAGATCATGAGGTCCTTTTCCTGCATCTCCTTTAAGTACTCGATGAACCTCTTGTGGTAATCGGTGCCCTTCGCCTCATCCATCTCGAAAGTAGTGGAATAGACCGCGTTGATGCCGTCGAATCCGACGCACCTCTGGAAGCACGAGCCGGTTCGCTGCCCCAGAAACCGCAGCATCTTCACCTTCGTGACGAGGTCGTCGGCGCTTTGATGGATGTGCAGAAACCGGTTGATCTTCTTCCCCGTGAGATGCGACTTGACCTGGATGAGGGGCTTGCCCTCCGTCGTGTTCGCGAGCCCGTACGTCATCGCCGCGCAGCTCACGTGCGGCGCGGTCGCCGGGTGTTTGACCACGTCGTCGATCCTCTCGCCGAACGCGTAGATCTTGGTCTTCAGTTTCCTTAAACTCTCCATGTATTGCTTCGAGGTCATCATGTCGATGTGCTCCTTTCCCGGTGGTGCAAGACTACTTTTAATTATATCACAACTCACGGCACGACTTCATTTCAACCCGGCAACCGGCCATTTCCTTGACTTTCCCCGCCTGCGGCTGTAAGATTTGTTCGATTAACTCGCGAGTCCTGCAATAATGAGAGAGACTCCATGACGAAGTTCTTCAGGGGTTTGTTCGCCGTTCTCCGAGTGGCGGGGCTGATTGGAATCGTCGTTCTTTTCCTCCACGTCGAATGGCGATTCGTGCACGGTAACTTCGCCAATTTCTTCAAGCCGCTCGTGCAACTCTTCGTAATCGGCAGTTGCCTTATCTTGCCCCTGTTCTGGCTCCTGGTCGGCATCACCCTCGCAAGTCATTTCGGGAATGCCGTGGTTCGCAAACGGATTCACCAAATGGATCTGGCATCTGACAAGGAGAACACATTGAAAGACTTAAGATATCTGGATGCGAAAGACACATTCTTGGGTTTCGCTTCTGATGTATTAGGAAGGTATTTTAGTGATAAGGAGCAATTAAAATCCCTGTTCGACCACATTCAGGGAGATGAAGAAAAAAATAAGTTCTTAAAAATTGCCTCATTCTATAAATTCCTCGTCAAAGATGGGAAATTCTATAATGAAGATGCGAGGTACGACCAACACATAAAATATCTCGATACAACATACAAATTCATTGCCATATTCTCTTTCATAGAGGCACTCTATAGCAAAGAGCAGCACATTGAGTTCTATGATTGGCTTAAGAAAGCGAGCAACTCCGGTGCATTTCCGATAGTTGATAAGCAGAAACTGGAAACGCTTTACGAAAACTACAAGAGGGAATACGGCTCCACTCAAAAGGCAGTGAGGTTCTTCGATTCCTTGGACGAGAAAGACAAGAATCTGATTAGAGAGAAGCTTAGGGTGGGACGTGGGGAAGGAAAACTTTCTGATTTGGCAAGATTGCTATATCGCATTAGGTCGAATTTTGTTCACAGAGCTAAGCTAATTGTCCAATTTGGGAAAGTACCACATTTCTTCAAAGACAATGGAAAAGTTGTCCAAGTCCATCTCAGCCTTGAAGATTTGCAGATAATATTCGAGCATGGTTTGCTAAGATATTTTGGATATGTGGGTGGATTCAAATAAGTGGACGATTGTGTTCAATTAGTGAGGGAAAAAGACATGAAAATTATTAGCTTGGTCGGCAGCCCGCGCGGCGCCAAGGGAAACACGGCCGGACTGCTGAACCTCGTGCTGTACGGCGCCCAGGGTGAGGGCGCGGAGACGGAAACCATTTTCCTTCCGGGCCGCACGGTGCTTCCCTGCCGCGCCTGCGACGCCTGCCACAAAAAGGGCACGTGCGCCCAGAAGGACGACTTCGAAACCATCAAGCAGAAGATTTTCGGGTCAGACGGCCTTGTGCTCGGCAGCCCCAACTACATCTTCAGCGTCAGCGCCCAAATGAAAGCCTTCATGGACCGATGCTGCGGCGTGATTCACTGCATGGCGTTCGAGGGAAAGTACGGCGCATCCGTGGTCACATCGGGGGGCGGAGACGAGGAGCCCATCGCCGATTACATGAACCACTTCCTGACAACCACCGGCATCACGCCCGTCGGCTCCGTGTGGGCGACCATGGGCGCGACCAGAGGAGGGGAGTTTCCGGAGGAGATCAAGAATCAGGCGATTCATTTGGGCAAGGAATTGGCGCAGGCGTGCAAGAACAAGCCCGCGTTCCCGGAAGTCGAGAAAACGCGAAACGAATTCAAGGAGAGGATGCGGCTCCTGATGCTCTACCGAAAAGAAGAGTGGCCCTATGAGTGGGAATACTGGCACACACATCGCGGCCTCGCCTGAGAGCCGGCCGCGCCTCACGCGGGCTTCTCGGCCGTCACGAGGCTGTCCATCTCCGCACGGTGGAGAAGCTCGACTCGCTTGAATCCCGCCCTTTCCAAACCCTCTTTTATCTCCTCGAAGGAATACGTGCCGCCGCCCTGAGTGTTGACGAGCATGTTGATGGCAAAGAAAGCTCCTTCCGGGGGAGCCGTGTGGTCGTCGCTCATGACATGGTCGCGGACGACCAGCATGCCGCCGGGAACGAGCGCGTCGAAAATCTTCTTGTACAGCTCGACATTCTGCTCGAAGCTGTTCTGATGTATGATCGCAGAGAGCAACGCAAGGTCGTGCCCGCCCGGAAGCGAGTCCTTGTAGAAATCGCCCTTCACCAGCGTGACGCGGTCGGTAAGATTCTCCTCGGCCAGTTTCTGTCGCGCGATCTCGATGACGGGCGGAAGGTCGAAGATGGTGGCGCGCATTTGCGGGGCCGACCGGAGCATGGCGATCGTGTACACCCCCGAACCGCCGCCCACGTCGAGCAGACTCTTTCGGCCCGAGAGGTCGAGCCTCGCGACGACGCTCTGAGCCATCCCGCGGCCGATAGCGTGCATGGCGCCGATGAAGGCCCTGATTCCTTCTTCGTCTCTCTCGAGCGCCTTCAGGCCCCCGCCCTTTTTCCCCTTGAGCACGACCTCCGTCAGCTTGCCCCAGCTTTCCCACATCTGCGCCATGTGCTCGACCAGCGGCAGAATCGTCTCGGGTGAGGAGCTCGAAAGAGATTTTTCAAGGCCGGGCGTGACCCGATACGCGCCGTCCTTCTTCACGAGTAGCTCCATAGCGGCCAGCGCGTTCAGGAGGGTCTCCGTGCCCCTCGGGTCTGAGGACAGCTCCTTCGCCACCTGCGCCGCCGTCTTCGGAGAGTCGAGCAGCGGCGAGAAAATGTCGAGCTCCGCGGCGGTCATGAGGATTCGCGCTTCCCAGAACGCGCGCGCCTTGCCGAAGACTTTCATGATATTCACTTTTCCGCTCATGTTGATTCCCTTTCCATCCGGTGTCCTCCCGCGCATGCACGCGCTTCTCTTCGGTCCATTTGCTTGCCTTCTATATAATATAGCACACTGGATGTCGTGTTGCCCAAATGATTCCTTCCCCAAACGACGTTCCCTTGCCTCATCATTGCGAGGAGCAAAGAGCTGCAAGCTCGGGCGACGAAGCAATCCCGATGGCATTGGGAAAAAGGCCTCCGAGATTGCTTCGGTCGAGTCTGTGACTCTCGCTCGCAATGACCCCGAATCGTTTGGAAAAAGCACCGAAATCCACCGAATTGACAATTTTGACGCAGTGTGTTATAATTTCGCTTTGAGACAGTTTTGAATCGGCCGGCGTTTGACAAAGCGGGAGTTCCGCCACGATGCGCACAATAAAGAGATATGCCAATCGTAAGCTCTACGACACGAAGGAAAGCCACTACGTAAGCCTGCCCGACATACTGAAGCTCGTGAGGGCGGGCGACGACGTCGAAGTGATGGACAGCCGTACGGGCGAGGACCTCACCAGCGTGGTGCTCGCTCAGGCGATGGCCGAGGAGGAAAAATCCAAGGGCAGCGTCCTGCCTCTCGACACGCTCAAAGAGTTGATACGCCGAGGCAGCAAAGAGCTGAACGAGATAATGCGCAAATCGAGGCTGGCCGGCAAGGGCGCCATGCAAATGGCGGAGGAGAGCTCCTCGAAATATTACAGAAAACTGGTCGATTATGGCGAGGTGAGCGAAGATGAGGCCAAGAGCTACTTGAGGCTCCTGTCCAAAACGGTCACAAACCGCCGCCGCTCGCTGGAAAGTCAGATCGATGAGAGGGTGAGCGCTTTCGTCGAGGCAATGCATCTCCCTACCCGTTCGGATTTGACCAAGATTGCCAAGAGGGTGGATTCGATAGTCGAGAAACTGGACGCGCACCTCTCGGAGTCACATCCCTCAAAACCAAGGGCGCGCAAAAAGAAATAGGAGGATATGGACATGGCCGCAAAGAAAGCAAAGAAGAGCGCAAAGAAGTCAACGGCGAAAGCAAAGGGAAAGGCTCAGCAGGCAAAGGCGAAACGTGAGAAGTGGACGTGGATCGACGTCCTTCGCACTCCGATCTTGGCGTCGGTGGGAGCATTCTCGATCGCGGAGGAGGGGATCGAAAAGTTCGTGCGAGACCTCGTCGAGCGGGGCGAAGCCTCGGAAAAAGAGGGCAAGAAGATAGTCAACGACTTCCGCAAGAGGACTCGGAGAAACCGCAGGGACCTCGAGAAGAGCATCGACGGAAGAATCGAAAAGACCCTGAAGAGCTTCCGCCTGCCGACGAAAAAAGATGTCGAGGCACTCTCGAAAAAAATCGAGCGGCTCGAAGGCAGGGTGAACAAGCTGACAAAGAGGGGCAAGTAACGGGCCGGTCATTTTCTCTTTCACCGTGAGGCGGGTCGCCCAACGATCCGCCTCTTTTCTGTGCGTTCGCGCACACGCCGAGGTCGGGCGCTTCGGGAAGGAGACGGTTTCTTGACAAACCATGCCCGAGGTGTTAGATTTGTATCGGCACGAGCGGCGCAAACCCCGACTATTCCTCCACATTTCCCCTTGAAAGGGGGCCTCGACATTGGCCAAGAAGCGAACCCGGCGGAAATCGGCTTCCATCCTCGGAGGCCTTGCTATCACGGGGGCGTCGAACTTCCTCGGCACGCGCCTTGCCAGGGCCCTGGCGGAAGACAAGAACTTTGGCGGAGAGATCGTTTGTCTCGATGTCAAAAAGCCTTCGCTCACTTCGAAACGTGTGCAATTCCACAACATTGACCTGACACAGCCCACGTCCCCCTCCTCCGTTGCGGAAATACTCAGCAGCCGCGCGTGCGACACGGTCGTTCACCTGGCAGTTTTCAGCCGGCCCGTCAAGGACGAGTCATACGCGCATGAACTGGAGGTCATCGGCACGATGCACGTGCTCAACGCGTGCGCGAAGGCGGGCGTGAAGAAGCTGATACTCGCCAGCACTACCGCCGTCTATGGCGCTTCCCCGCGGAACCCCAACCTCCTCCCCGAGGACCATCCGCTGGACGGCAACAAGAGCTACCGGTATATCCGCGACAGGATCGAGGTGGAGAACCTCGCCAAGCGCTTCAGAGAGTCGCACCCGGGCGCCGTCGTCACGGTGCTTCGGCTCGCGACGATACTCGGGCCGACGGTCCAAAACCTCGCCACCCAGTATTTCAACCGCCTGTTCGTTCCCACGCTGATGGGCTACGACCCGCTGGTGCAGTTTCTCCACGAAGAAGACGCGGCACGGGCGTTTGTGGCCGCGATCAAGAAGAATCGTTCGGGCACTTACAACATCGTGGGCAAAGGAGTTCTCCCCCTGAGCACCGTGATCAGCCTGATGGGGAGATTCCGCCTCCCGTTGGTTCCCACGCTGGCTTACCCCATGGTCTCGACGCTCTGGCTCGTGAACGCCGCCGACGCGCCCGGACAACATCTCGACTACATACGATACCTGTGGGTCGCCGACGGGAAGAAGGCGCAGACGGACCTGGGATTCGAACCTCGATATTCCACCCGGGAGGCAGCCCTGAGCTTTGCCGGGGCCAAGCGCCTCCGTAAGATTCAACTCGCCACCGCATCCGAAATGTGATGAGGAAGATCGCCTTCGTAAACGAAAAGGGGGGAAGCTGTAAGACCACCCTCGCGGTCAACGTGGGCGCGTACTTCGCCCTCAAGGAGGGACTGCGCGTGCTGCTCGTGGACATGGACCCCCAGGGACAGGTGGGAAAATCGCTGGGGCTCGACGTCCGCAATTCCGAGCAGACTGTGTACGAGCTGCTCTCCGATGAGAGGCTGCGACCGGCGGACGTGACCCAGCCCAGCAGGATAGAAGGACTCGACGTCATCATCTCCAACAAGTCGCTCACCCGGTTTCCACTGTCAGCCGTTCGGGAGAGCGACCGGGAGTGGAGGCTGAAGCAGAAGTTCGACGGCCTTCGGGGATATGACTATGTGATATTCGATTCGCCGCCCTCGCTGGGGCTCATCACCACAAACATAATGCTGGCCGTCGACGAGATAATCATCCCCGTCTCGCTCACCTACTTTGCGCTCGACGGCTGCGCCGAGATAATGGACACCGTCGGCTCCGTCAAAGAGGAATTCGGCCGGCGAGGCCTTCGCGTGAGCATGGTGGTCCCCACGCTGTACCGCAACACGAACCTCGCGGACGAAATACTGGGCAAACTCAGCGAACACTTCGGCGACCGGCTCGCCGACACGGTCATTCGATACAACGTCCGAATCGACGAGGCACAGAGTCATGGGCTGACGATATGGGAGTACGACCCTCGCAGCACGGGGGCCGAGATGCTGGGAGAATTGGCCCGGGAGGTCTTGCAAAATGCCAAGAAAGGTTCTCGGCAGTGACCCTTTCGCCCGTTCCGAGGGGGTTAAGAAACCGGGAGCGAAGACGCAAGAAGCGGAAGCCGACGCCAGAGAGGAATCGGGAGAATCTCTGACCGGTCTCGGCGCGAATAAGCCTTCGCTCAAACGCGTCAAGCTCATCGAGCCCTCGGCGGGGCCGCCGGAGGCAGCGGGCGAAGAGGAGAGGGAAGAGAAAACAGTGACGCAGGCCCGGCGACCCGATGAGAAGCCGGGCAAGTCGTCGAAGAGACCCAAGAAGGCGGCTAAGCAGAAACGTTCGCCGGCGGAACGGCCCGCCCAAAGGAAGAAGAAAGAGCGCCCGGCCGCCGGGGAATACGCCACGCCGGAAGAGGAATCGACCACCGAGAGCACCTCGACGCTTTCCTCAGACGAACGGGGCGAGCCGGGGCTGCTTGGCCGGTTGTTCGAGACGGCGTCGCCGCACAAGGTGGGCAGGCTGTTCGGCGAGCTGCGGCTGCGCGGCCGCTCCGACGACGTGGATGAGTTCGGGAAAGACCCGGTCTATACAGAGAGGGTCGAGCCATTGTTCGAATGGCTCTACGAGAAGTACTGGCGAGTGGAGGCCGAGGGCGTTGAAAACGTGCCCGACGAAGGAGCGGCGCTGCTCGTGGCCAACCATTCCGGCATGCTTCCCTTCGACGGCATAATGATCGGCGAGGCCGTCAAGCTGGAGGGCCCAACCGAGCGGGACGTGCGCTTCCTGGTCGAGGATATGTTCGGCACGCTTCCCTTCCTGGCTCCTTTTCTCGCGCGTATCGGCGCCGCAAGGGCATCACGGCAGAATGCGGAGCGCCTGCTGCAACAGGGCAACCTCGTGTGCGTCTTCCCGGAGGGAGAGAAAGGCACGGGCAAGCCGTTCGCGGAGAGATACCAACTGCAGAGGTTCGGCCGCGGCGGATTCGTCAAGCTGTGCATGCTGACGAAGGCGCCTCTGGTGCCGGTCGCCGTCGTGGGAGCGGAGGAGATATATCCGATAATCGCCCGGTTCGAAAGGTTGGGAAAACCGTTCGGCCTCCCCTATGTCCCCGTCACCCCCGCGTGGCCTCTTCTGGGGCCGCTCGGATTGATTCCGCTTCCGAGCAAGTGGCGGATACGGTTCGGCAAGCCCGTCCGGTTCGAAAAATACGGAAAGCAGGCGGCCAAAGACGAAATTCTCGTCAGCAGAATCAGGGAGGACGTTCGCGACAAGATTCAGGACATGCTCGACGATATGTTGAAGAAGCGGAAATCCGCCTGGTTCGGATGAGACGCCCCGGCAGAATGCCGGCGCGCATCCCGCAACTGTGAGAAGACTTCCTCGCCGGCGAAGCGGGCCGTTCCTCGGCGTCTTGCTCAAAAGGCAATTATCTATGTGTCATTCTGAGCGAAGCGAAGAATCTTCTGATGAGAGGTGAAAAGTTGCGCGAAAATGAGAGATTCTTCGTCGCCCGGGTCTGCGACCCTTGCTCCTCAGAATGACACTCCCCATGATTCTGTCGAGAGGAACCTCCTTCGGACAACAGGTTGGTCCTATTCTATTTTCACTTTGTGCGGGCGCTTCCCCTTCTTCCGGCCCCTCGCTTCAAGCTCTTCCATTTCGCTCAAGAGGACGGAGATGACCGCCTCGAGCACCTCTATCTTCGTATCGCCCAGCGGGGTGTCGGCTTCCTTGCTGCGCACGTTCTCGACCTCGGCCTCGAGCGCGTCCACTATCGACGCGTAGGTCTCCTTCCGAATATCGACCTGCCGCTCCTTCTCCGCCTCCTCGATTCGTTCTATCAGTATGTCGAGAATCGAGCGGAGGATCACGAAGCCGTTCTTCACCAACGGCAGGAGGTCCTGGATGAATCCGTCGCCTGCGACGGGGCGCTTTGGGGTCATGGGGCTTATTTCCCGAAGATTATGTTGAGGTCGTCACCCTCGAATTTGGCCTCGACGATCTCCGTCTGTGCCAGGCTTCGAGGGAGCAGGATGTTGCGGCGGTAGCTGCCGACCTCGACGATGAGCTCCTCTCCCGCAAACCAGATGTTGAGGTCCTTCTTCTGGGTGCCCGGCAGGTGTATCGACATCTTATACCGTCCGTCCACCTGTTTGATCTTTATCGGGGGCTCGCTGTAGAACACCTGTGCCGGGTCGGTGTCGCCGAAGATGTTGTCCGCGAGCGCGTGGAGCAGCTTCAGGCCGACCATCTCGCGGTCGAACAGCTTGCCCGCGAATATCGGGAGCGGCTCGAACACGGCCTTCGCCTGTTCGAGATACTTCGTCTGCGCCGTCCGCCAGCGGTCGAAATAGGCGTCGTCTATCTCATCGGGATAGATGCGGTTCGCTATGACGGCATCGACGGTGAAGCCGAAAAGGTTCAGGTAGCTGTACGCGCGCTGCGACTCCTTGATGACCATCTTCTCGGGGTTGAACACGAGCCGGATGGACGCCTTCTTCGAGTCGGTCAGTATCCCCTTCATCCCCTCCACCTTGTGAAACAAATCCTCGACCGAATCGTACACGTCGTCGGTGGGGAAGGGCACTTTCGTGATGCGCTCCGCGATGGGCCTCACCGTTTTCACGATGCGGCGTTCGATGTCGAAGAAGCGGTCCATGTACCAGCGTATCACGTCGGGCACGCTCAGCATGCGGACGGTGCTCGCCGTGGGGGCGCAGTCGATTATCGCGACTTCGTACGCTTCGTGCTCGGCGTAATCTCTCAGCTTCAACAGGCTGAACAGCTCCTCCATGCCCGGGAAGACGGCGAACTCCTCCGCCATGAGGTCCTCAAAGCCGCGGCTCTTGAGAAACTTCTTTATGTACGTCTGGATGCGGCCCCAGTTCTTTTTCAGCTCCTCATGCACGTTTATCTCTTCGGCCATGAGGTTCTCGTTCATCCTCTTCGGCTTGACGCCTATCTTGCAGTCGAGCGAATCGGCGAGGCTGTGCGCCGGGTCGGTGCTCATTACGATGGTCTTATGACCCAGTTCGGCGCAGCGCACGGCGGTGGCGGCCGAGATTGTCGTCTTGCCCACGCCGCCCTTGCCGGTGTAAAGGATAATCCTCATTGTTCCTCACTATGCCCGCGATGTGGCCGGACCTGCTTGTCTCGGTCCTGGCTCGGGGGATTATATCACGACGGATTGAGTTTTTTCAAAACCCTGACGCGTGAATGGTCAACGGGATGCGAAACGGTGAAAGTGTAGGGGCGGTTCGCGAACCGCCCCTACAAAGACCTGAATACGACAACAAATGCCCTATTATCACAACCGTCGGACAGATTCACTGCCCCCGTCGCGGGCCGAGAATCTCAGCCGGTCTCTCTCATCCGTGCGATACGGCGAACGACCTCGGTCGCCTGGTCGATCACGGCGCTCGTCACGGCGTCGGCAACGGGCATGAGCAGTTTGACGCCGCCGTCGGTTTGCATCATGAGCTTCTTGCCGAAGTCCTTCGACAGGCCGGCCAGTTCGCTCGAGGTGAATCCCTTTTGCGGCGCCGGCCGGAACAGGATGTTCTTGCCCAGCTTGCCGATGAATTCGAGCCCCGCCACCGCGCCGACCACTCGCAGGCGCGCCGTCTTGAGAAGGGTTTCCGCCTCGGGAGGAATGGGGCCGTAGCGGTCTTCCATTTCCTCCTCGATGAGGTCTATGTCTTCTCCGCTCGTTGCGAGACCGATTTTCTTGTACAACGAAAGCTTCTGCGCGGGTGAGGCGACGTAGTCGTCGGGGATGAAGCTGTCCACGTCGAACTCCGCCGTCGGCAACAGCAGTTTCTCCGGCTTCTGCCCCTTGAGCTCAGAGACGGCCTCTTCCAGAAGCTGGCAATACATCTCGAACCCGACCGCCGCGATGTCGCCGTGCTGTTCCGCCCCCAATATGTTGCCCGCTCCCCTGAGTTCGAGGTCGCGAAGCGCTATCTTGAAGCCCGAGCCCAGCTCGGAGAACTCCTCTATCGCCTTGAGCCTCTTCTGGGCCACCTCGCTGAGCGCCTTGCGGCTGGGAATCAGCAGGTACGCGTACGCGCGGTGTTTGTAGCGGCCCACGCGCCCGCGCAGTTGATACAGGTCGGCCAGCCCAAACTTGTCCGCCCGGTCGATGAGCATCGTGTTCACGTTGGGGATGTCCAGCCCGGACTCGATGATGGTCGTGCACACGAGCACGTCTATCTGTCCTTCGAGGAAACGCGCCATCACCGACTGGAGCTCGCGTTCGGGCATCTGGCCGTGGGCGACTCCCATCCTCGCCTCGGGCACGAGCCTGCGCAGGAACTTCTCCAT